>NZ_JAUJRI010000017.1:0-113984 GCF_030504405.1 Burkholderia sp. AU44665 | reverse complement strand
CCGGAGTGGACGAACCTCTGGTGTACCGGTTGTCACGCCAGTGGCATCGCCGGGTAGCTATGTTCGGAAGAGATAACCGCTGAAAGCATCTAAGCGGGAAACTCGCCTTAAGATGAGATATCCCTGGGGACTAGATCCCCTTGAAGGGTCGTTCGAGACCAGGACGTTGATAGGTCAGGTGTGTAAGCGCAGTAATGCGTTCAGCTAACTGATACTAATTGCCCGTAAGGCTTGATCCTATAACAAGTCTGCCTTATAGATCTGCGCCGTGTGTAAGCACTGGCCGCGATCCAAAGCGACAAGTTGGATTCTCGTGTGTGATACACACAACTCAAAATTACTGCTTCTTCCCAGATTGGTTCTGTTGGCCACGCCAGCAGAACAACCCTCTTTGCCTGATGACCATAGCGAGTCGGTCCCACCCCTTCCCATCCCGAACAGGACCGTGAAACGACTCTACGCCGATGATAGTGCGGATTCCCGTGTGAAAGTAGGTAATCGTCAGGCTCCCTAAGCCAAGAACCCCCGCCCAACAAGGCGGGGGTTTTTGCATTTCGGCATCCCGAAAAGGCCGGCGGCGAAGCATTACCGAGGCTACCTACGCCGAGTCCCGCTGCGACGTAATGAATAGCAGTGCAGACCGGTCAATCCTGCGCTCCGTTATTCTCGGGTAGTGGCCGTTGTACCGTCCTGAAACTCCCAGCACCTCCTTCCGCTAACCGTACCATCCGTCTTCAGGATCGATCTGGCCAATATTGCACATTCGCCGACGATGTTGCGATGGCTGATGATGAGCGATGTTGATCGACAATGATCGATGAATACTGCCTACTGACGAAAATCCCTGCATCTGCCTCTCCTTCGAGGCGCTGCGTCATGCGCACTGCTCGGCGATCGCAGCACGAAATCATCATAGAAATCTATGCGCATAAAGTTCATTCGCGCGACATGCCCGGCAGAGCGGGAAGCAAGCCCTTCGGGGTAATATCATCGCTCGTCCCGATTCCCCGGTGCTTGCCTGCATCCGCCGGCGGTCGGCGCTTTTTGCATTCCGTCTTCCGCATCGTTCATGACTGACAGCCCCGCTCAAGGTGGTCGGACGACCGACTTCTTGCCGTATCTCGTCGCCGCGACCTTCTTCATGGAGTACCTCGACACGACGGTGATCGCGACCGCGCTGCCGCAAATGGCCCGCTCCTTCGGCGTCGGACCGAACGCACTGAGCCTCGGGATGACGGCCTACATGCTGGCGCTGGCGGTATTCATCCCGATCAGCGGCTGGATCGCGGATCGCTATGGTTCACGCACCGTCTTTGCGAGTGCGATCGTCGTCTTTACCGGTGCGTCGGTGCTGTGCGGGCTGTCCGAAGGGGTGATGTCGTTTACGGCTGCCCGGCTGCTCCAGGGTGTCGGCGGGGCGATGATGGTGCCCGTCGGGCGGATGATCGTCGTGCGCAGTACCGAGAAGGCGAGGCTGATGCGCGCGATCGCGACGATCACGTGGCCGGGGATCGTCGCGCCCGTCGTCGGGCCGCCGATCGGCGGCTTCATCACGACCTATGCATCGTGGAGATGGATCTTCCTGTTGAACGTCCCGTTCGGCCTTGCCGCGCTCGTTTGTACGTGGCTGATGGTCCGGAATACGCGGGCCGACGAGCAACGGCCGCTCGACTGGGTCGGCTTCGTGCTGGCCGGCGGCGCATTGACCTGCCTGTTGATCGGCACCGAAGCGGCCGGCCAGCAGGATGTCGATTTCACGCGCGCGGGTGTCCTGGTGGGCGCGAGCGTGCTGTTCGGCATTGCCGCTTGGCAGCATGCGCGACGCTGCGCGCATCCGCTGCTCGATTTCACGACGCTGAAGGTGCCGACGTTCTCGGTGACCGTGATCACCGGCTCGATCACGCGGATGGCGATCAACGCCGTCCCGTACCTGCTGCCGCTGTTGTTCCAGATCGGCTTCGGGCTATCGCCGTTTCAGTCCGGCCTGCTGCTGCTCGCGAGCGCGCTCGGCAATCTCGGGATGAAGGCGGGCACGTCGTGGATCCTTGATCGTTACGGCTTCCGGCGCGTTGCGCTCGTCGACGTCACGATCGTCGGCATTTTCACGATCGCATGCGGCTGGCTGACTGCGTCGACGCCGTTGGCGATCACGCTGTTCGTCGTATTCGTCTACGGGCTCACGCGTTCGATGCAGTTCACGACGCTCGCGACGCTGGCCTATGCGGATATCCCGCCTCAGCAAACGAGCGCGGCCAGCACGCTGTGGAGCGCCGCGCAGCAGATGACGATCGGGATGGGGATCGCGTTCGGTGCATTGTCGCTGCGGCTCGCGGCATGGGGGCGCGGCGACGCGGCCGGCATGCACTACGTGCTCGACGATTTCCGCTGGGCGTTCGTCGCAGCGGGCGTGCTCGCGCTGCTGACGTTGCCGGGCTATGCACGGCTTGCCTCCGATGCCGGCGACCGGCTGCGGGCCAACATGGCGCGAGGATAGGCCGGACTGGCAATCGTATTGGCGGGGCGACAGGTGAGCGCGGATGTTTTGCAGCACTCACCCCGAAGGGCCGATTCGTTTCTGCGTGGATCGCTTGACGGTCGGCGCAATCGGTATTCAGTCATTGCGGGCACGCGGCCTTCTGGTCGATCGTGCTTTGTCGGAACGCTCTCGGAACGATAGCGTGCGGTGCCGCGGCGACCATGCATGCGATGCGCGACAGGGGCGGGACGAGACAGCAGCCGTCCGTCCCGATGCCCAATGCCCGCTATCCACTACCTCCCTACTGCGCGTCATGGAAGATGATGCCGACCGTATGGCGGTGGCCGCTTCGAATCCGGCTGACGCCGTGCCGCAGGTTGACGCGATAGACGCCGCGGGTTCCCTGCACGGGCCGGCCGTGTACCGCGAAGATCACCGCGTCGCCTTGTGTCAGCGGCACCACTTCCGCACGCGACTGCATGCGTGGTCGCTGTTCCGTCAGCACGAATTCCCCGCCACTGAAATCGCGGCCCGGCGCCGACAGCAGGATCGCGACCTGCAGCGGAAACACGTGCTCGCCATACAGGTCCTGATGGAGGCAGTTGTAGTCGTCGGCACCGTATTGCAGGATCAGCGGTGTCGGTCGCGTCTGTCCCGCTGCGTGGCAGCGGTCTAGGAACGTCGCATGGTCTTTCGGATAACGGACGTCGCATCCGAGCGCCTGGTTCCAGCGATTCGCGATCGGCGCGAGATGCGGGTAGATCGTCGCGCGCAGCTCGGCGATGACCGCGGGCAGCGGATATGCGAAATACTTGTACTCGCCGCGGCCAAAGCCGTGCCGCGCCATCACGACGCGTGAACGATAGAGCGCATCGCGCGGATAGAGCGACGCGAGTGCATCGCACTCGCGTGCCGACATCAGGCCCGGCACGCGCGCGCATCCGTAGCGATCGAGCTCGGCATCGACGCTCGACCAGTCGAGGGTGTCGACGCGTTGCGCGATGTCCTGCGAGTCGACGGCGGGTTGCAGATCGGCAATGTTCACGGGCGTACCTCGGGGCATCGGCAGTGCGGCGTCGTGCGGTCGCGCACGGTCGGATTCACGATGAAAGTCGATGAACCCAGTCTAGCGGCGTCCACATGCCGATACGCTCCAGATCTTGCGCTTTAATTCGGGCCAGGAAGCATTGAAGGCGCGGCATCGACACACTGAATGTTGCGACGTGCCGGAGCGGAGAAGCGGAGAAGCGGAGAAGCGGAGAAGCGGAGAAGCGGAGAAGCGGAGAAGCGGAGAAGCGGAGAAGCGCCATATCCCACCTGCCGCGGCGGATAGCCGGCGATCGCCCGCCACCCGCCGCGTCCGCGATCAGGCCAGCGACCGGAACAACCAGTAAAGCCCGGCCGCCAGCGCGATCGACGCCGGCAGCGTCAGCACCCATGCGAGGACGAGGCTGCGCACCGTGCTCCATTGCAAGCCGGAGCCGTTCGCCGCCATCGTGCCCGCGACACCCGACGACAGCACGTGAGTCGTCGATACGGGCAACCCGTACACGTCGGCGGCGCCGATCGTCAGCATCGCGACGAGTTCGGCCGATGCGCCCTGTCCGTACGTCAGATGCTGCTTGCCGATTTTTTCGCCGACGGTCACGACGATCCGCTTCCAGCCGACCATCGTGCCGAGACCCAGCGCGATCGCGACGGCGACCTTTACCCACGTCGGAATGAATTTGGTCGCGTGGTCGAGCTGCGTGCGATAGTTGTTGATCGCGAGCTTGTCGTTGGCCGCGAACGCGGGCTGGCCCGACTTCTCGATCAGGCGAATGGCTTCGGAGACGAGATACATCGTGTTGCGCACGTTGTCGACGTCGCGCTGCGGCACGGCCGCCATCGAGCCCGACGCGCCGACGGCGGTCGCGAGCGACGTGGATAACTGCGCGACGGCCGGCAGCACGGCGGGCGTCAGTTCACGATGCTGCACGTAGTGTTCGACATCGGCGCGCGGGTTCGCGGACGGCGCGACGCCGTTCGTGTACTTCCCGAACGTCGCGGCCGCCTGGTTCGCGACGGCCACGAAGGTCTGCGATTCGGCGGGCGTGACGGCCTTGTTCAGCGCATACGCGGTGGGCACCGTGCCGATCAGGATCAGCATGATGAGGCCCATTCCTTTTTGCCCGTCGTTCGACCCGTGTGCGAACGACACGCCGGTGCAGGTGAGGATCAGCAGGCAGCGAATCCAGAACGGCGGCGGCTGATCCTTCGGCGGTTCCTTGTACAGCTCGGGAATCCGCACGACGGCCTTCAGCGCGAGTAGCAGCAGCGATGCACACAGGAAACCGACGATCGGCGAGAGCAGCAGCGACTTGCCGACGCCGAGTGCCTGGCCCCAGTCGACGCCGCTCGTGCCGGACGGCCCGTGCATCAGCTGGTTCATCAGCCCCACGCCGATGATCGAGCCGATCAGCGTATGCGAGCTCGAAGACGGCAATCCGAAATACCAGGTCGCGAGGTTCCAGACGATCGCGGCGATCAGCAGTGCGAACACCATCGCGAAGCCCGCGCCGCTGCCGACCTGCAGGATCAGTTCGACCGGCAGCAACTGCAGGATGCCGAAGGCGACGGCACCGCTCGAGACCATCACACCGAGGAAGTTCCACATGCCCGACCAGATCACTGCGACGTTCGGCGTCAGCGAGTGCGTATAGATCACGGTGGCGACCGCATTCGCGGTGTCGTGGAAGCCGTTGACGAATTCGAAGCCGAGCGCGATCAGCAGCGCGGCGCCGAGCAGCAGATACGGGAACAGCGTCCCTTCGCGGACCGGCGCCAGATCGGCGAGCAAGTGCGTGGCGATATAGACGGCGCCGAGCACGAGCACCAGCAGAAATGCGGCATAACCGATCTGCCTGTTGCGTGCGACGGAGCCGGGATGGTGCGGGGAGGACGAAGCGGGTTGATTCATGACGGCATCTCGTGAGGGAACCGCGTCCGATCCTAGCTGCGGCTAGCAGTCAGTTTGATGACAGTCGGGACGACGAACGGTGCGTCTTACGGGATGTAAGGCAAGCGGCGGCATGTGACGCGTCGGGGCGCATCGTCTACCCACATCGTGAACGAGACAGTGGCCTACGCACCCGTGTCGTGCACGTCGTCTGTCGCGGCCAACGTCCAGCCGCCGGGCGACGCGACGAACGTCGTGCACGACAGCGGCGCGACGTCGAGGCGGGCGGCCGCCTCGCGATCCATCCGCAGCACGTGCGCGATGGCCGCGCGGACGATCGGTGCATGCGTGATCGCGACGACATCGCGATCGCGCGGCAATGCGGCCAGCCATGTGCCGACCCGATGCGCGGCGGCGTCGAACGATTCGCCGCGATGCGGCGACGCGGACGGCGAGCCGATCCATGCTGCAAGTTCGTCGGGCAGGTCGCGCGCGAGATCGTGCAGCCGCTTGCCACGCCAGTTGCCGTAGTCGAGGTCGCGCAGCGCATCGTCGATATCGGCGTGCAGCCCGAGTGCGTCGGCCGTCTGCCTTGCGCAGCGTGCCGGGCTGCACAGCACGAGCGAGCCGGCAACGCCCATCCATCGGCCGCGCAACGCAGCGGCTTCGGCGAGCCCGAGTGCGTCGAGCGGATCGGCGTCGGGAAACGTGCCGGTGCGCATGGCGCGGGTCGATGCGTGCGCGATCAGGCGCAGCGAGGCAGGCAGGGTCATGTCGGTTGTCGGATGATCCGGAACGGGATGTGCTTGCCCATGTGGCATCGCTTCAATACGCGAACGTTCGCGCGTACAATTCGCCCGATACGAAGCGCGGAAGCCGGTGCAATTCCGGCGCGGTCGCGCCACTGTAACCGGAAAATCGATGATCCCGGAAGCCAGACCTGCCTTCGTACCCATCCATCATTTGTCGGGGCGCGATTCCCCTGAGGTGCATCCATGAGCGAAGCAGTGCTGAAGCCGGCGGTCGTGCCGGCACCCATCCCCGTCCGTGAGCTGTTGCCGTGGGCCGTGTTCGTCGGCCTGATCCTGCTGCTCGCACTCTATTTCGTCGGTGCGGAACAGGGCGCGACGTCGCTCGTGCCGGGCATGGTCGTACACGAATTCGTCCACGACGGCCGCCATCTGCTCGGCTTTCCCTGCCACTGACGCGGAGTAAAAGATGGTCGGAAAGCTGCTCATGCGCGGGATGCTCGCCGGCATCGCCGCGGGCCTCCTCACGTTCGGTTTCGCGAAAATCGTCGGCGAACCGCAAGTCGATCAGGCAATCGCCTTCGAGGAAAAAACCACCGCCGCCCAAGGCGAGGCGCCGGAGCCCGAGCTGGTCAGCCGCCATACGCAGGCCGGCCTCGGGCTGCTGACGGGCGTCGTGACCTACGGCGCGGCATTCGGCGGGCTGTTCTCGCTGGTCTTCGCGTATGCGTACGGGCGCGGCAGCCGCCTGCCGGCGCGCCCGCTTGCCGCGTGGCTCGCGCTGGGGGCGTTCGTCGCGCTCGTGATCGTGCCGAACCTCAAGTACCCGGCCAATCCGCCGTCGGTCGGCGACCCCGACACGATCGGCTATCGCACGGGCCTGTTTTTCCTGATGATCGCGATCTCGGTCGCGACGATGGTGTTCTCGGTCAGCGTGCGCCGCCATTTGCTGGCAAAGCTCGGGCAGTGGAACGCATCGATCGTCGCCGGGCTCGTGTTCGTCGCGATCATCGCGGCCGTGCAGATCGGGCTGCCGTCGGTCAGCGAGTTGCCGGCCGATTTCCCGGCGGCCTTGCTGTGGAAATTCCGCGTGGCGGCCATCGGCATGCAGGTGATCATGTGGACGACGATCGGCCTGCTGTTCGGTGCATGGGTCGAGCGCGGCGAGCGCGCGGGAATGCGCGCCGCCTGACGCGCGGGGCAACCGGGCGCACCTAGCGCAGCATGCGCGGCGCGCTCCACGTCGATTCGCGCGCCAGCGCGACGAACGCCGCCAGATAGTCAATCGATGCATCCGCTTCACGGATGCCGAGGAAGATCTGCTTCGCGATGCCCTTCTTGCCGAGCTTGACCGGCACGACCGGCATCCGGTCCGCGTACTCGTCCGCGAGCCACCGCGGCAGCGCGGCCACGCCGCGCCCGCTCGCGACCATCTGCAACATGATGTCGGTCGTCTCGATCGACTTGTGCCGCCTCGGCACGATGCCGGCCGGCGTCAGGAACTGGTTGTAGATGTCGAGCCGATCGGTTTCGACCGGGTACGTGATCAGGATCTCGTCGGCCAGCTGCGCGGGCGTCACGTAGTCGGCATGCGCGAACCGGTGCGAATCCGCGACCACGAGCACCTGTTCGTAGTCGAACACGGGATCGAAACGCAGCCCCGGCTTGTTCAGCGGATCGGGCGTCACCAGCACGTCGATGTCGTAACCGAATAGCGCGCCGATGCCGCCGAACTGGAAGCGCTGCTTCACGTCCACGTCGACGTCGGGCCAGCGCGACAGGTACGGTGACACGACCTTCAGCAGCCACTGGTAGCACGGGTGGCACTCCATCCCGATGCGCAGCGTGCCGCGCTCGCCTTTCGCGTACTGCCTCATCCGTTCCTCGGCGAGCTCGAACTGCGGCAGCAGCCGGTTCGCCAGCTTCAGCAGATACTGCCCGGCCTGCGTGAGCCGCAGGCCGCGGCCTTCCCGGTCCCAGATCGGTGTGCCGAGCTGCTGCTCGATTTTCCTGACGGTATGGCTGAGCGCCGACTGCGTGAGGTGCAGTGCATTGGCCGCCGCGGTCAGCGAGCCCTGGCGCTCGACTTCACGAATGACGACGAGATGGAATCGTTCCAGCATGGATGGCGCTCATTCCACGAATACATGAAGAATGTTAATGGATGAATGAAATAATGCCATTTTATTTCATGGTTTGAAATCCCTATGATGGCTGCCGGATCTTCATTTTTCTCTGGATGGCAGCTTCATGGTCACGACACACAACCTCGGTTTTCCGCGCATCGGCGCGAAGCGCGAACTCAAGTTCGGTCTCGAACGCTACTGGAAGGGCGAATCGTCGCGCGACGAACTGAAGGCGCTCGGCGCCGAGTTGCGGCGGCGCCACTGGCACGACCAGCGCGATCTCGATCTCGCACCGATCGGCGACTTCGCGTTCTACGACCAGGTGCTCGACATGAGCTTCACGCTCGGCAACCTGCCGAAGCGCGTGCAGGACTTCCACGGCGATGCGCTCGACAACTATTTCCGCGTCGCGCGCGGCCGTTCGGCGCAGTCGGCGGAAGAACATGCGGCGTGCTGCGGCGGTGTCGCGGCCGGCGAAATGACGAAGTGGTTCGACACGAACTACCACTACATCGTGCCGGAGTTCCACGCGGATACGAATTTCTCGCTCGATCCGTCGCGTCTGCTGCAGCAACTGGCCGAAGCGAACGCGCAGGGCGTGCGCGCGAAACCGGTGATTCTCGGCCCCGTCACGTACCTGTGGCTCGGCAAGTCGAAGGACGATTCCGATCGCCTCGCGTTGCTGCCGAAGCTGCTGCCGGTGTACGGCGCGCTGCTCGACACGCTGACCGCGCAGGGCGTCGAATGGGTGCAGATCGACGAGCCGATTCTCGTGACCGAGCTCGATGCCGAATGGCGCCAGGCATTGCGCACCGCGTATGCGGCGCTGGAAACGCGCCGCATCAAGCTGCTGCTCGCCACGTACTTCGGCCAGCTTCAGGACAACCTGACGCTCGCGGCGTCGCTGCCGGTCGACGGCCTGCATATCGACGCGATCAACGCACGCGACGAAGTCGACGCGCTGGTGCGTGAACTGCCGGCCGACCGCGTGCTGTCGGTGGGCGCGATCAATGGCCGCAACATCTGGAAGACCGACCTGAACGCGACGCTCGACTGGCTCGAACCGCTCGCGAAGCAACTGGGCGACCGGCTGTGGCTCGCGCCGTCGTGCTCGCTGCTGCATGTGCCGGTCGATCTCGCGAGCGAGGAGAAGCTCGACGCGGAAATCCGCTCGTGGCTCGCGTTCGCGCTGCAGAAACTCGACGAGCTGAAGGTGCTCGCGACCGCGCTGAACGAAGGCCGCGACAAGGTGGCCGACGCGCTCGCCGCGAATGCCGCCGCGATCGACTCGCGCCGCCGCTCGCCGCGCGTGAACAACCCGGCGGTGAAGGCCGCGATCGCGCGCATCGACGCGCAGCTCGGCAACCGTGCGAGCCCCTATACGCAGCGTGCGTCGAAGCAGTCGGCGCGACTGAACCTGCCGGCGTTTCCGACGACGACGATCGGTTCGTTCCCGCAGACCGCCGAGATCCGCCAGGCGCGCAGCCGGTTCAAGGCCGGCGCGCTGGACGAAGCCGGCTATCGCACGGCGATGCAGGCCGAGATCGAACGCAGCGTGCGCGAACAGGAGTCGCTCGAACTCGACGTGCTCGTGCATGGCGAAGCCGAGCGCAACGACATGGTCGAATACTTCGGGGAGCAACTCGACGGCTACGCGTTCAGCCAGTTCGGCTGGGTGCAGTCGTACGGTTCGCGCTGCGTGAAGCCGCCGATCCTGTTCGGCGACATCAGCCGCCCGAAGGCGATGACGGTCGAGTGGATCGCCTATGCGCAGTCACTGACGGACAAGCCGATGAAGGGCATGCTGACCGGCCCGGTGACGATCCTGAACTGGTCGTTCGTGCGTGACGACCAGCCGCGCTCGGTATCGTGCTACCAGCTTGCGCTGGCGATCCGCGACGAAGTGCTCGATCTCGAGAAGGCGGGCGTGCGCGTGATCCAGATCGACGAAGCGGCGCTGCGCGAAGGTCTGCCGTTGCGCCGCGCGCAATGGAGCGAATACCTGAAGTGGGCCGTCGAGTCGTTCCGCATCGCCGCGAACGGGGTGCAGGACGATACGCAGATCCACACGCACATGTGCTATTCGGAATTCAACGACATCATCGCGTCGATCGCCGACATGGATGCCGACGTGATCACGATCGAGACGTCGCGTTCGGACATGGAGCTGCTCGACGCGTTCGACACGTTCAAGTATCCGAATGAAATCGGGCCGGGCGTGTACGACATCCATTCGCCGAACATTCCGACGCAGGATCACATCGTCGGGTTGATGAAGAAGGCGGCCGAACGGATTCCGGCGGAACGTCTGTGGGTGAACCCGGATTGCGGGCTGAAGACGCGGCAGTGGGCGGAAGTGATTCCGGCGCTGACGAACATGGTCGCCGCCGCGAAGACGCTGCGCAATCAGGTGCAGTGACGCAGCGAACGCGGTGCGGTACCGTCGCGATCGACGATCGGACGAAAAAACGACCCGCGGCAGCGGGTCGTTTTTTGTCATGCATGGATGTGCACCACGCGTCGAGCGCTACGCGGTGCGCGTGCCGCGCGGCAGCGCGTCGTTCGTCTTGCCGGGCGCACCCGCATCGTCGATGCGGACGCGGCGCGAGATCAGCCACACGCAGAGCGACGACAGCACGGCCGCACTCGTGTACTGGAGCGCGAGCGGCCACCATTGCGGCGCGGCGTGCTGCGCGATGATGGTCGCGACCAGCGGCGTGAGGCCGCCGGCGAGCGCGCCGCACACCTGGTACGCGATCGAGATCGCCGTATAGCGGATCCGCGCGACGAAGATGCCGCTGACGAAGCCCGCGACGACCGAGTAGTAGCCCGATTCCGCGAGCGTCGCGAGACCGACGCCGATCGTGATCGACACCGGCGTGCCCAGGTGCACGAGCGGCAGCATCACGAACGGGACGATCATCGCCCAGGCGCCGGTAATCAGCAGCACGCGCGTGGTGCCGAAGCGCTGCGCGAGGAACGCGGCCGCGAGCTGCACGACGAACTGCAGCACCGCGACGATCGTCATGCAATGCAGCACCATCGACCGGTCGAGCGACAGGAATTGCGTCGCATAGCTGATCATGAAGATGTTGCTGAAATACACGCCGGCGATCCCGTAAACGTTCGCGCCGATCGCGAGCAGCAGCAGCGGCCAGACCTTGAGCGCTTCGCGCAGCGGTTTTTGCGCGATGTTGCCGCTCTTCCTGACTTCCTCGAACTCGGGCGATTCCGACACGCTCGCGCGGATCACGAAGCCGACGATCAGCAGCACGGAACTCGCGAGGAACGGCACGCGCCAGCCCCAGCTCATCATGTCGTCCTTCGACAGCGTGCTGATCGCGCCGAACGCGAGCATCGACAGGATCAGGCCGCTCGCGCTGCCCAACTGCGCGAACGACGCGAAGAACGTGCGCTTGCCCTCGGGTGCATGCTCGCCGGCGAGCAGCACCGCGCCGCCCCATTCGCCGCCGACCGCGATGCCTTGCAGCACGCGCATCAGCACGAGCAGGATCGGTGCGATCACGCCGGCTTGCGCATGGGTGGGCAGCAGGCCGATCGCGACCGTCGACACGGCCATCAGCATCAGCGTCGCGAGCAGCGAGCGCTTGCGGCCGAAGCGGTCGCCCAGATAGCCGAACATCACGCCGCCGAGCGGCCGCGCGAAGAAACCGACCGCGAACGAGCCGAACGATGCGAGCAGGCTGATGAAGCGGTTTTCGCCGGGAAAGAACAGCGGCCCGAACACGATGGCGGCGGCGGTCGCATAACTATAGAAGTCGTACCACTCGATCGTGGTGCCGACGAACGAAGCGAGCGCCGCACGCTTCGGTTGCTTGACGGAAGTCCCCATCTTGGTGTGTGCTCCTCTGGAATCCTCTGATTTGGAATAGTGGCGGCGCCGGGATCAGTCGCGGTAGGCGACGCCCGGCAGCACGCACAGCAGCTCGTACGCGAGGTTCGCGCCGAGCAGCGCCGTGGTGCCGAACGGGTCGTACGGCGGCGCGACTTCGACGAGATCGCAGCCGACGATGTTCAGCCCCTTCGCGCCGCGGATGATCTCGAGCGCTTGCGGCACCGTGAGGCCCGCGATTTCCGGCGTGCCGGTGCCCGGTGCGTAGGCCGGGTCGATGCCGTCGATGTCGAACGTGATGTAGACGGGCGTGTCGCCGATGCGCGCGCGCACTTCTTCCATCAGCGGCGCGAGCGATTTGTTCCAGCATTCCTCGGCCTGGACGACGCGGAAGCCCTGCTCCCGGCACCAGTCGAAATCCTCGGCCGCGTAGCCGGTGCCGCGCAGGCCGATCTGCGTGACCTTGTCGCCGTGCAGCAACCCTTCCTCGACCGCGCGGCGGAATGGCGTGCCGTGCGCGATCTTTTCGCCCATCATCGTATCGTTCACGTCGGCGTGTGCATCGACGTGGATCAATGCAACCTTGCCGTGCTTGCGGTGGATCGCGCGCAGGATCGGCAGCGCGATCGTATGATCGCCGCCGAGTGTGATCGGCTTGCAGTCGTGCTCGAGAATCGCGTCGTACGCGGCCTCGATGCGGGCGATCGAATCGTGCAGGTTGTACGGGTTGATCGCGACGTCGCCGATGTCGGCGATCTGCAGCGAATCGAAGGGCGCCGCGCGCGTGGCCATGTTGTACGGGCGCAGCAGCACGGATTCGGTGCGGATCTGGCGCGGGCCGAAGCGCGCGCCGGTGCGGTTCGACGTACCGAGATCGAACGGCACGCCGACGAAACATGCGTCGAGGCCTTCGGCGCTCGCCACGTGCGGCAGGCGCATCATCGTCGCGATGCCGCCGGAGCGCGGCATTTCATTGCCGCCGAGCGGCTGGAAATGGGTGTGGTCGTTCATGGGTTCGTCTCTTCCGGTGTGGGGTTGCCGTATCATGCGACACGGCCTGGCGCACAGTTTTACGCGCTCCGGCGGCAAAGAAGAATGCGAAGATATCGACGTAAACATCGATCTTCATCGATGTATGGAAGGGGATGAACGTGCTGGGGAATCTGTCGACCCTCGATCTGCGGTTGATCCGCGTGTTTCTCGCGGTCACGGACGCGGGCGGCGTGTCGGCCGCGCAGGCGATACTGAACGTCGGCCAGTCGACGATCAGCGCGCAGCTGTCGTCGCTCGAGACGCGGCTCGGCTACCGGCTGTGCGAGCGCGGCCGCAGCGGCTTCCGGCTCACGCCGAAGGGCGAACGGTTCCACGCGATGAGCCGCAAGCTGCTCGCGGCGCTCGACGAATTCGGGATGGCCGCGCGGCACATGGATCGCCAACTGGTCGGCACGCTGAACATCGGCCTGATCGGCCATACGCCGGTGAGCCAGAACGCGCGGATCGCCGAAGCCATCGCCGCGTTCCGCACGCGCGACGAGGCCGTGCGCTTCTCGATTTCGGTGCGCGCGCCCGGCGATCTCGAGGAAAAGCTGCTGAGCAACGAGATCCAGATCGCGGTCGGCTATTTCTGGCATCGCGTGCCGACGCTGCACTACACGCCGCTGTTCATCGAGCGGCAGGTCGCGTACTGCGGCCGCGGCCATCCGCTGTTCGACGGCGCCGGCACGCTGACGCCGGCCGACGTCGCCGGCTTCGAGTGGGCGTGGCGCTCGTATCCGCTGCCGGAAGCGCAGATGTCGACGACGCCCGATCGCGTGACCGCGACCGCCGACAACATGGAGGCCGTCGCGCTGCTGATCCTGTCAGGCCATCACCTCGGCTACCTGCCGCAGCACTTCGCGGCGCCCTATGTCGCGCAAGGCCTGCTCGCGCCGCTCAATCCGGAGCAACTGCACTACGAGGTCACGTTCCACATGGTCGTGGCGCGCGACGGACGCGGCGATCCGTTGGTCGAAGCGTTTCTCGAGGATCTCGAGCGCGCGCATCAGGCGCCCGACGTGGTGTGACGCCGGCGCGGCCGACCCGGTGAACGCGCGTTGCGCGCGGGCGGCTTGCCGGCCAGCCATGCATCACGGCACCGGCAACCCCGCATCGTGCTTCACCTCGCGCAGCGACAGCGCCGATTCGATCGACGTCACGCCCGGCAGCATCCGCAGCGAATCGCGCAGGAACGTGCCGTAATCGTCGAGATCGCGCGCGACCACCTGCAACAGGTAGTCGGCGGTGCCCGCGACGTTGTGGCAGGCCAGGATCCGCTCGATGCCGAGCACTTCCCGTTCGAACCGGTCGGCGACCTTGCGGTCGTGCGTCGCGAACCGCACGAGCACGAACGCGACCACGCCGAAACCGAGCGCCTGGCGCGACAGTTGCGCGCGGTAGCGCTCGATGTAGCCGTCGTTTTCCAGACGTTTGAGGCGCCGCGCGCAAGGCGTCTCGGATAGGCCGACGGATTCGGCGAGCCGCGCGATCGGCAGGCGGCCGTCGCGCTGCACCGCGGCGAGGATCGCGCGGTCGGTTTTGTCGAGGTCGATCATGTTGGCGTAATCCTTGTCGTGACGGCGATATTGTGGCGGATTCCGCTACGACTCGCCATTCCTGAGCCGCAAATGGCCAATAATCCCTCTGCCTTCGGCGGCAACATATCGTCATTGAAGGACGAGGGGCAGACCATGATTTCCACGCATTTGCTGTTGATTTATCTCGCCGCGCTGGCGGCCATTTATGCGGTGCCGGGGCCGGACATGGCGCTCGTGCTGCAAACCAGCATCGGCCGCGGCGTGCGGCCGGGGATGGCGGCGGCCGCCGGCCTGTCGCTCGCCCGCACCGTGCACGTGACGCTGTCGGCATGCGGCGTCGCGGCGCTGATCCGCGGCGCGCCGTGGCTGTACGAGGTGATCCGCTACGGCGGCGCGCTCTATCTCGCGTATGTCGCGATCCAGGTGTTCCGCTCGCCCGTGTTCGCGCTCGGCGACGGCGACGCGGCGGCGGGCGAACTGCGGCAGTCGTTCGTGAAGGGATTGCTGACCAATCTGTTGAACCCGAAGGCGCTGTTGTTCTGCTCGGTGCTGCTGCCGCAGTTCGTGCGGCCCGAGGTCGGGCCGGTCGTCTGGCAGATGTTCGAACTCGGTGCGCTGCTGGTGGCGGCCGGCGTGTGCTTCGACCTCGCGTGCGTGTTCGGCGCGTCGCGCATCGCGGCGTGGATGCGTGCGCATCCGCTCGCGCAGACGGTGCAGCGCTGGACCTTCTCCGCGGCGTTGATCGGTTTCGCGCTGCGTTTGTCGATGGACTGAGCGTTGCGCCGACATGGCCGCCGGCGGGGCGATCGGCCGCGCGGGCGGGCCATGCACGAGTCGATTCAGGCCGCGCGATGCCGGCCTTCGCGCAAACGCTTGCCGCAGAAGGGCGTGCGCGCAAATCGTCTGACTGTTCTAAACTTCCTCTGACTTCGCGTGATCGCGAACGCGCCGTCGCGAACGCGCCGTCGCAAACGCGCCGTCGCGAATCGACTGACCGAACGGAACCGTCGTCCGCAGGCTATGTCCGATTTCCTGGCTGTTCCGTGCAACGCGGTACCAAGGAGGGTCTGAACATGGCAAGGCATCTTCAAGCCGACCGTGAACCCCGCATCGTCGCCGAGTCCAAGTGTCTCGGCCAGTGCGATCCGGCAGAACGCATCCACGTCACGATCATGTTGCGGCGGCAGGAAGAAGGGCAACTCGATGCATTGGTCCACCAGCTCGCCACCGGCGACGCCCGCGCAAAACCGGTGTCGCGCGACGCATTCGCGCAGCGTTTCTCCGCCAATCCCGACGACATCCGCAAGACCGAGGAATTCGCGCATCGTCATCAACTGACGGTCGATCGCGTCGACCCGGTCGAAAGCGTCGTCGTGGTGTCCGGCACGATCGCGCAGTTCGAAGCCGCGTTCAGCGTGAAGCTCGAGCGTTTCGAGCATCGGTCGATCGGTCAGTATCGCGGCCGCTCGGGCCCGATCGCGCTGCCCGACGAGCTCGGCGACGCGGTAACCGCCGTGCTCGGCCTCGACAGCCGCCCGCAGGCGCGGCCGCATTTTCGCTTCCGTCCGCCGTTCAAGCCTGCGCGCGGCGGGGCGGCCGTCACGTTCACGCCGATCCAGCTTGCGTCGCTGTACGACTTTCCGGCCGGCGACGGCGCCGGGCAATGCATCGCGATCATCGAACTCGGCGGCGGCTATCGCGCGGCGGACATCCAGCAGTATTTCCGCGGGCTCGGGATCACGACACCGCCGACGCTCGTCGACGTGAACGTCGGCACCGGCCGCAATGCGCCGACCGGCGATCCGAACGGGCCGGACGGCGAAGTCGCGCTCGATATCGAGATCGCCGGCGCGATCGCACCGGCCGCGAAGATCGCCGTCTACTTCGCGCCGAACAGCGACGCGGGCTTCATCCAGGCCGTCAACGCGGCCGTCACCGACAAGACCCACCGGCCTTCCGTGATCTCGATCAGCTGGGGCGGCCCGGAAGCGATCTGGCAGGCGCAGTCGGCACACGCGTTCAACCGCGTGCTGCAGGCGGCCGCCGCGCAGGGCATCACCGTATGCGCGGCGTCGGGCGACAGCGGCTCGGGCGACGGGCTGCAGGATGGCGCCGATCACGTCGATTTCCCGGCGTCGAGCCCGTACGTGCTCGGCTGCGGCGGCACGCAGCTCGATGCGCTGCCCGGGCAGGGCATCCGCAGCGAGGTCACGTGGAACGACGAGGCGTCGGGCGGCGGCGCGGGCGGCGGCGGCGTCAGTTCGCTGTTCGACCTGCCGGCGTGGCAGCAGGGGCTGAAGGTCGCACGCGCCGACGGCACCGCCACGCCGCTCGCCAAGCGCGGTGTGCCGGACGTGGCCGGCGATGCGTCGCCGCAGACGGGCTACGAAGTGTCGGTCGCCGGCACGCCCGCGGTGATGGGCGGCACGAGCGCGGTCGCACCGCTGTGGGCCGCGCTGATTGCGCGGATCAATGCGGCGGCCGGCGCATCGGCCGGCTGGATCAATCCGGTGCTGTACAAGCATCCGGACGCGTTGCGCGACATCACGAAAGGCTCGAACGGCACCTATGCGGCCGCGGCCGGCTGGGACGCGTGCACGGGGCTCGGCAGCCCCGACGGTGCGAAACTGGCGGCGCTCCTTGCGCGCAAGCCGTCGAGCTGACGCGCCGGTACCTGCCTTTACTTTCGACGCGGGTGATCTTCCCGCGTCTTTTTTCACCTCCAGGAGCAGCACGATGGGCATCGATTCCGCATCTTCCGGCGGCGTGTATCCGCTGCATCACGGCGACCACAATTCGCACGGCGTGCCGCCGACCATCAACCCGGTCGCGCTGAGCCGCGGCCGCGACCAGCCGTTCTTCGATCCGGTCGCGTACGGCAACGGCCCCGACGACTCGGTGACCGACACGACCGAAGCGGCCGCGATCACGCACCACACGATCCTGATCGACGGCAGGCGCATCGCGTACACGGCGACGGTCGGCCACCTCGTGACCGTCGATCCCAGCAGTTCGCAGCCGGCCGCGAAAATCTTCTACGTCGCGTTCACGGCGGACGGCGCGAAGGAAGAAACGCGGCCCGTGACGTTCTTCTATAACGGCGGGCCCGGCTCGTCGTCGGTGTTCGTGCTGCTCGGCTCGTTCGCGCCGAAGCGCATCAAGACGTCGATGCCGGGGTTCACGCCGCCCGCGCCGTACCAGATCGAAGACAACCCGGACAGCATGATCGACCACAGCGACCTGGTGTTCATCAATCCGGTCGGCACCGGCTATTCGGCGGCCGTCGCGCCGAACAAGAATCGCGACTTCTGGGGCGTCGACCAGGATGCGGATTCGCTCAAGCAGTTCATCAAGCGCTACCTGACGAAGAACAACCGCTGGAATTCGCCGAAATACCTGTTCGGCGAATCGTACGGCACCGCGCGCAGCTGCGTGCTCGCGTACAAGCTGCACGAGGACGGCGTGGACCTGAACGGCGTCACGCTGCAATCGTCGATCCTCGATTACCGGCAGGCCGGCAACCCGGTCGGCACGCTGCCGACCGCCGCGGCCGACGCGTGGTATCACAAGAAGCTCGGCATCAAGCCGGCGCCGAGCGATCTCGGCGCGTTCGTCGAGGAAGTCGCGCAGTTCGCGCGCACCGACTACCTGAGCGCGCTGCGCGCGGCGCCGCATGCGGACCCGGCCACCGTGCGGAAACTGTCGGAATACACGGGCATCGACACGGCGACGCTGCAATCGTGGGGGCTCGACATCGCGGGCTACGACACGCGCGGCAATTCGCTGTTCCTGACGACGCTGCTGCATGCGCAGGGGCTCGCGCTCGGTTCGTACGACGGCCGCGTGACCGGGATCTCGTCGGGCATCGCCGGCAAGATCGACCCGAATTCGGGCGGCAACGATCCGACGATGACAGCCGTGACGGGCGTCTATACGGCGATGTGGAACAGCTACCTGAACGAGCAGTTGAAGTTCACGTCGAACTCGGCGTTCACGGACCTGAACGACCAGGCTTTCAAGAACTGGGATTTCAGCCACATCGACCCGACCGGCGCGCAGCAGGGCATCGATGCACAGGGCAACGTGATTCTCTACACGGCCGGCGACCTCGCCGCGGTGATGGCGCTGAACGTGGACCTGAAGGTGCTGTCGGCGAACGGCTTCTACGATTTCGTCACGCCGTTCTACCAGACCGTGATCGATCTGCAGCAGATGCCGCTGGAGGACCAGAAGGTGCGGCAGAACCTGTCCGCGCGGTTCTATCCGTCGGGGCACATGGTGTACCTCGACGCCGGGTCGCGCACCGCGCTCAAGCGCGATCTCGCGACGATGTACGACGCGACGGTCAGCGATACGGGCGCGCGGATGCGCATTCGTGCGCTGCAGGCGAAGAAGACGGGCGGGCGCGCGTAGCGTGGCCCGTCGCCGGTCGGCCGCGCGCAGCCGCGACGGTGCGCGCGGCGGTATGTCGGTGGCGCGGCGGCCGGCTTATGCGGTGGCCGGCCAGTCGAACATCGTGTACGGCAGTGCGCGCTTGTGGCGCGAGCCGTCGTAGAAGCGCAGCACCGTTTCATACACGCGATCGGCAACCGGCTTGCCTTCGAGGAAATCGTCGATCTCGTCGTAGGTCACGCCATACGCGTGCTCGTCGGGGCGCAGCGGGCGCAGCTCCTCGAGGTCGGCCGTCGGCACCTTCATCACGATCAGCTCGTCGCCGCCGAGCGCGCGCGCGACCGCGCGCACGCGACGCTTGCTCAGGCCCGCGAGCGGCAGGATGTCCGCGCCGCCGTCGCCGAACTTCGTGAAGAAACCCATCAGCGATTCGGCCGCGTGATCCGTGCCGATCACGATGCCGCGCCGCGCGCCGGCTACCGCGTACTGCGCGATCATGCGCTCGCGCGCCTTGATGTTGCCGTGCACGAAATCCTGCTGCGCGGGCGTGTCGAACGCATGGCCGGATGCGACCAGCGAACGGAGCATCGCATCGGCGGCCGGCTTTACGTCGACCGTCAGCACCTCGTCCGCGCGCACGAACGCCAGCGCGCGCTGCGCGTCCTCTTCGTCGTTCTGCACGCCGTTCGGCAGGCGCATCGCGATGAAGCGTGCATCGTAGCCGTCGGCGCGCAGGCGCTCGACCGCCAGTTGCGCAAGGCGGCCGGCCGTCGACGAATCGACGCCGCCGCTGATGCCGAGCACGTAGGTCCGCAGGCCGGTCGAACGAAGGTACTGCGCGAGGAAATCGACGCGCCGGGCGATTTCGGCTTCGGCGTCGAAGTGCGGGGCGACGTTCAGTTCGGCAATGATCGCGCGTTGGCGGCTGGCGTAATCGGCGGAGGTCATGAGGGAAATTCCGGAACGAATTGCAAGGCGCCCATCATAAGCGCAATCGCGGCGCGCCGCCGCGCCGGGCCTGCGTTTCCGGCGGTTTCGCGTTGCTTCGGCGAGACGCGGCGCGTCGCCATGGTGCGCGGTGCGCCAGGCAGGTGCGGGATGCGGCGCGAACGGCCTCCGGGCGGGGCGACGGCGGGCGTCAGCGCCGCGCGAGCACGACGCCCACCAGCGCGAGCGCGAAGCCGGCGAGCTGGATCGTCGCGAGCGTTTCGCCGAACAGCCCGTAACCCTGCAGCGCGGCCAGCGGCGGCGCGAGAAACAGCAGTGACGTCGCGCGAGCGGCGTTGCCGCGCCGCAGCATCCACATCAGCATCGTGACCGCGCCGCCGGACAGGAACACGACGCCCCATACGAGCGACACCCACAGCGCCGGCGCGCCGATCCAGCGGGTTTCATGGAGCAGCACGACGAAGGCGGCCGCGACGACCGCCGCGCCGAAGTTCTGCACGGCGACCGCCGTGCGCAGGTCGCTCTGCGCGAGCTTGCCTTTCTGGTACAGCGAGCCGGCGGTGATCGCCCCGACCGCGAGAACCGACACGGTGACGACGAGCCACGCAGGCGCCGCGCCCGGCGGCGGCGCGACGCCGCCCGTGACCTTCGGCGCGAGCACGAGCCCGACGCCGGCCAGCCCGAGCGCCATCCCGAGCCAGCCGCGCGCGGGCAGGCGTTCGTTGAACAGCGGGACCGCGAGCACGGCGGTGGCGAGCGGCTGCAGCGCGCCGAGCAGCGCCATCACGCCCGCGTTCAATCCTTGCGCGACGGCCCAGTAGCTCGCGCCGAGATAGACGCCTTGCAGCAGCGCGCCGGCGATCAGGTGGCGCGGCCATTCGCGGCGGGCCGGCCACGGCGCGCGTGCGACGAGCGCCACCACGCCGAACAGCGCGGCCGTGCCCGCGAAGCGCGCCAGCAGGAACAGGTTCGGATCGGCGTAGGGCTTGATCGCCCGTGCCACGATGAAGCCGGTGGACCAGAGCGCGACGAAAACGGCGGCGACGATCGAGTTGAGCATGCGTGACGGGCCGCGACGCGGCCGGACAGAACCGGAAAGTCGGCCAGTATCGGGCGAAGCCGTGCCGGTGTCTTGTCGAATCCTGCACTCACGCCGCGCGGTGCGTGACGGTGCGGGCGATCATCGCGCGCCGGGTGGGCGATGCGAAGGCGATGCGTACCGCCCCGTGCGGGCGGCTACGACGCGGCGGCGATCAGTCGATCGAGAACGTATCGAGCGGCTGGTTGGCGCGCGCGTCAGTCGCGAAGCGTGCGGCGAGCTGTTCGTAGAGCCGGCGCGCTTCGTCGAGCGTCAGGTCGATCCAGTACGGGTCGCCCGCCGCGTCGTTGAGGCGTTCCGGCGGAAACTGGATTTCGATCACACTGCCTTTGCGATACATGGCGCGAGCCCCTTGGTTGGTCTTGGTCGGTCGTTCGGCGAAACGACAAGTGTAGCAACCGGCGCCGCGCCGATTCGCGCGCGCCCGGCAATACTGAATTTCGCTTTCGGGCGACGCGCGCGGCCGCCGCTCGGCCGCATTCCCCGGCGCGGTCAAATGGTCGTCAAACGACCGTAATACAATGGCCGGCTTATCCATTACCAGTCGCCTCGGGCGCACACGCGATGCTGGCGGAACAACGTCATCAATACATCCTGTCGGAGCTTGGACGCTCGGGCGCGCTGTCGGTCGCGGAACTCGTCCGTTCGCTCGACGTGTCGCGCGAAACCGTGCGGCGCGACCTGAACGCGCTGGCCGCGCGCGGCCTGCTCGTGATGACGCACGGCGGCGCGCTGGCCGCGGCTCGCCGGGAGCCGAGCCTGTCCGAGCGGGAAGCCGCGAACGCCGACGCGAAGCGCACGATCGGGCGGCGCGCGGCCGAATTCGTGCCCGACGATGCATCGGTGCTGATCGATTCGGGCAGCACGCCGCATGCGGTCGCGCTGGCGCTCGCCGACCGGCACCGGCTGTCGATCTACACGAACGACTGGCGCACCGCGTTCGTGCTCGCGCGGCGCAACGGCAACCGCGTGACGCTGCTCGGCGGCGAGCTGTCCGACGACGAGGACGCCACGTTCGGGCTCGACACGATCCACCAGCTCGCGCAGTACCACGTCGATTTCGCGTTCGTCGGCGCCGGCGGCATCACGCCCGACGGCGAATGCACCGACTACTCGCGGCTCGCGGCAGAAGTGCGCAGCCGGATGATCGCGGCGGCGGGCACGGCGATCATCGTCGCCGACCATTCGAAGTTCGGCCGCGTGACGCCGGTGCGGATCAACGGCGCGTCGGCCGCCCGCTATCTCGTCACCGAACGCGCGCCGGACAAGGCGGTGCGCCGCGCGCTGACCGCTCGCGGCATCGAGCTGCTCGTGTGCGACTGACGCGCGTCCGACATACAAGGTTCATCGAACGGTCATCGTGCCGGAAGAACCGCCGTCGACACTGACCCATTCACCTCGACCGGCCGTCAGGCCAGGGAGCAACGAATGGCCGTCAGCGTGCGCAGCTATCTTTCCCCCACCCTCGTCCTGCTGGCTTTCGACTGGCCCGATGCGGCGTCGCGCGCCGATTTCCTCGGCTTCGCGATCCGGCGCACGCCGGGCTTCTGGTCGGCCGACGGCAAGACGCGTGCGCCGGACAGCTGGCTGCCCAACCGCCTGACGTTCGACGGCCCGGCCGCCGACACGCAGGGCGATGCGCCGACCGATCAGGCGCCGATCCAGAAATTCATGTGGTGGGACGCGCGCATCGATCCGCAGGACCGCGGTGCGTCGTTTCGCTACGACGTCTTTCCGGTCGTCGGCACGCCGGCGAACCTGCAGGTGCTCGACGCGCAAGCCGGCGCGTGCGACGTCGTGCTGCCCGCGCACGTCGAGGATGGCATCGGCACGTGGTTCAACCGCGCGGTGGTCAGCTCGCAGGCGTTCGCGAAGCAGGTCGCGGCGCTCGGCCTCGCGCCGAACGAGACGCCGAGCGCCGCGCAGGCGCTGAAGCTGCGCGCGTGGCTCGCGAACGACATGGAGCAGGTGTTCGCTCGGATGCTCGATCCCGCGTCGCGCGCGGTGTCGGCCGTCTATCACCTGACCGACACGCTGTGGGCGCTGCCTGCGTTCGCCTCGTTCGGGCGCCGGCATGGCGAAGCGTCGCTCGCGATCGTCTATGACGCGCACACGACGGCGCGCAAGGGCAAGCCGCCGCTGCCGTCGCCGAACCAGCCGGCCGTCGATGCGCTGCAAGGCCTCGCGACGCTCGCGCCGCGCGACCGGACGCACATCATGCACGACAAGTTCATCGTGACCGATGCGCGGTCGAACCCGGCGCCCGCGCGCGTGCTGACGGGTTCCGCGAACTTCACGACCGAGGGGCTGACCGAGCAGGCCAACGTACTGCATGCGTTCGACTCGCCCGCGCTCGCTGCGCTGTACAACGAGCGCGCCCTCGCGCTGGCCGGGAATCCGTCGATTGCGGAAACCGCCCGGCTGTCGCCCGGCTGGTCGGCGCCGATGACGATCGGCAGCGCGCAGGTACGCGTCGCGTACTCGCCGGAGCCGGCGGGGCAGCGTACCGAGATCGATACGATCGTCGCCGCGATCGCGGCCGCGAAGCATTCGGTGTCGTTCTGCCTGTTCATGCCGACCGACGCTGCGCTGCGCGATGCGTGCTTCGCGGCCGGCGACCGCGGGCTGATGATGTTCGGCCTGGTGAACCGGATCAACGTTGGCGGCGCGACGAAGGCCGATGCCGCGCGGCAGGCCGGCCAGTCGCTCGATGCGGCGACGCTCGCGAACCTCGAGCTGTACCACCGCAGCCGCGACAACCACGACGTGATCGACGCGTCGTATTTCTCGCCGGCCACCGTGCCGCAGCGTTTCGAGCCGGAGTTGCGGCTCTTCCCGGGCGAGCCGGCGCCGGCCTTTCCGCCCGTCGTGATCCACCACAAGTTCATCGTGATCGATGCGGAGGGCGCGAATCCGGTCGTCTATACGGGCTCGGCGAACATGAGCCGCAATTCCGAGCAGTACAACGACGAGAACCTGCTCGAGATCCGCGACAAGCGGATCGCGGCGATCTATCTCGCGGAATTCCTGCGGCTTTACGAGCACTATCGCGCTCGCGCATTGGCGATTCGTGCGAAGCGGCGCGGCACGGGCGCGCATGCACGGCTCGCGCTCGCGCCGGATTCGAGCTGGGCGAAGAAGTATTACGTGGCGGGCAGCCCGGAAGAGAAGGCGCGGATCGCGCTCGCGTCGACCGCGCCGACGGACTGATGCGCCGACGTGCGACGGGCGCGGCGGGCGCGCGCTCCGACGGGTTGCCGTCGCTTACGCGGCGACGTAGCGGAGCACCGCGTCGGCGATCGTGTCGCGATGCCGCGCGCGCAGGCGCGGCGCCGACGGATCGCGGCCGAATGCGGCGCCGAACGTGTAGCGGTTCGCCACGCGATGGAAGCAGAACGAGCTGATCAGCAGGTGCAGGTCGTATGCGTCGATGTCCTTGCGGAACGCGCCGCTGGCCGCGCCGCGCTCGACCAGTTCCTCGAGCGTCTTGATGATGCTGACGTTGCGGTTCTTGAACGACTTGAGCTGTTCGAGATATTTCGCGCCGTGGATGTTCTCGATCGACACGAGGCGGACGAAATCGCGATGCTTGTCGTGATAGTCGAACGTGAATTCGACGAGACGGCGCATGCCTTCGCGCGGCTCCATGTCGCCGACGTGCAGTTCCTGCTCGAATGCGCGGATGTCGCCGTACACCTTCTCCAGCACGGCCTCGTACAGGCCTTCCTTGCTTTCGAAGTAGTAGTAGAGCATCCGCTTCGTCGTGTTCGTCCGCTCGGCGATCGCGTCGACGCGCGCACCGGCGAGGCCCATCGCGGAAAATTCCTGCGTGGCGACCTCGAGGATGTTGCGCTTGGTTTGCTCGGGATCGTATTTGCGCCGCGCATCGGACGCAAGCGCGCGGGGGTCGGACGTGGCGGCCTTGCTTCCTGCTTTCATGTGACTTTGTTGTGGTTCGCGGCGGCTTGGAAAAGGCATTCTAGCATGCGGAAAATGCCCGCCCGGCCGACCTTCCGCTCTAATCGGCAAGGCCGCCGCGGGCGCTCAGCGGCGGCACGACGCGAGCGCGTCACGGGCCTGGTACGCCGTATACGCAAGCTGCGCGGCGGCGAGGCCGGCCAGCCCGAACGTGCGCGTGAGCCCGAACGCGGCGAAGCCGTCCGGCACCGGCCGGCCTTCGGCCAGCGCGGCGGCGAGCGTCTCGCCGGCCACCGTGGTCGGCGCCATCCCGTGGCCGCCGAAAGCGATCGCGTGCCACACGCCGTCGGCGTCGCGGCCGATCTGCGGCATCTTGTGCCGAGCGTAGCTCATCAGCCCGCCCCACGCGTAGTCGACCTTCACGCCGTCCAGTTGCGGATACACGCGCAGCAGGTCGCGCCGCAGCAGGCGCGCGATCGCGTCGGGGCCGCGGTCGAGCACGGAGATCCGGCCGCCCCACAGGATCCGCGTGTCCTTCAGCGGACGGTAGTAGTCGAACGCGAAACGCGTGTCGTAGATCGCGTACGGCGCGTCGATCGCGTCGGGCAGGCGCGTGCCGAGCGGTTCGGTCGCGATCACGTAGGTCGCGATCGGCAGCACCGCGCGCTCGATGCGCGGCGACACGCCGCGCGCGTAGCCGCCGCCGGCGAACACGACGTCCTTCGCGCGCACCGTGCCCTGGGCCGTGCGCACGACGTAGCCGGCGCCGTCGCGCGCGATGCCGAGCGCGGCCGAGCGCTCGAACACGCGGGCGCCGCCGCGCGACGCGGCCGCCGCGACGCCGAGCACGTACTTCAGCGGATGGAAATGGAATGCGTTCGGCTCGAACAGGCCGCCGTAATAGCGCCGCGTCTTCAGCCGCTCGCGCAGCGCGTCGGTAGGGACGGGTTCCCAGTCGACGCCGAGCTCGTCTTTCATCAGCGTGCGCACGCTGTCGAGCCGCGCCGGATCGTCGAACCAGTTCGCGAGCATCACGCCCCGGTCGACGATGTCGCAGTCGATTCCGTAGCGGGCGATGCGCGCGCGGATCAGGTCGACCGCGTCGACGGTGAGCCGGTATAGCCGGCGCCCTTCGTCGCGGCCGAGCGTGCGCAGCAGGTCGGCGTTGTCGAGGCTGTAGCCGCCGAACACGAAGCCGCCGTTGCGGCCCGACGCGCCGAAGCCGACCCGCTCGCTGTCCAGCACCACGACGTCGTGCACGCCGCGTTCGACGAGGCCGAGCGCCGTGCACAGGCCGGCGAGGCCGCCGCCGACGATGCAGACCTGCGTATCGATCGTGCCGGTCAGTTGCGGGTAGGGCTGGCGGGAAACGGTGGCTTCGTAGAAGTTCTGCATGCGTGTTCGGTGACTCGTGACGGCGGAAAAACGGGCGGCGCGTCGATCTTGCCTGAACGCGCGCGCCGCGTCGAATGGGGTTTTCAGCGCAGCGGGCCGGGCGCCGCGAAGGGGTGGCCGCTGGCGCGGTACCGGGCGTCAGGCGCCCGGCGTCGGGTTGACCGGGCGGGCTACGTAGGCCGGATAACCGGCGTCGGCCTTTTCGGCTGCTTCATGCGCCGCGTTGCGTTCGATCCACGGCGCGATTTCCATGTCCTCGTAGCGCACCAGGCGGCATTTGCGCACGAGTGCGTAGCCGAGCCAGATCGCGAGGAAGAACGGCAGGCCGATGTAGGTCGCGGCGACGCCCGTCCAGTCGATCCTGTCGGCGAGGAACGCGTGGTAGTCCTGGCCGAGCGCGACGACCGCGCACAGCGCGAACGCGAACAGCGGGCCGAACGGGAACCACTTCGACCGGTACGGCAACTGGTCGAGCCGGTAGCCCTGCTTAAGGAAGCCCTTGCGGAACCGGTAGTGGCTGACCGCGATGCCGAGCCACGTGATGAAGCCGGCCATGCCCGACGTGTTGAGCAGCCACAGGTACACGGTCTTGTCGCCATACAGCGACGTGAGGAAGCACAGTGCGCCGACGGCGGTCGTCGCATACAGCGAGTTGCGCGGCACGCCGCCCGGCGACAGCTTCGCGAACAGCTTCGGCGCACGACCCTCGACCGCGAGGTTGTAGAGCATCCGCGTCGACGCATACATGCCCGAGTTGCCGGCCGACAGCACGGCCGTCAGGATCACCGCGTTCATCACGCCGGCCGCGAACGCGAGGCCCGCGTGGCGGAACACGAGCGTGAAGGGGCTCACGCCGATATCGGTCACGTCGCTCTTCAGCAGGCTCGGGTCGGTGTACGGAATCAGCACGCCGATCACGAAAATCGCGAACACGTAGAACAGCAGGATGCGCCAGAAGATCTGGCTCACCGCGCGCGGAATCGTCGTGCGCGGGTTTTCCGATTCGCCGGCCGCGACGCCGATCATCTCGGTGCCCTGGAACGAGAAGCCCGCGATCATCGCGACGCCGAGCATCGTCGCCCAGCCGCCGACGAACGGCGCGTCGCCGGTCGTGAAGTTACCCCAGCCGGCGCTCGGGCCGCCCTGCATGATCCCGAAGATCATCAGCAGGCCGACGCCGACGAACGCGAGCACCGTCAGCACCTTGACCAGCGCGAACCAGTATTCGGCTTCGCCGAAGCCGCGCACCGACAGCGCGTTGAGCGCGAAGATCAGCGTGAGAAACAGCGCGCTCCACCAGACGCCCGGCACGTGCGGGAACCAGTAATTCATCACGAGCTGCGCGGCGACCAGTTCCACCGCCAGCGTCACGGCCCAGCTGTACCAGTAGTTCCAGCCGAGCGCGAAGCCGAAGCCTTCGTCGACGAACTTCGCGCCGTAGGTCGCGAACGAGCCCGACACCGGCATGAACGCGGCCATCTCGCCGAGGCTCGTCATCAGGAAATAGACCATCAGGCCGATCACCATGTACGCGAGCATCGCGCCGCCCGGCCCGGCCTGCGAGATCGACGCGCCGGACGCGACGAACAGGCCGGTGCCGATCGAGCCGCCGATCGCGATCATCCGCAGATGGCGGGCCTGCAACGCACGGTGGAGGGACGGCTTCGCGGGCGGCGAGCCGGACGGGCGGGACGAATCGGGGCGGGCATCTGAATGCATGGCGGGCGCTGGGCGCTGTCTCCGGGATTGTTGTTCGGTGACGAAGCGCGACGCGTTGCCGGCCGCGGGCCGGGCAGCGGTGATGCGGGGCGAAGCCGGCCCGCTGAGCCGGGCCCTGATGCGTGCGCCTTCGTCGGTCGTCCGGGCGCCGTAGTGGCGGCCGGCGGCACGCCGGGTGCGTTGCACCTCGACGTCGCACCGATTGTGGGTGCGGGGTGCACGGGCGAGCAAACGATATTTCCGAACAGGGTGATGCGGGATGATCATCAACTGCTGTCGCGGCGCGACGCGTCCGAGCACCCGTCCACGAGCTTTGGAACCGTCCGATATCGGAGCACGAACGGACGCGGCTGCCCGACTGACTTCTTGCGTTTTGGGAATGAAGTCGTGAGTTAATATCAATAGCGGCCCGACTTGTGGCCATCGACAATGTGTTTCATGGATCGTGCCTCGCGAGGCCGGGGCGCGCCGTCCGGCCGGGCTTTCGGCGGCGGCGCAGCGCGATGCGCCGGATGGCGCATCGGGCCCGCCGCGCGGCGCATCCGCTTGCACGAGGCGCTCGAACGCGCTCCAATCGAATCACGCGGGCGGCGCTGCCGCCGCACCGATCAATCTGTCCCTGAAGAGGAAGTGATGCAATTCAACGACATTCTTGCCGCGCTCGACATCGATCTCGCCCAGTGGAAAGGCAATGCGCTGACCGCGCGTTCGCCGCTCGACGGCGCGACGCTCGCGACGCTGGCCGTCGACACGCCCGCCGACGCCGAGCGCAAGATCGACGCCGCGCACGACGCGTTCCTCAAGTGGCGCACGGTGCCGGCGCCGGTGCGCGGCGAACTCGTGCGCGTGTTCGGCAACGTGTTGCGCGAGCACAAGGCCGAACTGGGCCGCCTCGTCACGCTCGAGGCCGGCAAGATCACGTCGGAAGGGCTCGGCGAAGTGCAGGAAATGATCGACATCTGCGATTTCGCGGTCGGCCTGTCGCGCCAGCTTTACGGCCTCACGATCGCATCGGAGCGCCCGGGCCACCGGATGATGGAAACGTGGCACCCGATCGGCGTGTGCGGCGTGATTTCGGCGTTCAACTTCCCGGTCGCGGTGTGGGCGTGGAATGCGGCGCTCGCGTTCGTGTGCGGCGATTCGGTCGTGTGGAAGCCGTCCGAGAAGACGCCGCTCACCGCGATCGCTTGCCACGTGCTGCTCCAGAAGGCGCTTCGCGAGTTCGAGAAGACGCATCCGGGCGTCGCGCCGGCGGAGCTGAGCCAACTGGTGCTCGGCATGCGCGATGTCGGCGAGGCGCTGGCGGCGTCGAAGAAGGTGCCGGTCGTCAGCGCGACGGGCAGCGTGCGGATGGGCCAGGAAGTCGCGAAGGTGCTGAGCCAGCGCCTGGCACGCGGCATCCTCGAACTCGGCGGCAACAACGGGATGATCGTCGCGCCGAGCGCCGACCTCGATCTCGTCGTGCGCGCGGTCACGTTCGCGGCGGTCGGCACGGCCGGCCAGCGCTGCACGACGCTGCGCCGTTTGATCGTGCATCGCAGCCTCGTCGAGCAACTGCTGCCGCGCATCGAGAAGGCCTATGCGTCGGTGAAGGTCGGCAACCCGCTCGAGGAAGGCACGCTGGTCGGCCCGCTGGTCGATCGTGCGTCGTTCGACGCGATGCAGAAGGCGCTGGCCGATGCGCGCGAGCAGGGCGGCGAAGTGCAGGGCGGCGAGCGCGTCGACGTCGGTCATGCGGATGCGTACTACGTGCGTCCGGCCATCGTGCGGATGCCGCAGCAGTCGGCGGTGGTCGAGCGCGAGACGTTCGCGCCGATTCTGTACGTGATGGTCTACGACAACTTCGACGACGCGATCGAGCTGCACAACGCGGTGCCGCAAGGCTTGTCGTCGGCGATCTTCACGAACGACATGCGCGAGGCCGAGCAGTTCATGTCGGCGGCCGGCAGCGATTGCGGGATCGTCAACGTGAACATCGGCACGAGCGGCGCGGAAATCGGCGGCGCGTTCGGTGGCGAGAAGGAAACGGGCGGTGGGCGCGAGTCGGGTTCGGATGCGTGGAAGGCGTATATGCGCCGGGCGACGAATACGATCAACTACAGCCGGCAACTGCCGCTGGCGCAGGGGGTGAAGTTTGATGTTTGATGCACCGTGTCGTGAACACGTATCGTGTGCTGACTGTACATAGCGACTGACAATACGTCGGTCTTCAGGTTTAGCGGAAAAGCCGGCCAGAGTGCCGGCTTTTTTATTTTGGCGGTATTGATTGGCTCGTGGGTCTATAGAGTAGATCGACTGGTGGTGGGTACATATAGATCAGCTAATTCAGGACCGTAAGACGTGGGTCAGACAAGTACGGAATTGTTTTCCGTGTTTCGTATATGTATGAAAATTAAGCGTTTGCTTGTTTTCTTTCAATTCTTTCTATATTTTTGAGGGGTCGATGTGGCTTTGAGGGACGTAAATTAAGGCCGATTGTAGGGTGAGGCCTCTTTGCGAGTATAAGAATTCTGGCGAAGCAATCTATGAATGAATTGAAAGGCCTTCTGAGGTATTACCGCTACTGTCCGCGAATGTTGGCTTTGCATTTCGTCTCCGCTCTGATGGCATGGTTTGCTCCCGATGACATATTGGTGCAATACCAGACGCTCGGAAGGTTTGTGTCCTATATGGCGAATATATTTCCAGTTATAGGGGAAGCGATTGAGAGGTCGGTGTTTCCTGAGGTGACCGGATTGTATTTTGCGATCATGTATGTGTTTCTGCCGCTGAGAATCATTGATTCAACTAGGGCATTTTATGCGGATAGGGATAGGACATTTGAAATAATTAGAGGATTTTTCTGGAAAAGAATTTTTGCTTCAATTGGAGTCGTTATTTTCTTTGGGTTTGGGATCGTGGCGGTATTGTTTGGTCGGCCGTACTATGAAATTAACATCATTCCTATTTCAAATTCTAGATTTTTTCTTGGGCTTGTCGGGCCATTATTTGCGGGCGGTGTTGAGGCATTCGGTGTTGCAGTAGGTTTTGTATGGGTTTTTATTTTTGTCTCATGGGTGTCGTCGAAAATGAGGGGGTAAAAATGGCACGGAATGAACCCGATAAGCCGGGCCGCGGGCGCCTCGCCGGGCCTGGGCGTGCTTGAGCGACGGTGCTCTTGCTGACGAACGTGCCCTCGTTGGCAAGACCAGATCGAATCTATCGACCACCTCGCTGGTTGACCAGTGCCGGTAGATTGCTAGCGCGATGACCAGCCACACCAGTTGTTCGGCCGGTAAGCACCGCCGACGAATGCCGGCCGCGCCCGCCGCTTCGATGGCCTGTTCGATCCAGTTATGTGGCAGATGCTTTGCTGAGTCGACTGAGGTCGGCAGGTGCGGTATCCAGTAGAAAGGTCAGGTGGTCGTTCAGCATCGCTGACCAAGTTAACAGTTTGCCGCTCCGTTTACAACTCCAACGATAAATTTACTACTCCAACGATAAAACAAAATACCTTTCAGGTTTTAACTGAACGGCATTGCTGCCACAGCGCCGGCTTTTTTGATTTTTTGCGGTATTGATTGGCTCATGGGTCTATAGAGTAGATCGACTGGTATTGTGGATGTGTAAAGGGCAGCTAATTCGGGGTTGTAAGGCGTGGATCAGACAAGTACGGAATTGTTTTCCTTGTTTCGTATGTGTATGAAAAATTAATCGTTTGCTTGTTTTATTTCAATTCTTTCTATACCTTTGTGGTGTTGTGCTCGGTGACGGGTAAGGTACGGCAGAAAACGGATTTTCATGTGGTTTTTGGGATGACATTGATATTTCGAATTATGAAATTACGCGAATCTGAGCAGAAAGAAGTATTGGCGTCGAGCGATTGATGAATGAGTAAGAGCTGGTTGGGGTGCCTTTAATATGGGTCGCCAATGTTGAATGGATTGGAAAGTAAAATTAATGGGACGTGACTTAATATTGAAAAAGGAAACTGATTCGAATGAATCTCGAAGTATTGTTGGTGAAATAATTGGAATTTATAAATTCAGTCCGGTTATTCTGGTATTGCATGTCGCCGGTGTAATCGTAGCTTGGCTTGCGCCGGAGGATGTGCTGGTGCAATGGCCCTTTCTGGATGTGATTGTAGCCGGCGTCGGCAAAGTATTTCCTTTGATATTCGGTGCTGTTGAAAAGTCAAAATTCCCCGACGTCACTGCACTCTATTTTGCGCTGATGCTTGCCGCGTTCCCTTTTAGGCTTCTGGTCGGATTTCGCTTGCTTTATGCTGGTCAGGCTAAGGGGAGGGAAACGTATGAAAGATTGTCGATGGCAGGGAAGGCAAAGGTAATTTTTGGGGCTCCGTTTTTCCTTTTATGTGGGATTTTTGTTTTGGTTGAGGGGTATTACTACGAATTTAATTTCATTCCAATTAGTGAGTCTCGATTGTGGCTTGGCTTGGTGGGGCCATTGTTCGCCGGCGGTGCTCATATTATGTGTATTTCTCTAGGTCTTAGTTGGATTTGGTTTTTTATGACCAGAATTTTTTCATCGAAAGAGGAGTGATTCATGGCTTGGCATGAACTTGATGAGTGGGACGCGTTGGGGGCTGCGGGAGAGAGTGTAAAGCAGGTGTTGGAAAAAATTTCCATTCATGCCGGGCACATTTCCACCAATGCGGTCAGATTGTCTGTCGACGCAGCCGCGCGTGCCGAGTACTCACGGATAATGTGGCAGAACCTTGACGAACTTAGCACTGCGGTGATTCGAGGGTTGGATAGCGTTGACCGTAGCCGCCTCGACGCCCAGCTAATCGCACGTGTAGAGGCGATGAGATCGGAGTTGGCTAAGGCACGGTCGTTTACAGCGATTGCGACGGAAGCCGATAGCATAGCAAAAGGTATTCAGGGGATCGGGGCACGGCTGGGTAGTCTCATTTCCGCAGCGCAGCTACTTTGGGTTCTCAAGGATCCAAACGCGTCATCGTACGAAGTTGGCGGTGTTGCGATGGGCGTGTTGGGCGGCATTGTCGCGGCGGTTTTGTGGCCTGTCACCATATCGGGAGTTGTCGGGGGCATTTTGACTATTGGAGTCGGCGTGATCGGGGGCGCGACGGCGAAGTTCGGTTGGGAGAAATACATCGCTCCGAATGTCTTCGATTGGAGCGAGAGCAACAGCCCTAACTTCCGGCGGGAGTTGTCACACACTATCGACCGGCTGATGGGAGTCTCGTCGTCGAATGTTTCTGTTAAAGACTCTTACGTTGATGGCGTATGGGTTACCACGACTTATAGTAATGGCGTCCGAATCGAGGTTGCCAACCTGCCATATAGGGATCAGGCGCCTGGATTTGAGGCGGGAAGTGTTAGCGTCGGTGATCGGTGGGTAGGGTATTCGACAAAAGTCACTACTCCCGATGGAAAGGGCGGCAGCGTGATCGAATATATTGGGCAATCCGGCGTGGTGACTTCAGTCAACGACCGGGTTATTCGCTATGTATCGGGCGAAACCACAATCGAGTTCGGCGACAATTTCACGACCACGAAGACCGACGCCAACTGCGACGGCGTCTTCGACAACATCAAAACAGAAACCCACCTCGGTAACGGCGCCAGCGTAATCCGCGAAGACACCAACGGCGACGGCGTTACCGACCGCAATTTCGTCGTAAACGGCGGTCAGCGCTACGACTTGTCCAACGTCCGCGATGCCGCCTTTGCCGACAGCCTGCTGTCGCGATATCGCGCCACCGGCCTACTGAGCGGCACAAGTTATCTGGATCTGAGCCAGATTATTTCGCGAACCCTGACCTTTGGCGGAAAAAACGACTACGGGTTCACGATGCCCGCAGGCTGGCAAAACCCGATCGGCGCATTCTACGAAGCGAAAAGCGCCGCACTGGACGCGGCAGTATCGATTGCAAACAAGACCCCCGTACTGCTCGACGCGCAGCGGCGTCGCCTGAGCGCGGCAGCGCTTGGATCGCTTGACGCCAATCGCGACGGCAAGCTTTCAGGCGCGGAATTGAGCGGGCTGCAAGTCTGGGTCGACACCAATGAAGATGGCATCGGCGACGCGGGCGAATTTCAAACACTCCGGCAGGCAGGGATTTCCGAGATCCGCGCTATCGATTACGACCTTCTGACCCGCGGCAACGCTTGGTATGCGGCAGGCTCTGCCGCCGCGCCGTGGAAGGGGAGCGACGTTGCGGGCCAGCCCGGAAGAATCTATCTGGCGCCGAGCGTACCGTTTTCGAACTATCGGTGGTTGCGCGACAACGACAATATTTACTGGGTCAACGGCGGCAGAGACTTTATCTTTTTCGGCCCGAATCAAATCAAGGTCAACAACAGCAATCGAACCTATCTCGTCGGAACCGACGGCAACGACGTATTCGATGCGAACTACTACGCCGCATACGGTCACTGGATCAACAGCGGCCTGCTCGTGAACTTCCTCGCCGGCGGCGGCGACGACATCATGGGCGGCAGCAGCCGCAACGACAATTTGTGGGGCGGCACCGGCAACGACACGCTGTTCGGCTATGACGGCGACGACAGACTGTACGGCGAGGAAGGTGACGACGAACTCAACGGCGGCGCCGGCAACGACGTCCTCGACGGCGGGATCGGCAACGACAGGCTATTTGGCCAGGCCGGCAACGACATCATGAACGGCGGCGACGGTGACGACATCATGATGGGCTTTACCGCATCGAACGAAAGCAAGCAAACGCTGGCCTGGGGCGAAACGGATGACGACGTCATGTACGGTGGCGCCGGCAACGACCGGATGTGGGGAGGCCTCGGCCACGACTACATGGACGGTGGCGACGGAGCGGACTTCGTGAGTGGCGGGGACGGAAACGATACGGTCTTCGGCGGCGCCGGGAACGACGAACTGCATGGTGACGCAGGCAACGACCAGCTACTTGGAGACGCCGGTAACGACCGCATCTTCGGCGAAGCCGGCGACGACGTGCTCTGGGGCGGCGATGGCGATGACGTGCTGGTCGGCTTTACCGCCGGCAACGATGCGAAGCAAACGTTGTCGTGGGGTGAATCCGACAACGACACGCTGTATGGCGGCAACGGCAATGATGCGCTGTACGGCGGTTTGGGCAACGATTACCTCGACGGCGGCAACGACCACGATTTCCTCGACGGCGGAGATGGCGACGACCGGCTCTTCGGTGGGGCGGGTAACGACGAGTTGAACGGCGGCAACGGCAACGACGCGCTTTCCGGTGAATCCGGCAACGACAAGATTTTTGGCGGTGCAGGCAACGACACGATCTGGGGTGGCGACGGCGACGATATTCTCGTCGGCTTTACGGCCAGCAATGACGCGAAGCAGTCGCTGGCCGCATGGGAAACCGACGACGATACGATCTACGGCGGAGCCGGAAACGATCTGATCCTCGGCGGTCTCGGCAACGATCTGCTCCACGGCGACGCAGGCAACGACGAAATTCAGGGGGGCGACGGCCACGACCGGCTTTACGGCGGCGACGGCGACGACCGACTGTTCGGCCAGGTCGGAAACGACATCCTGTACGGCGGCGCCGGCGACGATTTGCTGGTGGGTTTCACCGGCGACAACGAGGCGAAGAGGACGCTAGGCCCCGGTGAAACCGACGATGACTATCTCTACGGTGGAGAAGGCAATGACACGCTGCTCGGCGGTCTCGGCGACGACTATCTCGACGGTGGGGCCGGCGCGGATCACATGGAAGGCGGCGCGGGCAACGATACCTATATCGTGAACAGCGTCAATGACGTGATTCTCGAATACGCAAACGAGGGTTACGACACGGTCATCAGCAGCGCAAACTACATTCTCAATGCCAATATCGAAGAATTGAGACTCGTCGAAGGCTTCAACATCAACGGCACGGGCAATGCGCTCGATAACCGGATCGTCGGCAACAGCGCAGACAACATCCTCGATGGTGTCACCGGTGCCGATACGATGATCGGCGGAAAGGGCAACGATACCTACTACGTCGACAATGTCGGCGACCGTGTCGTCGAATTCGCCGGCGAGGGTATCGATACCGTGCAGAGCAAGATCAGCTATACGTTGGGCGAACACGTCGAGAACCTGAACCTGCTGGATTTCGGCAAGCCGGAAAAAGGGCTTGTCGACGGCGTGGCTGTTCACGTGTACGGGTACCCGAAGGCCAACGAGCTGGATTACATGCAAGGCGATGCGGTTCCGACGTTCCAGGGAACGTGTGCGCTGACCTCGATCGCGAATCTGTTGACGCAGACCGGGACGCCGACGACTGAGGGAGACGTCGTCCGGCGCGCAATCGACAATCAATGGGCCGTCACCAGCCCGGCGGCAACGGATTACCAGCGAGGCGGGTCGAATTACGTTCAGCAACAGGCGCTGCTCAAGAGTTACGGTATTGCAAACAATCTGCTTGCCGGCTACGACGAGCATGCGGTTGCGAATCTCGTGCGCAGTGGTCGTGGCGTGATACTCGCGCTGAACTCGGGGCGGCTCTGGGAGGACAGCGCTTATCTCGATGGCGGTGGCGTGAATCACGTCGTCACCGTGACGGGCGCGGTCTACGGAGACTCTGACGGCCAGCTCAAAGGCTTCTATATCGCCGACTCGGGCCGCCGGCGCGTCAGCGACATGACGCGCTACATCAGCCTTCAGGAGTTCCGGGCAGCCGCCAACGTACCGAATGCCTACGCGATCTACACGGCCGAAGCGCTGAAACTGTGGAACGAGGACATCGACGGCACGGGTAACGCACTCGACAACACGATCATCGGCAATCGCGGTAACAACGTGCTGGATGGTGGTGCCGGCAACGACATCCTGGTCGGCGGCTTGGGCAACGATACCTATCGATTTGGCCGCGGGTCCGGCCGCGACACGATCCGGGACGACGACGAAACGCTCGGCAACAACGATGTGATCAGCATCGGGGCTGGTGTATCCGCGGATCAATTGTGGTTCCGTCACGTCGGCGACGATCTCGAGATCAGTATCCTCGGCTCCAGCGATACGGCTACGGTTCGGGACTGGTACTCGGGATCACGCTATCAGATCGAGCAGATCCGCTTGGACGATGGTCGGACGCTCGTCAACGCCGATGTCGAGAAGCTGGTACAGGCCATGGCGGCATGGTCGCCGCCGGCTGCAGGAGCGGTAACGCTGCCCCCTGAGCATCAGGCCGCGCTTGCGCCCACGCTGGCGACAAGCTGGCGCTAATTCCCGTTCCCGAACGTCCATCCGTCCGGTTGCACATTAGTGCGACCGGACGGCCTGCTGCCGGCCGTATCGCATTTCCTTCCTCGCCACGTATTCCCTCCATGGACAGTTCCAATTTCCGGCCTCAGGCGTCGTTTCCGACGCAGGATGTCGACTCCGGTCTCGCCGTCGTTCTGACGATGGCGAGCCTGCACGGCATCGCGGCCGACGAAGCCGCGTTGCGACATGAATTTGGTTTCGATCGTTTCGATACTCAAACAATCCTGCGAGCCGCGCGTTCGCTCGGCATGACGGCCCGGGTCGTTCAACAGAACCCCGAACGACTGGATCGGGCGCCTATGCCCGCGGTCGCACGGATGAAGGGTGAAGGCGGCTATTTCGTGGTCGCGCAGTATCAGGCCGGGGATGGAACGCGCGCGCCTCGAACGCTTGTCCAGTTTCCGGGTGAGGCGCCTACCGTGCTGACGCGCGAGCGTCTTTTGGAAATCTGGACGGGAGAGCTCATCTATTTCACGAGCAGGAGCAGCATTGCGGGCACTCTGGCGCGCTTCGATTTCAGCTGGTTCATTCCGGCAATCGTCACGTATCGAAAGCTGCTGGGCGAGGTCCTCGTGATTTCTCTGGTGTTGCAATTGATTGCGCTTGCCACGCCGCTCTTCTTCCAGGTGGTGATGGACAAGGTGCTCGTCAATCACGCGATGAAGACGTTGAACGTGATCGCCGTTGGGCTGATTTGCGCGACGCTGTTCGAGGCGGCGCTCTCGGGGATACGAACGTGGGTCTTCGCGCATACGAGCAGCAAGATCGACGTCGAACTCGGCGCGCGGCTCTTCCGCCATCTTTTGGCGTTACCGCTGGCGTGGTTTCAGGCGCGCCGTGTAGGCGATTCCGTCGCCCGTATTCGCGAGCTGGAGAACATTCGCGCGTTCCTGACCGGCAACGCCGTGACGCTGGTGATGGACCTCGCGTTTTCGTTCGTTTTTCTCGGGGTGATGCTCTGGTACAGCGCGTGGCTCACGTTGATCGTCGGTGTTTCGATTCCGCTCTACGTATTGTTGTCGGTCGTGTTTACGCCGATCATTCGGCGGCGTCTGAACGAAAAATTCAATAAGGGCGCCGAGAATCAGTCGTTCCTCGTTGAAACCATCAGCGGAATCGATACGGTCAAGGCGATGGCACTCGAGCCGCGCTGGACGGACCGATGGGATCGTCAACTGGCCGCTTATGTGAGTGCGGGACTGGCGGCGACCAACGTTGCCACGATTGCAAGCGGCGGCGTGACGTTGATCAGCAAGCTGGTGACCGCGGCGATCATGTGGCTGGGCGCCACGCTGGTGATCGACGGCAAGTTGACGGTCGGCGAGCTCGTCGCGTTCAACATGCTGGCCGGGCAGGTATCCAGTCCGATACTGCGTCTCGCGCAGTTGTGGAACGACTTTCAACAGGTGGGGATTTCGATGGGGCGCCTCGGGGATATCCTGAACACGGCGCCCGAAACCGCAGCGAAAAAGACGCGTGTACCCCGTCTCGACGGGGCGATCGAGTTCGACCAGGTATCGTTTCGCTACCGGCCGGATGCAAGCGATGTCATCCGGCAGATCTCCGTCAGGATCGCGGCGGGGGAGGTCATTGGAATCGTCGGCCGCTCCGGGTCGGGCAAAAGCACACTGACCAAGCTCGCGCAGCGGCTATACGTGCCGGATCGCGGGCGAGTGCTCGTCGACGGGCAGGATATCGCCGTGATCGATACGGCGAGCCTTCGCCAGCAGATTGGCGTCGTTTTGCAGGAAAACACGCTGTTCAATCGTTCGGTACGGGACAACATCGCGCTGGCTCGACCCACTGCGTCGATCGACGCGGTGATCGATGCCGCGAGGCTGGCCGGCGCACACGAGTTCGTCTGCGAACTTCCGGAGGGGTACGACACACTCGTCGGCGAGCATGGCACCGGACTCTCGGGTGGCCAGCGGCAGCGCATCGCCATTGCCCGCGCATTGATGACCGATCCACGCATCCTGATATTCGACGAGGCGACCAGCGCGCTCGACTACGAATCCGAAGCCGTCATACAGGCCAACATGCGCGACATCTGCGCGCGACGCACGGTATTGATCATTGCGCACCGGCTCTCGGCGGTGCGCGATGCCGACCGGATTCTCGTGATGGATCGCGGGCAGATCGTGGAAAGCGGTACGCACGACACACTGCTGCGCATGCGGGATGGCATCTACGCACACTTGTATTCGCTGCAACAGGGCGGCCGCGACGTAGCGGAGGCACGGACATGAGCGTGCTGCAGCAGGCAGAGGCCTGGCGTGAACTGGTGGGGCGTTACCGCGACGTCTGGCGTCACTGCTGGAAGCGACGCCATCGGATGACGCTGCCGGCATTCGACGCGAACGAGGCCGAATTTCTCCCGGCGGCGCTGTCGGTCCAGGCGGCGCCTGTCTCGCCGGCAGGCCGGTGGGTCGCGCGCATACTCATCCTGCTCGTGATGACGGCGATCGTCTGGTCGTATTTCGGGAAAATCGACATTGTCGTCGACGGCGGCGGCAAGATCATTCCATCCTCCCGGACCAAGACACTGGCGGCGGTCGAAGTGGCGAGCGTCAGAGCGCTGCACGTGCGCGACGGCCAGATCGTGAAGACGGGCGATGCGCTGATCGATCTCGACACACGCGTGATCGACGCCGAACGTCAACGGGCGGACGGCGACCGGCTGAATGCGGTACTGCAGGTCGAGCGTGCACGGGCGTTGATCGACGCGATCGACACGGGGCGACAACCTCGACTGGCGGATGTGGAGGGCGTGTCGCCCGAGCGGCGGCGCGAGGTCGAGCGACACCTGCTGGATCAATGGCGCGATTTCGTCGCGCGGCGGGACCGTCTCGACAGCGAAATACACAGGTACGGCCAGGCCGCTCCGCTTGCGGCGCGTCGTGCGGACGATTACGCCAGGTTGATGAAGACCGGTGACGTTGCGGAGCACGCGTGGATCGAGGCCGAGCAGCAGCGCATCGATATGGCGGGACAACTGGCGGATGCTCGTCACCAACGCGCGGCGCTCGTGGCAGAGACGCGAAGGAATACCCAGGATGCGCTGAACGATGCGCAGCGTATCGTGGACGCGTCGTCGGGCGACATGCGGCGAGCGGAGGCACACGGGGAACTGCTGCGCCTGACCGCGCCGATCGACGGAACCGTCCAGCAGCTCGCCGTCCACACCATCGGGACGGCGGTGCCGGCCGCGCAGCCGCTGATGCAGATCGTGCCGCGAGAGGGGGCGGTAGAAATGGAAGCATTCGTCGACAACCGGGATATCGGCTTCGTCAAGGAAGGGCAGGCCGCCAGCGTGAAGATCGACGCATTCGAGTACACGAAATACGGCACGGTGTCGGCGACCGTGAGTCATGTCTCGCGCGATGCGATAGACGACGACAAGAAGGGGCTCGTCTACTCGGTCAGGATCATGCTCGATCGTTCGGCGCTGATGATCGACGGTCGCGAGATCGCACTGTCGCCGGGTATGTCGGGCAGTGCGGAAATCAGAACCGGCACGCGGCGGGTAATCGAGTATGTGCTGTCGCCGTTGCTGCAGCATGCACGGGAGAGTTTGCGTGAGCGCTAGGAGCTTGAAAGATCGCGCGCGTCCGTGGATCTTCGGCCTGATGTTGGTTTCGATTGCGTGCAATGCCGAAACACGCTGGATTCCGGATGGCCTCGCCGATCCGCTGCTGACCCGTCCGCCGGTGCTGGATGCGGGGAAGCGATTACCGGGCGATGACGCGCCAGTTGTGTGCGCTTCGTCGACTGACCCGGCGAAGCCGCTGACGATTGGTGATGCGGTCGATCTTGCGCTATGCCACAACCCCCGTATCCGAGCGGCGTGGGCATCGATCAAGATCCAGGCCGCTGCGGTGGGTGAAGCCAGATCGGCATGGCTCCCCACTATCAGCGGATCGATCAGCCAACTGACGACATATAGCCGGTATCCCGATGCACCGTCGATGAATACGCGCGGTGTCGGTCGAGCGTCGAACGCGACGTTGAACTGGCGGCTACTCGACTTTGGCGGGCGGGCTGCAAACGGCGCGGCGGCGCAACAGCTGCTGACGGCCGCGCTGGCGAGCCACGACGCAGCGATGCAAAAGGCGGTCGCGGATGTCGTCGGGAGTTATTTCGATGTTCAGAATGCTCAAGCCGCGTTTGCCGCGCGTACCGAATCCGCGACCTTGGCGGAATCGACGCTGCGTGCGTCGCGTAAGCGACTGGCCATGGGCGTTGCATCCCGAGCAGACGTATTGCAGGCGGAGACGGCGTTGGCCAAGGCATTGCTCGCTGCCCGGCGAGCGGGCGGAGAGGTCGCGCGGGCCCGCGCCGAACTGGTCTTTGCGACCGGTCTGCCCGCCGGCACGCGGGTCGAGGTCGAAGAGGCAGTCGTACCAGTTGCGCTGGACGCGGAGCGCCAGCTAAGCGACTGGCTTCGCGCGGCCGAAGGTTCTCATCCCGAGATTCGTGCAGCGCGAGCCAAATGGGAGGCTGCACAAGCGAAGGTGACGACTGCACGGTCAGAGGGTATGCCGACGCTGGATCTGAGCGGCACGTTGTCCCGGAACGGCTACCCGAATCAGGGGCTGCAGTCGGTGCGGGCGACGCAAACCAGCATCGGCCTGACTCTGACGATTCCGTTCTTTGACGGTTTTTCCCGCACGTATCGGATTCGCGGCGCGCAGGCTCAGACCGAACTGGCACAGGCACAGCTTCACGATACGCAGCAGCAGATTCTGCGTGACGTGCTGAAGGCTCACGCCGATGCGGAGACGACGGCGGATAACCTGGGAGCGTCGGCACGCTTGCTGGCTGCCGCGGAAGCGGCGCTGACATCGGCGCGCAATCGTTACGCGTTCGGCGCAGGCGATATTCTGGAACTGCTGTCGGCGCAGGCGGCGCTTGCCGATGCCCGCCAGGAACGGGTGCGAACGCTCGCCGAATGGGAGGCGGCACGGCTTCGACTGCTTGCCAGCGCCGGCATCATCGGACGATGGGCATTCCGGTAGGACTGGAGACGGCCATCGCGGTAGCTGCAGTACGCGACCGGCCGTCTTTGTTCACTTCTCTTCCGCCGGCATGTTCTGCACGACCAGCATCTGCGGGCTCGACAGCGTAATCCCCGCCGCGCGCAACTGCTTGAGGATCTCGAACAGCAGATCGCTCTTCGTCGAACTCGCGATCCGCGGGCTCGACACGTAACCCGTCACGCTCAGCGTGATCCCGTCCGGCGCGAGCTGGCTGAACGTCACCGACGGCGCCGGTTTGTCGAGAATCGCCGGGTGCGCGCGATACGCATCGAGCAGCAGGTCGCGCACCTGTTCCGGATCGGTGTTCAGCGGGAACGTCAGCACCAGCGTCGCGACACCCTGCGTGCTGTTGCCCATCGTTACGTTGCGCACGTTCTGCGAGATCAACTGCGAATTCGGCACGATCACGGTCGAGCGGTCGCTCAACTGGATCTCGGTCGCGCGCACGTTGATGCGGCGGATGTCGCCTTCGACGCCCGCGATGCTGACCATGTCGCCCACCTTCACCGGGCGCTCGGTCAACAGGATCAGCCCCGACACGAAGTTCTTCACGATTTCCTGCAGGCCGAAGCCGATACCGACCGACAACGCGCTGACGATCCACGCGAGATTGCTCCACCTGACGCCGAGCAGACCGAGCGTCATCAGCACGAGCAGCACGTAGCCGACGTTGGTGAACAGCGTGATCAGCGACACGCGCATGCCGGTATCCATGCCGAGCGCGGGCATGAACTCGCCGTCGAGCCAGCGGCGCAGCGAGCGCAGCAGGTAGAAGCCGATCGCGAACCCGATCACGGCGTTCATGATCCGGTCGGGCATGATGTTCAGGCTCTGCAGCCGCTGGCTGCCGATCATCGCGACCGCGCTGTCGAGCAGGTCGCCGGGCGTCGTGCCGAAGCCGCCCGTCAGCAGCGCGATCGCCGCGATCAGCATCAGCAGGCTCGTGCCGAAGCCGGACAGGACCGTGCGCGCCTGATCGAGGTGACGGTCTTCGAGCGCGAACAGGTGCTTGATCTGCTGGCCCGTCGACAGGCTCGACGAGAACAGGCTCTCGCTCGCGTCGCGCGTCAACTGGATCAGGATGTAGGTCGCGCACAGCACGATCTCGAACCACACGAGCTCGTACGTGATGAAGCGCGCGACCGTGATGTAACCGATCAGGAGTGCGATCAACGATACGACGATCGCGAGCGTGACGCCGGCATGGATCAGGCCCGCGAGCGTCGAGCGTTGCTCCGGCGCCTCGCCTGCCGCCGCGAGTGCGGCACGCGCGCGGTTCGCGCGCAACAGCGACGCGCCGACCGTCAGCGCGACGACGAGCGATACGATGCCGCGGCCGAACAGCGTGACCGACAGGCTGGTGTCGACGATCCGGTTGATCGATTCGAGCGTACCGGATACCAGCAGCAGCGCGGCGAGGATGCTGGGGAACGGCTTCATCGCGAGCGCGACGGGATCGGCGAGCGCGGGCAGGCGCCACGACGGGTGCTTGGTGCAGAGCAGCGCACGGCCGAGGCCCGCGATCAGCGCGCAGGTCGCGGCGAGCTTCACGAACTGGTCCCACAGATCGGTCAGCGACGGCGTGAGCTCGTAGCGGCGCGCGACGGCGAGGTAGAAGATCTGCACCGCAATCGCCGTTGCCAGGAAGGTCGACAGGGCGGTCGACAGCGCCAGCGCACTGCGCCGCAGGCGCGTGGGCGGCAGGCGGTTCAGCGCGACCCAGGCGAGCCCGCGCTCGATGAGCCGGCGGCCGCCGAGCCATGCCGCGAATGCGGCGATCAGCAGCATCGCGGTGATCGTCCGCTGCCCGGGCACCCACGACGAGCGCAGCATGTCGAACAGTTCGCCGTTGAAATCGTCGAGTCGCTGACGGTCGTCCGGCGCCAGGTGGAACAGCGGCAGCCAGAACTGCGCGCTGAAGATGCTGCCCGAACGGAACGCGAGCTGGTTCTTCAGCAGGCTGCGGTGCAGCTTCGCGAATTGCTCGGTCAGGTTCGCGAGGCTCGCCTTCTGGTCGGCGGCCTGCTTCAGCGCGGCGTCGATCTGCGTCTTGCGCGCGTCGAGCGTGGCCCGCTGCTTCGCGACGGCGGGCGTTTCCGGCGCGGCGCCTTCGGCCGGCGGCGGCCCGAGCACGTCGAGTTGCGCCTGGACCTGCGCGCGTTGCGGCGTGAGATCGCTCTGCAGTTTCGCGACATCGGCGCTCAGTTCCTGCGCCGAATCGTCGAGCGCGTCCAGCTCCTTGCTGTTGGACGTAGTCGAAGTCTGCTGCTTGATGCGGTCCAGCTCGGCCTGCATCTGCTTGAGCTGCGCGACCGCGTCGGGCAGCGAGATGGCCGGCTCGGTTGCGCCGACGCCGCTCGCGACAGGCGCGGACGCGGCCGCCGGAAACGCCGAGGCGGTCGCGATCGCCGCGAACTGCAGCAGCGCGATCAGCACGATCCGGCGGGCGTACAGGGATAGTCGTTGTATGGACATGGAATGCTTACGATTTGCCGACAATGCCGATTGCCGAAAGGCAGCCGGAAGCCGGTAGTTGGCCCGGTAGCATGTTACCGGGGCGCGGAACGCGTGGTTGTACCGATTGCGTCTTGCCGTTCGCCGCGATTTTGGCGGCGCGTGCCTGCGCGAAACGGCGCGGCAGGCCCGTATTGCCGGGCTTGCGCCGCCGGCGGGCGGGGGAAGGCGGCGCTGCAACGCCGAGCTGACGCGCGTTTCGGCTCTGATACACGGTTACGCAATTTACACATTATCCGGCGCGGAATCGGGCATCGATTCGGTTCGGTGCCTGTATCGCAGCCGACTTGCCGGTTCGCACCTGCGCGAAACGGGCGTGCCGGTACAATGCAGCGATTCGCCCGGCGGCGGTTCGACGGTCCGCCGGACGACAACACACAACACGACACGATCAGGAGACGCGCCCAAGATGGCCTCAACGGACAGCCTTCCGCAGGCACAAGCCCCATCCCCCTCCATCGACCCCGGCTCCATTTCGGCCCGCCTCGACCGCCTGCCGCCGACGCGCAGCGTCTGGAAGCTCGTCGTGCTGCTGAGCCTCGGCTTCTTCTTCGAACTCTACGATCTGCTGTACAGCGGCTACGTCGCGCCGGGCCTCGTGAAAAGCGGCATCCTTTCCGCGACGACGCACGGTCTGTTCGGCACCACGGGCGTCGCGAGTTTCATCGCCGCGCTGTTCTCGGGGCTCTTCATCGGCACGATCGCGTGCGGCTTCCTCGCCGACCGCTTCGGCCGCCGCGCGATCTTCACGTGGTCGCTGCTGTGGTACACGGCCGCGAACGTCGTGATGGCGTTCCAGGACACCGCGACCGGGCTGAATTTCTGGCGCTTCGTCGTCGGTCTCGGCCTCGGCGTCGAGATGGTGACGATCGGCACGTACATCTCCGAACTCGTGCCGAAGCAGATCCGCGGTCGCGCGTTCGCGTGCGAGCAGGCGGTGGGGTTCGTCGCGGTGCCGGTGGTCGCGTTTCTCGCGTACCTGCTCGTGCCGCACGCGCCGCTCGGCCTCGACGGCTGGCGCTGGGTCGTGCTGATCGGCGCGCATGGCGCGCTGTTCGTGTGGTGGATCCGCCGCGAACTGCCGGAAAGCCCGCGCTGGCTCGCGCAGCAGGGCCGGGTCGACGAAGCCGACCGCATCATGCGCGCGCTCGAGGCGAAGGTCGAAGCCGAATACGGGCGGCCGCTGCCGCTGCCCGCGCCGGCCGAACCCGTGCCGCCGCGCGGCAGCTTCCGCGACATGTGGGTGCCGCCGTATCGCAGCCGCACGATCATGATGACGATCTTCAACGTGTTCCAGACGGTCGGCTTCTACGGTTTCGCGAACTGGGTGCCGACGCTGCTGATCAAGCAGGGCATCACGATCACGTCGAGCCTGATGTATTCGAGCGTGATCGCGCTCGCGGCGCCGATCGGCCCACTGATCGGCCTCGTGATCGCCGATCGCTTCGAGCGCAAGTCGGTGATCGTCGCAATGGCGGCGGCGATCGTCGTGTGCGGGCTGCTGTTCAGCCAGACGACGGTGGGCGCTTTCCTGATCGTGCTCGGCATCGGCCTCACGCTCGCGAGCAACATCATGTCGTACAGCTTCCACGCATATCAGGCGGAGCTGTTCCCGACGTCGATCCGCGCGCGGGCCGTCGGTTTCGTCTATTCGTGGAGCCGCTTCTCGGCAATCTTCTCGTCGTTCGTGATCGCGGCCGTGCTGCGCGGTTTCGGCACGTTCGGCGTGTTCGCGTTCATCGCGGGCGCGATGGTGATCGTAATGGCCGCGATCGGAGGGATGGGACCGCGCACGAAGGGTATCGCGCTCGAAACCATCTCGAAGTAGTGGGCAGGTGCGCACGCGTGTCGCGCGGTTCGTGCGACATGCGTGCGATGTGGTCGAGGTTCTGAGTTCAGATGGACGGGGCGTTGGAATGATTGGTTGACCGAATCGATCGAACGGCACGAGCCTGCCATGCAACGAACGCGCAAGTGGAAACGAGTTGAAACAAAGCGTGACGAAGCGCAATTTCACGGGAAATCGCGGTTTTCGTCGCTGCCGATTCACGCACCGACGAGTAAAATGGAGGGCCTGACGACTCATTAGCCGCCATCGGAGCGCCCGCGTTGCATCAGCGAACGGCTCCGCCGCGAAGAGGCGTCGGCGCCGGGCGCGCGCGATGCGCCGGACGTGTCGATGGCTTGCGCGGAAGATGCGCCGCTCGCACCAGCAGCATGCGGCGGCGGGATCGGCCGATGGCCTCGAACGTATGATTCTTGCCTATTTGACGCGGCGCTTTGCGAAGCCGCGTTGCCTCGATCGCGCAGTCGCCGCATCCGTGTGGCTTGCTGCCGCAGTGTCGATTTCCGTGCTCGCCGAGCCGCCTGCCTTTGCCGCGTCCGACGCTGCGCCGTCTGCCGCGTCATCCTCGTCCTCATCCTCACCCGCTGTGCCGCCTGCTTCGGCGCCCTCCGGTACGCATCCGGCTTCGTCCGCGCATGCGGCGCCGGGTGCATCATCGGCGGCAGCGCCGGCATCCGCCGCGTCACACGTGAATCACGCGGAACCCGCGGGCGCGGCATCGGGTGCGTCGGCCGCATCCGCGGCGTCGGCCGCCGCGCCTGCATCGGCCGCATCCGGCACGCCCGCCAGCGAGGCCGAGCCGCCTCCGCCCACTCCGCCGCGCCGGCATCCGCCGATGTCTGCCGAGGAAGCCCAACGCGCGACGACGCGCGCGCTCGACATCCGCAAGCGATTCACGCAGGAAGTCACGCGACGCCTGAACGTGCCGGCGAACGAGCAGCGCGCGTACGGCGAGCGGCTTCAGAAAGCACTCGCCGATGCGGACCTCGGCGATCTCGCGGGCGAATACGTCGTGATGGTCGATCGCGCGCCGAACGTGCAGGCGCTGTTCATCTACTTTCGCGCGACGCCGGCCAATGCGTGGCTGATGATCGGCGCATCACCGGTCGGCACCGGGTTGCCGGGCCAGTACGACCATTTCCTGACGCCGCTCGGCGTGTTCCATCACTCGCCCGATACGATGGATTTCCGCGCGGAAGGCACGACGAACGAGAACGGTATCCGCGGCTACGGCCGCCGCGACATGCGCATCTACGATTTCGGCTGGGTGGACGGCGAGCGCGGCTGGGGCAAGGGCGGCGTGTCGCCGATGCGCTTCCAGATGCATGCGACCGACCCCGACCGGCTCGAAGCGCTGCTCGGCATCCGGCATTCGAAGGGCTGCGTACGGATTCCCGCGTCGCTGAATACGTTCCTCGACCAGCACGGGCTGCTCGACGACGACTATCAGGCACGCGTAGAGGCCGGCAAGTCGCTGTGGGTGCTGCGTCGCGATCGCGACATCACGCCGATCGCGGGCCGCTATCTGGTCGTGATCGACAGCGCGCGCAAGACCCGCCCGGCCTGGTCGCCGATGCCGGGGCGCGGCGCGTGGTCGAAGCTGCCGAAGGGCGGGGACACGGCGGATTGACGGCCCGTTCGCCGAGCGCGGAAGGCGTGAAGATGAGAATAAATCCGTTTTATTGACATATAAGGAAAGCAAACTTTTATTATCCGATCCGGGTTCGTATAGTCGTGCCCAGTTTCGCGGAACCCTGCCGCGCCTGGACCCTCATCGACCACACGACCCGCATGAAAACTCTCTACAAGCTCGCTCCGCTCGCGATGCTCGGCGCCTTCGCGACCCATGCCGGTGCGCAAAGCAGCATCACGCTGTACGGTCTCATCTCGGCCGGTGTCGGGTTCGCGACGAATCAGGGCGGCAAGAACGCGTGGCAGGCGCTGTCCGGCACGAACCAGAACCCGCGCTGGGGGCTGAAGGGCAAGGAGGATCTGGGGCAGGGGCTGTCCGCGGTCTTCCAGCTCGAAAACGGCTTCAACGTGATGACGGGCACGGCCGCGCAGAATGGCCGCGAGTTCGGGCGCATGGCGTACGTCGGGCTCGCCGATCGTACCTACGGTTCGCTGACGTTCGGCCGCCAGTACGACGCGATCCACGACTACATCGGGCCTGTGATCATCGCGAGCAACGGCGTGAACATCGGCGACAACGACAACGGCTACAACGACATTCGCGTGCAGAACTCGGTGAAGTACGTGAGCCCCGTCTACTACGGGCTGAAGTTCACCGCACTGTACGGCTTCAGCAATGCCACCGGTTTCGCGAACAACAGCGCGTACAGCCTCGGGCTCGGCTATGAGCGCGGCCCGCTGCGCTGGAGCGCGGTCTATGCGCAGTACAACCATCCGTACAGCGCGACGAACCAGGACGGCGCGATCGCGAACGACTATGCTTCGCCGCTGCTGATCTTCAGCAAGAGCGCGATGTCGCCGGCCGCGTACGCAAGCCGGCAGCGGATCGCGGGCACGGGCGGCTTCTACACGATCGGCCGCGCGCAGTTCGCGGCGATGTTCACCGACGTGCGCTACGATTACCTCGACAATTCGCACCTGCACCTGCAGAACCTGGGCGTGAACGTCGTCTACACGATGACGCCGCAGCTCTTTCTCGGCGCCGCGTATGCGTTCACGAACGGCAAGTACGACGTGATCGACAAGCGTCCGAAATGGCATCAGGTGAACCTGCAGGCCGATTACTTCCTGTCGAAACGCACCGACGTCGCGCTGACGGTGATCGTGCAGCAGGCGGCCGGCGACGCGGATCACGCGCAGATCTTCGCGTATGCGCGTTCGACCGGCACGCGCCAGATGATGGCGACGCTCGGTGTCCGGCACGTGTTCTGAGCGCCCGACCATGACCCATCCGATCGCGTCCCGCCGCACCTTCCTGAAACTGTCCGCCGCGCTGGCCGGCACCGCGCTGCTGCCCGAAACGGGCGCATTCGCGGCCGGCGGTGACGCCGCGCGCCGCACGGTGATCATCGATACCGACCCGGGGCAGGACGACGCCATCGCGATTCTGTTCGCGCTCGGCGCGCCGGACCGGCTCGACGTGCGCGCGCTGACGGCCGTGGCAGGCAACGTGCCGCTCGATCTGACCGAACGCAATGCGCGGATCGTCCGCGACTGGGCCGGCCGCACGAAGACGCTGCCGGTGTACGCGGGCTGCCCGCGCCCGCTCGTGCGCGACCTCGTGACGGCCGCGAACGTGCACGGCAAGACGGGGCTCGAAGGCGTCGAACTGCACGCACCGCGCGCGCCGCTCGCCGCCGGTCACGCGGTGTCGTACCTCGTCGATACGCTGAGCCGCGCGGCGCCGAACAGCGTGACGCTGTGCGCGCTCGGCCCGCTGACGAACCTCGCGACCGCGCTGGTCGAGGCGCCGCAGATTCGGGGCGCACTGCGCGATATCGTACTGATGGGCGGCGCGTTCTTCGAGCGCGGCAACATCACGCCGGCCGCGGAGTTCAACGTCTACGTCGATCCGCAGGCTGCCGACGTCGTGTTCGGCAGCGGCGTGCCGATCGTCGTGCTGCCGCGCGACGTCGCGGTGAAGGCGCCGATCACGCCGGCGCGCGTCGCGCCGTTCCGCGCGCTCGGCAACCGCTGCGGCGCGATCGTCGCGGACATCATGGAGGCCGAGCTCGCCTACAACAAGAAGCGGCGCGGTGTTGAAGACGCGCCGATGTACGACCCGACGGCCGTCGGCTATCTCGTCGATCCGACGCTGTTCGGCGGCCGCAAGGTGAACGTGGTGGTCGAGACGATCGGGCAATGGACGCTCGGCGAGACGGTCGTCGACTGGAACGGCCGCAGCGGCCGTGCCCCGAATGCCACGTGGATCAACGAAGTCGACGCGGACCGCTTCTACGCGACGCTCGTCGAGCGCATCGCGAAGCTGCCCTGAACGCGGGCGGCCACGCGCGGCGAACGTGGCATCAGATGTGCTTCGCAATCCACTCGCGGCACGCGCGTACGTGCGGTCCGCGATCGTCGGCGGCGAGCGAGATCAGCGAGATCGCTCGCGTGACGCGCGGTTTGTCGACGCGCAGCGCGACGAGTTCGGGATCGTGCAGATGCATCGTGTAGAGGCTCGGCAGCACGGCGGTCGCGAGGCCGTTGCGCGCGAGCGCGTAGAGCGGCTCCGTGTATTCCATCCGGTACGTGACGTTCAGGCGCAGTTTCCCGGCGCCGCCGGTGCGATGCAGCGATTCGCTGACGCTGCCGCGCACGAACACCGCGAGGTCGCGATCGACGAGCTTCGCCCACGTGACGCTTTTCGCGCGGGCGAGCGGATCGTCGTGCCGCACGACGATCACGATTTCGTCCTCGAACAGTTGCTGGTAGCGCAGCGTGCCGTCGTCGCCGTCGGGTTCGCGCACGCCGATACCGAGATCCGCGACGCCGTCGCGCACCGCTTCGACGAGTGCGCTGTTCGGCAAATCGGTGAGCGTGAAGCGCAGCGTCGGGTGCGTGTCGCGCAGTGCGTTGAGCGCGGGCAGCAGGCGGCCCGCGGCCGACGGGATGAACGCGATGCGCACGGTCTGGATACGTTCGCCGATGAGCCGCGTCATGTCGTCGAAGGTGCCGCGTGCCTGGTTGAGCAGGCGTTCGGCGAGCGGCAGCACGGCTTCGCCCGCGGTGGTCAGCGTGAGGCGATGCGCGGTGCGTGCGAACAGGCGGCCGCCGAGCAGGAACTCGATCTGGCGGATGGACGCGGTGAGCGCGGGCTGCGTGAGCGACAGCGCCTGCGCGGCCTGCGTGAAGCTGCGTGCATGGGCGAGCACGACGAAGTGCTGGACCTGCCGCAGCGTGAGCGCGGGGAGCAGCGACGAGCGGTCGGACATCGGGCAATAACGGTCGGGATGCGGTACGCGGCAGTATAAGACCGCGCTGCACGACCCGACACTGGACAATATTCTGAATCACGGGAGAACCACCATGTCAGCGACTGACACGATGCCGGCGCACGCGCCGGCCAACTGGCTCGAGCGGCGCTTCGCGCTCGCCGCGCGGGGCACGAGCGTGCGCACCGAGACGATCGCGGGCGTCACGTCGTTTCTCGCGGCCGCGTACCTGCTCGTCGTGATCCCGTCGCTGCTCGCGACGGGCGGCATGGACCGCGGCGCGGCGACGACCGCGACGATCGTCGTGTTCGTGCTGTTCACCACGCTGATGGGGCTTTACGCGAACCTGCCGTTCCTCGTCGGCCCCGGTATCGGCGGCTCGGTGATCATCGGCGTGACGCTCGCGACGACGGAGCACGTCGGCTGGCAGACGGGCCTCGGCATCGCGTGCGTGTCGGGCGTGCTGTTCTTCCTGCTGACGATACTCGGCGCGCGCGGCGTCGTGGTGCGCCTGATTCCGGTGCAGATCAAGCTCGGGCTCGGCGCGTCGATCGGGCTGTTCGTCACGATGCTCGGGCTGCGCAATGCGGGGATGGTCGTCGCGAACGCGAAGACCAACGCGTTCGCGCTCGGCGACTTCTCGCGGCCGGGCGCGCTCGTTGCGCTGATCGGCCTCGCGGTCGCGATCGTGCTGCAGGCGCGCAAGGTGCCCGGCGCGATCCTGATCGCGATCCTCGTCGCGGCCGCGGCCGGCGTGCCGCTCGGCGTCACGCACCTGCCCGCGTCGTTCATGTCGCTGCCGCACAGCATCGCGCCGATCGCGTTCAAGCTCGATATCGGCAGCGCGTTGAGCCTGGCCGCCGCGCCGTACCTGTTCGCGTTCTTCGCGGCGGAATTCTTCTCGACGCTCGGCACCGCGCTCGCGGTCGGCGCGAAGGCGAACCTGCTCGACGAACAGGGCAACCTGCCGAACATCAACCGGCCGTTCCTCGTCGATTCGCTTGCCGCGACGCTCGGCCCCGTGTTCGGCATTCCGGCGCTGACCGCGCTGATCGAATCGGCGGCGGGTGTCGAAGCCGGCGGCCGCAGCGGGCTGTCGTCGCTGGCCGCGGCCATGCTGTTCGCCGCGATGCTGCTGTTCGTGCCGGTCGCGCTCGCGATCCCCAAGGAGGCCACCGCACCGGCGCTGATCCTGATCGGGCTGTCGATGTTCGCGACGATCCGCCACACGCATTTCGACGACTTCACCGATGCGCTGCCCGTGATGTCGATGGTGCTGCTCACGCTGATGTCGAACAGCTTCGGCACCGGCATTGCCGGCGGGCTGCTGTGCTACGTGCTCGTCAAGCTGCTGGCCGGCCGCTGGCGCGACGTGTCGTGGGGGCTCGTCGTGCTCGCGCTGCCGCTCGGCTATTACTTCTGGACCGTCGTGAAGCCGCACTGAGAGACGGCTTCGCGACGCATCGGCACTACCAAAAAAGAGACTGACATGAAGGGAACACCAGGCAACGTCCCGGCCGCGCGCACGGGCATCGAGATTACGCCCGCCCATCGGGCCTTCTTCCGCGCGTTGCCGAAGGTCGAGCTGCATTGCCATCTGCTCGGCGCGGTGCGGCACGACACGTTCGTCGCGCTGGCCGAACGCAGCGGCGCGCCGATCGAGCGTGCGGAGATCGACGCGTTCTACGCGCGCGGCGAGAAGCCGGTGGGCGTGCTGCACGTGCTGCGCGCGCTCGACAAGTATTTGCTCACACGCCCCGACGACCTGCGGCGGATTGCCTACGAGTATCTGGAAGACGCGGCCGCGCACAACGTCAGGCATGCGGAATTCTTCTGGAATCCGACGGGAACGGTGCGCGTGTCGGGCATCGCGTATGCGGACGCGCAGGCCGCGATCGTGACGGCGATTCGCGACGCCGCGGCCGATTTCGGGATCGGCGCGCGCCTGATTCCGAGCATCGATCGCGAGCAGGACCCCGACGAAGCGGTTGCGATCGTCGAGTGGATGAAGGCGAATCGCGCGGACGAAGTCGCGGGGCTCGGCATCGACTATCGCGAGAACGACCGGCCGCCCGAGCTGTTCTGGAAGGCGTACCGAAACGCACGCACGGCGGGCTTTCGCACGACCGCGCATGCGGGCGAGTTCGGGATGCCGTGGCGCAACGTCGAGACGGCTGTCGATCTATTGCACGTCGATCGCGTCGATCACGGCTATACGATCGTCGACAACCCCGAACTGTGCGCGCGCTACGCGGAACGCGGCATCGTATTCACCGTCGTGCCGACGAATTCGTACTACCTGCGCACGCTGCCGCCGGAGCAATGGGCCGAGCTGCATCCGATGCGCAAGATGCCGGACCTCGGCTTGAAGATCCATCCGAACACCGACGATCCGACGCTGCACAAGGTGAACCCTTCGGAAGCGTGGGAGCTGATGTTCAGCCATTTCGGCTTCACCGTGGCCGAGTTGAAGCAATTCATGCTGAACGGAATCGACGGCGCGTGGGTCGATGACGCGACGAAGGCGGTGTGGCGTGCGGCATGGGCGTCTGAATACGACGCGCTGGCTGCGACGCTCGCGGCGGGCTGAGCGCGTTTTCTGACCAAGCCCGCCCGCATCACGCTCAGCGAAACAACCTCAACCAGTCGAACAGTCCGGAATGCTGCGGCGTGCGCCGCTTCGGCGCCGGCGCGCTACGCGGCCGGAAGTCGGGCGAGAACTGCACGTGCGGATCGATGGCCCGCGCGCGCAGCGCCGCATCGTAGAACGATCCGACGATCGGCAGCGCACTGTGCGCGCCCGCGCCCCAGTAGTCGCTGCGCAGCGTCACGCTGCCGTCGTCGAAGCCGACCCATGCGCCGGCCACCAGTTGCGGATGCATCAGGATGAACCAGCCGTCGGTGTTGTCCTGCGTCGTGCCGGTCTTGCCCGCGACGTCGACGCGGATGCCGTAGCGCGAGCGGATGTCGGCGCCGGTCCCGTAATCGACGACGCCGCGCATCACGTCGACCAGCGTCTGCGCCGCGGCCACCGGCAATGCGCGCTCCGGCGGCGCACTGGCGAATGTGGCGAGCACCTTGCCGTCGCGATCCTCGATGCGTGTGATCGTCTGCGGCGCGACGTACACGCCGCGGTTCGCGATCGTCCCGTACGCGGACACCATTTCCTTCAGCGTGACGGGGCTCGTGCCGAGCGCGAGCGACGGCACCGCGTCGAGCGGGCTGTCGCGCACACCCATCGCGCGGGCGAGCTGCGCGACCTTCGCCGCGCCCTCGTGCTGCATCACCTGCGCGGTGATGCGATTGCGCGACAGCGCCAGCCCGTCGCGCAGCGTCATCGGCTCGCCGGTCGGCGGTTCCGCATCGGTCGGACGCCACACCGTGTGCGCGTCGATCGGGATCGCGACGGGACGGTCGACGAACGTATCGCCCGGCCGCATCCCGTCCGCGAACGCGGCGCCATAGACGAACGGCTTGAACGTCGAGCCCGGCTGACGCCGCGCCTGGATCACGTGATCGAACGGCTCGCTGCCGAAATCGGGGCTGCCGACCCACGCGCGGATCGCGCCGTTGCGCGGATCGATCGCGACGAAGCCGGCCTGTACCTGCGTCTTGCGCTCGCACAGCGTGCGCATGAATGCGCGATTCGCGCCGAGCTGCTTCAGCGCCGGCACATCGGCGAGCCCCGTTTCGCGGGCCTGACGATATTCGGGCGTCTGCCGGATGAAGCCGCGAAACAGGTCGTTGCGCAGCCCGCAGCCGGACGACCCGCGCCATGCGCTGTCGGCGATCGCCTGCAGCCGTTCGGTCTGCCGTGCGAGCGCCTGCGTGGCCATGTCCTGCAGCCGCGCATCGAGCGTCGTGCGCACGACGAGGCCGTCCGAGTAGAGATCGTAGTTGTTGCGGTCGGCCCACGCGATCAGCCACTTGCGCAGTTGCACCGCGAAATGCGGCGCGAGGCCCGGCTGCGCGGACTGCGGTTCGAAGTCGACGCGCAGCGGCCGGCGCTGCAGTTTCGCGAGCTGCGGCGGCGACAGCATGCCCATCTGCGCCATCCGGCCGAGCACGATGTTGCGCCGCTGGACCGCGCGTTCCGGATTCAGCACCGGGTTGTAGTAGCTGTTGCCCTTCAGCATCCCGACGAGCGTCGCGCTTTCCGTGATGTCGAGCTGGTCGGCGGACTTGCCGAAGTAGGTGCGCGCGGCCATTTCGACGCCGTACGCGTTGTACAGGAACGGCACGGTATTCAGGTAGGTTTCGAGAATCTCGTCCTTGCTGTACACCGCTTCGATCTTGAACGCTGTGATCAGCTCCTTCACCTTGCGCGTGAGCGTCGGCGCGCGGCCGACTTCATCGGGATACAGATTGCGCGCGAGCTGCTGCGTGATCGTCGAGCCTCCTTGGCGATCACCGGAGAACGTACGCAGCCCGGCCGCGAGCGTGCGGCGCCAGTCGATGCCGTGATGCTGGTAGAAGCGATGGTCCTCGGTCGCGATCAGCGCGTCGACCATGTGGGGCGAGATCTGCCTGAGCGGCACCCATTCGCGGTTCACGGGCCGGAATTCGGCGATCAGCTGACCGTCGGCCGACAGCACGCGGGCGGGGCGGTCGATGCGCGCCTTGCGGATGTCGCCGATGCTCGGCGTGAACGGAACGAACGCGAGCAGGACCAGCAGGCCGAGCACCGGGATCGCGGCGAGCGTCAGCGCCACGCCGCGACGCGTCGGATGGCGCAGGCGATGCAGCGCGCCGGCGCACAGTGCGCGGACGCGCGTGCGGCACGCGGCGGCGAGCGGCGCGATACGGGCGCGGCAACGGAGCCACGCGTCTCGAAGAAACGGCACGAAGCGATTCACGGCGGCAGGAGCGCGGAGGGAAGACGCGCGATCCTAGCAAACGGAACCTGTGCGCCGGCAGTCGAAACGGCCGTTTACTTGCAGGATTTACAGACGATTACGTTTGTTGCCCGCCGACAACCTTTTGCCATGCGCGAGGCCGCGATTCCACCGACGAAACCACGTCCGCGAGCCGCTGCGCGGCCGCTTCGATCTGCGTACGGCCGAACCCGCCGAAGCCGAGCACGAGCCCCGGGCGCGCCGTGCCGGGCGCGAACATCGGCGACACCGCGCGCACCGCGACACCGGCCCGGGCGGCGCGTGCGACCACGTCGAGATCGTCGATGCCTTGCGCGAGCCACAGCACGACGTGCATCCCCTGGTCGCCCGGCTGCACCCATGCGCGTTCGCGCGGCAGCCGCGCGCCGAGCGTGTCGATCAGCAGCGCGCGCTGTTCCGCATAGACGCCGCGCACGCGGCGGATGTGGCGGTCGAGATGGCCTTCGGCGATGAACGCGGCGAGCACATGCTGATCGGCGGTCGGCGCATGACGATCCATCAGCACGCGCGCGCCGCAGAACGCGGGCACGAGAGCGTCGGGCGCGATCACGTAGCCGAGCCGCAGCGACGGAAACAGGATCTTGCTGAAGGTGCCGAGATAGATCACGCGATCGGGCGCGAGGCCCTGCAGCGACGGGAACGGATAGCCTTCGTAGCGCAACTCGCTGTCGTAGTCGTCCTCGACGACCCATGCGCGGTGCGTGCGCGCCCACGCGAGCAGCGCGTTGCGGCGCGCCATGCTCAGCGGCATGCCGAGCGGGTACTGGTGCGACGGCGTGACGAATGCGGCACGCGCATCGGGCGCGAGACGAACGCCGGCGTCGACGTCGAGGCCGTCGGCGTCGACCGGCACGCGCACCATCGCATCGCGCCGCCCGGTGCTTTCGAGCAGCGCGGTGATGCCGCGGTAGGCCGGATTCTCGACCCACGCGCGGTCGTGTTCGCCGAGCAGCACCTGGCTCGCGAGATGCAGCCCCTGCTGCGTGCCGCTCGTGATCACGACCTGGCCGGCGTCGCAGCGTACCGAGCGCGAGCGGCGCACGTAATCGGCGATCGCCTCGCGCAGCGGCAGCGCGCCTTGCGGATCGGCATAGCCGGACGGCGCGCCGGCGCCGCGGGCGCGCAGGCGATTGCCGAGCCGGCGCCAGATGTCGTCGGGCGCGGTGAGGCCGACGGGCACCGAGATCGCGAACGGCATCGCGGGCAGCGGGCTGAATTCGCGGGCGAGCCGCGCGAAGGTGGCGGCCGGTTCGGGCAGGCCGTCGCGCATCGGGTCCGGGCCTGGCGCCGGCGATTCCGGGCCGTTGCCGGGCGGCGGTTCCGCGAGCGCGTGCGCGACCCGCGTGCCCGCTCCGCCGCGCGATTCGAGAAAGCCTTCGGCGATGAGCTGGGCATAGGCGTCGACGACGGTGCCGCGCGCCACCTGCAGCGACGCCGCCAGCAACCGCGTGGAGGGCAGCATATCGCCCGGCCGGACGTCGCCGCGGCGCACCGCGTCGCGCAGCGCCTGCGCGAGCTGACGGCTCAGGTCGCCGGCCGCGCGGTCGAGCGCGCCGAGCGACGGGATTTCGACGATCCGGGCCGTTCTTGCCATGATTCTGGTCTGCTGAAATTGTTTCAAACCGGCTCTACAGAATAAACCAGTTTCGGCTCACAATCGACGCATGACGGGCCTGCGCCCGCACCCTTTCCCACCCCGCACGACCGTGGAGCCGACATGTACATCCCCGCCGACTACAACGAACCCAACCCCGACGCGATGCGCGAGCTGATCGTGCAGCATCCGTTCGGCAGCCTGATCACGCACGGCGAGCGCGGGCTCGACGCGAACCACATTCCGTTCGAGCTGATGCCCGGCGACGGCGGGCTCGGCGAACTGCACGCGCACGTCGCGCGCGCGAATCCGGTCTGCCAGGACGTCGCGAACGGCGACCAGGTGCTCGTGATCTTCCGCGCCGGCGACGCGTACATCTCGCCGAACTGGTATCCGAGCAAGCAGGCGACGCACCGGGAGGTACCGACATGGAACTACCGGGTCGTGCATGCGCACGGCCGCATCACGGTGTGCGACGACGAGCAATTCGTGCGTGGCGTGGTCGCGCGGCTGACGCGCACGCACGAGGCGTCGCAACCCGTGCCGTGGAAGATGGGCGATGCGCCGAAGGACTATATCGACACGATGCTGCAATCGATCGTCGGGCTGCGGATCGAGATCACGCGGCTCGTCGGCAAGCGCAAGCTCGGGCAGAACAAGGCCGAAGCCGATATCCGCGGCGCCGGCGAAGCGCTGGTCGCGGACGGCCATCTCGCGATCGGGGAGGCGATGCTGGCGGAGGCGGACGCGAAGCGCACTTGAGCACACGAGGACCGCGGCGCGCGGGCGAGCCGCGGGCCCGCGCGCCGCGCTGATCATTGCGTGCGCGTCGAGTCCTTCATCCCTGCCTTTGCCTGCGCGAGCGCTTCCCGAATCGCGGCCTCCGTCTTGTCGTACCCGCCTTCGCCATAACGCGTATAGACGATCTTGCCGTTCGCATCGATCAGGTACAGCGCGGGCCAGTACTGGTTGCCGTACGCGCGCCACGTGTCGTAGCGGTTGTCCTGCGCGACCGGATACCGGATGTCGAAGCGCTTGATCGCATCGGCGACGTTCTTCGCGTCGCGCTCGAACGGATATTCCGGCGTATGCACGCCGACCACGACGAGCCCCTGGTCGCGATACTTTCGATACCAGTCGTTCACGTACGGGATCGTATGAATGCAGTTGATGCACGAGTACGTCCAGAAATCGACGAGCACGACCTTGCCGCGCAACTGCTCGAGCGTCAGCGGCGCGCTGTTGTGCCAGCGCTCGATGCCGGTGAAACCGGGCGCCGCCATGCCGGCCAGCGACGTCTGCATGCCCGCGTCGTCCCGGGTGCCGGCGAACGCGGCGAGCCCGGCCGTGGCGGCGAGGGCGATGACGAGGGCGGCGGTCTTGAGTCGGGGCAGCATGGCGTTCTCCTGAACTTTGAGGGCCGCGGCGCGATGTCGGCGTCCGGGCGGGTTTCGACAGGCCCCATTAGGCGGCGCCGACGTATCTGCGATGTGTCCGGCCGGCCGCGCGTGTGCAATGTTGTGTGTCGTCGCGGCGACGCGATACATTGCGATACAAACGCGTGCCCGCCGTGCGGTATAAAAGCGGACATCGCCCGCCCGGACCCCGATACCGACACCGACTCATGGACAAGATCGACCACGTGCTGATCGTCGACGACGATCGCGCGATCCGCGAACTGATCGCGGACTACCTGGAGAAGAACGGCATGCGCGTGTCGCTGGCCGCGAACGGCCGCGAGATGCGCCACGTGCTCGACGACGGCGCGCCCGACCTGATCGTGCTCGACCTGATGCTGCCCGGCGAGGACGGCCTGACGCTGTGCCGCGACCTGCGCGCGGGCAAGTTCCGCACGGTGCCGGTGCTGATGCTGACCGCCCGAGGCGAGGAAACCGACCGCATCATCGGCCTCGAGATGGGCGCCGACGACTACCTGGCCAAGCCGTTCGCGGTGCGCGAGCTGCTCGCGCGGATCCGTTCGGTGCTGCGCCGCGCGCGCATGCTGCCGCCCGGCATGCAGGTGACGGAAACGGCCGCGATACTCGCGTTCGGCGAATGGCAGCTCGACACGACCGGGCGCCACCTGCTCGACGCCGAAGGCACGCTGGTCGCGCTGAGCGGCGCCGAATACCGGCTGCTGCGCGTGTTCCTCGACAACCCGCAGCGCGTGCTGACGCGCGATCAGTTGCTCAACCTGACGCAAGGGCGGCAGTCCGACCCGTTCGACCGCTCGATCGACCTGCTCGTGAGCCGGCTGCGCCAGCGCCTGCGCGACGGCGCGCGCGAACCGCGCTACATCAAGACACTGCGCAACGAGGGCTATGTGTTCTCGTCGGCCGTGACCGCCATCGACGGTACGCCATGAGCGCGCGCACGCCGTGGCACTGGCCGCGTTCGCTGTTCGCGCGGCTCGCGCTGATCCTGTTCGTGGGGCTCGCGCTCGCGCAGACGCTGTCGTTCTGGCTCACCATGACCGAGCGCGACCAGGCGACCACGAACCTGATGATGGGCTACATCGAGCGCGAGGTCGCGAGCTCGGTCGCGCTGCTCGACCATCTGCCGCCGGCCGAGCGGGCCGCGTGGCTGCCGCGTCTCGCGCGGCGCAGCTATGCGTTCATCCTCGGGCCCGGCCAAACCGGCACGCCGCCGGAAGCGCGGCTGTCGGCGCGCGTCGAGCGCTCGATCTCGGACGGCATCGGCGGCGACTACCCGCTGACCGCGAACTCGATTCCCGGCGACCGCGAACATCTGCAGGTGCATCTGCGGCTGACCGACGGGTCACCGCTGACGATCGACATTCATCCGATGTCGACGGTGCCGCTGTCGGGCTGGCTGCCGGCCGTGCTCGTGGTGCAGCTCGCGGTGCTGGCCGCGTGCTGCTGGCTCGCGGTGCGGCTCGCGACGCGGCCGCTCAAGCAGCTCGCGCAGGCCGCCGACGCGCTCGGCCCCGACCTGAAGGGCGAGCGGCTGAACGAAGACGGGCCGTCTGAAGTCGCGCGCGCCGCGCGGGCCTTCAACGCGATGCAGGACCGCATCGCGCAGTACATGGCCGAGCGCATGCAGATCCTCGCGTCGATCTCGCACGATCTGCAGACGCCGATCACGCGAATGCGGCTGCGCGTCGACGTGATGGACGACGACACGCAGGGCGCGAAGCTGCGCCAGGATCTGCTCGAGATGGAGCATCTGGTGAAGGAGGGCGTCGCGTACGCGCGGACGCTGCACGGCACCGAGGAGGCCGCGCGCCGCATCGATCTCGATGCGCTGCTCGACAGCATCGTGTACGACTACACGGATGCGGGGCAGGACGTCGCGCTGCACAGCCATGCGCCGCTCGCGCTCGTCACGCGGCCGAAGGCGCTGCGCCGCATCGTCGGCAACCTCGTGGACAACGCGCTGAAGTTCGCGGGCGCGGCCGAAATCGACGTGCAGGCGGCGCCGGACGGCGGCGCGGTGATCGCGGTGCTCGACCGCGGCCCCGGCATTCCGGACGATCAGCTCGACGCGGTGTTCGAGCCGTTCCGGCGCGTGGAGACGTCGCGCAATCGCGATACGGGCGGCACGGGGCTCGGCCTCGCGATCGCGCGGCAACTGGCGCTTGCGATGGGCGGCACGCTCACGCTGAACAACCGGCCCGACGGCGGCGGCCTCGAAGCGAGGCTGACGCTGAGGAACGCGGGGTGAAGCGACGCGGCGCGCGAGCGTCGCGGTGTCGGGCGTGTGCCGAAGCGTGCGATGCGTGCGACGTCACACGCGTCTCGGCTGCGCGTCGACGAGCGGTGCGAGTGCGTCAGCAGCGGCCGGTGCGCAGCGCGACGCGCCAGTCGTCGCGCCCGCGCGAGGCCGCAATGGCCGCGGCCGTGTGCCAGTCGTATTCGACCGCATGGAATTCGACGTTCCAGCCGGCGGCGGTGCGCGACACCATCGCGTAGCGCGCATGCGGCGAACCCGTCTCGATCCGGTGCGGATGCGGCAGATCGTCCGTATACGCTTGCAGCCCGACGCTGCCGGGATTGACGATCAGCCGGCCGTCGTCTAGCTTCGCGGCGCGCGGCACGTGCGTGTGGCCGCACAGGATCAGCGAGGCCGTTTCGTTGCCCGCGCGCTGCGCGACCTCGTCGGGCGTGGCCGCGCGGCAGCCGTCGGGCGTGACCGTTTCGAGGAAATAGACGAGGTCGCTGGCCGGCGTGCCGTGCACCATCAGCACGTCGCCGTCGAGCATCAGGCGTTCGGGCAGCGCGGCGATCCACGTGCGGTGGTCGGCGCGCAGCGTGTCGTGCGCCCATCGATCCGACAGCCGCATCGCGTCGCGATCCTCGGTGAGCAACTGCCGTTCGTGATTGCCCTTGACGGTCGGCAGGTCGAGCGCGATCAGGCGGTCGGCCGTTTCGGCCGGATGGAGCGCGCCCGACACGATGTCGCCGAGATTGACGATCACGTCGGCGCCGCGGCGCCGGACGTCGTCGAGCACCGCGTCGAGCGCGGCGAGGTTGCCGTGGATATCGGACAGCGCGGCGATTTTCATGGCGGAGCGTCGATGAGGGGAACGGCGATTGTCGCCAATTCGGCGCGAGCCGTCCAATCGCGTCACGGCGTCGGCACGTGAGGCCGTGGGCGGCGCGTCAGTCGGTCGCGAGCCGTGCGTACATCGCGAAATCGCCCGGCGTGCCGCGCACCATCTTGTACGCGCGCAGCAGCCCTTCGTAGCGGTAGCCGCACTTCTGCAGCACGCGCGCGGAGCCCGCGTTGCCGGTCAGCACGACGGCCTGCATGCGGATGAAGCCCCCTTCGGCGAACGCCCACGCGGTGACGGCTTCGCACACCGCGCTCGCGATGCCGCGCCCCCAGTGCGACGGCGCGAGGTCGTACGCGATCTCCGCCGAGCGGTTCGCGGTGGACACCGTATGCAGCCCGATCGTCCCGGCGAGCGCGCCGGATTCGGTATCGACGATCGCGAGACGCCGGATCGAATCCGGATCGGCCGATTCGATGCTGTCCAACAGCGGCAGCAGATCGCCGGGCGAGCGCAGGTTCCAGCTCGTGTGGCGGAAAACGGCCGGGTTCGACAGGTACGCGTACCACGCGTCGAGGTCCGCGCGTTCGAGTTGCCTGAGCGACAGGCCGGGAAATCCGGAGCAGGGCGGCGCGGCGATTTTCATCGTACCCGGCGCCTACGCGGCACGGCGCCGGTACAGCGCCAGCGAGCCGGCGAGCGCGAGCAGCATCGCCCCGCACGTGCGCTCGAGCCACAGCGCGCCCGAGCGCTTCAGCAGCCGCACCGCACGGGCGCCGAGCAGCGCGTAGCCGAACATCACCGCGCCGTCGAGCAGCGCGAACGTGACCGCGAGCGCGACGTACTGCGGCGCGAGCGGCGCGGCCGGATCGAGGAACTGCGGCAGGAACGCGGAGAAGAACAGATAGCCCTTCGGGTTCGTCACCGCGGTCAGGAAGCTTTTCGCGAAGATCGACGCGTTGCGTCCGGTGCGTCCGGATGCCGTGTCGCCTTGCGCGGCCGCGACGTCGAGCGATCCCTTCGACGTCAGCAACCGGATGCCGACATAGGCGAGGTAGGCGGCGCCGAGCCACTTCACGACCGAGAACCAGAACGCCGACGCCATCAGCAGCGCGCCGAGGCCGAGCGCGACCGCGACGATCAGCACGAAGTCGGACAGCATCGCGCCCGCGAAACCGTAGGCCGCGCGGCGCACGCCGTAGCGCGAGCCGTTGGTCAGCGCGAGCAGCACGGTCGGGCCGGGTGTCGCGATGCCGACGAACGCGACGGCGGAGAAGACCAGCAGGGTCGTTTCATGCATGAAGAAGCTCCCGGTGGAAGGCGCGCAGCCGATTATCGTCCGCGCCGCCCCGCGCTGTACAGGCGCCGCCGCCTCGGCGCCGTCTCCGACTATCGCGATTTTGACAAGAAACTGTTGTCATTATTCCGCTTTGGAACGGAACCGGTTCCAACTACCATACCGGCCGCAGCGGGCACGCCCGCCGCATCGTCGCGCGCGGACGTCGCCGGCCTTGCACCGCCGGCGGATGTCGGCGCCCGCTCGCTACTCGCAAACAGCCAGAACAACGGGTTCACCGCCCGGAGACACGAAACCATGAACAAGCAACTGATCGCAGCCCCGCTGCTGCTCTCGCTCGCGGGTATCGCCGCCGCGCAAAGCTCCGTCACGCTGTACGGCATCGTCGATGCGGGCGTGACCTATCGCAGCAACGAACGGGCCGGCTCGGCGGGCGCGTACACCGGGCATTCGAACGTCGGGCTCACGACCGGCAACCTGTCCGGCAGCCGGTGGGGCATCAAGGGCTCCGAGGATCTCGGCGGCGGGATGCGCGCGCTGTTCGTCCTCGAGAACGGCTTCGACATCACGAACGGCACGTCGGGCCAGGGCGGCCGCCAGTTCGGCCGGCAGGCGTTCGTCGGCGTCGGCAGCGACCGCTACGGCACGATCACGCTCGGCCGCCAGTACACGTCGCTCGACGATTTCGTGAGCCCGGTCGGCCCGTCGTCGTTCATCGGCGGCTTCGGCGCGCACCCGGGCGACATCGACGATCTCGACCAGACCGCACGCGTCGACAGTGCGATCAAGTACACGAGCGCGAACTACTCGGGCTTCACGTTCGGTGCGCTGTACGGCTTCGGCGGCCAGCCGGGGAGCATGAAGCAGCGCAACACGTGGAGCGTCGGCGCCGCGTACGCGGCCGGCCCGCTGCGCGTGGGTGTCGGCTACGAGCGCTCGGACAACAGCAAGACGGGCGCGACCGACCCGACGGCAGGCAAGTGGCGGAGCACCGACGACGGCCTGTTCAATTCGTCGATCAACGAAGGCTATGCGAGCGCGCAGTCGCAGCAGGTGATCGCGACGGGCGCGACGTACAACTTCGGGCCGGCCGTCGTCGGCGTGAACTACAGCAACGTGCAGTATCGCGGCGGCGCGCAGTCGCTGTTCAGCGGCCATGCGACGTTCAACGTCGCGGGCGTGTTCACGCGCTGGAACGTGCAGCCGCAGACGCAGCTGTTCGCGGGCTACAGCTACACGCGCGGCAGCGACGTCGACGGCATCGACAGCCGTGCGCAGTATCACAACGTCACGCTCGGCGCGGTCTACGACCTGTCGAAGCGCACCAGCGTGTACCTGCTCGGCGCGTACCAGCATGCGTCCGGCACGACGCTCGACGCGCTCGGCCGGCCGGTGGCCGCGACCGCGTCGGTGTCGGACAAGGCGAACGGCCATTCGTCCGATTCGCGGTCGCAGGCGATCGTGAGCCTCGGGCTGCGCCAGAAGTTCTGACGCGGCGGCCGTTGCGCGCATGCTCCTGTACCGCCGCTACACTTTTCGAGGCGACGGCATGACGCGAACGCTGTCCGCACTGCCGGTGCGGCGCGGCGACCGTCACGTTGCGCGGCGAGATCGTGTCCGGAACGAATCGGCTCGGCGTGCGCGTCGTGCCGAACAGGCTGCGTGCGCGTGCCTACGGCGGACGATTGCCTGGCGACCTGCAGCCGAGCCGGTACGGCCGGCGCGCGGCTTTCCCCTCCGCATTCCTGCTTTTCCTCCCGCTTTCCCGTCCGTTGCAGGATCACGCATTTCCGATCGCGCCGAATAATTTTTTTCTTTCATTTCGATTTCGATTTGTAATAATAGAAACGATTTCCGGGGAATGAAAAAGCAATGCGGTCGTGGCAGAAAAAATGACGTATTTGCATTGCGTGATCCGGAAGAAAATGCCGGGAAATGCGTCGGAGCTGCACGCTGGAAGGCTGTATGGGCGCGGGTTAGGCGATTTTGCGATCGTTGACGAAAAAGCCCCGGACGGCAAAAGGCGCGGAGTGAATAATTCCGGGGAACGGCGAATGCGAATTTTCCGGAATCACCAATATTTCATGCGCCGCGATTTACAGTGTCGACGATGGTTCGTCTGGGAGCATTATTCATGTCAATGAAACAAATCCGCGCGGCGTTGCTCGGAATGTGCATCGCGATGCTGGCGCCGGCGAGCCACGCGCAGGCGCAATACTCGACCGACTGGCTCGCGAACACGTACGGCACGCTGGCCTCGCACGTCGGCAACGGCGCGCGCTCGATGTGGGTCGCGCCCGAAGGCGTGATCTACACGGCGTCGCGCTGGGACGAGAACGCGGGCGGCGTCGCGATCTACCAGAACGGCCAGCCGCTCGGCACGATCGGCATTCACGACGAATTCCACGGCGGCGCGATCACCGGCAATTCGACGTCGCTGTTCGTCGCGCTCGGCTACAACCGCACGTTCGGCAGCGGCTCGGTGGGCCGCTACAACCGAAGCACGAACCAGCGCGACCTGCGCATTCCGGTCAGCACGTGGACGGGCATCCAGTATGCGGACGTGATCACGGGCCTCGCGACGGCCGGCAACCTGCTGTACGTGAGCGACTTCTACGGTAACCGCGTGCGCGTCTACACGACCGACGGCGTATGGCAGCGCGACATCGGCGTCACGGGCCCGGGCGCGCTGGCGCTCGATGCGGCCGGCAACCTGTGGGTCGCGCGCAAGAGCGCGGGCGTCGTCGCGCAGTTCAGCCCGACCGGTGCGGCGATGAACACGCTCCAGATGGCGGCCGGCGCGCGGCCGGCGTCGCTGTACTTCGATGCGCCGATGGGCCGGTTGATGGTGGGCGACGAAGGGCCCGACATGAACATCAAGGTGTACGGCGGGCTGCCCGGGTTGCCGGTGCAGGTCGGCACGTTCGGCGTGCAGGGCGGCTATCTCGACACGACGACGGGCATCAAGGGGCAGGTCGGCGACAAGCGCTTCACGCGCGTCGCGGCGCTCGGCAAGGATGCGGCCGGCAACCTGTACGTGCTGAACAACGCTTGGGGCGGCGGCTGGGATCTCGGCCGCAACGGCAGCACCGATCTGCATTCGTACAGCCCGGTCGGCACGCTGCAATGGAAGCTGCAGGCGCTGAACTTCGAGGGCGTCGCCGCGCCCGACCCCGCGACCGACGGCGCGTTGTTCTTCAGCGGCAACAACGTGTACACGGGCACCGCGGGCGGCACGTTCGTCGCGAACACGATCGACCCGTTCACCTATCCGAAAGATCCGCGCCTCGACATGAACGACTATCAGCGCGGCCAGCACTTCGGCCAGCTCGTGGCGGTCGGCGGCAACCGGATTCTCGTCGCATCGGGCCAGAACCCGGGCAACTTCAACTTCTATTACTTCAACACCGCGAGCGGCTATATCGCGATTCCGGCCGGCTCGCTGCCCGGCAAGCCGTTCAACACGACGCTGCAGGTGACGGCCGGTTTCGACATCGACGGCAACGGCGACGTGTGGGCCGGGCTGAACGGCTCCAACGTGATCACGCGCTATCCGATGACGGGCTTCGACGCGACCGGCAAGCCGTCATGGGGCAAGCCGGTGACGACGCCCGTGCCGAGCAGCGTGGCGCCCGTCACGCGCATCATCTACCAGGCCGACAGCGACACGATGATCCTCGCGCAGGGCCTCGCGGGCAACTGGGACTGGACGGCGATGAACGGGCACATCGAGGTCTATCGCGGCTGGAAGAACGGCAACACGAGCGCGCCGAACCCGGTGATCAACCTGACGAGCGCGAACCCGAAATCGATCGCGGCGGCCGGGCACTATCTGTTCGTCGGCTACGTGCACACGGTGCCGAACATCGACATATTCGACCTGAACACGGGTGCGCTCGTCACGACGCTGACGAACTCGAATCCGTCGGCGATGGACGTCGGCAACGACGTCGACTCGATGTACGGCGTGCGCGCGTACCTGCGCTCGAACGGCGAGTACGTGATCACGAAGGACAACTACAACGGGTCGAGCATCGTCGTGTACCGCTGGCGTCCGTGATCGCGCGGGCCCGTCAGAACGATACCGTCGTCGTCAGCGTGACGAGCCGCGGCTCGCCGACCGCGACGATCAGGTTGCTGTTGCTCGACGGATAGTAGGTCTTGTCGAGCAGGTTCTTCACGTTGAGCTGGAAGCGGGTCGGAAACTTGCCGATCGTCGTTTCGTAGGCCGCGAATGCGTCGACGGTCACGTAGCCGGGCAGCGTGAAGCTGTTCGCGGTGTCGCCGGAGCGGGCGCCGACGAGACGTGCGCCGCCGCCGAAGCGCCAGCGCCCGGGCAAGTTCGCGATGGCCGTGTCGTATACCGCGAACAGGCTGCCGGTGTGGCGCGCGACGTTGACGAGCGGCGTGTTGCTGTCGCGATCGTTCGCGTTCGTGTACGCGTAGCTGCCGATCACGCTCAGGTGGCGCGTAATCTGCCCCGCGACGTCGAGCTCGATCCCGCGCGAGCGCGCGGTGCCGATCGTCGACGTGATGTCGCCGACCGTGACCGCCACGTTGCGCTTGTCGATCTGATACACGGCGAGCGTGCCGGTGATCGCGGGCTTCAGGCTGAACTTCAGCCCGGCCTCGAGCACGCGCCCGTATTCCGGCGCGAGCGGCGCGGCAACGTTCGACGCGACGTTCGGCTTGAACGAGCGGCTCACGTTCGCGTAGGCGGTGAGCGCCGGCGTCAATGCATACGCGAGCCCGAACTGCGGCAGCCAGACGCTGCCGCGCGAGCGGTCGGCGAACACGAACGGCCGGCCCATCCCCGACTCCTGCTGCCAGTTTTCCCACCGCAGGCCGCCGACCGCGGTGAGGCGTTCGGTGATCTTCACCGAGTCCTGCACGATCGTCGAATACGCATGCACGACCGAGCGCGAATCGCTCTGCTTCGCGTTGGGTACGCCGCCCGGCGCGAGCAGGCCGTACACGGGATCGTAAAGATCGAAGCCCGTCGTCGCCTTGCCGCGGATCGTGTCGCCGCGGAAGCTGCGCTGCCGCTCGTATTCGCCGCCGACGTAGATCGCGTGTTGCATGCCCGCGAGCGTGACGTTGCCAAGCAGGCCGAGCGTCGCGATCTGGTCGGAGTCGTTGCGCCCGAGGTTCGCATCGGACGAGCGCGTCAGCGCGCCGGTCCTGCTGTTGAACGCGGTGGCGCGGGTGAGGTATTGATCGTAGCGATCGCGGCCCCAGCCGTAAGTTGCGCGCACGCGCCATGCATCGGAGAAGCGGTGTTCGATACGTGTACGCAGCGTTTCCTGGATGCCGCTGCTTTGCGACCACGCTTCCTCGTAGCGGCGATAGCGCAGCGCATCGTCGAGCTGGCCGTTCACGAGCACGGTGCCGCGGTCGAACGGCATCGTGTAATCGACGTACTGGTAGCTGACGTCGATCGACGTGTTCGCGTCGTGCCACGACAGCGCGGGCGCGATCAATGCGTTGCGCTCGCGGCCGAAGCTGCGCCAGTAGCGGCTCGTGTCGTATTCGCCGGTCAGCCGGAATGCGAGCGTGCCGCCCGCGATCTGGCCAGGCTTGCCGAGCGGGCCCGTGAGATCGAACTGTGCGCTGCTGCCGCCGTGGTTCGTGCGCGACGCGGAGATCGAGCCGCCGAACGTGTCTTCCGGCTTGCGCGTGACGAGGTTGATCACGCCGCCCGGGTCCTGCATCCCGTACAGCAGCGAAGCGGGGCCCTTCAGCACTTCGACGCGGTCGATCGTCGCGAGATAGCTGTGCAGCACCGGCGTGCGCACGCCGTCGACCAGCACCGAGCCGTCGTTGTTCGACCCGAAGCCGCGCTTGATGAACGCGTCGCGCGTACCGCCGAGCGTGTTGGTCTGCGTGACGCCGCTGATGTTGCCGAGCACGTCGTCGAGCGAGCGCGCCTGCTGGTCCTGCATCACGCTGCTGCTGACCACCGCGACCGATTGCGGAATCTCCTTCAGCGCCCGGTCGTCGCCGCCCGCGATGCTCGTCGTGCGCGGCTGATAGCCGATCGTCGGGTCGACGGCGGCCGATGCATTGACGCTGATCGCCGGGAGTTCGTGTTCGGCGGCGGTCGCAGGTGCGGGTGCAACGGGTTCGGTGCCGGCCGCATGCGCGCCGCTCGCGACGCACAGGGTGAGCAGGGCAGGCAGGCGCGTGCGCCACGGACGCGCGGCCCGGGCGCGGCAGGACATTCGACGGGATGGCATGAATCGATGCGGGAAGAGGAATGCTAAGGATCGCGGCGCGGGCCGCGACATTGCGTTGCGTACAGGACGCGCATGATATATGTAATGAGAACCATTTGCAATTGTAATGGGACGGCAGGACGATGCTCGGCCCTCGGTTGCCGGCCTGTCGGCCGTCTGCTACCGTAGCGGCCAAAATCAGACGCAGTGAAATTCAACGAGAGAGAACCGGGGGCCGCACCATGTCATCTTCCTGCCACGTCGCGTTCAGCGCGACGCCATCGCCGCGCGCGACCACGCGGGCGGATGAAGTGATCGCAGCCGCGTACCGCCATTCGAACGATTAAATCAACGGAAGCGAATTCAACCGGCATCGCGCCGGGTTCGATCATTTCAACCACCACGCTGGACGGGAGAGACCACCCATGAAGAAGATTTCCGCACCATTCGCGGCGGCCGCGCTTGCTGCCTGCACGCTGCTGGCGGGCGTTCACCAGGCGGCCGGTGCGGCGTCGAACGCCGAATCCGCGATCGACGCGCATTACGGCGCCGTGATCGAGGCCTATACGCGGGACATGGCCGCCGCGAAGACGAAGTACGACGGCAAGCGCCTCACGTTCGTCGGCGCCGTGATCCGGATGGGTAGCGACCCGGGCGGCACGTACTTCGGCGCGCTGACGGCCGACGGCGAGCAGTTCGACACGCATTTCGACGTGGCCGACCAGGGCGCGCTGAAGCCGAAATTCCCCGGCGGCGAGATCAAGCCGTTCGTCACGTCCGCGGCTTTCCGGTTCAGTTGTGTGAACGAAGGCTATATCGACGCGCCGGTGCTGCCGGGGTTGAAGCTGACGCATTGCCGGCTCGCCGATTGAGCAGAGCGATGGGCGGCGCCGGCGTGCGAGGGTCACGCGGATTCGGGTTGCAGCACCATCGATCGGTCGGGAATTCAGGTGTATTGACCGACGGCGGGCAGGATTCGCCATTGATCGTTTCCGTTATCGTGGTCGGCCGCCGCGCGTCTGGCAGCCCGTCTGTCGCTCTACAGATCGAGTACCAGCAGGTCGGTGCGCGACCGCGAGCAGCAGGGCATGAACTGGTCGCCGGCCGCCTTTTCGTCGTCGGTCAGATATGAATCGCGATGATCGGGCTCGCCTTCGAGCACGCGGGTCAGGCAGGTGCCGCACACGCCTTGCTCGCACGAGGTCAGCACGTCGACGCCGTGCGCCGCCAGCGCCGCGATGACCGTGCATTCGGCCGGCACGTCGATCGTCTGGCCGCTGCTCGCGATCCGGATCTGGAATGCGCGATCGGCGCCGGATCGCGTGACCGCGCCGCCGAAGAATTCGTAGTGCAGCCGCGCTTCGTGCCAGTGGCGCTCGCGCGCGGCGTTCAGCACCGCCTCCATGAAGCCGCGCGGGCCGCATACGTACAGATGCGTGCCTTCAGGCGCGGCCGCGAGCACGGCGGCCAGATCGAAACGTTGCGCCGGGTCGCCGTCGTCGACGTGGAAGCGGGTGCGATCACGGAAACCGGCTGCGTTGATCCGCTCGACGAAGGCCATGCGATCGGCCGAACGCGCGCAGTAGTGCATGTCGAACGGCGTGCCGGTCGAGAACAACCGTTCCGCCATGCTCAGAATCGGCGTGACACCGATCCCGCCGGCGAGCAGCAGATGGTGCGGTGCGTCGGAGGCGAGCGGGAATTGATTGCGCGGCATGCCGATCCGCAAGGTATCGCCTTGCCGGACTTCGTCGTGAATCGCGCGCGAGCCGCCGCGGCCTTCGGCCTCGCGCAGCACAGCGATCCGATAGCGATCGCGTTGCCCGGGGTGATTGCACAGCGAGTACTGGCGGACGAGCCCGCCCGGCAGATGCACGTCGATATGGGCGCCGGCGTCGAAGCGCGGCAAGGGCGAGCCGTCGTCGCTGACGAATTCGAAGCCGCAGATGTCGCGCGCTTCCCGCCACTTGCGGGCCACCCGGACCGTCAACGTCGCGTCGCTCATGACGCCTCCTTGACGTGCGCGACCGGAATCGCGGGCCGCGGCGGGCTCGCCGCGTTTTCGGCGGCGAGCAGCCGGTCGATCACCTTGCGCGACAGCACGCCGCCGGCGTCGATGTTGAGCTTGAGGAGCGTGCGCTCGGGCCACTGCTCGAGATTGCGCTGCTGGCGCTCGAGCATCTCCAGATCCTCCGCGAAGATCTTGCCCTGGCCTTCGCGGATCTCGGCGGTCAGCGCGTCGTCGTCCGGCCGGAAATTGCGCGCCATCCCCCAGAAATACCAGATCGACGTGTCGGTTTCGGGCGTGATGAAGTCGACCACGATCGACGACGCCTTCTTGTCCGCCGGCGCGTCGTAGCCGCCGTGGCCCGCATGCGCGACGCCCACTTCGATCATCACGTGGCTCGGCGGCGTGAAGCGGCAGATCTGCCAGCGGTCGACCGGCACGTCGTCGGCGAGCCCGTTGCCGCGCAGCGCCATCCGCCAGAACGGCGGCGGCATCACGTTCTCCATGAAGCGGCTCGTGACGACTTCGTCGCCGTGGCCGGTCGTCTTCGGCGGCGCTTCGTCGATTTCCTTCTGGCCGATGCTCGTCGCATGCACGTACGTCTCGTGCGTGAGGTCCATCAGGTTGTCGATCATCAGCCGGTAGTCGCAGCGGATGTGATACAGGCCGCCGCCGTGCGCCCAGGCCGGATCCTCGGCCCATGCCAGCGCGGGCAGCTTGGCGGGATCGGCCTCCGACGCGTCGCCCGGCCACACCCAAACGAAGCCGTACCGCTCGACCGCCGGAAAGCTGCGAATCGACGGAAAACCGCCGACGCGCTGGCCCGGCATGCCGGCCGTCTTGCCGTTGCAGCCCATTTGGAGCCCGTGATAGCCGCACACGAGCACGCCGTCGCGCACGAACCCCAGCGACAGCGGCGCGCCGCGGTGCGGGCAGAAATCCTCGAGCGCGGCGATCTGGCCGTCCGCCGCGCGGTAGAGCACCATCGATTCGTTGCAGATCTTGCGGCCCAGCGGCTTGCCGTCGATCTCGTCGGGCGTGCAGGCCACGTACCAGGCATTCTTGAGAAACATGTTCCTTGTCTCCTTCGGGGCGGTGCCGCCGGGGAAGCGGCCCGATCTTCATTCCGTGTACTGAATGAGATTCAGTGTACTCACTGATAGGGGGCGGGACAAGGCGAGCGGTATACTGGTTTTCCCGGGAAATGGCGCGAGACAGCGCCATGCCGACGGCGCGCGCAACCGGTGCGCGCCGCCTATGTCATCGACTCATCCATGGAAAAAACGAATCCCGCCGACCTGCCGGCTTTCCCGATCGACCTGTACGACGAACCCGGGCACCTGATCCGGCGCGCGCACCAGATCGCGGTCGCGATGTTCTACGAGAAGCTCGGCCGGGACGTGACGCCCGTGCAGTACGCGGTGCTGCGGATGCTGTACGAGAATCCGGGGCTCGATCAGGTGACGCTCGCGCAGCGGGTCGCGCTCGACACGTCGACGACGGCCGATCTCGCGGTCCGGCTCGAGGCGAAAGGATTGATCGTCCGCGAAGTGCTGCCGCGGCGTCAGCGGCGGCTGCTGCTGACGCCGGCGGGCGTCGAGTTGCTCACGCACCTGATTCCGTCGGTGAAGGAACTGCGCGCGGGCCTGTTCGACGGGATGGGTGAGGACGATGCGGAGGAACTGATGCGCCTGCTGCGCAAGTTCGTCCATTTGAACAACGAGCAGAGCCGCGCGCCGCTGCGGGTGAGCGAGGATTCGTAGCGGCGCCGGGCGACGGCGCGGAACGGCGGCGCGGGCTGCGCCGGCCATCACCCGCGTGACGCTTGCTCTTCCAGCCGCCGCACGGCTTCGGCCACTTCGTTCCTGAAGCGCACGAGCGCCGCCTGTTCCGGCGCCGGCGGCTGCACGGCCGCCCACAGCATGTCGATCAACTGCGTGGCCGTCGTTTCCGTATCGAGCTTGCGGTGCCCGAGGATCGCATCCCACAGCACGTGCTCCATCGGCCCGAACACCATCGAGCGCAGCAGGCTCAGCGGCAGATCCGCGCGAACCTGCCCGGCCGCCTGGCCGCGCGCGAGCACGTCCATCAACGGCGCCGTGTAGCGGCGCTGCAGCGCGGTGAGCTCGTCGCTCAGCGCATGCTGCTTCGCGCGGCCTTCCGACAGCACCAGCGCGCACAGCCCCGTGCCGTTCACGAGCATCAAGCGCAGATGGGTGCGCACGATGAACGCGAACTGCTGCTGCACCGACGCGTCCCGCGGCATCCCGTGTTCGAACGCGGCGATGATTTCGTCGTACCAGTCGGCGATCACACGCGCGCACAGCTCGCGCTTGCCGCGGAAATAGCTGAACACCGTCGCCTCCGACACGCCCACGCGCTGCGCGATCTCGGCGGCCGTCGCATGCTCGTAACCTTTTTCGGCGAACACTTCACGGCCGGCGCGCAGGATGTCCTGCACGCGCTGCTGGGATTTGCGCCCGGCGGGGGCGCGCGACGCGTCGGCGCGATCGGCTTTGGCGGTGGCGGTCATGGTGTCGGCGGGGGCGGCTGTCATCTTCGCATCATATCTGAGTATCACTCAAAAAACTATTGACGGCGAACCGGGCGAGGCGCGAAACTGTGCAAAATTTCCGCTGTATTGGTCAATGAATCGGCGTATTCATTCGATCTGAGCGAAACTCAGAAATCGGTGAGTGCGACACACTTTCTGGAGACGGAGGAGACATGATCAACCTGCCCGGCGTGCAATTCATGCTCGGTGAAGACATCGAGATGCTGCGCGACGCCGTCGCGACGTTCGCGGCGAAGGAAATCACGCCGCGCGCGGCGGAGGTCGACCGCACCGACCAGTTTCCGATGGATCTGTGGAAGAAGTTCGGCGATCTCGGCGTGCTCGGCATGACCGTCTCCGAGGAATACGGCGGTGCGAACCTGGGCTACACCGCGCACATGGTCGCGATGGAGGAGATCTCGCGCGCGTCGGCGTCGATCGGCCTGTCGTACGGCGCGCACTCGAACCTGTGCGTGAACCAGATCCACCGCAACGGCACCGACGCGCAAAAGCGGAAGTACCTGCCGAAGCTCGTGTCGGGCGAACACATCGGCGCGCTCGCGATGAGCGAGCCCAACGCCGGCTCCGACGTCGTCAGCATGAAGCTGCGCGCGGACAAGCGCGGCGACCGCTACGTGCTGAACGGCACGAAGATGTGGATCACCAACGGCCCCGATTGCGACACGCTCGTCGTGTATGCGAAGACCGACATCGAAGCCGGCCCGCGCGGCATCACCGCGTTCATCGTCGAGAAGGGGATGAAGGGCTTTTCCGTCGCGCAGAAGCTCGACAAGCTCGGCATGCGCGGTTCGCACACGGGCGAGCTCGTGTTCCAGGACGTCGAGGTGCCGCAAGAGAACATCCTCGGCCAGCTGAACGGCGGCGTGAAGGTGCTGATGAGCGGCCTCGACTACGAACGCGCGGTGCTGTCGGGCGGCCCGACGGGCATCATGGCCGCGTGCCTCGACGCCGTGGTGCCGTACATCCACGACCGCAAGCAGTTCGGCCAGGCGATCGGCGAATTCCAGCTGATCCAGGGCAAGGTCGCCGACATGTACACCACGTTCCAGGCGTGTCGCGCGTATCTGTACGCGGTCGGCCGCCATCTCGACTCGGCGGGCAGCGACCACATTCGCCAGGTGCGCAAGGACTGCGCGGGCGTGATTCTCTACACGGCCGAGAAGGCGACGTGGATGGCCGGCGAGGCGATCCAGATTCTCGGCGGCAACGGCTACATCAACGAATACCCGGTGGGCCGCCTGTGGCGCGATGCGAAGCTGTACGAGATCGGCGCCGGCACGAGCGAAATCCGCCGGATGCTGATTGGCCGCGAGCTGTTCGCGGAAACGATGTAACGCCCCACGTCACGCGAACGGAGCCCCGTCGATGCCGATCATCGAATCGAAACCGAACCCGCGTTCGGAAGACTTCCGCGCGAATGCCGCGGCGCTCGAGGCGCTCGTCGCCGACCTGCGCGCGAAGATCGAACAGCTCGCGCAGGGCGGCGGCCAGGCCGCGCGCGACAAGCACCTGTCGCGCGGCAAGCTGCTGCCGCGCGATCGCATCGCGCAACTGCTCGATCCGGGCGCGCCGTTCCTCGAGTTCTCGCAGCTCGCGGCGAACGGCATGTACAACGACGACGCGCCGGGCGCGGGCGTCATCACCGGGATTGGCCGCATCGCCGGCCGCGAATGCGTGATCGTGTGCAACGACGCGACGGTCAAGGGCGGCACCTACTATCCGATCACCGTGAAGAAGCACGTGCGCGCGCAGGAGATCGCCGCGGAAAACCGGCTGCCGTGCGTGTACCTCGTCGATTCGGGCGGCGCGAACCTGCCGAACCAGGACGACGTGTTTCCCGATCGCGACCACTTCGGCCGCATCTTCTACAACCAGGCGACGATGTCGGCCGCGGGGATCGCGCAGATCGCCGTCGTGATGGGCTCGTGCACGGCCGGCGGCGCCTACGTGCCGGCAATGAGCGACGAGTCGATCATCGTGAAGGACCAGGGCACGATCTTTCTCGGCGGGCCGCCGCTCGTGAAAGCCGCGACCGGCGAGGAAGTGAGCGCCGAGGATCTCGGCGGCGGCGACGTGCATACGCGCCTGTCGGGCGTGGCCGACCATCTCGCGCAGAACGACGCGCATGCGCTGTCGATCGCACGCACCATCGTCGGTCACCTCGCGCCGAAGATCGCGTCGCCGGTTCAGCTTCGCGAGCCGAAGCCGCCGCGCTACGACGCGAAGAGCCTGTACGGCGTGATCCCGGCCGATACGCGCAAGCCGTTCGACGTGCGCGAGGTGATCGCGCGCATCGTCGACGATTCGGAGTTCGACGAATTCAAGGCGCGCTACGGCACGACGCTCGTCACCGGCTTCGCGCACATCTGGGGCCATCCGGTCGGAATCGTCGCGAACAACGGCATCCTGTTTTCCGAATCGGCCGTGAAGGGCGCGCATTTCATCGAGCTGTGCTGCCAGCGCAAGATCCCGCTCGTGTTCCTGCAGAACATCACGGGCTTCATGGTCGGGCGCAAGTACGAGAACGAAGGCATCGCGCGGCATGGCGCGAAGATGGTGACGGCCGTGTCGAACGCGAAGGTGCCGAAATTCACGGTGATCATCGGCGGCTCGTTCGGCGCCGGCAACTACGGGATGTGCGGCCGCGCGTTCGGCCCGCGTTTCCTGTGGATGTGGCCGAACGCGCGCATCTCGGTGATGGGCGGCGAACAGGCGGCGTCGGTGCTCGCGACCGTGCGCCGCGACGGCATCGAGGCGAAGGGCGGCGCATGGTCGCCGGAAGAAGAGGAAGCATTCAAGCAGCCGATCCGCGACCAGTACGAGCGCCAGGGGCATCCGTACTACGCGAGCGCACGGCTGTGGGACGACGGCGTGATCGATCCCGCGCAGACGCGCGACGTGCTCGGGCTCGGCCTCGCTGCGTCGATGAACGCGCCGATCGACGACACGCGCTTCGGCGTGTTCCGCATGTAACGCCCGGGAGGCAGACCGATGCGATACGAAACGATCAAGGTAAGCGAGGCCGGCCGCGTGGCGACCGTCACGCTCGCGCGTCCCGACGTGCGCAACGCGTTCAACGAGACGACGATCGCCGAGCTGACCACCGCGTTCGAATGGCTCGATGCGCACGAAGGCGTGCGCGCGATCGTGCTCGCCGCGGAAGGCGCCGCATTCTGCGCGGGCGCGGACCTGAACTGGATGAAGAAGATGGCCGGTTACTCGGACGACGAGAACCGCGCCGATGCGCGCAAGCTCGCGCGGATGCTCGAAGCGATCTATCGCTGCGGCAAGCCGGTGATCGCGCGCGTGCACGGCGACGCGTATGCGGGCGGCGTGGGCCTCGTCGCCGCGGCCGACATCGCGATCGCCGCCGACGGCGTGAAGTTCTGCCTGTCGGAAGCGCGGCTCGGGCTGATTCCGGCGACGATCGCGCCGTACGTCGTGCGTGCGATGGGCGAGCGCGCGGCGCGCCGCTACTTCACGACGGCTGAAGTGTTCGACAGCGCGCGCGCGGCGTCGCTCGGCTTCATTCACGACGCGGTGCCGGCCGACGCGCTCGACGAAACGGTCGCGAAGCTGGCCGCGACGCTCGTCGCGAACGGCCCCGACGCGGTGAAGGCGTGCAAGCGGCTCGTCGCCGACGTGGCCGGCCGGCCGCTCGACGCGATGCTGATCGAGCAGACCGCCGACTGGATCGCGAAGACCCGCGCCGGCGCGGAAGCGCGCGAAGGAATCGCGTCCTTCCTCGACAAGCGTGCGCCGTCGTGGCGTGAATGATCGCGTGACCCCAACCTTCCGGACGACATCGAAGCCATGTTCGACAAGATTCTGATCGCCAACCGCGGCGAAATCGCGTGCCGCGTCGCCGCGACGTGCAAACGTCTCGGGATCGCGAGCGTCGCCGTCTATTCCGACGCGGATGCGAACGCGAAACACGTGGCCGCGTGCGACGAGGCCGTGCATATCGGCGGCTCGGCCGCGGCAGACAGCTACCTGCGCGTCGAGCGCATCATCGAAGCCGCGCGCGCGACCGGCGCGCAGGCGATTCACCCCGGCTACGGCTTTCTGTCGGAGAACGAAGATTTCGCGCACGCATGCGAAGCGGCCGGCATCGTGTTCATCGGGCCGCCGGTCGACGCGATCGCGGCGATGGGGTCGAAGGCCGCCGCGAAGGCACTGATGCACGCGGCCGCCGTGCCGCTCGTGCCCGGCTATCACGGCGACGACCAGGACGCGGCCAGCCTGCATCGCGAAGCCGACGCGATCGGCTATCCGGTGCTGCTGAAGGCGAGCGCGGGCGGCGGCGGCAAGGGGATGCGCGTGGTCGAGCGCTCCGACGATTTCCCGGCGGCGCTTGCGTCGTGCCAGCGCGAGGCCGCGAGCAGCTTCGGCAACGACCGCGTGCTGATCGAGAAATACCTGACGCGCCCGCGCCACGTCGAGGTGCAGGTGTTCGGCGACACGCTCGGCAATACCGTGTACCTGTTCGACCGCGATTGCTCGGTGCAGCGCCGCCACCAGAAGGTGCTCGAGGAGGCGCCGGCGCCGGGCCTGCATCCGGACGTGCGCCAGGCGATGGGCGAAGCGGCCGTCGCGGCCGCGCGCGCGGTCGGCTATGTCGGCGCCGGTACCGTCGAATTCATCATGACGGGCGAATCGTTCTACTTCATGGAAATGAATACGCGCCTGCAGGTCGAGCATCCGGTGACCGAGATGGTCACGGGGCTCGACCTCGTCGAATGGCAACTGCGCGTCGCGGCGGGCGAGCCGCTGCCGTTGAAGCAGGAAGAACTGCGCGTGAACGGCCATGCACTCGAGGCGCGCCTGTACGCGGAGAATCCCGCGCGCGGCTTCCTGCCGTCGACGGGCACGCTGAAGCATCTGCGGTTGCCGGCCGGCGTCGAGTTCGCCATCGGCGCGGCGGTGCGCGTCGACAGTGGCGTGCGCGAAGGCGATGCGATCACGCCGTTCTACGATCCGATGATCGCGAAGCTGATCGTGCACGGCGCGGACCGCACGGAAGCGCTGGGCCTGATGCTGCGTGCACTGCGTGCGTGCGAAGTGGTCGGCCTGCATACGAACGCCGCGTTCCTGCAGCGGATCGTCGCGTGCACGCCGTTCGCGACGGCCGAGCTCGATACGGGCCTGATCGAGCGCAACCACGATGCGCTGTTCGCACCGCAACAACCGCCGGGTGCGGCGCTCGCGCTGGCTTGCGCGGCGTTGCTCGCACGCGAACGGGATGCGGCCGCGCAAGAGGGGGCGTCGCCATGGCGCGTGCTGTCGAACTGGCGGCTGAACGGCGGCTATCGCCGCACGCTCGAATGGCATGCGACCGATCGCGAAGCGGACGTGACGGTGACCTGCGAGGACGACGGCGCCGGCACGTGCATCGCGATCGGCGACGCGGCCGCGCAACCGTTCGCGTGGACGCGCGGCGCCACGCCGCTCGATTTCGACGTGACGCTCGGCGGCGTGCGCAGCAGCGGCCGCGTGTATGCGGACGGCGACACGTTCCACGTGTTCACGCAGGGCGCGGCCGAGACGTTCGAATGGCGCAACCTGCTTGCGCATGCGGGCGACGCGGAGCACGGCGGCGGCCGCCTGACCGCGCCGATGCCCGGCAAGGTGATCGCGGTGCTCGTCGAGCCGGGCCAGAAGGTCGAAGCCGGCACGCCGCTGATCGTGATGGAAGCGATGAAGATGGAACACACGATCGGCGCGCCGAGCGCAGGCGTCGTCGCGGAAGTGCTGTACGGCGTCGGCGACCAGGTCGCCGACGGCGCGCAGTTGCTGATGATGACGGAAGGCTGAACCGGCCTTGGCCTTGTGCGCGGGCCGGTTGCCGTCGCGGCCGGCCCGCAAAAAATGCGTTGCGGTTCGCCGTACGCCCGTCGTCTGGACTGCGCGGCTTCGATAGCGCCGACACATGAAGCAGGACGCGTGATTCGCGCCAGTCTTTCGAACGCCTTACGACCTTCGCTGCTCCTCCCACACCATCGGGTGCCGTCCGCTGCGCGCACCTCGATCTTCCCGCCACTCGACACCATCGTGTAACAAGTCGAACATAGCATCTCGGCGTCGATATGACCGGCGCGGGTTCGCGCCGCGTCACGTCATCATCCCCACGGAGAACCGTTATGCGAACGTCGGCCCTACGGCCTTTCGCGGTCGTCGGTCTGATCGCGCTGACCGCCGTCCTCGGCGCCTGCAACGACGACCTGACCGCACCCGCCGCGCCCGTCGCGCAGCAGAAGGCCGCGTGCGGCGGCGCCGTGGTCGCCACCGCGCAGATGCGGTGCCCGCCGGGTTTCACCGCGCCTGCTTCGTCGCCTGCTTCCTGATACCGGCCGTTTCCACCAGAAATCCCATCAAGAGCAATCAGCATGGCCACTCATTCACGACGCGACTTTCTGAAGTTCTCGGCCGGCCTCGCCGGCGCGACCGCCGCCACCGCACTGCTGCCGGAATCGATCCGCAAGGCGCTGGCGATCGAGCCGAACACCGTGACGGGCACGATCCAGGATGTGCAGCACATCGTCGTGTTCATGCAGGAGAACCGCTCGTTCGACCACTACCTCGGTCACCTGAGCGGCGTGCGCGGCTACAACGACCGCTTCCCGGTCACGCTGCCGAACGGCAAGCCGGTGTGGTTCCAGCCGCGTCAGGAAGACAAGTCGAGCGTGATCGCGCCGTTTCGCTACGACACGACCAACCCGGGCGTCAACGCGCAATGTATCGGCGGCCTCCCGCACACGTGGGCGACGACGCACGGTGCGATCGACAACGGCCGCGCGGACCAGTGGGCCGTGCAGAAGTCGAACATGACGATGGGCTATCACGTTCGCGACGACATCCCGTTCCATTACGCGCTCGCGGATGCGTTCACGGTGTGCGACAACTACTTCTGCTCGATTCCCGGCAACACGCACCCGAACCGCATGTACCTGATGACGGGCATGGTCGATCCGCTCGGCACGGGCGGCGGCCCGCTGCTCGACAACACCGACTATATCGACAATCAGTTCGACAAGGTCCAACTGCCGCCCTTCAACTGGACGACCTACCCGGAACGGCTCGAAAAAGCCGGCATCTCGTGGCAGATCTACCAGCAGGGCACCGGGTTCGACAATTTCACCGGCAACTACGGCACGAACATGCTCGCGTGCTTCAGCAACTTCGTGAACGCGCCGGCCGGTTCGTCGCTGCAGACGCGCGGGATGAGCACGCGTCCGATCACGCAACTGAAGGCCGACGTGCAGGCGAATGCGCTGCCGCAGGTGTCGTGGCTGCTGCCGCCCGCCGCGTATTCCGAGCATCCGAAGTTCACGCCGCTGTACGGCGCGTACTATCTTTCGACGATCCTCGATGCGCTGACGTCCAACCCGGACGTGTGGAGCAAGACGGTCCTGCTCGTCATGTACGACGAGAACGACGGCTTCTTCGATCATGTCGTGCCGCCGTCTGCGCCGACGCTGCCGGGCTCGGGCATGAGCACGGTGGACGTGTCGCTCGAGCGGCACGACGTCGTGACCGCCACGCAAGCCGGCACCTATACGGCCGACAACCTGCCGTACGGCCTCGGCCCGCGCGTGCCGATGTTCGTCGTGTCGCCGTGGTCGAAGGGCGGCTTCGTCTGCTCGCAGGTGTTCGATCACACGTCGGTGCTGCAATTCATCGAGAAGCGCTTCGGCGTGATGGAAACGAACATCTCGCCGTGGCGCCGCGCGATCTGCGGCGACCTGACGTCGGCGCTCGACTTCTCGAAATCGGATGCGACGGTGCCGGCCCTGCCGAACACGCAGGCGTATGTCGCGCAGGCGGATCTGCAATGCTCGCGCGCGTCGTCGCAGACCGCGCCGGCCAGCACCGCGCAGCAGGTCGTGACCGCGCAGGAACCGGGCACGCGGCCGGCGCGCGCGCTGCCGTACGAATTGCATGTCACCGGCCGGTTGCAGCCGCAAGGCTACGCGCTGACGTTCGCGAATACCGGCACGCAGGGCGCGCACTTCTGGGTCTACACGGGCGACCTGTCCGCGATGCCGCGCCGCTATACGGTCGAAGCGGGCAAGCAACTGACCGATACGTGGGCGCTCGATGCGAACGGCAACTACCTGGTGAGCGTGTGGGGGCCGAACGGCTATTTCCGGCGTTTCGCGGGTTCGGCTGCCGCGGATGCCGCTGCCAAGCCTGAAATCACGCCGTGCTATGACACCGCGAACGGCGACGTTTACGTGACGATCGCCAATGCGGGCGCCAGCCCGCTCACGGTCACGGCGACCGATGTCGCGTACGGCGGCGCGGCGCGCACGCTGACGGTTCCGGCCGGGCAGCGCGTCGAAGCGCACTGGGACCTGTCATGCAGCAGCCACTGGTACGACCTGCAGTTCGCGGTGGCGGGCAATGCCGGCTGGGTGCGCCGCATCGCGGGGCACGTCGAGACCGGTAAGCCGAGCATCACCGACCCGGCCGCCGTGGCGCCGACGATCGCGGCGATCTGACGGTAACCGACGCGCGCCGGCCGGTTGAATCCACCCGGCGCGGGAGTTTGCGGTTCCGATTCCGAAGCGGCGGCTTCAGTGCGGCGGTTCGCCGTCGTGCGCCATCGTCCGCGCGCGTGGCGGGCCACATCCGTTGGTCATGCTCGATGTAGCTGTCCGCACGGCGAAACAGCCTGGGCGTGTCGAGGCTGACGAGATCGGCCACGCCTTCGCCGTGCAACTGCCCGTCGCGCTCCATCGTACGCATGAAATGCAGTGGGTTGCCATCGCTGGCATAGACGCTCGACCTGCCCTGCCGTGCGGCGATCGTGGTCATCATGTCGCGCGGCATCGCATCGTTACGTTCGGTGCGCCGGAACGTGATCACGCCCGAGTTGAACGCCCGCCGGCCGATATCTTGCGCGAGCAGCCAGTCAGATCCTTCGAGCAGCCTGTCGACGACATACCGGCAGAGCGATTAGGGGTGACGGATTGTACGAACCGGTGCTGCGTGATGTTGGACGTGTTGCTTTGCAGCAGGTACCAGCCCCCAACTTTCGGTGCTCGCTAATTTTCCAGTAATTCCATTGAAATAAAAATCATCGCATGGATATCTCTCGGAATATTCTGATATTGCATTCTTGACGGAAAATTGCGAGATTTTAACGATTCGTAAACCTAATTTTCTTGTCGTTGATTTGATTTTCAAATTTCGTATTTGTCTCATGGATTTCATTATGAAAATTTGCTTAACTCGGGAAAATTCGACGGCATCGTATCCCTGAGGTTGTAGCGAATGGGGCGTGCCGATGTATGTAACCCGTCATGCAACGGTGGCCATGCGAACCATTCAGGACGTGCTCCAACACCCGAGCGCGATCGTTACCCAGTCTCTTCATCTCGAGATCGCGACGCTTGCTTCCGCGCTCTCCGTGTTCGAATTCACGCTCACCGAGGCGATGAACACGCCGTTTCTGGCCGACATCACGGTCACGTCTCCAGACAAGCATATCGACGGCGCGGCCACCGTCGGGTGGCCGGCGATCTTCACGATCGACGAGCATGCATCGGTGCCGTCCCTGCCGGGATTGATCGACCCCGTGCGCCACACCGCTCGCACAGTGCACGGCGTCGTCACGCAGTGGACGCGAATCAAGACCACGCGTGACGAGGCAACCTATCAGCTTCATTTGAAGCCGCGGTTCGCGCTGCTCGAATCGGTGCACGACTCGGCCGTGTTTCTCGACCGATCCTTGCGCGAGTTGCTCACCGACGTGATCGTCGATCGCAGTCTGTTCCAGTCCTTCGACGTCGAGTTCGAGCTGGAAGGGCTTGACGGGAAGTTCGAACAAACCGTGATGTACGAAGAGACGGTCGCGAACTTTATCGATCGGCATTGCCGCCGCGCGGGCGTCTACTACTACTTCAAACAGGCGAAGAAAGAGGACGGCCCCCAACGCGACACGTTGGTGTTCGGCAATACGGCGCGAGGCTATGTGCGGGCGCTCGAAGTGCCGTTGCTGCCGCACTCCGGCCTGACGAGTTGGCACGAGGCGATTCTGACGTTGGAAGCCACGCGCGCGCTGGTGCCGCAGACGGTACGCGAATGGGACCACAACTATCGCATCCCCGACGATCCGTTGCAGGTCGAATCGGTCGTGGCCGACGACGATCGATCGGTCTATGGGAGCGTGAACCGCGGCATCGAGCATTTCCATTCGATCGAAGAGGGGCAGGCGCTGGCCGATGCGCGGCGTGACGAACTGCGCACGCGGCAGATGCGGCTCGCGGGCACGAGTAACGTGATCGGTATGACGCCCGGCATGGTGGTGCGGATAACCAATGACGTAGTGCCCGAGGCGCCGCACGGGATCGTGATCACGAAGCTCGTTACGACCGGTAGCCGCAGCCAGTCGGTGATCAATACCCTCGAAGCAATCCCGGCGCATCAGACCTATCGGCCCGAATACGTTCCTGAAAGGCATTGGCGATGGATCACCGGGATGCTGATCGGTGTGGTCGAGTCCGGCGATGACGAACCGTACGCATGGATGGACGAATATGGCCGCTATCGCGTCAGGCTCCTGTTCACCCGGCACAGCGGCAAGCGCGGCACGAACAGCATGCCGTTGCGGCTGCTGCGCGCGTCCGCGTCGTATCAGGGTGGCTTGCACATCCCCTTATTGCCAAGAACGGAGGTGCGCATTGTCCCGACGCAAGGCAATTGCGATCGGTTGCTGATTGCCGGGGCGGTTCATGACTACGCCCGGCGGGATCTGGTGCATGGCAAGGAGGGCTGGTATAGCCGTGCCGTGTTCCGTTCACCGTTGCTTGGCAACAAGCTGCGCTTCGAAGACCTGAAAAATCACGAGGGCGTTCGGTTGGCGACGGTGTTCGGGAAGTCGTCGCTCAACATGGGCTATCTGGTCGACACGGAGAAGCACAAGCGCGGCGAGGGCTTCGAACTGACCACGCAGCACTGGGGCGCGGTGCGCGCGCCGAAGGGGTTGTTTTTGTCGGCGGACGCGGCAGCCGGCTCCGAGACGCCGCATCTCGATATGCCTGCCGCGATTGCGCAGCTGAAGGCAGCATTGCAGCGCGTAACGGACCTTGCGGCAGCGACGACGCAGGCCAAGGCCGACCCTGCGGACCGTGCGGCGCAAGCGGCGCTGCTCGATGGCCTGAATCAGCTTCGCGACGCGGGGCTGCTTGCGAGTGCACCTGGCGGCATGGCGTTCGTGACAGCGAAATCGACGCAGCACTCGGCGGGCGAGAACGTGATTGTCACCGCAGGCCGGGATATGGACGTGAGCATCGTCAAGCGACTGCGCATGGTGGCGGGGGACCTGATCTCGCTGTGCGCGCACAAGTTTGGCATCAAGATCTTCTCGAAAGGGAAAATCGAGTTGCAGGCACAAGGCGCGCCCATGGATCTTTTTTCCGACCGGCAATTGCATGTGTCGAGCGCCGGCGCGAACGTGCTCGTGAGTGCCAAGACAAGGGCGATGGTGGCAAGCGGTGGCGCGTCAATGACCATCGAGAACGGCAGCGTTGTTTTCAACTGCCCTGGCGAATTCCGCATCAGAGCGGCTTCATTCACGTTCGAGGGGCCCGGCAATACGTCCGTCAATCTGCCGCAACTGCCGGTGAGCGACTACCAGCCCAGCGCCAAATACAGCCACACACGGTAACGATCATGATTATCAGCCCGCCGTTTTTGCCCGACGCAGGTCTCGCGGCCCCAACCGGGACGAACCCCGATCCGATGATGGATGCGGTAGACAAGTTCGAATGTGCTCATGGCATTTATCCGATCGCCTTTGATCGGCGCTGGCATTGCGGTGTGCATCTTCAACCCGATACCAAGGGCGAGGTGTACGCGATTGCAGACGGCGAAGTTGTTGCCTACCGGGTCTGTCAGCATGCGGTTGACGACGGTAAGAGCCATACGGGCTTTGTGCTGCTCAAGCATACGACCGAAACCGGTGAAGGCCGCACGCTGACTTTCTATTCGCTCTACATGCATCTGATGCCGCTGGCGGAATACGGGCAGCACAGCGCGAACGCCAAAAAGATGCCCGAGTTCCTGCGCATGCCGACTGGGCCGGTGAGCAAGGGGCAGGTGACGCCGGCGAAATCCGGGAAAGAAGATCCGAAAGTTAGTCTGAGTGTCAAACGCAAGGACATACTGGGATGGCACGGGAAGTATGAGGGGATGCCCCATCTGCACTTTGAGATTTTCATGTTGCCTGAGGACTTCGACGCCTATTTTGGGTGCACGCAACTGGGTAACAGCACGCCTACTCCTCCCGCTCCTGCCGAAACGGACTGGTGGGGGCATGCGTATTTCGTCATTCCGGCAGGCAGCGAGTTTCGCCGTCTGCCAGCGAAGGTCGATGCCCGCAACAAATTACACGGCATCGAGTTCAAGCCGGGTCACGAGGGCTCGAATACCTTGCCGTTGCTTGTCGAGACCTACTTTAGCCTCGGCTCGAAATACACCAATGTGTGGAGTGTTGCGCAAGACGGCACCCGCACGCTGCTTACGCCGCAGCCTGTCGAGGAAAAGGACTACGAATACGATCTGTACAAGCGTGCTGCGGCGCTTTATTCGTCATGCCCGAGCGACGGTTACGAGCTGCTTCGCTTTGGCCGCATCCTGTCCACGGACAAAACGTTGGCTGCCGATGCATGCGTGACGTGGATGCCGGTCAACTGGACGACAGACAAGGCGGGCTACATTGATATCAATAACTCGAATATCCATAAGTTCTCCGACGCGGATTTCCTGTCCTATATGGGCTGGCAGAAAATCAGTGAGGGCAATACGCCGTTCGACAGCGACGGACTGTGCGATGTGGACGCGCTGAAGAAAGTACTGAACGATGCTGCCCCGCACGAAGTACCAATGGTGGAAGGGGAAACGCCGGAAGCTCATAAGACGAGGGCGCTCTCGGCCTATGTAAAAGATAACGCGCGGGTACGGCAGCAGTTGTGCGGACTTGTCTGCAATGCGCCGAGTGAATGGGATAGTACAAACAACGAAGAACGCTATGCGAGATTGCTCGACGAAGGTGGCTACTACCATGGTAACGACAAGGGCTACAACGATTTCATGAAGTATCTGAAGGAAGTTCAGTTTTGGAACAAGACGGGGCTTCCGGCAGGGCAGAAGCTGTGGTTTTTTCATCCGCTTGCGTTTATTCGGCATTTTAGGCGGTGTCATTGGCTATCGTCATACGAACTGTCATGTATCTACCCAGATAAGCTCTACAACCGTCGAGAAACACCGGACCCATACGCTAAGAGAGAACAGTATCGGGTACCGCTCAATCATGGAATGCGAAAGTATTTGGTAAATACGCCAACGAGGATGACGCATTTTCTTGGTCAAGGGGCAGTGGAGTCGTTCATGCTGGCTCGCATGATGGAGGCGTCCAGCACCAATTTTTCGGCGAGTCTGCAACCTGAAGCAAGTGATTTTTACAAAAATAAAGATGATCGCTATTTCGACTATCTTGAAGGGCGAGCTGATCTTGGAAATACCGACGCTGGTGATGGGATCAAATTCCGTGGACGGGGTATGAAGCAACTTACCGGGCGAGTGAACTATGCCAGCTACTGGGTGTACCGCGGCTGGCTAGATTCATCGTCCTTCGACATAAAATGGTTGGTAGACAAAACACGCATCCGGCCAATTATTGCCGCTCCCCAACAAATTAGCATCGATCCATTTAACTGTATTGATGCAGGCGGGTGGTATTGGACGGCAGGTGCCGCAAGCAATAAGTTCATTACGATTAATTCATCGATCCAGGAGATGGATGTCTCTGCTCAATCGATTTTCGTCGTGTCTCGCGCTATCAACGGGATAAACAAAAAGACGAGCAAGCCAAACGGGCTGGAAGATCGTATCAATCACACTCAACGCATTTCAAGAATATTAATGGATCTGGTATGAGAAATTTCGTCATGTCTCTCATCGCAACTGTCTTGCTTGGATTCGCGTCGCCTTTATATGCGAAAAATTTTACATTTGATAACGAAACAAAAATTCATTTGCCTGCATACGAAAACAAGCGAGCCAATCCGGATGGTTCCGGTTCCGTATGCGTAGATGTTAATCGGCTGGAAACGATAGCTACCATATGTCTATACGACAAAACGTCCGACAAAATTTTCCAAGACAATGGATTCATTAAATACGGAGAGCTTCCTTCGGAAGGTAAAAATCGAATTTCCTCATTGCCTGATGATGCTCTTGTATATGTAGAAGGGAGCTACGGTGGTTTCTATGAAACAAGAAAGGAAGAAATTGGAGATTTTATCGTTTATGAGGCTGACAACACGCTCTGCGATATTTCTGACACTGCAGAAAAGCGCCCCGCGATTTGTTACGAAGCAGCATTGATTTCATCTAAGAAATCCAATACACCTCCGGTAATTTTCGTCTCTGCCATCATTGAGAAGCCACCCGCTCCGGGCGGGAGGCTTAGTGAAAAGGCAATGGGTAAGGTGAGGGTGATTAATGAGATCATTAAATCCATAAAAATCGATAAATAACCATGGATGCGAATTTCGAGGCGGCTTGTGAGAAAAATTGCACTTCACTTGGTTTTGGTTATTTTCCATGGTGGTGCGAAGGCCGGAATAGAAACGTCTTGCGATGGAAAAGTTATGTGGCGAAAATCAGCGGCCCCAAGAAATGGCTGTTTTGAGGGGTGGGAGGCACGTTGGGGCGATGAAAATCGATCACTCTATCGATGGCGGAGTATTTAGTCTCGACGATTACGTGTTGATTATATTTGGGCTTCCGTTTGCGATGGATCGTCGATTTCCTAAGTTTTATACCCTTCTATATATTTGATTGGGAGGGGTGTTCGTGCTGTAGGGGAGGGATTTATGGGGGGCGGAGTATATGATGCCGAATTTAGTGACGATCGAAAATTTATCGTTATTAATATTCGATTTGGAGTTGAGGTGATGGATGTCGAGAAAGAGAGGACACATTCGTTTGATGTGACGTATGTTCCAGGATTTGAAATGCAAAAATGTGAGAAAAATTAATTTGCTTGGGTAGGTAGGTGGGTGGTTGGGAGGTGGTGCCGAATGTAGGCTACAAGCCGGTAATGTGAGGAATCATGAGGCGATTCATTTTGCGGGGGGTGAGTATTTTGTGCTTTATGGTCTTTGTGTGTTCGGCGAGTGGCAAGGAACCGGAGAGGGTCTTGAGGGATGATTGTCATTTGTCGTTTGCGATCCCCAATGGCCTTGAGTATGTCGACGTTGGGCACACCATCGCATTAGGGAAAGATGAGTGCTACATACCGTTTCTATATACGGGGAAGCTTCGGCTTAAACGAACTGGGCCTATGCCGCACATGCCCGACGACTGGCGCGCTTTGACAGATTTTGCCCTGACTGTCGAGGCGATTCCGGTGGGGGATCGTCTGGCGCAAGTTGAGTCGGTAGACGGAGCGGCTCAAAACGGCCTATTTAGGGCGGTCTCGAAGGAACATGTTCAGTTGTCAGGTGGTGACCTCTATATCATAAGCTACCCGGCAATAAAACCGACGGGAGCCATTGTTGAATATCAAAAGCAACAATGGGTTTTCATTGCTGGTAATGGTGCACGTTCGACTGTTTTTCGTTTGTACTACGGAGACCGGACGTTGAAGGTCGGTAGGGAGAGGGCGCGCGCTTTCAATTATCTATTCTCATCATTTCGATTTTTTTGACATCTCGTGCGAGTCGAAAGTGAGTGCAAGTTTTTTTTGAGTGGATATTGAAGATGTTTCAGCTTAGAACGTAGATTTTATGAATCGGCTCGTTAATGGTGGTGAAAGTGGATGCGGCGAGAGGCAGCCGTACTCAGTATTTAGAACGCGCGTCTTGGGCGATGGAGTTGATGTTGATGGGGTGGTGTTAGCTAATCCGCCTCGCCTCAAAAAGCGGTGTTGGTAAACATGCTTAAGCCGGAGTGATCAATGAAGATTATCAGGACTTTGCTGGCTGTAGTGATGTTCTCGACATCATTTTTCGCGTGGGCTGATGATGTTTTAAGGACCTTTGCTCCATCTCCGGGGATCATGGCCCTAGTGAGAATTAAGGGGCAAAATTTGTTTTGGAGCTTATCTGGAAAGAGCGGGGTTAAGCAGGGGGAAATATTTATCGATTCAGAAAAGCCACTTAGTATAAAAATCGGTAATTATGATTTTAGCGGGCGGCTCGGCTTTTGGGTGTCGCATGCGGACGATGGAATGGGGACGTATGAAGTCGATAGGGTTTTCACGTCTTCCCCATCGTCTAATGAGTTTGTGGAGAGGTTTCCTTCATGCGGGGATGAATTTGCTAACCTTAGGATGGGTGAAAAGAGGCGTTATTTGGTTAGCACTTATTGGAGTAGAAATGTTCCTAAAAGGTGTATTACTAGGTTGTCGGTTGAGAGGTGATAAATGGCTTAATTTAGCGGCAATGGGAATAATGGATCGTCAATAAAAAAGATGAAAACTCGAGATAAATTATAAATAACGTGTGCTTTTGAGGGGCGGTGCGTACTTATCGATTGGGAATTTTTAGGGTTGATTTTTTTGAGGGTTGGCTATTATGGGTGGTCGACACGGATTTGTATTCGGTGTCTCACTGGTGTTATTTTGTCTGTTCTCAGTGCATCGAGTCTATGCGGCCGATGTTCCAGCCACTATTCAGGCGGAAATAAAGGCCCGTATTGGAGAAGTTCATAAATTGCAGCCGCCGATCATCGATGCGGCACCCGCAATGCAAGGGGTGTATATTTATTTTGTCGCGAATACATCTAGTTTTCGTGATTATGCTAAAGGTGATGGGCCTTACGTGCTTGATGCGCATCTAATATTTTATGATAAGAGTCATATTTGGCGCGATGTATTATTCGATCGTTATGTGAAGGATGATGGGGTTCCTGAAATTTATACTGTGTTTTTTGCGAATGCAGATCATGATCGAAAGAGTAAGGAGGTCGTTGTTTTGGTGCGAACGCCACTGAATCATTACGACTACGGTGGGGAGTATTACGATGGCTATGTCTACAAGTTGACTGGCGATCCTCAAGCGGGAGCTGTCTTTGCCGGACTGCAAAGTGATGCCAGCGCACCTTTCTTGAACCAATGTGAATGTGGTTTCCGCGATGGGCGCTCAACGCATGCCCGTTATAAGGATGCTGAATCGATTCGAAAGGTACTAGAGAAAAAATATTCAAATTCGCTGCCGAAAAATAAATGATTGTTGTGAGGGGGGGTAATTGCACAAATTATTGTCAGCGATGATTGAGTGGGTTTGATAAGAGAATTTAATATATTTGCGTGGTCAGGGAGGTTCTCCTTTGAAAGTAAAAATGTTCGTACTTATTGGTCTGCTGGCTGCCTCGGCTCAAGGTTGCTGCCGGACTACTAGTGTTGCGACCACAGTAAAATCTTTCGATTTGACCGTGCGAACTATGACTGGGGACGTTCACTGCTTAATCGACAAATAACCAATAGACACTACGCTGAGTTCCGACGGTGAGGCGGTTATCGTGTCCGGTACTGACTACGTTCTTGTCAATGAATTAAATCATTGCAAGGCCGGCAGGCCGGTTCATGTGAGGCGCGCAGCCCCGCATGTGGGCTTCCTGTCGGACGTAAACGTCAAAGCGGGAATTTATGCATCAATGGTGCCGGTAGCTGTTTCTCCCTTGGGTTTTGTGGCGATTGTTGGGAGGATCGGTAGTGACAGGAGTTTGGTTGAAATTCCAGGATTCTATCGAACCACTGTAAGTAATTCCAAATTGGAAGAGGAGGCATCTTCAGATATGAATCCTGTTATATCACTTGATGGAAAGTATATATCGTTGGATCGACATCAATGTGGGATAGACGCAAAATTTGAAATCATTGAAATACGAGCGGGAAGATCGGTCGAAATTGACAGAAAAACGTGCGAAAGATTATTCAATTTTCGAAGATGATTATTGATGCGCGTTGGCGGTTTTTGTGGTCAATGTATGGAAAAATTTCGTGCGCGACAAGAAATGATTGTTCTGCGAGGCGGACAATACGCCGGACGGACGGACAAAAGACGCAACGAATATTGGGAGACAAGGCATGAAGAAGTTTATCTTAATTTTTTTTGTTGACAATTTTACTGTCGAATGCGCGTGCGCAAGTTGTTACATCTTGTGACGGAAGATATTCAGCGCAGGCTACTGGTCAGGCCGAAATACTCGTTAAGCGAGACGGGAAGGAAATAGGGGTAGTTAAAATTGATCACAGTATTGATGGGGGTGTTTTTTCTTTGGATGAAAAGAGCTTCGTTGTTTATGGGTTGCCAAACAAGATAGATCTTCGCAGTCCTCAAGCAACATTTCTTTCAATTTATATATTAAAACCTAAGTTGGGCATGATTTTAAAAAGAACATACGGCGGCGGGATATATGATGTTGCGATTGGTTCTGATCGGAGGTCGATGTTAATTTCTAGCCGTTTTGGATTTGATGTCATAGATATAAAAGATATGAAAATCAAGTCTTCTGATCCAGGGTCGGAGCCACAGTTTTCAATGCAGAAATGCAAAGATTAACAACTGATTTTGAGGCTGTTATGAAATCTCCCATCCGCAAAGCCGACAAACTCGAACACGGCGGCGAAGTCACCAGCGGCTCGCCCTGGACGACATTCATGGGCCGCCCGCTTGCTCGTAAAGGCGACGAGGCGATCTGCGAACTGCACGGCCGGACCGTCATTGACGAGGGCACCGACAAGTTTGCCGATCGCGGCCACAAGCCATTCGCGCTGGACGGCCATCGCTGCGCATGTGGCTGTCGGTTGATCTCGTCGCTGCCGAACGTCCACTTCGAATAATGCCCGTCGACCTCTCTCGAGCGGGGCGCCCGAGCGCTTATCCGCGCGGCCCACGGTTCTGGCCGTGGTGGTTCTGCATTTGGCTGACCTGCGCGGTGTCCGGAGCGGCCGTTGTCCTGCTGATATGGCCGAAGGGTGAACGCGCGGGCAGCCCATGGTTCTGGTTCTGCGCCGCAGGTATCCCGAACGGTTTTTTCGGCTTTCTCTTTGCGATCGAGCGAGCGCGCTATGAGGCCGTGTGGTATCGCGCGTATCACCGCAACCTCCATCGCGACCGATGGCTGGCGGAGCGCATCCGTTTCGCGCAGCAGCCGCTACGGGTGCTTGGCATCGGCTACTGCCTTCCCTTGAACGATCAGACGCTTGCCCAGGCGATTCGTGTTGGCGCGCGTCTGCCGCGACAGCAGCAGCCCCGTTTTGGCGCAGGTGTCGTCGAGCATTGCCGCTTTGATGATCCTCCGGAAACATTCGCTGAACCCGACGTGGCCGATCCGGCGGAGGAAAGCGGGGCCGATGCGGCTCCAACGCGACCCATTACCGAGCTTGCACTCAAGATCGCCGAAGCGCTTGACTCGCTCACCCCGAGCCTGCACGCGCTCACGCAGTATGAATCGGCTTACTGGCCAAAGGTGCGTGTGCTGGCCGAACCCGGCGAGGAAGCTTTGCGCGAACAGGAGGTGCGCGACGCGCTCCAATTGGCGGGCCTGCCATCGCTCACCGTGTTGGCCGTACCTGCTTCGCACGGGTTGCTGGTGGCCGACGCATGGCTCGACGCTCGCGAGGCATGCCCGCTGCTTGTGATTGCAACGGCATGGCACGAAGAACAGCCTCCGACCGGCAGCACGGAGGGATGTGTCGCGATACTGCTCGATGCCGGCTTCTACGCTCTACCGGAAGATGTGCCCGTGGTGGCAGCCCTGCATCGACCCGTCGAGGGCAAGGCCGACGAGATCGAGTACGGCTTCGCGAATGCGGTGATATGGGGCAGCGCGGATTTCGCTGCCGTGACGCGTGCGTGGGTCACGCGTGCCGTCAAGCGTTGCAATCAGGGGCTGCGTATCGCGAACCTGGATGCGCTTGCGAGTGGCGACGCCCAATGCGACCTCGCCTACATCGTGGGCGATTTCGGTAACGCCAGCGGCTGGCTGTCCGTCGCAGCCGCAAGCGAATGGGGTGCGGCGGGCACGCCGCAACTGATCGTCGATGGCGTGCAGTCGGCCATTGTTCACGTCCTTCCCGGTACGCATGGGAAGGAAACTTTGTTGCCTGAACACACTCAGCATGATCGATCCGAAACTGACCTTGCGACCGCTTGACTCGGCCCATACTGTCGAATCTGCGCCTTCTGGACGCGTCGCGCTCTGGGGCGTGATCGCTGCTGCGCTGATCGCCGCCGCGTTCGCGATTGGCCTCGTGTGGGGCCGCGGCGATCTGTTCGATCTCTCGCCCGGCATGGCGCGTATGCAGGTCGTGATCGTCATCGTCATCGCCCTGATTCTCTTCATCGCTATTCACATCAGCTTGTTTTTCATCGGCGCGTATGCCGTCGCCGGACAGATGTTTCGCAAGGAGACCGGCGACACGACGAAGGCGCGGAAGCCGCTGAAACGCGATGCCCGTCTGCAACGTATGGTCGATGAGCTACGTGTCTCGCAAGGCTGGCGCTGGCGATACCGGTCACCATGGCTGCTGGTGAACGGGACGAACGTGTTGATCGACAAAGTCGCGCCCGGCCTCAAGCGCGCGGGTGCGATGTCCGTCGGCAATGCGATCCTCGTGCACGCCGAACCCGACGGTATCGAGGCGGGTGAGTGGCGCCGCCAAATCCGGATGCTGCGTCGTCGCCGGCCGGTCGATAGCGTGGTGCAGGTTACGGACGCGGATGAGCGCGATACCGAGCTGCCGCGTGTGCTTGCCGCGCTCGCGAACGATCTCGGCTGGGCCGCGCCCGTTACCTTCCTGCATGCGGTGCCCGTGCGGGGAGGGAGCCCCGAGACGTTCGACGCGATTGGCGCATTTTCGCAACTCGCACACAACGGGGCGCCCGCGGCGGTCGCCACCTTGCGCGATCAGCTTGCCGCTATCGAACGTGATACGGCGGACGCAGGCGTGCGGCTTTGTACGGAAGCCTCGCACATCACCTGTCTCGCCGAGATCTCGCGATACATTGGCAAACAGCACGAACACATCGTCGCGAGCTGGCAAGCGCTACTTGCTTCGCACTGTTTGCGAGCACCGCTGGCGGGCGTGATGTTCGCACCCGTATTCGCGACGACGGTGACCATGCCGACGCCTGCCCCGGTCGCCGAGGGTGGGGACAGGAGCGCGGCGCCAAACGCTGCAACTGTTCCGAACGGAACGGTTGAGTTCGCGAGGCAACCCGCCGCGTTGTTGCCGACGTGGCTGGAAATTGCCAATCGACGAGGCAATGGTCGGCGCGTGGGGTTCTGCTGGTCGAACGCGCTGGCGATGTGTGTGACCCTTGCCACGATTGCATGGTGCGTATGGATGACCACGTCGTTCATTGGCAACCAGCAACTCATGCGCGAGGCGCAGGCGACGGCGAATGCTGCCATCGGCGCCCGGCCACAGACTGCAGTTGCCTGGCGCACGCAACTCGCGCTACAGCAGTTGATGGAAAAGCTTGAATACCGGCAGCACCATGGCGCACCGTGGTACCTGCGCGCGGGCCTGTCGCGCAATGACGAAATCCTGAGCGGCCTCTGGCAACCATACCGAATCGCGGCGACCCGCAACTTGCAGATACCCGTCGTGCAAACGATCGACGGGTTGCTGAAAGCCGCGGACCAGGCGCGCGCCGACAGCCTTCAATCGCAGGACATACGCAGCAGTACCTACAATGCGCTCAAGACTTACCTGATGCTTGGCGATCCGTCGCGAGCCGATCCGGCGTTTCTAAGGCGCCTGCTGGTCGCCTTGTGGCCGAGACCCGTCGAGATGCCGCTAGGCGAGCGCGACGATACCGGCCGGCGGCTCGCGGCGTTTTACGCCGATCACCTCAAAGCGCATCCCGAATGGCGGATCGCGATGGACGACGGTGTTGTGACCGCGACCCGGAACATGTTGATCACGCAAATGGGACTCGCATCGGCCGACGACACGGTGTACCAAAGTATTATCGACGACGTTACGAACAAATACGCCGACGCGTCGCTCGAAACCCTTTTAAACGGTTCCGATGCCTACGGGATGTTCACGGCGTCGCAGACTGTACCGGGAATCTATACGCGCGCGGCATGGGACGGGATGATCGCTGCGGCGATCGACAAGGCATCCCGCGAACGCCGGGTGAGCGGTGACTGGGTGTTGACCGGTTCGCAGGCGCCGCAGCCGATTGGCAATACGCTCGCACAGGGCATGGTCCAAGCCAAGCCGATCGTCGACGAGAAGCGCGCGGCCGAGGAACTGAAGCAGCGGCTGACGGCGCGTTATTTTGACGAGTACACGGCTGCGTGGCAGCGCATGCTCAACAGTATGAAATGGCAGCCGGCATCCAATCTCGGCGGTGCGGTGGCACAGCTTTCGCGGCTCGCGGATGCACAGACCTCGCCGTTGATCGCGCTGATGAAATCCGCGCAGTATCAGGCCCAGGCGGGCCGCCCGTCGCAGGCGCTGGTTGACACGCTGGTGCGCAAGGCGCAAGACCTGATCGGCACGGACGAGCAGGCAGGGGCGGCCGTCGTCAGCCCGCTCGACAAGCCGTTCGGTCCGCTGCTCATGCTGATGAGCGACACGGGCGCGTCGCCGGCCGCTGCAAACGCGAAGAGCGCTCTGCCGGCCGGTATCGCGCTGACCGGTGTGAGCCTGTCGCGCTACCTGACGGCAGTCACGACGATGCGGCTGAAGTTGCAGCAGATTTCCGGCAGTCCGGATGCGCAGGCGATGGCGCGTTCGCTCGCGCAGGCGGTGTTCCAGGGGAAGTTGTCGGAGCTGTCCCAAGCACGCGATGACGCGGCGCTGACGGCCGCAAGTCTGGGCGCGGCATGGGCGGGTTTTGGTGATGCGGTGTTTGCGCAGCCGCTCGAGGCCGCATGGCAGACGATCCTGCAACCGGCCGCAGCGAGCCTGAACGACGCATGGCGAGCCAGCGTTGCCGCGCCCTTCAACGCGGCGATGAGCGGCCGCTATCCGTTCTTCGATACGCAGGCCGATGCATCCTTCGCTGAGCTTGGCCGCTATGTGCGGCCCGACACCGGATTGATTTCGCGTTTCGTCACTACACAACTGGCCGGCGTGATGAAGCTGGAGGGCGATCACTGGGTGCCGAACGAGTTTGCGCCGCAGGCGCTGCAGTTCGACCCGAAATTCCTGAGCGCCGTCCGGCAGCTGTCGACTGTGGGCGCGCAGCTCTACTTGCAGGGCGACGCGGGACAGAAATTCGAAATGATGGCCCTGCCGACGCCGGAGGTAACACGCTCGGAACTGTCGATCGACGGCAAGCAGATCGTCTATTTCAATCAGCAGGAACGCTGGACGCCGCTGGCGTGGCCAGGCAATGGCCTGAACGGACACGCGGGGCTCACGTGGCAGACGCTCGACGCGGGCCTGCGGCAGGCGTTTGATTCGACCGGCGATTGGGCGTTCCTGCGTCTGCTGAGCAAGGCGGACGTCAAGCAGCTTGATAGCACGCGCTATCGGCTCACGTGGAACACCGGGAGCAGCGAGCCGCTTTCGTATGTGCTGCGCACACAGGTCGGCGCCGGGCCGATTGGCCTGCTGAAACTGCGCGGATTCCGAATGCCCGATCGCATTTTCATCGTCGGCAACGCCGGTGTCGTATCTACCATGCCGCTCCTGCCGCCGCTGCCACAGGATCTCCAGCCATGAGTGAAGGCAAAAACAAACCGGTGATGCCCGAAGGCGTCGGCTTCGGCGCGGAGGACGATCCGTACCTGCGCTACTTCGATGCCGAGATGCGCTACCTGCGCGAAGCGGCGCGGGAATTTGCGAAGGAACAGCCGCAAGGTGCCCGCCGTGTGGGAATGACGATGATGCCCGGCGCACTCCACGACAGTGTCGAGCAGACTTACGAGGGCTTCGCTTTCCTCACGAGCCGGCTGCGCATGAAGCTCGACGACGTCTATTCGGAAATCACCGATCCGCTGATCGACCACCTTTGGCCGCATGCGGGTCGCACGATTCCGTCGCTGGCGATCCTTGCGTGCATGCCCCGCACCGGCGAGGCGCGGATTCTCGATACGTTGCCGCCGGGGCTACAGGTTCATTCGACACCGGTCGGCCAGGACGGGACGATATGCGTTTATCGGACCACTCAGGCGGTAACCCTGTTGCCGCTCGGCGTGCGCGAGGCGGGTGCGCGTATGCGCGAGGACGGTCGCACGGTGATTCGGCTCGCGTTCGACCTGCTGCACCGCGAGCAGCGGTTGCTGGATGACCTGTCGCGTATCCGGCTTTACCTGCATGGCGACCGGCCGACCGCATCCGCGCTGTACGCAGTGTTCACGCGCCAGGTCGAGTCGATCGGCGTGCGCATGCCGCGCCTGCTCGACGGCCAGCTACAGCCGCGTCCGGCGATGCGGTTCGAGGCGGCTGGCTTTGGCGCACAGGAGCGACTGTGGCCCGTCGATCACGACGCACGCGACGCCGCTCTCGATCGCGAGCAGACTATGCTCGAATATTTCGCGTTCCCTGAGAAGTTCCACTTCGTCGACTTGTGCGGTTTCGACGCGGCGAGTGTGCCACCGGGCGAAACGCGTCTTGAATTCGAAATCGTGATCCGGGATCGGATACCCGGTGACGCCACGTTCGGCGCGGACAATATCCGGTTGTTCTGCACGCCGGTGATCAACCTGTTCGAACTGGACGCGCAGGCAATCCGGCCCAACGGACACGATCGCGACTATCCGGTGCTCCCTCCCCGGTCGGCGGGCGAGCACGTCGAGCCCTACGATGCGCTGTCGGTCGTGGCGACCGATCCGCGCACCGCCAATCAATACGCGTATCGGTCGATCAAGGAATTCCGTCACCGCGGCGGGATGATGCGGCACGAATCGCCGGATCGCTACTACCACGCGTCGATTCGGCAAGGCGTGACCGGCCAGCGCGAGATGGTCGTGACGTTGGGCGGGCATCCATGGGATGAGCCGGGCAGCTTGCCGGACGCGCACGTGACGGTCCGGGTATTGGCAAACAATGGCCGATTGCCGCGCATGGCCCTGCGTGAATCGACGATTGCCACGCCTGCTTCGACCTTTAACGGTGTCGAGAGCGTATGCAACCTGACGGCCCCGACGATGCCGCTGTATCCGCCGCGCGGGCGCGACTATGACTGGCGGGTGATTTCTCACTTCAACGCGGCAGGCACAACCGAGCTGAACATGATGGACGCGAACGTGCTGCGCGGCGCGCTGTCGTTGTACGACTGGACGCGACAGGACGATAACCGGCGACGTATCGAGGCGATCCATTACGTGTGGCTCGACGAGGAAACGGAACGGTTCGGTATGCGCGTCGATCGCATCGTGAATGTGAACGTAGGTATCGAGCCGTCGGGTTTCGCCGGGCCGGGCGACGTCGCGCTATTCGGCGACGTACTCAGCCGTTTCGTAGGCCGCTACGCGTGTTGCCACTTTGCAGTGCGACTCGTTCTGTACGAAGGCGTCGGGGGGCCGATTCGGCGCTATCCGTGCGTGAGCAAGAAGGGAGACTGGTTGTGATACCGAGAAACCATCGCAGGATGCGAAGCATTCGACTGGTAGCGGTCGGTGCGCTGATGGTCGCGGCGATGTCCGGCTGCGGCATGTGGCAGTCGGTGATGGATACGGCGGTCGATACGACGCGCGCGGTATTCGTCGCGAAGGTCAAGCAGATGAATCTGGTGATCGAAAGTCGTTCCGCGCTCAACGAAAATGAGCAGGGTCAATCATTACCGGTTGTGGTGCGCGTTTACCAGCTGAAAGACGCGAAGGTCTTCGAAAAAGCGCGTTACGCCCAGTTGCTCGATGACGATAGAGCGTTACTGAGGGCCGATCTGCTCGGCAGTATGGAAACCACGCTCGGGCCTGGCGCCACGGTGAAGCTGTCGGCGCCCATGGCGGATGATGCGCAAGTTGTCGGTGTCGCGGGATTCTTCCGTAACCAAGCCGGTGCCGAATGGCAACTGCTGATCCCGAAATCGCAATGGAAGAAATCCGATCCCGTCAAGCTGGTCGTGACGGGCAATCGGATGGAGCTGGTTCCATGAACGAGGTGCGGTTTCGGGAGCTTGATCGTCGGCGACGGAATCCCTGATGGTGAGAGTTAACTCGGCCATGTCTGGCGCACAACGGGCTCTTCTTCCATTGAAAAGCGCTCCGGACCGGCCGCTGACCATCCCTGACAGTGTGCGGCTGGCGCTCCGCTAGAATGCCGGATTGCCGCCGCTTGACGCAGGCGGCGCTTCGCGCGCTACACTGCGCCATGCCATCCCCGTTCAACTTTCCATCCTGCCGACGATGACGTCTCCTGTCCTGACCGGCCTGCGCATCGGCATCACGATCGGATTGCGTGCCCCCGACGAAAGCCTGTGGATCAACGGCATCAAGCAGAACGCGCTGTTCCTCGCGAAGCTGCTGATGGCGTCGCCGCACGGCTACCGCGTGACGCTGGTCAACACGACCGACGTGCCGCTGACCGACGCCTTGCCGTGGGACCGCAGCGTGTACGACACGCGCGCGTTCGCCGACATGAAGGACGCGCTCGACGTGATGATCGAGCTTGGCGGGCAAATCGACGGCGAGCAGACGGCCTACCTGAAAGCGCGCGGCGTGAAGCTCGTCAGCTATTGCTGCGGCGTCGAGTACATCAACGCGATGGAGTCGATGCTGTTCGGCCGCCGGCTGTGGGATTCGCTGTTCATCAACCGCGGCTACGACGAGGTATGGGCAATTCCGCAGATCGCGCCGTCGTCGCTGCCGTTCCTGCAGTCGCTGCGTCGCTGCCCGGGGCGCGTCGTGCCGTTCGTGTGGGATCCGATGTTCCTGACCGAACGCGCGCGCTCACTGCCCGAGCACGGCGAATACCGGCCGCGCAGCGAGCCCGGCAAGCGGCTCACGGTGATGGAGCCGAACCACAACGTCGTGAAGTTCTGCGTGTATCCGATGCTGATCATCGATGAAGCGTATCGCCGCGACCCGGACGCGATCTGCTTCACGCACGTGACGAACGCCGATCGCCTCGCGCACGACAGCCCGGAGTTCGTGATGCTGATGAACTATCTCGACATCGTGCGCGCGGGCAAGGCGAGCTTCGTCGGGCGTTTCGATACGCCGCTGTTCCTGGCCGACCTGACCGATATCGTCGTGTCGCACCAGTGGTCGAACCCGCTCAACTATTTCTATTTCGACGTGTGCTGGCAGGGCTATCCGCTGGTGCACAATGCGAGCCTCGCGCCCGATCTCGGTTACTACTATCCGGACAACGACGTGCAGCAAGGCGCCGATGCGCTGCTGCGCGCGCTGCATACGCACGACGACGACTGGCAGGCGTACACGCGGCGCCAGCGCGAGATCCTCGGCCGTTACACGTCGTCGAATCTGGCGCTCGTCGCCGAGTACGACGCGCTGCTCGCGAACCTGATCGGCGCGACGGCTGCCTGAAGCCGATTTTCCGCGGTACCGGTTCGTTGCGGCCCGCGCGCCGTCTGCCACCGCCGGGTTTGTCCCGCCCTCATGTCTGACGAAATCATGCCGTTAAAAAAGAAACCGCCGAACGCGATCGGTTCGACGGTTTTCGAAGGCACGAAATTGACGGCTCCGAGGGAAGTCCGTCAAAAACAAGTTTATAGGTTAACAAGTTGGAAAAATTGTTAAACATGTTTCAATCCATAATCTTCATATAATTGAAGTTTGGTATTATTGATTAAATGTAGATTGATTCTGCATGGAATTTTAATAATATCGTTTGAAACGTGAAAATTGAATGCCGCAATGATCGAATGGTGTGCGGAAACGGGTTTCTCGCGGGGCGGCTCGTGTATGGAGAACGGTGTTTCACCGCGGCCTGTCTCGCCTGATCGGTACTTCACGGCACGGTATTGGTCAGATCAATTGACGGTGCCCTGATTCCCGAGACGGCGGAATTCGAGAAGAGACGATTCAGATAAAACTGTTTCGACGAAAAAGATAAACGACTCAAGCTTCGGGTTCCTTGTAATTCAGGTTGTGTAACCTGTCGCACTGTCGGCATCGTGCGTGCGTGATGTATTTCAGGTAACCGAATATCGCAAAAAATATCGAATTTGACGGCGCCGCAGCGAACAGTCCGCTCCCCGGAAAAATCGACATGACAGGATGGGCCGGGTAGGGCGGCGGAGCGCGTCGAGGTCGGCTCGTTCCGCTGATGTGTTGAGGTCGAGTCGCGATCGGCGGCTCGCCATTTGCCGGAGCGCCGGATGAATGCGGTCGAAGCTCGCCAGGAGGCGAATCGGAAAGCGAATCGCGACGAAATCGACCGCGTGTTCGGCGCGCGCGACGATCATCCCGACCTCGCGTCGGTACGCAGTTTCGTCGAAAGCCGGCTCGGGTTCGCGCGCGAGCCCGTGTGCCGCGCCGACCTGTCGGGCGGCGTGCTGTACCAGGAATGCCTGGCGCGGCTGCGATGGGGCGAGCGCGACGCGCTGCCGCCGCTCGCCTTCCTGCCGCGCCTCGAAGCGCTCGGGCTGATGCGCTGGTTCGACCGGTTGGTGGTCGGCCGGATGATCGACGCGCTGCGCGCCGATACCGGTGCCGTGTACGGGTGCAACATCGCGGCGGCCAGTGCGGTCGTGGATGACGCGTGGCTCGCGATCTTCAGGCGGCTCGAGTGCGAGCCGTCGGTGGCGGCGCGGCTGGTGGTCGAAATCACGGAGACGGGGCCGCTGAACCCTGTCGCGGGCCGGTCGTTCGTGGACCGCCTCCGGCGCGCCGGGTGCCGGATCGCGATCGACGATTTCGGTGTCGGTTTCAGTGCATTGAACAATCTGGTGGTCGGCAATCCCGACATCGTGAAGCTCGACCGCTCGATTCTGTCGATGATCAAACGCAACGCGATCGGGCGATACCGGTTTCGCCGGTTGATCGCGTTTGCGCATGAAGGTGCGCGGCACGTCGTCGTCGAGGGTGTGGAAAGCGAGATGGACCGGCAGATCATCGTGGATGCCGGCGTCGCGTGGGCGCAGGGTATCCGCTTTTCGTGGCGGTCGCCGGCCGCCGCGTGATCGCGGGAACGGGCAGGGCGATGCGCGGGATGCGCGTCGGGGGCGGGACGAATCGCAAAAAGGGGCGTGGAGATGGCGGAGACGAAAGCCGGAGGCGGAACGGGCACGCAGGCAACCGATGTGCGCGGCCTGATCGCCCTCGCCGAACTGGCCGACATGCTGGGGCAACTGGGCGCCGAGTCGCCCGATGCCCCGATCGATGTCGCGCCCTATCTCGACGGCCTGACGACGGTCGCGCGCCGCATTCAGCGGATGAACCCGCTCGACGCGGGCGGCCGCGAGCTGGCGGCGCGGCACTATTACGCGGGCGTCATTGCCGGCGCGTGCGGTGACGAGTCGGCGATCGCGCGCGGCGTATGCGACAGCCTCGTCAGGCAATCGGGCCGCGCGGGCCGGTCGGCAGCCCGTTGTTTCGCGGTGCTCGCGCGCATCGGACGGCGGCACGGCCGCGCGTTCGCCGCGCAAAGCGGCGATCGGGTACGGGTGTAACGCGACGGGCGCGTGCGATCGCAATCAGCCGAGCGGGCGATCGGCGAACAGGTGCTGGATCTGCGTGGAATAGGCACGCACGTTGTGCTCGGCGAGCGCGTCGACCTGGTGCAGGCAGCGTCGGGCGGCGGCTGCGTAGTCGATGAGCCGTGCGTCGTGCGTCTGCGCGGCGGTCGCGATCGCGCGCGCCGCATCGAAGATCTCGAAGTCCGGATAGTAGTAGCCGACGTCGCGCAGGAACGGCGAGTTGTGCACGAGCGGGTAGTTGCCGTACAGCGCGTCGTACAGCAGGTAGTTCAGGCCGTTTTCCCAGTGGTGCGACACGACGATGTCGGTGTGATGCGCGGCCCACGCGACGAACGGCGCGCGCACGTCGGCGGTGGCCTTGCCGTCGCGCACCATCTCGAGCCCGAGCGCGAGATGCTTGAAGGCGACGTTCTCCTTCTTGTCGAACGTGTTGGTCATGTACACGTGCTCGACGAGCTCCGGATGGTCGACGTAGCACGCGTTCGCGGCGAGCATCGGCACGATCGCGCTCTTCACGACATTCAGGTTCGGCTCGAAGAACGCGATGCGCTTGGCCGGGCCGTGATTGCGATAGCCGAAGCGCGCCTTCAGCTCGGGATCGGCGTCGAGGCTGCGTTCGATGAAGTACGGCGACCAGATATGCGGCAGCTCGATCACCGGCGCGCGGTACACGGCCTGGAAATACGCGGCGCACGTGTGCATGTGCTGCGGATTGGTCCAGATCTCGTCGAACTGCACGCGGTGCGGGTTCGGTCGCCAGTCGTTCTTCTCGAAGTTGATCGTCTCGACCGCGATCACGTAGTCGTTGCCGAAGCGGTACGACACGCACTTGCCGCCGCGCCGGCGCACGACGTCCGTGTACGACGGGTCGATGAACGCGTTCATCTCGATCAGCAGGTCGGTCTGGTGGACAACGGCCGACAGCGGCCGCAGCGCGTCGCCGAACGCGTCCATCATCAGCGCCTGCGGATACTCGGTGACGCCGTCGTCGTGCGCGAGCCAGACCTCGCCGATCAGCGGCGACTGCTTCAGCAGCATGTACAGGTACACGCAGTGCTGGTTCGCGCCGTTGTACCAGATCGACTGCGTCGCGTCGCGCTGCACGTTCATCGTTATCGCGACATTGAGTTTCATCGGATCGGCTCCGTGGGGCGGAAACAGGTCACGCGTCGCGATAGAGCGTGGCGATCGCGTCCGTATAGGCCGCGACGTTGTCGGGGTTGTAGATGCTGACCGAGTCGAGCACGTGCCTCGACTGCTCGCGGTACGCGTCGAGATTCGCGTCGTGCTCGGCGAACGCCTGCAGCAGCGCGCGGCCGCCCGCCTGACAATCGAAGTCCGGATAGAAATACCCGGCCTTGCCGAGGAACGGCGAGTTGTGGATCAGCGGATAGTCGCCGTACAGCAGCTCGTAATACAGGTAGTTCTGCGCGTTCTCCCACGTGTGCGACACCACCGCGTCGCCGTACGCGGCCATGAACTCGTACACCGCGTAGCGGCTTTCGAACGTCGTGATGCCGTGGTTCACGATGTCGAGGCTCTTCGCGAAGTGCACGAACGTCGGATGTTCCTTCAGGTGGATCGTGTTGCACACGCGCACGAATTCGAGGAACGCCGGCTTCGCGCGATACGCTTCCTCGGTCACGAGCATCGGGATGATGCTGGTCTTCACCATGCAGATGTTCGGCTCGAACATCGTCACGCGCCACCGGGGCTTGCCGGGCTGATAGCCGAACGACAAACCGGCGCCGAGCGTCGCGCGCGCCTTGTCGAACAGCATCGGATGCCAGATATGCGGGACGATCGTGACCGGCGCGCGCAAGCCCGTCTGGTAATAGTGCAGGCACGAGCGCTCGAATTCGGGAATCGTCCACACCGCGTCGTACGGCGCGCCCGAGAACAGGAAGCCCGACGGCTTGTCGAACATCGCGCGTTCGATGTCGATCACGTAGTCGTTGCCGACCCGCATCGTGACGACCTTGCCGCCGCGCTCGCGGAACGCGCGCAGGTAGTCCGCGCCGAATTGCGCGCTCATCTCGATCAGCACGTCGCAGCGCTCGAGCGCTTCGTCCATCGACAGCAGCGGCACGTTCCACTCGCCGAGCATCATCTGCGGATCGGCGACCTGTTCGCCGCCGTTGACCATCACGGCATCCGCGACGAGCGGCGACTGGCGCAACAGCAGGATCAGCAGCAGGCAGTTCTGGAAAATGCCGTTTTCCCACAGCGACTGGCCGGCGCCGCGTACGAACAGCGACACGCCGACGACGAGGTGCTTGCCCTCGCCGGGCGCTTGACGGGCATTGGAGTCCGACATGCGTATGCTCCGGTTCAGGCGACCAGACGCGAGACGAACGCGTCGAGGTTCGCGGGGTTGTCGATCGAGACCGACTGCAGCAGCCGGCCGGCTTTCGCGCGGTAGTCGTCGAGGCGTTCGTCGTGATGCAGCCACGCTTCGAGCAGCGCGCGGCCGCCGGCGGCCGAATCGAAGTCCGGGTAGTAATAGCCGGCGTCGCCGATCAGCGTCGAGTTGTGGATCAGCGGATAGCCGCCGTACAGCACGTCGTAATACAGATAGTTCTGTCCGTTTTCCCAATGGTGCGACACGACCGCATCCGCGTGGCGCGCCATGAAGCCCGGCAGGTCGAGCCGCGGTTCGAACGTCGCCTTGTGCTGGCGCACGAGATCGAGGCTGTTCGCGAAGTGCAGGAAGGTCGGATGTTCCTTCATGTGCATCGAATTGACGACGAACATGTGTTGCACCGCATCAGGCCGCGTGCGGTAGAAAGCGTCGCACGCGAGCATCGGGTAGTGACAGGACTTCGCGACCGAGATGTTCGGCTCGAGCGTCGCGAGCCTCCACGGCCGCTGGCCGGGCCGATAGCCGAACGTCGCGCCTTCGTCGGCGAGCGTGGCCACGCGGCGCTCGAGGAAGTACGGCGACCAGATGTGCGGCATCAGGTGAACGGGGGCGCGCAGGATCGTTCGCAGCATCGGCGCGGCGGTCTTGTCGTATTGCGGCAGCAGCCATACTTCGTCGAACGGTGCGCCGTTGAACACGTGCCCCGACGGTTTCCCGAAGATCGGCGTCTCGCACAGGCCCGCATACACGTGCCCGCAGAAGAACGCGGCGATCTTCTTGCCGAGCGCCTTCATGTGCCGCAGCCATTCGACCGGCAACTGCGCGCCCATTTCGATCACGACGTCGAGTTCGTGCGTGACGTCGGCGGGTTTCACGAGCGGGATGTCGAGGCCGTCGAGCTCGAGCCCGGCCGGCAGGGCAGTGGCGTCGCCGCCGTTCAGGAAATAGACGGGGCCGACGCGATCCGAGCGCTTGAGCATCATCGCGAGGAACGCGATGTTCTGGTGGATGCCGTTTTCCCAGATCGCCTGGCCGTCGCGCGCAAACAGCGAGATGCCGACCGCCGGCCGTTGCTTGCGGGTGCCGCCCGCGGCGGCTTCATTGATGTCCGTCACCGGTTGGTTTCCTCTGCGGCGTCGTGCGTCCGGGCATCGCGTCGAGCGTCTGGCCGGCAGCGGCGCGCCGTGGATCGTCATGATTCGATTTGCGCCGGTGGCGCCGCGGTGCGCGAATCGCGCGACGAGATTCGCGAAGGCGGCAGCCGGATGCCGGCGTGTCGCCGGGCACGCCCCGCACGGCGCGCGTCGGGCAGGCTGCCCCGGCGACTGTCTGCGGCGATTGTGGCATGGAAACCGCCGTTTTTGGCAGGGCGTGACGAACTTTGACATAGCCGATGGCCAACGGGGACGGGCGCCGGCGAAGCGGCGCCCGGTGGTCCGGCGGAGTTCCGGCGCGGCGGGTGCGGCCCGCCGGATAGCGCGGCCGCATGGGCGGCCGCAGGCGGCTCAGTGCTGCAGCCGGATTTCGACGCGGCGGTTGCTGGCGCGGCCTTCCGGCGTCGCGTTGGAGGCGACCGGATCGGCCTTGCCGCGACCCGACACCGTTATCGAATCGGTCTTCAGCCCATGCGCCTTCAAATAGGCGGCGACCGATTCGGCGCGGCGCTTCGACAGTGCGAGGTTATAGTCGTCGCTGCCCACCGAATCGGTGAAGCCGGTGACCGTCACTTGGGAGTACGTGCGGTCGGCGCGCTCGCTCAGCAGCCGGTCCAGCGATTCGCGCGCGGTCGGTGCGAGCGTCGCGTGGTCGGTCGCGAACAGCGCGTCGCCCGACAGGTTCACGCGCTCGACGACGGCGGCAGCGGGTGCGGGTGTGGCGGCCGAGGCCGCTTCGGCCTGTGCGACGCCGCACTGGAAGACCAGCGTGGCCGGATCGGATTGGTCGCGCAGCGCGCGGGCCGAATCGACGGCGCGCACGGGCTCGTCGCCGCAGATCTTGCGGGCGGCCTTCATGCAGGTCTGCGGGCCCGACAGCAGGCCGTGGCAGTCCACCTGGAAGGCGCGCACGCCGTCGCGCGGCTGCAGTTCGGAGGCGCTGAAGGTCGGACCGGATGCGGTCGAGCATGCGGCGAGGGCCGTTGCGGAAAGCGCGAGCGCAAGAGCGAGTTTGTTCACGGTTACATCCTCAATGCTTGGGTTGACTGAAGCCCGCCACGGGTTGCGCGGCGGGCTCGTCTGGCCGTCGGGGCCGCCGCGGGCCGCACGGCTGGCGAGCTGGGCGGCCTGGCGGCGCGACGCATTACTTCCACTGGTACAGCACGCCGGCGCCGATCACCTTCTGACCGCCGCTGAAACCACCGTTGATCGACGCCTTCAGGTTCTCCGTGATGCGCGCCTGCATGTTGACCGCCATCGCCTTCTGGCCGAGGAAGGTCGACGTGCCCACGCCCATCCCGAAGTTGGCGTCGCGATCGAGCTGCGGGATCGAGGCCATCGCGCCCACGGCCGCGATACCCTGCTTCGCCATCTGGTCGGTCTGCTGCAGTTGCGAACCCAGCGAGTTGATCTGCGCCTGCTGTCCCGACAGCGCCGTCGACAGCGTCGTCTGCACCTGCGTCAGCTGGTTCACGTTCACCGCGTCGGTGCCTTGCGTACCCGGCGCGACGTTCGTGATCTGGCGCTGCTGCTGGTCGCTGCCGACCGACACCACGTTCGAGCGGCCGCCGTCGTTGGAGCCGGCGCCGATCGCCACCGAGTTCGAGCCGGCGGTGACGGTCGGGTGATCGCTGCCGGTGCCGTTCATGTCGGCGGCGATGCCGTTGTTGTTCACTGCACGCGTCGTGTTGTTGTTGATCGTCGTCGACAACTGGTTCAACTGGTTGTTGATGTTCGTCACGCCGGTCGACAGCGACGCCACGTTGCTGTTCGTCGTGCTCAGGCCGGTCGACAGCGAGCCGATGCCGGTCGACGTCGACGTCGACAGCGAGGTGACGGTGCTGTTCGTCGTGCTCAGGCCCGTCGACAGCGAGCTGATCGCGGTCGAGGTCGACGTGGACAGCGAGGCCACGTTGCTGTTGGTCGTGCTCAGCCCGGTGGACAGCGAGTTGATGCCGGTGGACAGCGACGCGACGTTCGACGCGGTGGACGTCGACAGCGTGTTGAGCGCCGTGTTCGTCGCGTTGAGCTGGCTGCCGTTGATCGCATCCGTGCTCGTGGCCGAGATGCGGCCCGCGGCGACGTTCGTGATCTGGCGTTCCTGGCCCGGTGCGCCGACGCTCACCACGCCGACCGGCGAGCCGCCCGCGAACGGGTACGTGACGCCGCCGATCGTGGCGCTCGACGTGCCGACGGCTGCCGCCGTGACCGAGTTCGCGCCGAGTGCGATCGAGTTCGCGACGTTCGCTTGCGCGTTCGTGCCGAAGGCGAGTGCGTCGGCGGCCGTGGCCTTGGCGGCCGAGCCGTAGGCCTGGGCGCCGGTGGCGCTGGCCGTGGCCTGGCTGCCCAGCGCGATCGTGTTGTCCGCGGTGGCCTGGTTCGCGCTGCCGAGGGCGAGCGCGCTGGCGCCGGTTGCCGTGTTCTGGTTGCCGAGCGACACCGCGCCGTCGCCGGTCGCCGTGTTGTTCGCGCCCATCGCCACTGCGCCGGTGCCCGTCGCCACGTTCGGATCGCCGATCGCGACCGCGCCATCGCCGGACGCAGTGTTGCCGGAGCCGATCGACACGGCCTTGCCGCCCGTTGCCGAGGCGTTCTGGCCGATCGCAACCGCGCCTGCCGTCTGCGCGTTCGAGCCGTCGCCGACTGCCACGCTGCTGGCGCCCGCCGCGCTGGCGTTCACGCCGGCGGCGAGGGCGTTGGTGCCCGTGGCGCCGTCGTTCGCGTAGTTGGCTTGCTGCGTGCCGTTGTCGTTGACGCTGTAGTAGTGCGTCTTCGCGGCGTTGATCGCGGTCGAAGTGGAGGTCGACAGCGACGATACCGCGCTGTTGGTGCTGCTCAGGCCGGTGGACAACGAGCCGATGCCGGTCGACGTCGAGGTCGACAGCGACGTGATCGTGCTGTCCGTGCTGCTCAGGCCGGTGGACAACGAGCTGATGCCGGTCGAGGTCGAGGTCGACAGGGACGTGATGGAGCTGGTCGCGGACGACAGGCCGGTCGACGTCGAAGTCGACAGGGAACTGATGGAGCTGTTGGCCGACGACAGGCCCGTCGACGTGGAGGTCGACAGCGACGTCACCGAGCTGTTGGTCGAGCTCAGGCCGGTGGACAGCGAGTTGATGCCAGTCGAGGTCGACGTGGACAGCGAGGTGATTGAACTGTTTGCGGAGGACAGGCCGGTCGAAGTCGAAGTCGACAGGGACGTGATCGAGCTGTTTGCCGACGAGAGGCCCGTCGACGTCGAGGTCGAGAGGGACGTGATGGAGCTGTTCGCGGACGACAGGCCCGTCGAAGTCGAGGTCGACAGCGAGGTGATTGAGCTGTTAGCCGACGAGAGGCCCGTCGAGGTCGAGGTCGAGAGCGACGTGATCGAGCTGTTGGCCGAGGACAGGCCGGTCGACGTGGAGGTCGACAGCGACGTCACCGAGCTGTTGGTCGAGCTCAGGCCGGTGGACAGCGAGTTGATGCCAGTCGAGGTCGACGTGGACAGCGAGGTGATCGAACTGTTTGCGGAGGACAGGCCGGTCGAGGTCGACGTGGACAGCGACGTGATGGAGCTGTTAGCCGACGACAGACCGGTCGACGTCGAGGTCGAGAGCGACGTGATCGAGCTGTTGGCCGACGACAGGCCGGTCGACGTGGAGGTCGACAGCGACGTGATCGAGCTGTTCGCGGACGACAGGCCGGTCGACGTGGAGGTCGACAGCGACGTGATCGAGCTGTTCGCGGACGACAGGCCGGTCGACGTGGAGGTCGAGAGGGACGTGATCGAGCTGTTCGCGGACGACAAGCCGGTCGACGTGGAGGTCGACAGCGACGACACCGAGCTATCGGTCGAGCTCAGGCCGGTGGACAGCGAGCTGATGCCGGTCGAGGTCGATGTGGACAGCGATGTGATCGAGCTGTTTGCCGACGAGAGGCCAGTGGACGTGGAAGTCGACAGCGACGTCACCGAGCTATTGGTCGAGCTGAGACCCGTTGACAACGAGTTGATGCCGGTCGAGGTCGAGGTCGACAGGGACGTGATCGAGCTGTTTGCCGACGAGAGGCCCGTCGAGGTCGACGTGGACAGCGAATCGATTGAGCTATTGGCCGAGGACAGGCCAGTCGAAGTCGAAGTCGACAGCGACGTGATCGAGCTGTTGGCCGACGACAGGCCGGTCGACGTCGAAGTCGACAGGGACGTGATGGAGCTATTGGCCGAGGACAGGCCAGTCGAAGTCGAGGTCGACAGGGACGTGATGGAGCTATTGGCCGACGACAGACCCGTCGAGGTCGAGGTCGAGAGCGAGGTGATCGAGCTGTTAGCCGACGAGAGACCCGTGGACGTGGAAGTCGACAGCGACATCACCGAACTATCGGTCGAGCTGAGGCCGGTCGACAACGAGTTGATGCCGGTCGAAGTCGAAGTGGACAGCGAGGTGATCGAGCTGTTGGCCGACGAGAGACCGGTGGACGTAGAAGTCGACAGCGACATCACCGAGCTATCGGTCGAGCTGAGGCCGGTCGACAACGAATTGATACCCGTCGAGGTCGAGGTCGACAGCGAGGTGATCGAGCTGTTAGCCGACGAGAGACCGGTGGACGTAGAAGTCGACAGCGACATCACCGAGCTATCGGTCGAGCTGAGGCCGGTCGACAACGAGTTGATGCCGGTCGAAGTCGAAGTCGACAGCGACGTGATGGAGCTGTTCGCCGATGACAAACCGGTCGACGTGGAGGTGGACAGCGACGTCACCGAGCTATTGGCCGAGCTGAGTCCCGTCGACAGCGAATTGATACCCGTCGATGTCGAGGTCGACAGCGAGGTGATCGAGCTGTTGGCCGACGACAAGCCGGTCGACGTGGAGGTGGACAGCGACGTCACCGAGCTATTGGTCGAACTGAGGCCCGTCGACAGCGAATTGATACCCGTCGAGGTCGACGTGGACAGCGAAGTGATCGAGCTGTTGGCCGACGAAAGACCTGTCGAAGTCGAAGTCGAGAGCGAGGTGATCGAGCTGTTAGCCGACGAAAGACCCATCGAAGTCGAGGTCGACAACGAGGTGATTGAGCTGTTAGCCGACGAGAGACCCGTCGAAGTCGAGGTCGAGAGCGAAGTGATCGAGCTGTTCGCGGACGACAGGCCCGTCGAGGTCGAAGTCGAGAGCGACGTGATGGAGCTGTTAGCCGACGAGAGGCCCGTCGAAGTCGAGGTCGAGAGCGACGTGATGGAGCTGTTCGCGGACGACAGACCGGTCGAAGTCGACGTCGACAGCGACGAAATGGCACTGGTCGCGGTACCGACTTGTTGGGCGACGGAATAAAGCTGGCTGCCGTTGATCGCGTCGGTACTGGTCTGGGTCACTTGGCCGGCAGCGACGTTGGTGATCTGCCGTTCCTTGTTGAGGTCGCCGACGCTGACGGTGCCGACCGGCGTGGCGCCGGCGAATCCGCCGAACGTAACGCCGTTGACGGTCGCGCTGCTCGTCGGGGTGGCCGCGGCGGTCGCCGAGTTCGCGCCGAGCGCGACGGAGTTGTTCGTGCCGGCGACGGCGCCGGTGCCGATGGCGACGGCGTCGGTGCCCGTTGCGGTGCTATCGGCGCCGGTCGAGTTCGCGTGGAAGTACTTGATGCCCTGACTGTTGATGTTGTTGATCGCCGAGCCCACGCTATTGGCCGTCGATGTCGTGCCGTTCGCGTTGTACGTGGTGTACGCCGGAGCCGAGACCTTGCCCGTCGTCGGGTCGTACGTCGAACCACCGCCAAGTGCCGACGCGGTGCTGCTACCCAGGTTGTCGGTCTTCGTCGAGACCGTGCTCAGGCCGGTGGACAGCGAGTTGATGCCGGTCGAAGTCGAGGTTGACAGCGAGGTGATCGAGCTGTTGGCCGACGAGAGGCCCGTCGACGTGGAGGTCGACAGCGACGTCACAGAGCTGTTAGCCGAGCTGAGGCCAGTGGACAGCGAGTTGATGCCGGTCGAAGTCGAGGTCGACAGGGAACCGATCGAGCTGTTGGCCGACGACAGGCCCGTCGACGTGGAAGTCGAAAGCGACGTAACCGAGCTGT
>NZ_JAUJRI010000016.1:0-128127 GCF_030504405.1 Burkholderia sp. AU44665 | reverse complement strand
CGGCGGCGGTGGGCGGGGCGGCGCCGGCGGGCGCATCGGGCGCGGCGGTCGCCGCGCCGGCCTCGGGCACGGCCGAAGCGCCGAACCCGGCCAGCGAGACGAACGTACCGGCGATGCAGGTGGCGCCGCCGTCGCCGGGCGGGCTCCGGTTCCCGAGCATCCGGCTGCACTGACGGGCTTACATTCGTTACAGCCGGAAACGATTCAGTCGGTAGCGTATGCGAACTTGCGCGTAAGCTACCTGCTCCAACCTTCGCATCGACTCATTCATGCAGGCCACTATGATGAAAAAACTGTTCCTGATCCCCGTTTTCGCGGCGCTGTTCTCGTTCGGCGGCGCAGCTCACGCGCAAGTCGACCAGTCGAACCCGCAGGCGCTGATCAAGACGGCGACGCAGCAGGTCCTCGACGAAGTCAAGCAGCAGACGATCAAGCAGGGCGACACCAACCGCATCATCTCGATCGTCAACAAGGACATCCTGCCGTACACCGATTTCCGCCGCACGACCCAGCTCGCGATGGGCCGCAACTGGCGCACGGCGACGGCCGAGCAGCAGCAGCAGGTTCAGGAGCAGTTCAAGCTGCTGCTGATCCGCACGTATTCGGGCGCACTCGCGCAACTGAAGCCCGACCAGCAGATCCAGTACCCGCCGTTCCGCGCCGATCCGGCCGATACCGACGTGGTGGTCAAGACGGTCGCGATGAACAACGGCCAGCCGGTCCAGATCGATTACCGCCTGTACAAGACGGCGAACGGCTGGAAGGTGTATGACCTGAACGTGCTCGGCGCATGGCTGATCCAGACGTACCAGCAGCAGTTCAACGAGAAGATCCAGCAAAGCGGCGTGGACGGCCTGATCAAGTTCCTGACGCAGCGCAACCAGGAGCTTGCCGCGGGCAAGCAGGCGTCGTGAGCGGCTTCGAAGCCGGCTCCTCGCTGACCGTCGCGAGCGCGAAGTCCGCGCTCGCGGACGGTCTTGCGCGCATCGGCGCGGGCGCGACCGCCGTCGATTGCGCGGCGCTCGCGCAGTTCGACTCGTCCGCGCTCGCCGTGCTGCTCGCATGGCAACGTGCCGCCAAAGCGCGCGGCGCGGCCCTCGACATCCTCAATCTCCCTCCGAAGCTCGCCAGCCTCGCGCGCGCCTACGGCGTCGACGCGCTCATCGAAGGCGCCGGGCGACATTGACCCTGTCCGACCGAAGCCTGCCGCGCCAGCCGGCGCGCGCACGCTTCAGGCCGCGCGCCGTCGGCGCCGGCTCCCCCAGCCGGTTTGCCCTATAATCAAGCGTTTTGCGGGGCAGCCAATCGGCGTCCGGCCCCCATTTTCTTTCGCAGCAAGCACAGAATAGGCGTCGCGGCCGTTGCGCCGCGCACAGTCATGTCAGCCATAGAAATCCGTCACGTCAAGAAGCGCTACAAGTCGCTTCAGGCGCTCAAGGGCGTCAGCCTGTCGGTCGAGGAAGGCGAGTTTTTCGGTCTGCTCGGCCCCAACGGCGCAGGCAAGACCACGCTCATCAGTATCCTCGCCGGGCTTGCCCGGGCCGACGAAGGCAGTATCTCGGTGCGCGGTCACGACGTCGTCCAGGACTTCCGCAACGCGCGCCGCGCCCTCGGCGTCGTTCCGCAGGAACTCGTTTTCGACCCGTTCTTCACCGTCCGCGAGACGCTGCGGATCCAGTCCGGCTATTTCGGGCTGCGCCGCAACGACGACTGGATCGACGAAGTGATGGCCAATCTCGATCTGACCGAGAAAGCCGACGCGAACATGCGTGCGCTGTCGGGCGGGATGAAGCGCCGCGTGCTCGTGGCGCAGGCGCTCGTGCACCGGCCGCCCGTGATCGTGCTCGACGAGCCGACCGCCGGCGTCGACGTCGAATTGCGCCAGACCCTGTGGAAATTCATCTCGCGCCTGAACCGCGAGGGTCACACGATCGTGCTGACCACCCATTACCTCGAGGAAGCCGAGTCGCTGTGCGACCGCATCGCGATGCTGCGCCGGGGCGAGGTCGTCGCGCTCGACCGCACCGATGCGCTGCTGCGCCGCTTCGCGGGGCTGCAGCTGTACCTGCGGCTCGCGACGGGCGCGCTGCCGGCCGAACTGCGCGGGCTGGAGACCGATCCGGCCGCGCGCGCGCCGGGCGAGCACCTGCTGCGCCTCGCGAGCTATGACGAGGTCGAGCGCATCCTCGCGCAATGCCGCGCGGCCGGCTGCACGTTCGACGAGATCGAGGTCCGCAAGGCCGACCTCGAGGATGTGTTCGTCCAGGTGATGAACGGGGCAGAGGTGATCGAGGGTCTGGCATGAATCAACACTCCCCACGCGAACTGCGTTCGCTGCCGCTCGAAGGGGCGGCCCGGCGCGTGCCGGGAAGCGGGTTTCGGACGCTGTTCTACAAGGAACTGCTGCGTTTCTGGAAGGTGTCGTTCCAGACGGTGCTCGCGCCGATCGTCACGGCGCTGCTGTACCTGACGATCTTCGGCCACGCATTGTCGGGCCGCGTCGAGGTGTATCCGGGCGTCGAGTACGTGAGCTTTCTCGTGCCGGGCCTCGTGATGATGAGCGTGCTGCAGAACGCGTTCGCGAACAGCTCGTCGTCGTTGATCCAGTCGAAGATCACCGGCAACCTCGTGTTCATGCTGCTGCCGCCGCTGTCGTACCGCGACATCTTCGGCGCCTACGTGCTCGCGTCGGTCGTGCGCGGGCTCGCGGTCGGCGCCGGCGTGTTCGTCGTGACGATCTGGTTTATCCCGATGCACTTCGCGGCGCCGCTGTTCATCATGGCGTTCGCGCTGCTCGGCTCGGCGATCCTCGGCACGCTCGGCCTGATCGCCGGGATCTGGGCCGAGAAGTTCGACCAGCTCGCCGCGTTCCAGAACTTCCTGATCATGCCGCTGACGTTCCTGTCCGGCGTGTTCTATTCGACGCATTCGCTGCCGCCCGTGTGGCGCGAGGTGTCGCGTCTCAACCCGTTTTTCTACATGATCGACGGCTTCCGTTTCGGGTTCTTCGGCGCGTCCGACATCAACCCGTTCGCGAGCCTCGCGATCGTCACCGGTTTCTTCGTGCTGCTCGCGCTGATCGCGATGCGGCTGCTCGCGACCGGCTACAAACTGCGTCATTGATATCGACAGGCCGCGGCCGCCCCACGGGCGGCGCGCGCCGACAGGAGCCTTACACCATGTTGCCGACTCCCGAACAGGTCAAGCAATACATCGCCGGCGGTCTCGCCTGCACGCATCTGGAAGTCGAAGGCGACGGCCAGCATTTCTTCGCGACGATCGTGTCGGCGGCCTTCGAAGGCAAGCGGCCGATCCAGCGGCACCAGCTCGTCTATGCGGCGCTCGGCGATCGCATGAAGCAGGAAATTCACGCGCTCAGCATGAAGACGCTGACGCCCGCCGAATGGCAGAACGCATAAACGGAAATCACTGAGTGCAAGTCACCGTCAACGAGCGCGACGCCGTCCAGAGCGTCGCCACGGCACACCCGGCCGCCAACGGGGAATCGCAGGGACAGGGGATGGACAAACTCGCGATCGAAGGCGGCAACCGCCTGTCCGGCGAGATCGTCGTGTCGGGCGCGAAGAACGCCGCGCTGCCGATCCTGTGCGCGGGGCTGCTCAGCGCCGAGCCGGTCGAGCTCGACAACGTGCCGAACCTGAAGGACGTGCGCACGACGCTGAAGGTGCTGAACCAGATGGGCGTGAAGAGCGAGACTGACGGCTGCCGCGTGCAGCTCGACGCGTCGCGCGTCGACAACCTCGTCGCGCCGTACGAGCTCGTGAAGACGATGCGCGCGTCGATCCTCGTGCTCGGGCCGCTGCTCGCGCGCTTCGGCGAGGCGAAGGTGTCGCTGCCGGGCGGCTGCGCGATCGGCGCGCGGCCGGTCGACCAGCACATCAAGGGCCTGCAGGCGATGGGCGCGGAAATCAGCATCGAGCACGGCTTCATCGAAGCGCGCGCGAAGCGCCTGAAGGGCGCGCGCATCGTGACCGACATGATCACGGTGACGGGGACGGAAAACCTGCTGATGGCCGCGACGCTCGCCGACGGCGAGACGGTGATCGAAAACGCCGCGCGCGAGCCGGAAGTGAGCGATCTCGCACACTTGCTGGTCGCGATGGGCGCGAAAATCGACGGCATCGGCACCGACCGCCTCGTGATCCAGGGCGTCGAGCGGCTGCACGGCGCGCGCCATGCGGTGATCCCCGACCGTATCGAGGCCGGCACGTTCCTGTGCGCGGTCGCGGCCGCCGGCGGCGACGTGATGCTGACGGGCGTGCGCCCGCACATCCTCGACGCGGTGATCGACAAGCTGCGCGAAGCCGGCGTGTCGATCGAGGAAGGCGACAGCTGGCTGCGCGTGAAGATGGACCGCCGCCCGCAGGCGGTGACGATCCGCACGTCGGAATACCCGGCGTTCCCGACCGACATGCAGGCGCAGTTCATGGCCCTCAATACGGTCGCGACGGGCACCGCGCAGGTCGTCGAAACCATTTTCGAGAACCGCTTCATGCACGTGCAGGAGCTGAACCGGCTTGGCGCGAACATCACGATCGACGGCAACACGGCGCTCGTGACGGGCGTCGACAAGCTGTCGGGCGCGAACGTGATGGCGACCGACCTGCGTGCATCGGCGAGCCTCGTGATCGCCGGGCTGCGCGCCGACGGCGAAACGCTCGTCGACCGCATCTATCACCTGGACCGCGGCTACGACCGCATGGAAGCCAAACTGACCGCCGTCGGCGCGAACGTGCGCCGCCTTTCCGGGAGCCAAGCATGAGCGCGCCGCTGACCCTCGCCCTGTCGAAGGGCCGGATTTTCGAGGAAACCCTGCCGCTGCTCGCCGCCGCCGGCGTGCAGGTGGCCGAGGATCCGGAAACGTCGCGCAAGCTGATCCTGCCGACGACCGATCCGAACCTGCGCGTGATCATCGTCCGCGCGAGCGACGTGCCGACCTACGTGGAATACGGCGCGGCCGATTTCGGCGTGGCCGGCAAGGACGTGCTGGTCGAGCACGGCGGCTCGGGCCTGTACCAGCCGATCGATCTGAACATTGCGCGCTGCCGGATGTCGGTGGCCGTGCCGGCCGGCTTCGACTACGCGAACGCGGTGCGCCAGGGCGCGCGCCTGCGGGTCGCGACCAAATACGTCGAAACGGCGCGCGAACACTTTGCCGCGAAGGGCGTGCACGTCGACCTGATCAAGCTGTACGGCTCGATGGAGCTCGCGCCGCTGGTCGGCCTGGCCGACGCGATCGTCGACCTCGTCAGCTCGGGCGGCACGCTCAAGGCGAACAATCTGGTCGAGGTCGAGGAGATCATGGCGATCTCGTCGCGCCTCGTCGTGAACCAGGCCGCGCTGAAGTTGAAGCGCGCGGCGCTCAAGCCGATCCTCGACGCGTTCGAACGCGCGTCGCAGAATGGCGGTTGAGCGCATCACCGTAACGGAACTCCCATGTCCATCACCATCCGCAAGCTCGATTCGACGAACGAAGGCTTCGGCGCCGCGCTGCGCGCCGTGCTCGCATTCGAGGCGAGCGAAGACGAAGCGATCGAGCAATCGGTCGCGAAGATTCTCGCCGACGTGAAGTCGCGCGGCGACGCCGCGGTGCTCGAGTACACGAACCGCTTCGACCGGCTGAGCGCGACGAGCGTCGGCGCGCTCGAACTGCCGCAGGACGCGCTGCAGACGGCGCTCGACGGCCTCGCGCCGAAGGCGCGCGCGGCGCTGGAAGCCGCCGCCGCCCGCGTGCGCGCGTACCACGAGAAGCAGAAGATCGAGTGCGGCACGCATAGCTGGCAGTACACGGAAAGCGACGGCACGGTGCTCGGCCAGAAGGTCACGCCGCTCGACCGCGTCGGCCTGTACGTGCCGGGCGGCAAGGCCGCGTATCCGTCGTCGGTGCTGATGAACGCGATTCCCGCGCGCGTGGCCGGGGTCGGCGAAATCGTGATGGTCGTGCCGACGCCGGACGGCGTGAAGAACGACCTCGTGCTGGCCGCGGCGCTGCTCGGCGGCGTCGATCGCGTGTTCACGATCGGCGGCGCGCAGGCGGTCGGCGCGCTCGCGTACGGCACGCAGACGGTGCCGGCCGTCGACAAGATCTGCGGCCCCGGCAACGCGTACGTCGCGTCGGCGAAGCGCCGCGTGTTCGGCACGGTCGGCATCGACATGATCGCCGGGCCGTCGGAAATCCTCGTGCTGTGCGACGGGACGACCGATCCGAACTGGGTCGCGATGGACCTGTTCTCGCAGGCCGAGCACGACGAACTCGCGCAATCGATCCTGCTGTGCCCGGACGGCGCGTTCCTCGAGCGCGTCGAGAAGGCGATCGACGAGCTGCTGCCGACCATGCCGCGCCAGGACGTGATCCGTGCGTCGCTCGAAGGCCGCGGCGCGCTGATCAAGGTGCGCGACATGGCCGAGGCGTGCCGGATCGCGAACGACATCGCGCCGGAACACCTCGAAATCTCGGCGCTGGAGCCGCAGCAATGGGGCCAGCAGATCCGCCACGCGGGCGCGATCTTCCTCGGCCGCTACACGAGCGAGAGCCTCGGCGACTACTGCGCGGGCCCGAACCACGTGCTGCCGACGTCGCGCACCGCGCGCTTCTCGTCGCCGCTCGGCGTGTACGACTTCATCAAGCGTTCGAGCCTGATCGAGGTCAGCGCGGAAGGCGCGCAGACGCTCGGCGAGATCGCGTCCGAGCTCGCGTACGGCGAAGGGCTGCAGGCGCACGCGAGGAGCGCCGAGTTCCGGATGAAGGGCTGAGCGCGCAGGGTGCGCGGGGCCGGGCAGGCGCCGATGCGCCGCGCCGGCCGCCCCGGATCGGGGCAGGGGACCAGTGCAGGGCGGCAGCCGCCGCCTTGCCGACCATTTGACGCCGGCGCGATGCACGCCGGCTTGAAACCATGACGACGCCACAAGACATCATCCGCCGCGACGTGCTCGCGATGACCAGCTATCCGGTGCCGGACGCGAGCGGGTTCGTGAAGCTCGACGCGATGGAGAACCCGTATCCGCTGCCCGAACCGCTCGCCGCGGCGCTCGGCGAGCGGCTCGCGCAGGTCGCGCTGAACCGCTATCCGGCGCCGCGCCCGGCCGCGCTGCTCGACAAGCTGCGCCATGCGATGGGCGTGCCGGCCGGCTGCGACGTGCTGCTCGGCAACGGCTCCGACGAAATCATCAGCATGATCTCGGTCGCGTGCGCGAAGCCGGGCGCGAAGGTGCTCGCACCGGTGCCGGGCTTCGTGATGTACGAACTGTCGGCGAAGTTCGCGCAGCTCGAATTCGTCGGCGTGCCGCTGAAGGCGGACCTGACGCTCGACGCCGACGCGCTGCTCGCGGCGATCGCCGAGCACCGGCCGGCGATCGTCTATCTCGCGTATCCGAACAACCCGACCGGCACGCTTTACGACGATGCCGACGTCGAACGGATCGTCGCGGCCGCGCGGCACAGCCTGATCGTGATCGACGAGGCGTACCAGCCGTTCGCCGAGCGCTCGTGGCTGCCGCGCGCCGCCGAGTTCGACAACGTCGTCGTGATGCGCACGGTGTCGAAGCTCGGCCTCGCGGGCATCCGCCTCGGCTATCTCGTCGGCTCGCCCGCGTGGCTGAACGAATTCGACAAGGTGCGACCGCCGTACAACATCAACGTGCTGACCCAGGCGACCGCCGATTTCCTGCTCGACCACCTCGACGTGCTCGACGCGCAGGCGGCCGAATTGCGCGCGGAACGCGCGCGCCTCGCGCAGGCGGTGGCCGCGCTGCCGGGCGCGATGGTGTTCCCGAGCGCCGGCAATTTCCTGCTGGTGCGCGTGCCGGACGCGGCCGCCGTGTTCGATGCGCTGCTCACCGAGCGGGTGCTGGTCAAAAACGTGAGTAAAATGCATCCGTTACTGGCCGAATGCGTGCGGCTGACCGTCGGTTCTCCCGACGAAAACGCTCGCCTCCTGGCCGCCTTGAAACTCGCGCTGCCCGGTTGAGCCCAGGGCGCGGCGGCGCGCGACGATCAATCCCCATTTACATCAGACTCAATCAAGGAATTGCCATGCGTGTGGCGGAAGTCGTTCGCAATACCAGCGAAACGCAGATCCGTGTGAAGCTCGATCTCGACGGCACCGGCCAGCAGAAGCTGGCCACCGGTGTGCCGTTTCTCGACCATATGCTCGACCAGATCGCGCGACACGGTCTGGTCGATCTCGAGGTCGAAGCGCATGGCGACACGCATATCGACGATCACCACACGGTCGAGGATGTCGGCATCACGCTCGGTCAGGCCGTCGCGAAGGCGATCGGCGACCGCAAGGGCATCCGCCGCTACGGCCACTCGTACGTGCCGCTCGACGAGGCGCTGTCGCGCGTCGTGATCGACTTCTCCGGCCGGCCGGGCCTCGAATTCCACGTGCCGTTCACGCGCGCGCGGATCGGCACGTTCGACGTCGACCTGTCGATCGAATTCTTCCGCGGGTTCGTGAACCACGCCGGCGTCACGCTGCACATCGACAACCTGCGCGGGATCAACGCGCACCATCAGCTCGAGACGGTGTTCAAGGCCTTCGGCCGTGCGTTGCGCGCGGCGGTGGAGCTCGACGAGCGCGCGGCGGGGCAGATTCCGTCGACCAAAGGTAGCCTCTGAACCTCCGGACGGACGACGCCAAGGACAACCTCACGGCTTCGGCGCGGCGCGCCGGCTTGCGATGGATCTGCTCAAATCGTTCATTTCGCTGCTCGCGCTGATCAATCCGGTCGGCGCGGTGCCGTTCTTCCTGAGCCTGACGGCGCAGCAGACGGACGGCGAGCGGCGGCGCACGATCCGGATCGCATCGGTGTCGGTGTTCTGCGTGATGACGGTGACCGCGCTGCTCGGGCAGCAGATCATCAACTTCTTCGGCATTTCGGTCGGGTCGCTCGAGGTGGGCGGCGGGATCATCATGCTGCTGATGGCGATCAACATGCTGAACGCGCAGATCGGCAACACGCGATCCACGCCGGAGGAGCGCCACGAAGCCGAGCTGAAGGACAACATCGCGGTCGTGCCGCTGGCGATTCCGCTGCTCACGGGCCCCGGCTCGATCAGCACGGTGATCATCTATGCGGCGAACGCGCATCACTGGTATGAGCGGGCCGGGCTGGTCGCGATCGGCGCGGTCCTGGCTGTTCTGTGTTTCGTCGCGATGCGGCTTGCCGAGCCGATCGCGACCTGGATCGGCCGCACCGGCATCAACATCGCCACGCGGCTGATGGGTCTGATGCTGTCGGCGCTGGCGGTGGAATTCATCGTCGATGGACTGAGGGCGCTACTGCCTGCACTGAGATGAAAACTTCGATTGCGATTGTGGATTATGGGATGGGCAACCTGCGCTCGGTCGCGCAGGCGCTCAAGAAGGCCGAACCGGCCGCCGACGTGGCGATCGTCGACACGCCGGCCGCGATTCGCGCGGCCGACCGCGTCGTGCTGCCCGGCCAGGGTGCGATGCCCGACTGCATGCGTTGCCTCGGCGAATCGGGACTGCAGGAAGCGGTGATCGATGCATCGCGCACGAAGCCGCTGCTCGGCGTGTGCGTCGGCGAGCAGATGCTGTTCGACTGGAGCGCGGAAGGCGACACGAAGGGCCTGGGCCTGTTGCCCGGCAAGGTCGTGCGTTTCGAGCTGGACGGCCGGCTGCAGGACGACGGCTCGCGCTTCAAGGTGCCGCAGATGGGCTGGAACCGCGTGCGCCAGGCGCAGCCGCACCCGCTGTGGGACGGCGTGCCCGACGACGCGTATTTCTACTTCGTGCACAGCTACTACGTGACGCCGGACAACCCGGCGCACACGGTAGGCGAAACGGCTTACGGCGCGCCGTTTACGTCCGCGGTCGCGCGGGACAACCTCTTCGCGACCCAATTTCACCCGGAGAAAAGCGCGGAGGTCGGGTTGCGTCTGTATCGCAACTTCGTGCACTGGAAACCGTAAAACGTGGTGCGCGAGCCACAGTCGACCTGGCCGAACGGCCTGTCGCACGTGGCACGCTCGCTTAAGCGCCGAAAGAGTTGTACTAAACTAGCGAGACGGCGCGGCACCGGTTTGGCCGGTACGCGCCGGATTCTTTTCATTTTCCACGACGACACCCGATTGCTATGTTGCTGATTCCGGCCATCGATCTCAAAGACGGTCAGTGTGTGCGCCTGAAACAGGGCGATATGGACCAGGCCACGATTTTCTCCGAGGACCCGGCGGCGATGGCCCGCAAGTGGGTCGACCTCGGCGCACGGCGGCTCCATCTCGTCGACCTGAACGGCGCATTCGCCGGCAAGCCGAAGAATCTCGACGCGATCGAAGCGATCCTCGACGAAGTCGGCGACGAAATCCCCGTACAGCTCGGCGGCGGCATCCGCAGCCTCGAGACGATCGAGAAGTATCTCGACGCCGGCCTGTCCTACGTGATCATCGGCACCGCGGCCGTGAAGAATCCGGGCTTCCTGCAGGACGCGTGCACCGCGTTCTCCGGCAACATCATCGTCGGGCTGGACGCGAAGGACGGCAAGGTCGCGACCGACGGCTGGAGCAAGCTGACGGGCCACGAGGTGATCGATCTCGCGAAGAAGTTCGAGGACTACGGCGTCGAATCGATCGTCTACACGGACATCGGCCGCGACGGGATGCTGCAGGGCATCAACATCGACGCGACCGTGAAGCTCGCGCAGGCGGTCGGCATCCCGGTGATCGCGAGCGGCGGCCTGTCGAACCTCACGGACATCGAGAGCCTGTGCGAAGTGGAAGAGCACGGCGTCGAAGGCGTGATCTGCGGCCGGGCGATCTACTCCGGCGATCTCGATTTCGCGGCCGCGCAAAAGCGCGCGGACGAACTGAACGGCGAACTCGACAACGCGTAACCGCGGTCGTCCCGTTCGCCGGGGCTGCCCGCGGGCAGCCCCGCCGGAAGCCTCGCGCGAGGCTTCCGTAACCGGCCGTCCCAGCGCGGCATTTGGCGCAACATCATGGCTCTAGCTAAACGCATCATCCCCTGCCTGGACGTGACCGCCGGGCGTGTCGTCAAGGGCGTCAACTTCGTCGAGCTGCGCGACGCCGGCGACCCCGTCGAAATCGCCCGCCGCTACGACGACCAGGGTGCCGACGAACTCACCTTCCTCGACATCACCGCGACCTCCGACCAGCGCGACCTGATCCTGCCGATCATCGAAGCCGTCGCGTCGCAGGTATTCATTCCGCTGACCGTCGGCGGCGGCGTGCGCGCCGTCGAGGACGTGCGGCGCCTGCTGAACGCGGGCGCGGACAAGGTCAGCATGAACTCGTCGGCGGTCGCGAATCCGCAGCTCGTGCGCGACGCGGCCGACAAGTACGGCTCGCAGTGCATCGTCGTCGCGATCGACGCGAAGCGCGTGTCGGCCGACGGCGAGACGCCGCGCTGGGAAGTGTTCACGCACGGCGGCCGCAAGAACACGGGCCTCGACGCGATCGAATGGGCGCGCAAGATGGCCGAGCTCGGCGCGGGCGAGATCCTGCTCACGAGCATGGACCGCGACGGCACGAAGTCGGGCTTCGACCTCGCGCTCACGCGCGGCGTGTCGGACGCGGTGCCGGTGCCGGTGATCGCATCGGGCGGCGTCGGCTGCCTGCAGGATCTCGCGGACGGCATCAAGGACGGCCGCGCCGACGCGGTGCTGGCCGCGAGCATCTTCCACTACGGCGAGCACACGGTCGGCGAGGCGAAGCGCTTCATGGCCGATCAGGGCATCCCGGTGAGGCTGTGATGAATACCGAAACGAAATCCCTGCCCGCGTGGCTCGACAAGGTCCGCTGGGACGACAACGGCCTCGTGCCGGTGATCGCGCAGGAAGCGTCGACGAACGACGTGCTGATGTTCGCGTGGATGAACCGCGAGGCGCTCGCGAAGACGGTCGAGACCCGGCGCGCGGTCTACTATTCGCGTTCGCGCAAGCGCCTGTGGTTCAAGGGCGAGGAGTCGGGCCACGTGCAGCACGTGCATGAGGTGCGGCTCGACTGCGACGAGGACGTCGTGCTGCTGAAGGTCGAGCAGGTGTCGGGCATCGCGTGCCACACCGGCCGGCATTCGTGCTTCTTCCAGAAATTCGAAGGTACGGTGGACAGCGGCGACTGGGTCGCGGTCGAGCCGGTGCTGAAAGACCCCGAACACATCTACAAATGACGCAATCGACCGAAGACACGCTGCTGCGCCTCGCGGCCGTGATCGATAGCCGCAAGGGCGGCGATCCCGATCAATCGTACGTGTCGCGCCTGTTCCACAAGGGCGACGACGCGGTGCTGAAGAAAATCGGCGAAGAGGCGACGGAAGTCGTGCTCGCCGCGAAGGACGTGCGCCAGGGCGGCGCGCCGGGCGCGCTCGTCGGCGAGGTGGCCGACCTGTGGTTCCACTGCCTCGTGATGCTGTCGCATTTCGACCTGAGCCCGGCCGACGTGATCGCCGAACTCGAGCGCCGCGAAGGCTTGTCGGGTATCGAGGAAAAAGCGCTGCGCAAGCGTCGCGAGCGCGAGGAAAACGGCGGGTGACGGGCAGGCCCCGCCGCGGTGGCAACAGTGCGGTAAGCTGTAAGAATTGTCATCCAACGGGGGTAGCATCATGAACGATACGTCGAACCAGTTTCCGACGCCGGCGGTGCCGGGCGCAGCGGATGCCGAACGCCTGAACGGGCTGCGCACGCTCACGCACGTGCTCTACGGCCTCTATGCATTTCACTGGCTGACGGGCGGCGTGACGGGCATCATTGCGATCATCATCAACTACGTGAAGCGCGGCGATGTGGCCGGCACGCCGTACGCCGATCACTTCGAGTGGCAGATCCGCACGTTCTGGCGCGCGCTGATCGCGTACGTGATCGGGTTCGCGCTGGCCTTCGTGGTGATCGGATTCGCGGTGATGTTTGTCACATGGATCTGGACGCTGTACCGTATCATCAAGGGTTGGCTGTACCTGAACGACAACAAGACGCTCGATCCGCAGGCGTGGTTCTGACCGGCCGGGCGGGCGTTTGCAGGAGCAACATGAGTCACGATCCGAATTGCCTGTTCTGCAAGATCGCTGCAGGCGAGATCCCGAGCACGAAGGTGCACGAGGACGACGAATTCGTCGCGTTCTGCGACATCCGCCCGGCGGCCGACACGCACGTGCTCGTGATTCCGCGCCGGCACCTGCCGACGCTGTCGGCGGCAGGTGAGGCCGATGCGCCGATGCTCGGCCGGCTGATGCTGCTCGTCGCGCGTCTGGCCGACCAGCTCGGCGTCGCGTATACGGGCGGCGAAACGGGTTTTCGCACGGTGATCAACACGGGCCCGGGCGGCGGGCAGGAGGTCTACCACCTGCACGCGCATATCCTGGCCGGCCCGCGCCCGTGGCAGCGAATGGGTTGACGACGCGGGGCGTTTCCCCGCATCCGATAGTCGAAGCCGGCGCGTCGCCGGCGATTTGCGCCGCATGGCGGCGTGGTTGAGGAGAGGTTTCATCATGGGTGGATTGAGCATTTGGCACTGGCTGATCGTGCTGCTGATCGTCGCGCTGGTTTTCGGGACGAAGAAGCTGCGCAACATCGGCAACGACCTCGGCAGCGCCGTCAAGGGTTTCAAGGACGGCATGAAGGAAGGCGAAACGCCGGCGGATGCGCAGCAGCTGCCGCGTTCGGGCGCGGTCGACGTCAACGCGAAGGAAACGACGCGTTCCGATTCGAACAAGGCGTAACGCCGGCACGCTGACAGGCATTCTCGATGCTGGATCTCGGTCTTTCGAAGATGGCGCTGATCGGCGTCGTCGCGCTCGTGGTGCTCGGCCCCGAGCGCCTGCCGCGCGTCGCGCGTACGGCAGGCGCGCTGTTCGGCCGCGCGCAGCGGTACATCAACGACGTGAAGGCCGAGGTCTCGCGCGAAATCGAACTCGACGCGCTGCGGACGATGAAGACCGATTTCGAATCGGCCGCGCGCAACGTCGAGACGACGATTCACGACAACCTGCGCGAGCACGAGAAGGAACTGAACGACACGTGGCATTCCGCGGTCGGCGGTCTTGACGGGGCGTCCGGCGACGCCGGTTCCGTCGGTTCCGCGGGTTCCGACACGCCTGCGGCGCCGTCGTGGCGAGGCAGTTCGACCGCGCTTGCGCCGAAGCGTCGCAACTGGCGCATCAAGCAGGCGGCGACACCTGTCTGGTACAAGCGCGCGACCACCCGCCGCACGCACGTGCAGTCGGGCGCCGCGCGTGTCGCGCGCCACCAGCCGGCCAGCCTGCGCCGGCCGACGCGCTTCTTCTGAGTCGAGCGCATGCTCGCTCGTCAATCCTACCGAGGGCCGGTGTGAGCGACCCCCAGCAGAACCCGGGCGACGCCCCGGAAGAAACCTTCATTTCCCATCTCGTCGAGCTTCGCGATCGCATCATTCGCGCGGGGCTGGCCGTGATCGTCGTGTTCGTCGGGCTCGTCTACTGGGCGCCGGACATCTTCAAGCTGCTCGCGCGGCCGCTGATGGACAACCTGCCGAAAGACGGCAAGATGATCGTCACCGACGTCACCGGCTCGTTCTTCGTGCCGATGAAGGTCACGATGCTCGTCGCGCTCGTGATCGCGCTGCCGATCGTGCTGTACCAGATCTGGGCGTTCGTCGCGCCCGGGCTGTACCAGCACGAGAAGAAGCTCGTCGCGCCGCTCGTCGGCAGCAGCTACTTCCTGTTCCTGTGCGGGATGGCGTTCGCGTACTTCCTCGTGTTTCCGACGATCTTCCGGGTGATGGCGCACTACAACGCGCCGCTCGGCGCCGAGATGACGACCGACATCGACAACTACCTGAGCTTCGTGCTGGGGATGTTCATCGCGTTCGGGGTCACGTTCGAGGTGCCGATCGTCGTCGTGCTGCTCGTCCGGATGGGCGTGCTGTCCCTGAAGAAGCTGAAGGAGATGCGGCCGTACGTGATCGTCGGCGCATTCGTGGTCGCGGCGGTCGTCACGCCGCCGGACGTGTTCTCGCAACTGATGCTTGCGCTGCCGCTTATCGTGCTGTTCGAGATCGGGCTGCTGGCCGCGCGGTTCTTCGTACCGAAGAAGCCGGTGGAAGAGGGCGAGGCAGGCAACGGCGAAGCCGCGAGTTGACCGCGCCGCCGCGTGGCGCTGCGGCCAGGTCGGCGTGGGCCCGGTACCGCGGTTGGCCGCCGGCCGGTGCGTGGCATAGCCATCTTCCCGGCCAGGCATCGTTTGAAGCAAGGTGAAAGGGCAGCCGGCCGGCTGCCCTTTTTCAATTCCGCATCGCGTCATGACCGGCAGGCGGCGTGCCGCCCGCCGACCGTCATTCGCTGTCGCTGTCCTGCTCGTCGAGTGCCTGTTTCGGCGGCGGCGGGCGCTTGCCGATCACGACGTTCACGTCGAACTGCTTGCCCTTGCGCACGACGTGCACCTTGGTGGGCGTGCCCGGCTTGATCTGCGCGACGACGTTCAGCAGCTTCGTCGTGTCGGTGATGTCCTCGCCGTTGACGTTCACCAGGATGTCGCCCGGCCGGATGCCGGCCTTGTCGGCCGGGCCGCCCTGCAGCACGCCCGCGACGATCGCGCCCGATTTCTGCTGGAGCCCGAACGACTCGGCGATTTCCGGCGTGACGTCCTGCGGCTCGACGCCGATCCAGCCGCGCGTGACCGAGCCCGTCGTGATGATGCTTTCGAGCACCGTGCGCGCGGTCGAGACCGGAATCGCGAAACCGATGCCGAGCGAGCCGCCGGAGCGCGAATAGATCGCCGTGTTGATGCCGAGCAGGTTGCCGTTCACGTCGACCAGCGCGCCGCCGGAGTTGCCGGGGTTGATCGGCGCGTCGGTCTGGATGAAGTTCTCGAACGTGTTGATGCCGAGGTGGTTGCGGCCGAGTGCGCTGATGATGCCCATCGTGACCGTCTGGCCGACGCCGAACGGGTTGCCGATCGCGAGCACGACGTCGCCGACGCGCGACTGGTCGGAGCGCCCGAGCGTGATCGTCGGCAGGTTCGTCATGTTGATCTTCAGCACCGCGAGATCGGTTTCGGGATCGCTGCCGATCACCTTCGCGGTGGCCGTGCGGCCGTCGGCGAGCGCGACTTCGATCTGGTCGGCGCCGTCCACGACGTGCTGGTTCGTTAGAATGTAACCTTCAGGGCTCACGATGACGCCCGAGCCGAGGTTGGCGGCCGGCTCGTCCTGCTGCTTGCGGGCGTTGCGGTCGCCGAAGAAGTAACGGAACAGCGGATCCTTCGCGCGCGGGTCGGGCGGCAGCGAGCCGTCCTTGCTGGAGAACACGTTGACGACGGCCGGCATCGCCTTCTGCGCGGCTTCGGCATACGACGTGGTTGCCGGTGCGCCGCCGATGCCCGGTGCGACTTCGCGCAGCGCGACGATCGGCGTGGCGAGCTGCTTGCCGAGCTGTCCTTGCCGTTGCAGCCATTGCGGCTTGAGCGTCACGACGATGAACATCAGCGCGAGCAGTACGGTCACCGCCTGCGCGAAGAACAGCCAGAAGCGTCTAAGCATCTGAATGGATTAGAGGTTTATATGGATCGGATCGAACTCGAATTGTACTTGAACAATACCCTTGAAACCGCGCGCTTCAAGGACTATTGCCCCAACGGCCTGCAGGTCGAGGGGCGCCGCAAGATCGAGAAGATCGCCACCGGCGTGACGGCGTCGGTCGCGCTCCTCGAAGCCGCCCTCGAATGGGGCGCGGATGCCGTGCTCGTCCATCACGGCTATTTCTGGCGCAACGAGGCGCCGCAGATCACCGGCCGCAAGTATCAGCGCCTGAAACTGCTGCTCGCGAACGACCTGAACCTGTTCGCGTTTCACCTGCCGCTCGACGCGCACCCCGAATTCGGCAACAACGCGCAGCTCGGCGAGAAGCTCGGGCTGATCGGCGAGCAACGTTTCGGCGAAGGCGATCTCGGCTGGATGGCGACGCTGCCGATGCCCGTCACGCTCGAGCACTTCGTCGCGAAGGTCGAGCACACGCTCGGCCGCACGCCGCTCGTGCTCGGCGATCCGGACACGCAGTTGCGCCGCATCGCGTGGTGCACGGGCGCCGCGCAGAGCTATTTCGATGCGGCGATCGACGCCGGGGCGGACGTGTTCCTGACCGGCGAGGTATCCGAGTCGACCACGCACGCGGCGGCGGAAAGCGGTGTCGCGTTCGTTGCGGCGGGGCACCATGCGACCGAACGCTACGGAATTCAGGCGCTGGGGCGCCACTTGTCCGAGGAATTCGATCTCGAACACCTTTTTATCGATATTCATAATCCGGTCTGAGCGCCGGATTTGCGGCGGTGCATCGAAATTCCGCAATGTAGCATCCGCTTAAAAGCGAAATGATTTAATTGCTCCGATAGTGGGGGATAACCCTTAACTATCAAACACTTCGAAGGGATTTTCATCTCCGGGCCTTGTAAATGACGACTCCATTCGAGCAAACTAGCGGCGGAATGGAAAGTCGTGACGGAAAATCCAACTCAGAAGTGGGGCGTGTGATGCGAGACAAGGAAGAGAAACGCGTCGACAGCGGCCGCCGTACCTGGCTGATTGCGACATCCGTAGCAGGTGGCGTAGGAGGCGTCGCCACCGTCATACCTTTCGCGGCGTCGCTTGCGCCGTCCGCGAAAGCAAAAGCAGCCGGTGCGCCGGTCGAGGTCGACATCAGCGGTCTGAAGCCGGGCGAAATGGTCACCGTGCCGTGGCGCGGCAAACCCGTCTGGATCCTGAATCGCACCGATTCGATGCTGGCCGACGTCGTCAAGGCCGACAAGGAAGTGGCCGATCCGGCCACGAAATCCCCGTATTCGATGCCGTTGCCCGCGTATTGCGCGAACGAATATCGGTCGCGGGCCGATCGCAAGAACATTCTCGTCGTGATGGCCGTGTGTACGCACCTCGGCTGCACGCCTAGCCAACGCTTCACGCCGGGTCCGCAGCCGAACCTGCCGGACGACTGGCCGGGCGGTTTCCTGTGCCCGTGCCATGGTTCGACCTACGACCTCGCCGGCCGCGTGTTCAAGAACAAGCCGGCGCCTCAGAATCTCGACATCCCGCCCTACATGTTCACGTCGGCGACGACCCTCGTGATCGGCAAGGACGAGAAAGGAGAAGCGTGATGGCCGCCGACAACAACGAAGTCTCCACGACAGGTTTCACCGGCTGGATCGACCAGCGCTTCCCGTTCACGTCCACCTGGAAGAAGCACGTATCCGAGTACTACGCGCCGAAGAACTTCAACTTCTGGTACTTCTTCGGCTCCCTCGCGCTGCTCGTGCTCGTCAACCAGATCGTCACGGGCATCTTCCTGACGATGAACTACAAGCCCGACTCGATGCTCGCGTTCGCGTCGGTCGAGTACATCATGCGCGAGGTGCCGTGGGGCTGGCTGATCCGCTACATGCACTCCACCGGTGCATCGATGTTCTTCGTGGTCGTGTACCTGCACATGTTCCGCGGGCTGCTGTACGGCTCGTACCGCAAGCCGCGCGAGCTCGTCTGGATCTTCGGCTGCGCGATCTTCCTGTGCCTGATGGCCGAGGCATTCTTCGGCTACCTGCTGCCGTGGGGCCAGATGTCGTTCTGGGGCGCGCAGGTGATCGTGAACCTGTTCTCGGCGATTCCGTTCGTCGGCCCGGACCTGTCGCTGTGGATTCGCGGCGACTACGTCGTGTCCGACGTCACGCTGAACCGCTTCTTCGCGTTCCACGTGATCGCGATCCCGCTCGTGCTGGTCGGCCTCGTCGTCGCGCACCTGGTTGCGCTGCACGAAGTCGGGTCGAACAACCCGGACGGCATCGAGATCAAGGCGAAGAAGGACGAGAACGGCATCCCGCTCGACGGCATCCCGTTCCACCCGTACTACTCGGTGCACGATTTCCTCGGCGTGTGCGTGTTCCTGATGGTGTTCGCGCTGATCGTGTTCTTTTCGCCGGAGATGGGCGGCTACTTCCTCGAGGCGAACAACTTCGTCCCGGCGAACCCGCTGCAGACGCCGCCGGAGATCGCGCCGGTCTGGTACTTCACCGCGTTCTACGCGATGCTGCGCGCGACCACCGACCCGTTCAAGATCGTGCTGATGATCGTGATCGCGCTGCTCGGCGTGCTCGCGCTGATCCGCGCGCGCGGCAAGTGGAAGATCGGGCTGCCGGTGCTGGCCGCCGCGATCGTCGTGTTCATGTACCTGACGGAATCGAAGTTCTGGGGCGTCGTCGTGATGGGCGCGGCGGTGATCACGCTGTTCTTCCTGCCGTGGCTCGACCGCAGCCCGGTGAAGTCGATCCGCTACCGGCCGCTGTTCCACAAGGTGTTCCTCGGGATCTTCGTCGCGGCGTTCCTGACCCTCGCGTTCCTCGGCACGCGGCCGCCATCGCCGGCGGCGACGCTGATCGCGCAGGCCTGTGCGTTGATCTATTTCGCGTTCTTCCTCGGCATGCCCGTCTGGACGCCGCTTGGCACGTTCAAGCAGCCGCCGGAACGGGTGCGCTTCAAGCCCCATTAACGTGAGCGAGGAGAGAACGACATGAAGAAACTGCTTTCGACACTCGCGCTAATCGGGGCGACCGCGTGTGCGCTGCTGGCGGCGCCGGCCGTGCGGGCGGAGGGTAATTTTCCGCTCGACCGGGCGCCCGATAACACGGAAAATCTCGTTTCGCTTCAGCACGGCGCGCAATTGTTTGTAAACTATTGCCTGAACTGCCACAGCGCGAACCTGATGCGCTACAACCGTCTGACGGATCTGGGCATATCCCAGAAGGAGATCGAAAAGAATCTCCTGTTCACGACCGACAAGGTCGGGAACACGATGTCCGTCGCGATGCGGCCCGACGACGCGAAGAACTGGCTCGGCACCACGCCGCCCGACCTGTCGGTCGAGGAGCGTGCGCGCGGCCGCGACTGGCTGTACACGTATCTGCGCAGCTTCTACCGCGACGATACGCGGCCGACCGGCTGGAACAACGCGGTGTTCGAGAACGTTGGCATGCCCCATGTGTTGTGGCAGTTGCAGGGGCAGCGCGTAGCCAAATTCGAAGACAAGACGGACGAGGAGACGGGCGAGAAGGCCCACGTGCTCGTCGGCTTCCAGCAGGTCACGCCGGGCACGCTCTCGTCGCCCGACTATGACGCTGCGGTGGCCGACCTGGTGGCCTATATGACATGGATGTCCGAGCCGGCCCAGCAGACCCGCAAGCGCCTTGGCGTGTGGGTGCTGATCTTTCTCGGTGTCCTGACTTTCCTGGCCTGGCGGCTGAATGCCGCGTACTGGAAAGATATCAAGTAAACACGCCTGACCGGCGTGGGGCCGGCGCAAGGCGGAACCCGTGAAAGGGGTTGCGCCGCGTGCCGGCCCTCGGCTTTTTTGAGGAAACGCAAATATGATGGTTCTGTATTCCGGCACAACTTGCCCGTTCTCCCAGCGTTGCCGGCTGGTGCTGTTCGAGAAGGGCATGGACTTCGAAATCCGCGACGTCGACCTGTTCAACAAGCCGGAAGACATTTCGGTGATGAACCCGTACGGTCAGGTGCCGATCCTCGTCGAGCGCGACCTGATCCTGTACGAATCGAACATCATCAACGAGTACATCGACGAGCGCTTCCCGCATCCGCAACTGATGCCGGCCGACCCGGTGCAGCGCGCCCGCGCGCGCCTGTTCCTGCTCAACTTCGAGAAGGAACTGTTCGTTCACGTCAGCACGCTCGAGAACGAGAAGGGCAAGGCGGCGGAGAAGAACCACGAAAAGGCACGCCTCGCGATCCGCGATCGCCTGACGCAGCTCGCGCCGATCTTCGTGAAGAACAAGTACATGCTCGGCGAAGAGTTCTCGATGCTCGACGTCGCGATCGCGCCGCTGCTGTGGCGCCTGGATCACTACGGCATCGAGCTGTCGAAGAACGCCGCGCCGCTGATGAAGTACGCCGAACGGATCTTCAGCCGTCCGGCCTACATCGAAGCACTGACGCCGTCCGAAAAGGTCATGCGTCGCTAATGTTGCAATGAAGGCATGACGGAGCGGTGGCGCGGTGTGCCGCGCGTCCGCTCCGGGTTCGAGGATTGTGATGCAAGAGATTTCAACGAAGCCGTATCTGCTGCGCGCGTTGTACGAGTGGTGCACCGATAACGGTTACACGCCGCATATCGCGGTGAGGGTCGACAACTCGACGCGCGTGCCGCGTCAGTTCGTGCGTGACGGCGAGATCGTGCTCAACATCAGCTTCGAGGCGACGAGCCAGTTGCAGATGGGCAACGAGTGGATCGAGTTCACGGCCCGGTTCTCCGGGAAGGCGCACAAGATCGAGATTCCGGTTGCAAACGTGCTCGCGATCTATGCGCGCGAGAACGGGCAGGGCATGGCGTTCCAGGTCGATGCGGTCGCAGGCGAAGGCGAGGATTCGGGCGCGTTCGACGATGACGCCGCGTCGGCCGATGATGCGCCGCGTGACGAGTCCGTATCGCCGTTGGCGCCCGTCGCCGACAGCGGCGCGAACGAGGAACCGTCCGAAGGCGCCGACGAACCGCCGAAAACCGACGGCGACGGCTCGAAAGGCGGGAGCAGACCTCGCCTCAAGATCGTGAAATGAGGTAGAATCTCGCGCTACGCCGGCTTAGCTCATCTGGTAGAGCAGTTGATTTGTAATCATCAGGTGGCGGGTTCGAGTCCTGCAGCCGGCACCATATCTGACAAGGGGTTACGCGATGTTTGCGTAGCCCCTTCGCGTTTCCAAAGCACCCGTCACGTTTCCAAAAGACGCTAGACGGCGCTCTAAGACCAGCTCGTCCATAATGGCGAGCGCGCACGAATAGACCATCGTGCGAGGTCAAACTGCCGCCCGGCCGGCGCAGTCCACAACGAAAAATCCAACAAGAATCGATCGTGAAGTTTTCCCGAATTCCCGAGCTTGATGTTCTCCGCTTCATCGCCGCCATTGCCGTTGTGTTCTTTCACTACGCATTTCGAGGCTACGCCGCCGACGACCTGACGACCATGCACTATCCGGCGCTCGAGCCGGTCGCGCAGTACGGGTTCCTGGGCGTGCACCTGTTTTTCATGATCAGCGGTTTCGTGATCCTGATGACGGCGAGCGACGGAAGCATCAAGCGCTTCATCGCGTCACGGGCGTCTCGCTTGCTGCCCGCCTTCTGGGTCTGCTGCACGACCACCTTCCTCGTGATACTCGCCATCGGCGGAGAACGCTTCGCCGCGACGTGGCCGCAATACCTCGTGAACATGGTCACGCTCGGCGGCGGCTTCGGCGCCGATCCGATCGATGGTGCGTACTGGTCGCTCGGCGCGGAGCTACGGTTCTATCGCCTGGTCGGCATTCTGCTCATCGTCGGCCAGATCCATCGCGCCGAGCGCTGGCTGTTTGTGTGGCTCGTCGCCACCGTGCTCGTGGACCTATTTCCGTTCATCAAGCTCGAGGGCTTTCTCGTGACGGACTATGCTGGCTTCTTCATTGCCGGCGCCGCGTGCTTCCTCATTCGTGCACATGGCCTGTCTTGGTCGCGCCTCGTGCTCGTTTGCGCGGCCTGGATGCTGTCGCTCCATCACGAATTCCAGCTCCTGTCGTATTCCAGCGGCCACTTCGAGTACACACTGAGCCCATCGGTCGTGGCGGCCGTGATGACTTCTTTCTTCGTGGTAATGCTGGCGCTGGCACTGCGTCGCATGCCGATGCTCGCCAGCCCGCGGTGGGCCTGGTTCGGCGCAGTCAGTTACCCCCTGTACCTGATCCATCAGAATGTCGGCTACATGGTTTTCAACACGGTCGGCACGGTTGTGAACCAGGTCGTGGTGTTCTGGTCGGTAGTCGTTCTGGCGATCGGGGCTGCGCTGCTGGTGCACGTCATAGTCGAGAAGCCGGCTGCGGGGCCGCTGAAGAGCGGCCTGTTGCGCATGCTCGATGCATTGCAGCGCCGCGCACCGAAGCTGCCGACGTGTCGCCGCCAGCAACAAGGCAATCAACGCGACGGCTTTACCGGCCGCGCGCCCCGTACGTAGGGCGCCGTCGTACCTGGCCCGCTGTGGCCCGCCAGGCGCTACCCTGCTTCGAGCCCTTCGTCGACCGGCTTGTGCGTTACGCCGCACGCGAAGGTCGCGGAACTGAAACTTTGCCTTGTCGATGCCGGCTAACTCGCGCGCCTTGTCGAATCGCGAGGCAGCTTGTCTTTCGTCAGCGGGAACCTGTCGGCAGAGTCACATATCCATATGTTTTCAATAATGCTAATGAGCGCCGGCGTTACCCCTTTTTCCTGTCACGCCCGCGTCACGCCGCACCTCTAACGTTGCACATTCCCATCGCGGCAGCACTTTCACGAGCCGAGCGCGCGTGACCGCATCCGACGCCGTGCCCGCGTCGCGCAGGCTCACCCGGGATCTCGCTCCCGCCAGCGCATTGGCTTCCGCCTCGCATCCATTCCATTCGAAAACGCGATCGACGCCGATCGAACTGCATCGCGGACGATCAGGAGACACGAACCATGCTGAGCCCGCACGAATTCTCGATGCTGCTGCGCATTGCGCGTGCGCCCGACAGTGTCGATCTCGCGAACCCGGCCTTTGCCGTGCTCGTCGAAAAGCGGCTGGTCGACGACACGCAGCTACGCGTGAACGAGGTAGCGGCGCGCCCGGCGCTGACGCCGATCGGCCAGATGCTGCTCGCCCGTTTCGACGACGCGGCCTGACGGAAAAGGCAAAGGGGGAAGGCTGCAACCGCGCGTCACGCCTTCGCCGCAGCGAAAACGTGACGCATTGAACGCGCGCCGAACCGCTTACTGCGCCACCGGCACCGTCACGTCGCTGCCGAACCAGTGCATCGAGATCTTCTTCAGCGTGCCGTCCTTGCGCAGCGAATCGAGCGCGTCGTTGATCGCCTTCTCGAACTTCGGGTTGCCCTTGCGGAACGGGATCGCCATCTCCTGCTTGCCGCCGTTCAGCACCGCCCCCGAGCGCAGCGGCAGGTTCGACGTCTTGATCATGTACGGCAGCATCAACCGGTCGTCGAGCGTCGCTTCGATCCGCCCCGCGGCGAGGTCGCGCAGTTTCTCCGGCGCGCCCGGATACGTCTGTACCTCGATGCCCGGCACGCTGCGCGCCATCTGGTCGTAGTTGGTGCCGAGCGTCACGCCGAGCTTCTTGCCCTTGAAATCCTCGAGCGACTTGAAGTTGCGCGTGTCGTCCTTGCGCTGGATCAGCTGCGCGGCCGAGTACGTGTACGGCTGGCTGAAGTCGAGCGCTTCCTTGCGCTGCGGCGTGATCGTGACCTGGTTGACGATCACGTCGAACTTGCCGGCCTGCAGGCCCGCGATGATGCCGCTCCATTCGGTCGGAATGAATTGCGTCTTCACGCCGAGCTTGCCGGCGACCGCGTTCGCGACGTCGACGTCGAAACCCTCGAGCTGGCCGGACGTGCCGCGCGAGTTGAACGGCGGATACGTGCCTTCGAGGCCGACGCGCAGCACGCCGGCTTTCTTCACGGAATCGAGCAGGTCTTCCGCGTGCGCGGCGACGGCCGTGAAGCCGAGGGCCGACGCGAGCAGCAGGCCCGACAGCAGGAACTTCGAACGTTTCATCGCGGATCTCCAGTGGTCAGTAGGGTGTTGTGGTGAGCGACGGGCACCGGGCGCTGGGTGGCCTTGATGGGCCGCAATACGGGCCACGTAGACACTACTCGCAACCGCGCCGCACCGGAAGTCGAATTGGCCCTGATTGCAATCGATTTCAGCGGATTGAAGGCGGCAATCCAGCGCGACGGCATGGGCTGTGCACGGCGACTGCCTGGTCGAACCGTTCGCCGCGGGCATTCTGGATCCACTTAAAAATACTCTTTTAAATCAGGTCATTTTTCCGATTCGGGCCGTAATTTGTCTGTAAAATCGCGCGAGCGAAACTGCTCAGCGCGCCATCCGAGGGCGCGTCAAAAGAAGAAAAGGCCGTAGCCATGAACATGCAGAACACGATCGCCGCATTGCGCGGCGGGTTGCTTCAGCAGGACCGGTTGCTGAAGCTCGAGACGCCATTGGGGAGCAACGTCCTGACCGTACAGCGGGCAGTCGGCCGCTCACGCATCGGGCGCGCGTACGAGTTCACGCTCGACGTGCTGTCGACCGACAGCGATCTGGAACTCAAAAAACTGATCGCGCAGCCGGTCACGTTATGGATTCAGCAAGGCGATCGCAGCTACCGGCCGGTGAATGGCTACGTGCACACCGCGCGTCGCCTGGGCGCCGACGGCGGGCTCACGACCTATCAGCTGACGTTCGCCGATTTCACCCATTTCCTGAAGTTCCGTCGGGACCAGCGGATCTGGAACGATACGACCGTCGACCAGATCATCAGCGACGTGCTGGACCAGCATCCGCAGGCGAAGGGCCATTTCCGCTTTGCGCTGTCGAAGCCGCTGCCGAGCCGTTCGTACACGCGTCAGCACGATACCGACTGGCATTTCGTGCACCGGCTGATGGAGAGCGAAGGCCTTTACACCACGTGGCAGCAGGCCGACGACGGCAAGTCGCATACGCTCGTGATCACCGACAACTTGCAGGCGTTCGCGCCGCTGTCGCCGCAGGCCGTGCGCTTCTATCACGGCGGCGCGGCGAGCGAAACTGACGCGCTCACGCAATGGTCCGGCACGCGCACGCTGCAGAGCGTGACCCGAACGACACGCACGTTCGACTACAAGAATCCGTCTCAACCGTCGAATCCGAAAGGCACGTCGCTGCCGACGATGGCCGGCCAGGGCGAATTGCCCGACCAGCTCGAAGTGTACGAATACACCGGTGCGTACACGTATCTGGATCAGACGCGCGGCGATCATCTGACGAAGATCCGGATGGAGCAGTGGGAGTCGGAGGCGAAGCGCTTCCACGGCGCGGGCGGCGTGCGTGCAATGGATGCTGGCCGGCGCTTCACGCTGGCGGACCATCCCGAACACGATCGCGATCCGGCCGACCAGCGCGAATTCGCGGCGATCGGCGTCGAATGGTGGATCGAGAACAACCTGCCCGTTGCCAGCAGCAGCGCCGATTTCCCGTACAGCCTGCGCGAAGCATTGACGCAGGCGCAGGACGGCTATGGCGCCGACCCCGCGTTTCGCGTGCCGCATGACGACGGCTCGGTCGGCTTCTATCTCGTCGAGGTCGAAGCACAGCGCGTGAGCGTGCCGTATCGCAGCCCGTTCGAACACGAGAAGCCGAAGATGCATCTCGAGACGGCGATCGTCGTCGGGCCGCAGGGCGAGGAAGTCTATACCGACGAGCTGAACCGGATCCGCGTGCAGTTCGTGTGGGACCGCCTGAACCCGGGTAACGAGAACGCGTCGTGCTGGGTGCGCGTCGTGCAGTCGGATACCGGCGGCGGCTACGGCGGCGTGCACGTGCCGCGCATCGGCGAAGAAGTGCTGATCGATTACGTCGGCGGCGACTGCGACCGGCCGCTGGCCGTCGGGCGCGTGTACAACGGCGCGAACCAGCCGCAGTGGCATTCCGACGGGATCCTGTCCGGGTATCGGTCAAAAGAATATTCGGGCGGCGGCTACAACCAGCTCGTGATGGACGACGCGACCGGGCAGAACCGCGTGCAACTGATGAGCAGCAGCGCGAACAGCCTGCTGCATCTCGGCTACATCATCGACCAGAACGGCAATGCGCGCGGGTCGTATCTCGGTAGCGGCTTCGACCTGCGCTCGGATGCGTACGGCGCGGTGCGGGCGAGCCAGGGCTTGTACGTGACGACCCATCCGAAGGCGGCGAACAGCCAGCCGCTCGACGTGAAGGAAGCGCAGCAGCAGCTCGTGACGGGCGAGAGCCTGATCGAAGCGATGTCGGGCGTGAGCGAGCAGCATCAGGCGGAAAGCCTGAAGGAGGCGCACGAAACGATGCGCGCGTTCACCGACGCGACGCAGGACAGCAAGTCGGGCAACGCGTCCGGTGGACGTACGGCGGGCGGCGGCACGGGCAGTGCGAATGCGTTCAAGGAGCCGGTGATGCTGTTCGGCAGCCCGTCGGGCATCGGGATGTCGACGCAGCAGTCGCTGCACATGGTCGCGAACGATCACGTGAACGTGGCGAGCGGACAGAGCGTGCACGTGGCCGCGGGCAAGTCGCTGATCGGGAGCATCGGGCAGAAGCTGAGCCTGTTCGTGCAGAACGCGGGGATGAAGCTGTTCGCGGGCAAGGGCAAGGTCGAGATCCAGGCGCAGTCGGACAACGTCGAGGTGACCGCGCAGAAGGCGGTGAAGGTTGTGTCCGCCACCGACCGGATCGAGATCGCGGCCGATCAGGGGATTCTGCTGACGAGCGGCGGCGGGTATATCCGCATCAAGGACGGCAACATCGAGATCCATGCACCGGGCGCGATCGATGTGAAGGGGGCGTCGCACACGTTCGCGGGGCCGGCGAGCATGGGGTATCCGTTGCCGAGCCCCCGGCCGGATCAGCCGGGGCAGCTCGAACTGTTTCACAAGTACGTGAACGGCGAGGCGGTGAAAGGCGGACTGTTCACTGTGAAGGACGTGAACGGAGCCGTGCTAAAGAAAGGCGCGCTCGACGACAGCGGTCATACGGTTGTGAGCGGGTTGCCGCCGGGCGCGGTGCGCGTCGAGTTCGGGAAGGATCCGCGCGAGTCGGATCAGCCAGGGAACTATTTCAAGCAGGCGAAGTGGCCGGCGGAGCCCGTGCAACCGTCGCCGGAAGCCGCGCAGGCCGCGGCGAGCGGACAGCTCGCGAGCCAGTTGCAGGGGATGGCGCCGGCCGCGACGACGGCGGCGATGGGGCTGGTGAGTGGCGGCAGCGCGGGCGCGGCCCTCGGCGGGCTCGCGAGCGCCGCATTGCCGGCCGCTGCGACCGCGTTGGGCGGAGCCGGCGTTGCGTCGGCGTTGCAGACAGCCTCCAGCTTGAGCGGTGCGGCGAAGCAGGTGGCCGGGATGGTTCAGGCCGCACGTCAGGGCGGGCTTGCCGCGCTGGCCGCGCCGGCGGCGAATGCGGCGTCCGGCGCGTTGCAGAGCGCATTGCCGGGCGTCGCCGGTATCGCGGGCAAGGGCGCCACGACCGTGGCGTTGGCCACGGGCGCGACGGGCATGAAGCTGCCGACGAGCGGGTTTGGCGGGCCGTTGAAATCCTGAGAGAGCGCGGCTTGTCAGCCGTCTTGAAAAAAACGAATTGAACGAAGAACGACATGGCACAACAACTCCCACCGGGCGCTGAGAAGGAACAGGCTGTTACCTGGCTCAGCGATGTTTCCGCCAAGGATGTCGCCGCGGTCGGCAACCGCTTCGATGCGTGGTTGCGCCGGATCAGCGGCAATCACATCACGTTCGAGGATGTGAAGACGTTTGCCGGTGCGGTACCGATCATCGGCAACATCATGGCGATGGTCGACGCGCTGGGCGATATCGCCGAAATCATCGAGAAGCGCGGCGGTCAGGTGCTCGACTACATGAGCCTCGCGATCAACCTGCTCGGCATCATTCCGATTCCGCCGACACTCGCGCCGTTCCGGATGTCGGCGCGGCCGCTGCTCGCGCTCGTTCGTCACGAATTGCTGGCGACCCGCAACAATCTCGGCGCGGCGATCATCTCCGTGCTGGTCACGCATATCAACGCGACGTGTGCGACCGAGATCGAGGATTTTCTGAACAAGCTGAAGGCTGGCCTCGTCGAACTGCTCGACGGATGCGCGTCGACATGCCAGGAAATCATGCTCGCGCTGGCGACGGGCATGGACAAGGCGCTGCACGGTCAGCTCTTCGACGCCAACGCGAATCTGAAGCGACAGCAGCAACTCGCAGAGAAGATGGCCGACGAGCGGCCGTGGTACAGCCCGAGCCGCGTCGGTGACGGCATTCAATTCGCGTACGAAGGAACCAAGGCGCTCGGAAAGAAGGTCATCAACAAGACTGCGGGCACCGTGGCGACGCTCGCGCCGGATGCATGGCTCGAGCCGTTTCGCGTCACGGTGACGTTCCTGCGGACCGAGGCGCCGAAGATCGCGAAGTCGATCCGTTCGCTCGCCGGCAGCGAAGAAGGCAAGATGATGTGGCTGGTCTTGCAGCTGATCGAGGCTGTCGCGCGCGTCAAGGCACGCGCGAAGCTCCATGAGCAGAGTGCGGACGTCAAGGCGGCAGGGACGAGCCAGGCGAAGAAGACGCGCGGACAGGAGGGGCTGGAGAAAACCAACGGACAAGCACCATCCGAAGGGCCAGGGAAGAGCGCGTGCAAGTCTTGCGGCGTCGGGGCATCGCCCGCATCCATCGATTTCGCGTTCGGTGACGAAACGTTTTCGCACGTGGATTTCGACCTGCCGGGCGCCATGCCTGTCGTATGGGAGCGTACCTATCGTTCCCGGCTGTCAGCCTATGACAACGGTGAACTCGGTGCACGATGGATCACGCCATATACGACGCGAATCGACGTCAAGAACGATCAGTGGATCTATCGCGATGCGGAAGGGCGCAGCATAGAGTACCCGGCGCTTGCGGCGGGTGCGGTGCACGACGATCTGTCCGAGAACCTGACGCTGTCGCGGCTCGACGATACCTGGGTGACGATCGCATACGGCCATGACGTGCTGCATGTGTACGAGCGCCGCGGCGACGCGTTCCGGCTTGCGATGCAGAAGGACCGCGCCGGCAACACGATCACGCTCGACTACGATGCGCTCGATCGCGTTGCGCGCCTGATCGATGCGAGCGGCAATGTGCTCGCGTTCGAACACGACAGGCACGGCCGTATCGTGCAGATCGAGCATGTGCTCAAGGACGGTGCGCGTCGCACGCTGGCGAGCTACGAATACGATGCGCACGGGGACCTCGTGCGCGCGGTCGATCGTCATGGCAATGCGCGGACGTATCAATATCACCGCCACCTCGTGACGCGTTACACTGACCGAACCGGCCGCGGGATGACGCTCGAATGGGATGGCGCGGACGCGCAAGACAACGCAGACGCGAAATGCATTCGCGAATACGCCGACGACGGCAGTCTGGATCTCCGGCTCGCGTGGAATCCGAACATCCGTCTGACCTACGTGACCGACGCGCTCGGTCAGATGACGCGGTACTACTTCAACATCCACGGCTACGTGTATCGGATCGTGTATCCGGATGGTAACCAGGAGTGGTTCCGGCGCGACGCCCATCACAATCTGGTGCTGCATATCCGGCAGGACGGCAGCATCGAGCGTCGCGAATACGACACGCGCGGTAACCTGATTCGGCACGAGCGGGCGGACGGCAGCGTTGTCGAGATGGCGTATGACGACAAGGATCAGATGATCCGGCTCGTCGATCCGAATGGTCATGTATGGCAGCGCAAGTACGACGACGCGGGCAACGTCGTCGAGGAAATCGATCCGCTCGAACATTCCACGAAGTACGAATACAACGACAAGGGTTTGCCGACGCAGATCACCGATGCGAAGGGCGGCTCGAAGACACTCGAGTACAACGATGCCGGGCAGATCACGCGCTATACGGACTGCTCCGGAAAGACGACGGAGTGGCGGTACGACGATATCGGGCGTGTGATCGAGACGAAAGATGCGGCCGGAGGCGTGGTTGCCTATCGTTACGGCCTGAACGGACAACCGACGGAAGTGCGTTCGCCTGCCGGTGTCGAGCAGGTCCAATACGACGCGGAAGGCCGTTTGCTGCGGCATACCGATCAACTCGATCGTTCGACGCGATATGGCTACGATGCGGCCGGGCGCATTGCGAGCCGCGCCGATGCGCTCGGGCAGACGGTTGCGTATCGCTATGACCGTCTCGGCCGCTTGTCCGCGCTGACCGATGCGAACTTTGCGACGTACCAGTTTCACTACGATCCTGCGGGACGGCTGATCGAGGAAGTGGGCTTCGACGGCAAGTCGACGCGCTATCAGTACGACAGCGTGAGCGGCAGTCTCGTTTCGATCGATGAAGCGGGTTGCGTGACTTCGGTCGAAGTCGATGCAAACGGCCGGCTGCTGAAGCGCGCCGCGGGGGAAAGCGAGGAGCGGTTTGCCTACGATCGGAGCGGCAGGTTGATCGACGCGGCGAACCGGTACAGCCGCGTGCAGTTCTTCTTCGATCCGGTTGGCAATCTGGTGCGTGAACATCACGCCTACGATCTGTTCGGCGACCGGCGCAGCTACGTTTGGCATCACGAATACGACGAACTCGGCAATCGGCGGCGTACCGTTCGGCCGGACGGGCATGTGGTCGACTGGTTGATGTATGGCTCGGGGCATGTGCACGGAATGCTGCTCGATGGCGAGGAGCGCGTGCAGTTCGAGCGTGACGATCTTCATCGCGAGACGGTGCGCGTGTTGTCGAGCAAGGTTGGGCAGCGCACGCACTATGATCCGGCCGGCCGCGTGTTGCAGCAGACGATCCAGCGATCGACGTCACCTGCGCCGCTTGCCGAGCGGCGGTATCGCTATGACGCGGCGGGGCAGTTGTCGCGAATCGAGGACAGCCGCAAGGGCGGGACCGACTATCGGTACGATCCGGTCGGACGGCTGATCGAGGCGATCAGTCCCATCGCGAAGGAACGGTTCGCGTTCGATCCGGCGAGCAACATCATCGATCCGGTGCGGACTGCGGAGACGCCGACATCGCGTCCGAGCCCGGTGCGGCCGGAAAGCACGTTGCCTGTCGAGGTGCCGAAGGTGCTCGGGAACCTGCTGAAGGCGTATGCGGGGATGCACTTCGAGTACGACGCGCGCGGGAATCTGGTGCGTAAGCGTACGCCGGCGGGTGAGCAGGAATACGAGTGGGATGAGTTCAATCGCTTGCTGCGCGCGCGGGTTGCCGAGACGTCGCGGCAGAGTCAGGCACGGTATTTCTATGATGCGTTCGGTCGACGTATCGCGAAGGAGGTGAACGGCGAGCGGACGGTGTTCGGGTGGGACGGTGACACGCTGGCGTACGAGAGTGATGGCGAGCGCGGCACGCACTATCTCTACGAGCCGGGGACGTTCGTGCCGCTGGCGCAGTATGTGGCTGAGCCCGTCGATGGGATCGCGACGCCGGAGTGGAAGAGCACCGACCGCTATGTGCCGGAGGAGGATCCGCTGCAGAAGGTGCCGGAGCGGCGGGGTGACGCGGCGGTGTTCTATTACCACTGCGATCAGATTGGTACGCCGCAGCTTCTAACGGACGACGATGGCGACGTCGTCTGGGAAGCGTCATATAAGGCGTGGGGTGAAGCGCGGGAGGTGATTGCGCGGGCGTCGAAGGCGGCGGGGATCGTGCCTAGGAATCCGTTGAGGTTTCAGGGGCAGCAGGGCGATGACGAGACGGGGCTCGCGTTTAACCGCCATCGATATTACGATCCCGGCATTGGACGGTTCATATCGAAGGATCCTGTCGGCTTGGCTGGCGGAATCAATGAGCTAGGCTATACCGCGAATCCAATTCAATGGGTCGATCCTCTTGGGCTCACACCATGCGCTGGAAAAGCAGTGATCCGACACTATGATACCGGTAGCCGCACGGGGCACTATACGGTTGAAGTCCAAGGCCCGACTGCGTCTGTTCATACGCATCAAGTGATCACAGGCGATACGACTACGACTGTTGTAAACGAGAGGCGGGAAAGGTTGATGGTTAACGATCCTGTTTTGCATACTACGGAAGTACCACTTCCCGACGCGAACGCCGCGATCGCATATCAGCAGAAACAGATCGGCCGCGAATTAGGTCAATATGATGAGAGGTCGAATAGTTGCGTCGACCACGTAGCTAATGTATTGCGGGCTGGTGGCGAGAACGTTCCCTCGGGACCGTTGGGCCAGTCGAGGTATCTTACCCAGCGTGGCTTCAAAATGAAGGTTAGGTAATATGGCTCATTCGATCTGCGAAAGACACGGCTCCCAACCTGCGGAGTTGGTGACCAGTAACGTTCTCGATATGATCAGGTCGGGTGCGAAGCCAGGCGCGGGGACAGTGTTTCCGGTAACCTTGATTTATGAGGAGTTGGAATATCCGGGTTACGGAATGATGGAGGACCGGACCATTCTTCGACGTCTCGGCGGGATTTGGGAATCGGCAGAAATGTGTCGGTTTACCGATGAGCGCGCGATGGAAGAGGCGATAGGGCTGTTCACTGCAATTTGTGCGAAGTGTTTGGTGGAAGTGCTGTGACATTCAGTGCGTTGAAGTAGCGATAGAGAAACCCAGAAATCTATCGCCTGTCGAGTTGAATCGGGGTGGGAAATCACGGGCAGCGGCTACGTAGTCGATCAAATCCGGCGGTGCCCGGTGTGATGTGATCGGTGGTTCGCCGGCAAAACCGTCGGCGGCCATACTACAGTCACGGCCGCGACGAGGCGTCCGGAATTGCGTGTCGGGATTGGTTGAAATTCGGACTCCAATGTTGAATCGCTCCGGGCAAAGCAGCGCGAACTGGGTGATGGCCTCTTCGGAGGTATCCGGAATTCCGTGTGTGAGGCGGGTTCAGATTCAGACTCCGATGTTGAATCGTTCCGGGTAAAGCAGCGCGAACTGGGTCATGGCGCTCTTCCAATCGTGCCGGGAACCGGTCCACTTGGCCGCGACGTTGCGCAGCGCCAGCCAGATCAGTTTGAGCGCGGCCTCGTCCGATGGGAAGTGGCCGCGCGCCTTGATGATCTTCCGAAGCTGCATGTGCAGCGACTTGATCGCGTTGGTCGTATATACAATTTTCCGGATGTCAGGCGCGAAGGCATAGAACGGAATCACCTGATCCCAGGCCCGGCGCCAGAGTGCGGCAATTGGCGGGTATTTCGTACCCCACGGGCTCGTATCGAACGCATCCAGCGCCACGGCGGCCGCTTCGGCGCTCGGTGCCAGATAGACCTCCTTGAGCGCCGCCGCGACCGATTTCCGGTCTTTCCAACTGGCGAAGTCCAGCGAGTTCCGGATCAGATGCACGATGCAGGTCTGGACCGTAGTTTCCGGGAACACCGTGTTGATCGCCTCCGGGAAGCCCTTCAGGCCGTCGACCACGGCGATCAGGATGTCCTGCACGCCGCACAGCTTCAGGTCGTTCACCACCCGCAGCCAGAACTTGGCCCCCTCGGTCTGCTCGATCCAAAGGCCGAGCACGTCACGTGTGCCGTCGCGGCGCACGCCCAGCGCCAGGTAGATCGCCTTGTTGCGCACGACGCCTTCGTCGCGGATCTTGACGCGTAAGGCGTCGAAGAACACGACCGGGTACATCGGCTCGAGCGGCCGCTGTTGCCATTCGCGCACTTCGTCGATCACGGCATCGGTCACCGTGCTGATGAAGTCCGGCGGCACCTCGATGCCGTACATCTCCAGCAGGAAGCCCTGAATCTCGCGCACGCTCATGCCGCGGGCGTACATCGCGATGATCTTGTCGTCGAAGCCGGTGAAGCGTTGCTCGCCCTTGGCGATCAGCACCGGATCGAAGGCGCCTTCTCGGTCGCGCGGAATCTCGACGTCGAGCAGGTCGTCGTCGGTCGCGATGCGCTTGCGGCCGGTGCCGTTGCGATGGTTCGTGCTACTGGCCGGCTTGGCTTCACCTTTCTCGTAACCGAGATGATGGGTCAGTTCGCCGCCCAGCGCACGCTCGAAGATCGCCTTCTTCAGGGCCGCGAGTTGCTCGTTGATCGTGGCCGATCCAGCGTGCCGGGTACCAGTTGCTTGATGAGTTTCGGGTCCAGGTTCAAGCCCTCGCCCGGTTCTACGGTCGCTTCTTCCTTACGTTTGCGTGGCATAACGTGGCTCCTTCGCCATCAGTTTATGCCTCGCACACAAAAGTTCGGATAGGCTCCATGCGGCTCAGCCGACAATGTGCGCGGGCAATATCACGATCCCTGATTCGGCATAATCACGGCTCGCCACCGTGACCTCACGACTCCCGCAACGCATTCCCTCCGTTCAACCGCAACATCCATGTCGACCACCCCCGCGACCACCGCGTCGCTGAAACACATCCTCGAACACCCTGGCGATTTCCACGGATGGCTCTGCCTCCCGCAGACGCCATGGACCCTCGACACAGAGGGCGCATTCATCGAAGACGCCACTGACACCGAAGCCGCTACGCCACCCACCACCGCACCACATCCCGATTGGCGCGTGACCTTGAACAGCGCGACGATCGAGGACATCGTGATCAATGCGCATGACCAGGTCGACGAGCCGACCGCCACCCAGCTGTTCGACGCGTTCGTGTTCTACGTCGACAACGAAGGCTTCATCCTGCTCTGAAGCCACACGCCACAGTAAAAAAGGACCGCCAAGCGGTCCTTTCTCATACAGCGTCAACGTCCGAACGAAGCGCGGCCCTCAAGGCAACGAAATCGTCAAATTAGCCGACTCCGGCCCAACCTTGATGACTTGCGAATAAGGCGCCAACGCCTGCAGCGTCTTGTCCTTGAGATAAGTATTGAGCCCGAGATACCCGAGCAGCGCCACGAGCGCGAACACGGCCCCGATCGCCCAGACCGGCACCTCGCGCTTGAGTCGATGCGCGATCTGGTCGGGCAGCGGCCAATGCGGCGCGAACGGCGCGCGTTTGCCCTTCATGTGCGCGATCTCGTCGCCGAGCCGCGCGGTGAGATAAGCCAGCTTCTCCGGCCCTTCGAGCAGATACTTGCCCTGGAACCCGAGCAGCAGGCACATATGGAACACCTCGAGCGACTGCAGCCGCGCCGCGCCCTGCGCGCGACATTCCTCGAGATACTGGAAGAACTTTTCCCCCGCCAGCTGTTCGCCGAACAGCACGAGCTGCAGCGGCCGGCGTTCCCAGTCCGCGCGGATCTTGAACTGCGACGACAGCACCATTTCGTCGATGGCCGCGCAGAACGCGAACTTCGCGCCGTACACGTCCTCGGCGGCAATATTCAGCTTCTTCGCGCCGCGTTCGAAATCGGACAGGAATTCCTGGATCCGCGTGCTGAACTCGCTGGCGCTGTCCGGCTCCCGCCCGTTCTTGAGCAGGAACAGCATGAAGAACCCGTCGTACAGCAAATCGAGCAGCGAGCGGGCCTGGAACGCGGAATCCGTCGACGCCGGGCTGTGCAGGGGCGGCGGCACGTTGTCGCCGAACAGGGAAGGCGCGTAGCTCATGATGTGACCGCGATCAGTTCGAATTTCAGGTCATTGATGCCAGTCGGCGCGTAGATCATCGCGGACTGGGCCTGCAGCATGCGCTCGTACAGCGGGCTGCGCGAATCGAGCGCGAAGTAGCACGCGCCGGGGCGCACCGGAATCGCGGGCGGCACCTGCGGCGTGTACGACAGCCGCACGCCGGGCATCGCCGACAGCACGAGCTTGTCGACGTCGTCGGGCGCGCCGACCTTGAAGCGGGCCGGCACCGCATCGACGAGCTCGACGCTCGGCATGTCCGCGGACACCGCCAGATAGAACTCGGTCTTGTCGTCGATCTTGCCGGAATCGAGGCGGCCGAGGTGGAACGACGGGCGCACCTCGTCGAGCGTGATCGCGAAATAGCGCGTCGAGATCACGGTGTCGAGCAGTTCGCGCAGCATCAGGTCGAGACGCGCGAAGCTCGGGCCCGGATCGTCGTGGCGGTACACGGGCAGGTCGGCGAGCGTGTAGCCCTTCGAGAACGTCATCAGCTGGCCCGCGAGGCGCAGCAGTTCCTGGAACAGCCGCTCCGGATGCAGCGCCGCGTGCTGGTGCAGGTGCGCGAGCGTCGCGAACGCGGCGTTGGCGGTGTGCAGCAGCCAGAACGATGCGATGTCGCCCGAGCGGAACTCGATGATGTTCTTCGACGGCTCGCGGTGGAAGCCGTACAGCGCGTTCACCTTCGCCTGCAGCGCGTCGACGAGCTGGCGCAGCCGCTGGTGCAGGATCGGCGACGCCTCGATCGCGAGGCACGGCGGCACGAAGCTGTCGTCGATCTCGAAGCCGGACGTCGCGGTGCGGCGCACGCGCACGAGCGGCACGGACAGCAGCTGGTCGCGCGGCTCGCTGTGCGCGATCAGCTTGACCTGTGTCTTCAGGAACGTGATGTCGGCTTCGGCGGCGTCGGTGAAATTGTCGGCGACGCTCGTCTGCTCGCTGACGAACCGCGTCATGAAGCCGGCGGCCGGATCGTCGCTGTAGTTGGTGCCGTTCTCGCGCAGCGGATGCAGCGCGAGATAGAACACGAATTCGTTGATGCCGTCGGGCAACGTATCCAGCGCGATCGGCGGCGGCAGGTCGTCGGCCTGCGGCGCGGCATACAGCGCGCCGTCGGGGAACACGAGCGCGAGGTCGGCTACCCGCAGCACGTTGCTGCCGAGCGCGTCGCGGTCGATGCGCACCGAGCGCACGCCCCAGTTGTACGGCTGGATCGCCTGGATGGACTCGAACAGGCGCGCCTCGTGGTACGCGTCCTGCCGCTGAAAGTGTTGAGGCCGGAGGAACAGCCCTTCCCCCCACAGCACCTTGGCCGAATAACTCATGTCAAATCCGGTTAATGTGGCGTTGCGATGTAATCGATTTGTTCGTGCCCGAATTAAATCGCCAATTGTTAACTCTTGTTAATTGACATTCGTGCGTCATGTTTAACCGCAGGACACCGAAGACAGCATATTCAGCGGCTGCGAAGGCGCACCCTGTTGCGGTGCGATGACCGTGCCGCCGGTGACGGTCATCGCGCAGTTATGCAGGCCGATGATTATGCCGGATTTCTCCGACTTCGCCGGATCGAACGTCAGTTTCCATCGTTGCAGCGCGGGATCGCGGAACAGCGCGACGATACCGAATGCCTGCGCTTCGCGCGACACCTTCTCGGTCGCCGTATAGCGCTGGCCCGGAATCAGCGTGATTTCGCGCACGTTCAGCAGGTCGGCGCCGAGTGCGGCTTTTTCCTTGGTCGGATCGGTAAATGCGTCGAACGGCGCTTGCTGGAACGAAGTCGGGTCCTTCAGCGCATAGAGCCGGACGACGAGCGCGAGCGGCTTGTTGTCGGTCGCGGCGTTCAGGTTCGGCGCGGCGGCCAGCGTCAGCCCGATGTTGCGCGGCGGCTTCTGCGCATCGGGCACCTCGGGCTTGCCGATGCCGGCCGCGGACATCACGGCGCTCGCGGCCGAGCCGAGCAGCGGGGCGGCCGCGCATCCGGCCAGAAGGGCGCAGGCGACCAGCGGCAGCGCGTAGCGAATCATGGACGATCTCATCGTGTTTCCGGCGTGCCGCCTTTATCCCTGTCAAAACTGCCGGGTATTACCACGTTCGCTGCGGGTCCCCGACACTGCACCGTTTAACTATTAAGCACGCTCGCGTCAAGGCGAGCGTTCGGAAATTTTTTCCGCCGCTGGGGCGGCGCGTCGTGCGATCAGTAAAACTTGCGCTTCCCGGCCCGACGAAAAACCGCCGCGAGCCCGCCGCGAGCGGCCATTCGAGGGGGTAGCGCCCGGTTTTAAAAGGAATTACTCTTCACACGACGATTGAATTATGAAAAATTGATCGGTACTATACCCGCGCGCTTCTTGCAAAGCAAAAGAACCAGATTCTCAACGATTTAAAACTCACGCGCCGGTGGATATAACGATGAAAGACCGTCTGTTCGCAAAACTGTCTGGGGTAGTGGTGGCTTGCGGCGTGATCGCCGGCTGTGCGAGCCAGCCCCCCGCGCCGCCGACTGCGGAAGTGTTCAACAAGTCGCTGGCCGATGCGGACGCCGTCGCGAAGGCGGGGGACCAGGACAAGGCGCTCGGCCTGTACCAGCAGCTCGCGAAGTCGGATCCGACGCGCGAGGAACCGTGGTCGCGCATCGCCCAAATCCAGTTCGCGCAAAACCATTACGGCCAGGCGATCGTCGCCGCGCAGGAAGCGCTGCAGCGCGACGCGACCGATCGCCAGGCGAAGAGCGTGCTGGCCGTCGCCGGCCTGCGGATCGCGACGCAGTCGCTCGGCGAGCTGCGTCAGGATGCGTCGCTCGCGGGCGACGCGAAGTCCGACGCGCAGGCGCTCGCGAAGCAGCTGCGCGACACGCTCGGCGAGTCGGCGCTGTTCCCGCCGGAGCAGCGGGCGCAGACGAGGAAGTACAGCGGCCGCCGTACGGTTCATCGTGCGAAGGCCGGGGGCGCACCGGCCGCGGACACGGCCGCGAGCGCCGCCCCGACTCCGACGCCGACGCCGCCCGCGGCGCAAAAGGGCAGCGCGGATCCGTTCGGCGCACTGCGCAACTGAAACCGCAACTGACGCGATAACCACAACTAACCTGGGAGCCGTCGAGATGGCCAAGAAAGAAAGCATTCAGAAAAGCTTGCAGAAAATACGGCCGCCGCGCGTCCAGCTGACCTACGAGGTCGAGAAGGGCGATGCGATCGAGGTGAAGGAACTGCCGTTCGTCGTCGGGGTCGTCGGCGATCTGGCGGGCCAGTCCGAAATCGAGCAGCCGAAGCTGCGCGACCGCAAGTTCGTCAATATCGACCGCGACAATTTCGACGACGTGATGAAGGCGATCGAGCCGCGCGCCGCGTTCCAGGTGGAAAACCGCCTGAGCCCGGAAGGCGGCAAGTTCGCGGTCGACCTGAAGTTCCGCTCGCTGTCGGATTTCAGCCCGGACGAAGTCGTCGAACAGGTCGAGCCGCTGCGCCGCCTGCTCGAGGCGCGCTCGAAGCTCGCCGACCTGCGCAACAAGCTCGCCGGCAACGACAAGCTCGAGGATCTGCTGTCCGAGGTGCTGAAGAACACGCAGCAGCTGCAGGAGCTCGCGAAGGGCACGGGCAGCGACAAAGACGGCGAATGACGACGGAGTGTTGAGATGAACCAGCAAACGGCTGCGGCCCAAGCGAGCGGCGCGGAATACGCCGCCGGGACTTCGCTGCTCGACGACATCGTCGAGAAGAGCAAGGTCGCGAAATCCGATTCCGAGCATGCGCGTGCGAAGGACCTGATCGGCGAACTCGTGCACCAGGTGCTCGACGGCACGGTGATCGTGTCGGACAACCTGTCGGCCACGATCGACGCGCGCGTCGCGGAACTCGACCGCCTGATTTCCACGCAGCTTTCCGCCGTGATGCACGCGCCGGAATTCCAGCGCCTCGAAAGCACGTGGCGCGGGCTGGACTATCTGGTCAAGGAAAGCAACACGGGCCAGACGATCAAGATCAAGGCGCTGCACGCACCGAAGCGCGACCTCGTGCGCGACTTCAAGGGCGCGAGCGAGTTCGACCAGAGCGCGCTGTTCAAGAAGGTCTACGAAGAGGAATTCGGCACGTTCGGCGGCTCGCCGTTCGGTGCGCTGATCGGCGATTACGAGATCTCGCGCCAGCCGGAAGACATGTACTTCATCGAGCAGATGTCGCACGTCGCGGCGGCGGCGCATGCGCCGTTCATTGCGTCGGCGTCGCCGGAGCTGCTCGGTCTGGAGTCGTTCTCCGATCTCGGCAAGCCGCGCGACCTCGGCAAGGTGTTCGACACGGTCGAGTACGCGAAGTGGAAGTCGTTCCGCGACGCCGAGGATTCGCGCTACGTCGGCCTGACGCTGCCGCGCTTTCTCGGCCGGCTGCCGTTCAATCCGAAGGACGGCCAGACCGCGGAGAATTTCAACTTCGTCGAGGACGTCGACGGCACCGATCACGACAAGTACCTGTGGTGCAACGCGGCATGGGCCTTCGCGGCCCGCCTGACGGCCGCGTTCGACGACTTCGGCTGGTGCGCGGCGATCCGCGGCGTCGAAGGCGGCGGCCTCGTCGAGGATCTGCCGACCCACACGTTCAAGACCGACGACGGTGAAGTCGCGCTGAAGTGCCCGACCGAAATCGCGATCACCGATCGCCGCGAGAAGGAGCTGAGCGACCTCGGCTTCATCCCGCTCGTCCATTGCAAGAACTCAGATTACGCCGCGTTCTTCGCCGCGCAGTCGGTGCAAAAGCCGAAAAAGTACAGCACCGACAGCGCGAATGCGAACGCCGTCCTGTCCGCCCAGCTTCAGTACATCTTCTCGGTATCGCGCGTCGCGCATTACCTGAAGGCGATGATGCGGGACAAGATCGGCAGCTTCGCATCGGCGCAGAACGTGGAGACTTTCCTCAACCGGTGGATTTCGCAGTACGTCCTGCTCGACGACAACGCCTCGCAGGAACAGAAAGCGCAATTTCCGCTGCGCGAGGCATCCATACAAGTGTCGGAGATTCCGGGCAAGCCGGGCTCGTATCGTTCGGTCGCGTTCCTGCGCCCGCACTTTCAGCTCGACGAACTCTCGATTTCTCTGCGACTTGTCGCTGATCTGCCCAAACCGGCAAATTCATAAGCGAGTAAATCGCCCGGGCGGGCCGCCTGGGTAGGACGTTAAAACCACCTCTTTGGGGAGTCGAAGGGCCATGTTACATATGCACTTGCAGTTTGGTAGTCCCGCGGTGAAGGGCGAGTCCGCGGACAAGGACCACCAGGGCTGGATCGAACTGAAATCGTGGGATCACTCGATCGTTCAGCCGCGTTCGGCAACCGCATCGACCGCTGGCGGTCACACGATGACGCGTTGCGAGCACGGCGACATGATCTTCACGAAGGAAATCGATTCGTCGAGCCCGCTGCTGTACCAGCACGCTTCGGGCGGTACCACGTTCGACGAAGTGACGGTCCATTTCTCGCGCGCGGACGGTGAAGGCAAGCGCGTGCAGTATCTGGAAGTCAAGCTCAAGTACGTGATCATCTCGAGCATCGCCCCGAGCGTTCGCGAGGAAGGTCTGCCGATCGAGACGTTCTCGCTGAAGTACGCAGCCGTGCAGTGGAAGCAAACCCAGCAGAAGATCGGCGGCAACCAGGGCGGCAACACGCAGGGCGCCTGGAGCCTGACGAAGAACGACAAGACCTACGCGGTCTAAGGTCGGTTGCGGCAACGGGGCGCTCGCGTCCCGTTGCCGTTTTCGCTGTCAACACCGGCCGATGAAACGATTCGAACCCAGTTTTCTCGACAAGCTGTTCGACGACGAACCGCATCTGCCGGCCTCGGCCGCGATGCGGCAATTGTCGCTGGACGAGCTCAAGACCACGGTCGCCCGCGACGTCGAGGCGATCCTCAACACCCGTATCGCGCACACCGAGAACGAACTGGCCGCGCTGCCGGAATGCCAGAAATCGGTGCTGACCTACGGGCTGAACGATTTCGCGGGGCTGAGCCTCGCGAGCCACTACGATCGCGCGTTCATCTGCAAGTCGATCCAGCAGGCGATCGCGCGCCACGAGCCGCGCCTGCAGCAGGTGCAGGTGACGTTCGAGCTGAACGAGCAGGCCACCAACGCGCTCTATTTCGCGATCCAGGCGTTGCTCGTGGTGCACCCGGCCGAGGAGCCGGTGAATTTCGACGCGATGCTGCAACCGTCGACGCTGCAGTATTCGGTCACGCGCGCACGCGCGGCACGCATGCAGTAAATCAAGCCGCCGAGCGGGCCGGACCGCCCGGTGGTGAATCAGGTCCGGCAGGAAATATTGAGGTTCGGGGTCGTCGATGGAAGAATTGCTGCCGTATTACGAACGCGAATTATCGTTTTTGCGGCGCTATTCGCGAGATTTCGCCGAACGCTATCCGAAGATCGCCGCGCGCCTCGCGCTGTCCGGCGAGCATTGCGAGGATCCGCACGTCGAGCGGATGATCGAGTCGTTCGCGCTGCTCGGCGCGCGCATCAACAAGAAGCTCGACGACGACTACCCGGAATTCACCGAAGCGCTGCTGGAAGTGCTGTATCCGCACTACTTGCGGCCGTTTCCGTCGTGCTCGATCGCGCAGTTCACGCCGGCTTCGCCCGGCCAGCAGACCGAACCGGTCGTGATCGATCGCGGCACCGAGCTGAAGAGCCGCCCGATTCGCGGCGTGCAATGCCGGTTCCGCACCGCCTACGACGTGACGCTCGCGCCGATCCGCATCTCGGAGGCGCGCTATACGCCGGTCGCGCTCGCGCCGAGCGCGACGGTGCTGCCGTCGAATGCGACGGGCGTGATCTCGATCACGTTCGAATCGCTCGCCGCGCAGCTCGATCTCGGCGCGCTGAAGCTGCCGACGCTGCGCGCGCACCTGCACGGCGAGCAGTCGTTCGTCGCCGCGCTGACCGACTGCCTGTTCATCAACGTGCTCGGTGCGTATGTCGAGCCCGAGCGCAACGGCCGCTGGACCGCGCTGCGCAAGCTGCCGATCGCGCAGGCCGGCTTCGCCGAGGACGACGCGCTGATCGACTATCCGGCGAAGTCGCATCCCGCGTACCGCCTGCTCACCGAGTACTTCGCGTTCCCCGACAAGTTCGATTTCGTCGATTTCGACCTCGCGGCGATCGCGCGCGCGTCGGGCCGTTGCCAGCGCGCGACGCTGCATCTCGTGCTGCAGGACGTGCGCGGCGATTCGCACGTCGCGCGCCTGCTCGAGCTGCTGACGGCGAGCCATTTCCGGCTGTTCTGCACGCCGATCGTCAACCTGTTCCGCCAGCACGGCGAGCCGATCCGCATCACGCACCGCGCGGTGTCGTATCCGGTGATCGCCGAGGCGCGGCGCGCGTTCGCGTACGAGGTGTACTCGATCGATTCGGTGAAGCTCGTCCGGCAGCAGGCGCACGAGGAATCGGTGATCGAGTTCCGGCCGTTCTATTCGCTGCATCACGGCGAAGCGGCGCGGATCGGCCATTACTGGTTCGCGCGCCGCAACGACTGGGTCGCGCAGAAGAGCCCCGGCTACGAAACCGAGATCTCGATCGTCGACATCGACTTCGAGCCGACGTCGCCGCAGACCGACACGCTGAGCCTCGACCTCACCTGCACGAACCGCGACCTGCCTTCGATGCTCGCGTTCGGCCTAGAAGGCGGCGATCTGTTCCAGGAAGGCGGCGCGCAGACGAGCGGCATCTCGCTGCTGCGCCGGCCGACACAGAGCGTGCGCTTCGAGCGCGGCCGCGCCGCGCACTGGCGGCTCGTGTCGCATCTCGCGCTCAACCACGTGTCGCTCGTCGCGCACGGCCTCGCGCCGCTGAAGGAAATGCTGACGCTGTACGACCTGCGGCGCACGGCCGTGTCGATGCGCCAGATCGACGGCCTGGCCGGCGTCGAACAGCGCGGCGCGGTGCAGTGGCTGCCCGGCAAGCCGTTCGCGACCTTCGTGCGCGGCATCGAGATCCGGCTGACGATCGACGAGGAGCACTTCGTCGGCGCGAGCCTCGCGTCGTTCGTGCGCGTGCTCGACAGCTTCTTCGGGCTGTACGTCCACCTCAACAGTTTCGTTCAATTGGTCGTCGTGTCGAAGCGCACCGGCGAGGAGATCATCCGATGCAAGCCCCGAACCGGCGAATCGATCCTGGCGTAGTCGACGCGCTGCTCGACGAGCCGCACCGCTTCGAGTTCTTCCAGGCGGTGCGCGTGCTCGAAGGGCTGTTCGCGCGGCAGGTGTCGGATGCGCCCGGCGCGTGGCGGCAGGGCGACGTGGTCGCGCAGCGCATCGAATTCCGCAACACGCTGTCGCTCGGCTTCCCGCCGAGCGAGATCGAAGGCGCGCGCTCGTTCGACGACGGCGGCGCGCCGCTGAACTCGAGCGAGCAGCGCGGCGCCGCGCTGGCCGCCGGCGAGCTCGGCCGCGTCGAGCTGACGCCCGCGTTCTTCGGGCTGCTCGGCGGGCAGGGCGCGCTGCCGCTGCACTACACCGAGCAGATCGTCGCGCGCGAGCATCTGCGGCGCGACCACGCGGCGCGCGCGTTCTTCGACGTGTTCTCGAACCGCGCGACCGCGCTGTTCTACGCGGCGTGGAAGAAATACCGGCTGCCGTTCCATTACGAACTCGACCGCGACGAGCGCTACCTGCCGCTGTTGCTCGCGATCGCGGGCGTGCCGAGCGACGAGGTGCGCGACAGCCTCGCGGCCGGCCCGGGCGGCGTGCTCGACGAGGCCGTGGCCGGCTACGCGCTCGCCGCGCGGCACCGGCCGATGTCGGCCGCCTACCTGCAGCGCACGCTGTCCGATTACTTCCGCGTGCCGGTGAAGATCGACCAGTTCGTCGGCAAGTGGTACGACGTGCCGCCCGATCAGCTGAGCGTGCTCGGCGAAGTCAACGCGGTGCTCGGCGCGACGGCGCTCGTCGGCGAGCGCGTGTGGCAGCGCGACATGCGCGCGCGGATCGTCGTCGGCCCGCTGTCCAAGCGCGACTACGAGGCGTTCCTGCCCGGCGGCGCGCACGCCGTCGCGCTCGAGCGAATGCTGACGCTGCTCGCCGGCGTCACGCTCGAGTACGAGGTGAAGCTCGTGCTGAAACGCACGGAAGTCGGCGCGAGCGTGCTCGGCGCGGGCTCGCGGCTCGGCTGGGACGCGTTCCTCTGCACGCGCGACGCGGCCGAGGACCGGTCCGATGCCCGCTACGAACTGCACGTGATTCACTGATCCCGAACGACAACAAACACGCAAACGAACCTGAGACCGACGCCATGAGCACGCCTCTGAAGACCCTGATCACGAAACTGAACCCGCTGTGCCGGCACGCGACCGAGCGCGCGGCGAGCGCGTGCCTGGCGCGCGGCCACTACGAGGTCGATCTGGAGCACCTGTTCCTCGCGCTGCTCGACGAGGCGACGGGCGACCTGCCGCTCGCGCTGCGCGCGAGCCGCGTCGATCCGCACGCGCTGCACGCCGATCTCGAACGCGAACTCACGCGCCTGAAGACGGGCAACACGCGCACGCCGGTGTTCTCCGTCCATCTGATCGCGCTGTTCGAGCAGGCATGGCTGATCGCGTCGCTCGATTCGCAGCTCGGCCGCATCCGCTCGGGGCACCTGTTGCTCGCGCTGCTGACCGCGCCAGATCTCGCGCAGTTCGCGCAACGGATGTCGTCGCGGTTCGCGGAAATGAACGTGACGGACCTGAAGCACAAGTTCGACGAAATCATGGCCGGCTCGAGCGAAGCCGAGCCGCGCCAGGCGGACGACGACGGCAGCGACGTCGCGCCGGCCGCCGACGGCATGGCGCCCGCGGCCGGCCCGTCGAAGACGCCCGCGCTCGACACGTACACGACCAACCTCACGCAGCGCGCGCGCGACGGCAAGATCGATCCGGTGATCGGCCGCGAAGCGGAGATTCGCCAGGCGATCGACATCCTGATGCGCCGCCGCCAGAACAACCCGATCATGACCGGCGAGGCCGGCGTCGGCAAAACGGCGGTCGTCGAAGGGCTCGCGCTGCGCATCGCGGCCGACGACGTGCCGCCGCCGTTGCGCGGCGTCGCGCTGCACGTGCTCGACATGGGGCTGCTGCAGGCCGGCGCGAGCGTGAAGGGCGAGTTCGAGAACCGGCTGAAGAGCGTGATCGACGAGGTGAAGAAGAGCGCGCACCCGATCATCCTGTTCATCGACGAGGCGCACACGATCATCGGCGCGGGCGGCCAGGCCGGCCAGAACGATGCGGCGAACCTGCTGAAGCCGGCGCTCGCGCGCGGCGAGCTGCGCACGATCGCCGCGACGACGTGGAGCGAATACAAGAAGTACTTCGAGAAGGATGCGGCGCTCGCGCGGCGCTTCCAGGTGGTGAAGGTCGAGGAGCCGAGCGAGCCGCTCGCAGCCGCGATGCTGCGCGGGATGTCGGGCCTGATGGAGAAGCATTTCAACGTGCGGATCCTCGACGATGCGATCACCGAGGCCGTGCGCCTGTCGCACCGCTACATCAGCGGCCGCCAGCTGCCGGACAAGGCGATCAGCGTGCTCGACACCGCGTGCGCGAAGGTCGCGCTCGCGCACAGCGCGACGCCGGCCGCGATCGACGACACGAAGAAGCGCATCGAGCGCATCGATGCGGAAATCGCGTCGCTGGCGCGCGAGGCGGCGGGCGGCGCGGCGCACGACGAGCGGCTCGGCGAGTTGCGCGCCGCGCGCGACACGGCGCTCGAACAACTGGCGAAGGATGAAGAACGCTACGAAGCCGAGCGCGTGATCGTCGCCGAGATCACCGAGCTGCGCGACACGCTCGACAAGGCGCGCGGCCCGTCGGAAGACGGCGAACCGGTCGATGTGCACGCCACGCGCGAGAAGCTGGCCGAACGCGTTGCCGCGCTGCATGCGCTGCAGGGCGGCGAGCCGATGGTGCCGCTGCAGGTGGACGGCCACGTCGTCGCCGAGATCGTCGCCGCGTGGACGGGCATCCCGCTCGGCCGGATGGTGAAGGACGAGATCGACACCGTGCTGAACCTGCAGCCGCTGCTCGCCGCGCGCGTGATCGGGCAGGACCATGCATTGGAGGCGATCGCGCAGCGCGTGCGCACCGCGACCGCGAACCTCGAGGATCCGAACAAGCCGCGCGGCGTGTTCATGTTCGTCGGGCCGTCGGGCGTCGGCAAGACCGAGACGGCGCTGGCGCTGGCCGACATCCTGTACGGCGGCGAGCGCAAGATGGTCACGATCAACATGAGCGAGTACCAGGAAGCGCACAGCGTGTCGGGCCTGAAGGGCTCGCCGCCGGGCTACGTCGGTTACGGCGAGGGCGGCGTGCTGACCGAGGCCGTGCGCCGCAACCCGTATTCCGTCGTGCTGCTCGACGAGGTCGAGAAGGCGCACCCCGACGTGCTCGAGATGTTCTTCCAGGTGTTCGACAAGGGCACGATGGACGACGCGGAAGGGCGCGAGATCGACTTCCGCAACACGCTGATCATCCTGACGTCGAACGTCGGCTCGGCCGCGGTGATGCAGGCGTGCCTGAACAAGCCGGCCGAGGAGCTGCCCGATCCGGACGCGCTCGCCGAGACGCTGCGTCCGCAGCTGTACAAGACCTTCAAGCCGGCGTTCCTCGGCCGGATGAAGGTCGTGCCGTACTATCCGATCTCCGACGACGTGCTGGCCGAGATCATCGAGCTGAAGCTCGAACGCATCCGGCGCCGGATCGACGCGAACCACAAGGCCGCGTTCGAATGGGACGAGTCGCTCGTCGACGCGGTGCTCGCGCGCTGCACCGAGGTCGATTCGGGCGCCCGCAACGTCGACCACATCCTGAACGGCACGCTGCTGCCGGAGATCGCGGGCCACGTGCTCGGCCGGATCGCCGACGGCGCGGCCATCGCGCGCATCGCGGTGCGCGCGGACGAGGCCGGCGAATTCGCGTACACCGTCGAATGAGCGCGGCCGCGCCCAGTCAAGCATTGATGAACTGACCGAACCATGCCGATCAATCTCCCCGAGCTGCTGACGCCGATCAGCGATGCGTCGCCCAGCGGCGACGACCTGCTGTTTTCGAACGAATTCGACGCGATCCAGGACGCGCGGCGCTACGACGACCCGACGCTCGACCAGGGCGAATGGGTGACCGAGATCAAGGAGGCCGACTGGGGCTTCGTCGTCGACCATGCGGGCGAGCTGCTGCGCACGCGCACGAAGGACCTGCGGCTCGCCGTGTGGCTGACCGAGGCGCTTGCGCTCGAGGACGGCATCACGGGCCTCACCGAAGGCTATGCGCTGCTCGAGGGCCTGTGCCGCGACTTCTGGGACACCTTCCACCCGCTGCCCGAGGACGACGACATCGAGCACCGGCTCGGCAACGTCGCGTGGCTGTCCGGCCGCACGGCCGAGCTGCTGCGCGCGGTGCCGCTGACGGACGGCGCGTCGAACGCGTTCAGCACGCTCGACTGGGAAGTCGCGCAGCACGTCGCGCAGGCGATCAGGCGCGACCCCGAACACGCGGACGACATCGCGCGCGGCAAACCGTCGATCGAGCAGATCGATGCGTCGCGGCGCGTGACGTCGATCGCGTTCTACACGGCGCTGCTGGCGAACCTGAAGGCGTTCGAATTCGCGCTCGATGCATTCGAGGAGCGGCTCGTCGAGCGCGCGGGCGATTCGGCGCCGAGCTTCCGGCAGGCGCGCGATGCGTTCGAGACCGTGTACCGGCTCGCCGAGCGCTTCGCGCGCGAACAGGGTTATACGGGCAGCGCGCCGCACACGCAGGCGGCGCCGCAGGCGCAGCCCGAACGCATCGAGCCGGTGTTCGGCCAGCCGATCCAGACCGAGGAGACTCACGTGCAGCAGCAGACCGCTTCGCGTCCTCCGGTGACGCAGACGATCGCCGGCATCCAGAACCGCGCGCAAGCCGTCGACCAGTTGCGCGCGGTGGCGCGCTATTTCCGCCAGACCGAGCCGCACAGCCCGGTCGCGTATCTGGCCGACAAGGCGGCCGAATGGGCCGACATGCCGCTGCACAAGTGGCTCGAGAGCGTCGTGAAGGACGACGGCTCGCTGTCGCATATTCGCGAGCTGCTGGGGGTGCGGCCCGACGAGCAGTCGTGAAGGACCGTTGTTTGACCTGAGAGCGCGGGCCCGGCGGGCTCGTGATGAACGAGAAGAAGGGTGACGCATGAACGTGACCGAACTGGCACAGGCGATTCGTGGCGGCCTGATCCAGCAGGATCGGCTGCTGAAGACGGACATCCCGTCGCTGCCGAACAATGCGCTCGTGCCGCGTCGCGCCGTAACCCGTTCGGCGCTCGGCCGTGATTTCAGCGTAACGCTCGATCTGGTGTCCACCGCGAGCGACGTCGAGCTCAAGACGCTGATCGCGCAGCCGATGACGCTGTGGATCCGGCAGGCGGACATGTCGTATCTGCCGATCAACGGCTATATCCACACGGCGCGGCGGCTCGGCGCCGACGGCAGCCTGTCGAGCTACCAGCTGAGCTTCGCGTCGTGGATGCACTTCCTCAAGTTCCGCAGCGACATGCGGTACTGGCAGGACCAGCCGGTCGACGCGATTCTCGCCGACGTGTTCGACACGCATCCGCAGGCCAGGGGGCGATACCAGTTCGCGTTGTCGAAACCGTTGCCGTCCCGCTCGTATTGCCGCCAGAGCGAAACCGACTGGAACTTCGTGCATCGGCTGATGGAGGACGAAGGGCTGTTTGGCTTCTGGCGGCACAGTGAAGACGGGAAGGTGCACACGTTCGTCATCACCGACGATCTGCATACGGTCGACGCGCTGTCGCCGAATACCGTCAGGTTCGATCGTTCGGGCAGCGGCACCGAGACTGCCGGTTTCACGCGATGGACCGCGTCGCGGACCTTGCAAAGCACGCTGCACACGACGCGCACGTTCGACTACAAGTCGCCGTCGGCGGCGGGCAATCCGAACGGCACGTCGCTGCCGACGAAGGCTGATCAGGGCGACCTGCCGGGTCAGGCGGAAATCTACGAATACACCGGCGCGTACACGTATTCGGGCCAGGACCGCGGCGAACACTTGTCGAAGATTCGCCTCGAGGAATGGGAATCACGTGCGAAGCGTTTCTTCGGCGTGGGCGGCGTGCGTTCGATTGACGCCGGCCGGCGTTTCACCCTCGTCGATCATCCCGAGCACGATCGCGATGCGGCGAGCGACCGCGAGTTCGCGGCCATCGGCGTCACGCGTTACATCGAGAACAATCTGCCGGTCTCGGATCACGAAGCGAGCTTCCCTCATAGCTTGCAGGCCGAGCTGGCCCAGGTGAAGGCTGGTCGCGGGGAAGTGGCGGCGTTCGAGGTCGGGCATGACGACGGCTCGGCCGGTTTCTATCTCGTCGAGGTCGAGGCGCAGCGCGCGAGCGTGCCGTATCGGAGCCCGTTCGAGCATCGGAAGCCCGAGATGCAACTCGAGACGGCGATCGTCGTGGGCCCGAAGGGCGAAGAGGTCTATACGGATGAACTGAACCGGATCAAGGTCATGTTCGTGTGGGACCGGCAGAGCGAAGGCCGAGAGACGGCATCGTGCTGGATGCGCGTCGTGCAGTCGGATACCGGTGGCGGTTACGGCGGTGTGCATATTCCACGCGTCGGCGAGGAAGTGCTGATCGGCTATATCGGTGGCGACTGCGACCGGCCGATCGTCATGCATCGTGTCTACAACGGTGTTGCCAAGCCGCAATGGCATAGCGACGGGATCCTGTCGGGCTTCCGGTCGAAGGAATATGCGGGATCGGGGCACAACGAGATGGTGCTCGACGACGCGACCGGGCAGAACCGCGCGCGCCTGTTCAGCAGCAGCGGGAATTCGCTGCTTCATCTCGGCTATCTGATCGAGCAAAACGGGAATACGCGCGGTGCGTATCTTGGCTCCGGTTTCGATCTGCGCACGGATGCGTACGGTGCGATGCGTGCCGGGCAAGGCCTGTACGTGACGACGCATCCGAAGCGGGCGAACAGTCAGCCGCTGGACGTGAGTGAAGCGAAGCAGCAGCTTGCCACTGCGGAAGGATTGATCGAGTCGATGTCGCAGGTCAGCGAAATGCATCAGGCGGAGAGTCTCGGCGCGGGGCACGACGCGCTGAAGCAATTTACTGACGCGACACAGAACAACGTGGCGGGCGCGACGACCGGCGGCGGCAGGACCGCAGGCGGCGGGACGGGCAACGCGAATGCGTTCAAGGAGCCGGCGATGCTGTTCGCGAGCCCGGCGGGGATCGGGGTGGCGTCGCAGCAGTCGGTGCATGTGGCCAGCGACCGGCAGACCAATATCGTCAGTGGGCAGAGCACGTTCATCACCAGCGGGAAATCGCTGATCGCCGGCATCCGGGATCGCATCAGCCTGTTCGCGCAGAATGCCGGGATGAAGCTGCTCGCCGGGAAGGGCAAGGTCGAAGTCCAGGCGCACATGGACAACGTCGAACTCACGGCGCAGAAGACCGTGAAGGTGATGGCGGCGACAGAGGCTGTCGACGTGGCTGCGAAGCAGGAGATATTGCTGACGTCGGGTGGCGCCTATATCCGCATCAAGGGCGGCAGCATCGAGATTCACGCACCGGGGAAAGTCGATTTCAAGGGCGCGCAGCACCAGTTCGCCGGGCCGACGAGCATGCCGTATACGCTGCCTGCTCTTCCAGTGTTGGTGACGCCACAGGTGTATAGCCAGCGCGTTGAAGTCAAGCGGATGTTGGGTCAGGAATTCGGCATTCCGCTCGGACGTGTGCCTTACGCGTTCAAGGATGAATCAGGCGCAGTCGTGAGTAGTGGATTGTTGGATTCGAACGGCATGACGAGCCGTGTTTTTACTCGAAACGAATCGAACTTGAAGCTGTATGTGGGCGATGACCCGTGGCGAATGTTTATCGACTCGGCCCACTTCGCCGAACACGACGACACGACACAGGTTTAAGGATTGCAGACAATGGCGACCAATTCTGACGACGCACCAACGCGACTGTTCCCGCCGAGCGAGCAAGGGGACAATATCGACGATGTGAAGGCAAATGCCCCCAACGACATGGGTGTAACGGAGGCAATGCCATTTGACTCCAATGCTGTGGAGGCTGGGCCGGCGCATCAGCAGGAACAAATGACCGAATCTTCCGCGGTCTCGTCGGTGCCGCCTGCCGCCGACCGGAATACGCCGATCGATCAAGCTGTCCAGAGCATCCCGGCTGCGCAAAGTGCTTTGGATGGCGTAGATAAGGGGGATGCAAACAGCAAGACGAGTGAACAGCAGACGGAACAGGCTGATGCAGTCACTTTGCCAAAAATCGAATGCCGTTTCATTGGCCTTGACGGTAGCCCGATTGATGGATTGAGATATCGACTGCAGTCGGGAAGTACCATCGTCGATGGCGTAACCGACTCTGATGGACTGGCGGCACCAGTCAGCATTTATGCACCCGGCGCGGATTGCTCCATCTCAGTCAAGACGGACGCCGGCGCTTATAAGCAGGTGGCGGGTTTCACGGTTCCCAGCGTGGACAGTACGATCACGATGATGAGCCCGAGTATGCTCCTCAAGACGTCGACCCAGTTGCATGGCGGAGCGGAGGACGATGTGCACAAGGAGCCTCCATCGCAAACCCAAGTGGATGATGGCGGTGTGGAAGCTCATCCCGCGTATGCAGACGATGCTGGTAGAGGTACGCTGCAAAAGACACCGGTCTCGACTGCCTCAGCTGCGTCGGGCGGTGCGGCAACCTCCCCACCTCCCGCAGGTGCGTCGACTTCGCCGATGGATGCGACAGCTGCGCAATCCACCGGTACTGCTGCGAGCCCCGCGGCCACTCAATCGCCGGGAATGTCGTCAGGGGCGGCGAATACATCGTCTACGCGGACGGCTTCCGCCACTCAGCCGACGCCAGTGAATAAGCCGTCGACGAGTACGAGGACATCGATGGCTAAGCCGGCCGGAACGAAGGGAGGGGCCGGCAGGACACCCACTGCGTCGACCGTTGCGACAAAGCGAGATTCGGTCGGACATCCACAGGCGCAGCCGGAAGAGACGTGGAGCGATTGGGCCGGGCATAAGATCAATGCTGCTTGGCATTTCATCGAGAACTGGCTCGGGATGGATACGAACCCAGTCGCGGGAGAATCGCCAGGCTCAGCGAGGCCCGCAGCGTCCGCTTCTTCGACCGCTTCTGAGCAAGCCGCAAAGGTCGATCTTGGCGCAGTCGCAAAGAAGATGAGCGACATCGCTGAGGAGCAGACGACATATGCGATGCCATCGTCGTCCACGGTCGTGAACCTCAAGCAGATTGCAGACGGCACAATCCAGTATGGAACCAAGGAAACGAAGAAGTCGCGTGGTCAGTGCTATATGTACGTTAAGGTCGCGCTCTGGAAAGCAAACGCGATCAAATTCGTCCGCGAAAAGAACGGTACGTTTGCCGGAGCAGGCGGCAGCTATGCGAAGGTGGCCGGAGCATTTCTGGAGTCGCAGGGTTTCGTCAATGTTACGAGCCAATTGCCCGACGCGCGTTGGGCATTGCCCGGCGACGTGATCGTATACCACGTGATGGGCGATGCTGAAACCGCCGACGGGAAAGGCCAACCAGGTCATATCGACATCCGTACGTATCACTATTATGTCAGCGATTTCAAGCGCAATTATCTATGTGTCAGTGGTGCCGGTCCTGGTAAGACCCGGCACTTTTATGAACCGATTGGAATCTACAGGAAACAAGGCTTCAGTGACCCGCTGCCGCTTGCGCGCATGAAGGCATTCCTGAAGATCATCCGCAGCCGGGAAGCGAAGACGTTCCTTGAACTGGCTGGGGACGCGAAGACGTATTACGCGTCCCAGGGCGTCTACACTCTGTCAGGTGCGCTCAAGGATTTGTCGACGTACCCAGATGGCGCGCGTCATCAAGGCGCGTATCAGATGACTAAAGCTGCATGGCTCGCCGGGCAGCGACCGGAGCAGGGTGCTTTGCCTGCCGACTTTCAGCCCGCTACCCAGGATCGCTACGCGGTGTTTTTAATGGAGGGGCATCCTGGCCGCTTCGACAAGAGCGGTCAGCCGCAACCCACGGCTCTTGGTTACGTCAGAACGGGCGAGATCGAGAAAGCCGTAGCATTGCTGCGCAACGAATGGGCATGTATGCCTGGCACGAGTCAAGATCAAGGCTACACAATGGCGCAACTCAAGGCCGATTTCGATAAGTATGTTAAGGAGTTCAGTAATTGAAACTGCGTGCGTCGTTGTTCCTGTCGATATCGATGCTGGCCTGGTGCGCGGCATCGGAGGCTCAGGTGGCTCGCGTTGCAGCGGCGGACGCCGCGCAGATCGAGGCGACCGTCAAGCAATACTACTCACTGTCACACGCTGACGCGTCGTGCCGTTTCAGCCGTACCGACGACAACGGCATGCCGCTGGACCCCCGCGTGCATCACCGCGCGTATCGCGACGCGCAGTATACGAGGACATTCAAGACGGTCTTTTCTCATGCACTGTTTGCGCTGATGAAAAGAACGTGCGTCGATTCCGACAAGGTGACTGGAATGCTCGACGTACGCTTGTCCGACTCCGAGATCGACAGCGATCCATCGAACTATGGCAACGACGTGCGAATGAAGGTGACGCGTCCCGTGAGGATACTGGCTGCGGATCCATCGCGCGTCCGAGTCCGTGTCGACTGGTCCGAGATGGTGAAGGGCGCCCGCAAGCCTTATTCGGTGGGGCGCTCGGACGTCATCCTCGTCAAGGAAGGCGACGCTTGGTTGATCGACGACGTTTATTCACTGGGTGTGGCGGATGGACCGCCGTCGCAGCTCGATATGTCGATCCAGGATTTCGAGCAGTCGCCGGGCGTTGTCCGTCTGCGTGGGAACGCGCCGTAGCGCATGGTGAGCGGCGTGCTGAGGTCGCCCTCACAAGGTGGTGGCTGCCCCCAAGCCCCCCGCAACCCGCTGCCCGATCCCGGGATTCGATCGTGCGCATTGCGAGCGTCCAGTCGAGTAGCCCGTGATCTCATTCGCGCCCGGCCGGCAGATCGCCAAAATCAGGCAAGACCCGGCCGGCGCGCAATGCAACGTTCATGTCCATCGTCAAGCGTCGAACACGGGCCCGCACAATCGCCGCCCCCGTTACTGCCCCACCCGGAACTCGATCCGCCGATTCCTTGCCCTGCCATCCGCCGTATCGTTCGGCGCGATCGGCTGATCCGGGCCCACCCCCGTCGTCGTCATCTGCTGCGGCGGAATGCTCTTCGTGATCAGATACCCCTTCACCGCATCCGCGCGCGCCTGGCTCAGCGCGATGTTCGACGTCCGGTTCCCCGAGTTGTCGGTGTGGCCGATGATGTCGACCGTGCGGTTCTGCATCTTCGCGAGCGCGGCCGCCATCTGGTCGAGGATCAGCTTGCCCTGCGGCGTCAGCGTCGCGCTGCCGGTCTCGAACTCGATCGTCCGGTTCGCGAGCGTCTGGTCGAGCACGCCCTGTTCGGACGCCGACACGCGTAGCCCGTTCTTGATCGTGTACGTCGGGTTCAGCGTGTTCGCCATGTCGCTCGCGAGCTGCTGGCGCTGCGCCTCGTTGTGCACCTCGCCCTTCATCTCGATCTGCGTGCCGTTGATCTTCAACTGGCCCTTGCTGATCTGCTTGAGCTGCGCGCCGAGCAGCTTCTGCACGTTCGCGCTCCAGTTCGGCGGCGTCGCGACGTCGCCCACCTCGATCTGGTCGACGACGTTCGTCGCGCCGTAGGTGTCGCGCAGCTTCTGCAGCACGGCCGCCTTGGTCGCCTCGTCGGGCACCTTGCCGCCCACCACCACCTGGCCGGGCGTCGCGTTCGCGGGCGGCGGCGCGATCGTGGCGGCGGTGCCGTGCACCACCGTGCCGGATGCGCCGCCGGCGTTCGGACTGGCCTGCGGCAGCGCGGTCGTCGCGACCGTGCCGTTGCCGACCGGCGTGACGGTCGCGCCGGTGTTCTGCGCGAAGGCCGCGCCGCTCGCGACGAGGCCGGCGGCGAACAGTGCGGCGAGGGCGGGCGAGAAGGCGGCCGAAAGACGCGCGCGCCGGGCCTGAATCGTGCGATGCATGCCGTCAGCCTCCGATGAACGCTTCTCGGAACGCGTCGATGGCGACGCGCAGCGAGAGTTGCGGTTGGTCGAGGTAGCTGACGAGCTTGCTGATCTGGTGATCGTTTTGCGCATGGGCGTCGATCCACTCGGGATCGTCGATGTCGATGTTGTGGGCGGCGTAGGTCTGCGGGTCGACGACGCTCAGCAGCGTCTTCGCCGACGCGCCGTTGAAGCCGATGATCAGCCGTTCGCGTTCGGCGATCGTGCCGATGAAGATCGCGAGCTCGAAGTCGGCCTGCGCGACGAACGGCGCGATCAGCTCGAGCCAGAACGCGGCGACGAGGCTGCGGTAGAACGGATCGACCGGCAGCGGCAGCGTGAGGCCGCGTTCGATGTGCGACGAGCCGCTCTGCATCACCGGCCGCAGCAGCGAGCCGAGCGCGAGCATCGCGCCGCGCAGCCGCACCGGGTGACCGCTTTCGAGCAGCATCTGCTGCAGGCCGTACAGCGACTGGTGTTCGACGAAATCGTTGAAGGTGCCGTCATGCGACGTGCCGGGCCCGCCGATGTCGATCGGCACCTGCGTATCGCCGAGCGCCTGCAGCGCGCCGGGCGGCTCGTCCTTGCCGAGCAGCGGCGGGATCTGCGCGGCGACGCGCGACCACAGCCGCGCGAACGCAAGCGGGCTGCGCGCGAGGAACGCGAGCGGCCGGTCGACCTCCAGCGCGGTGGCGCCGAGGAACGGGAAGCGGCGCATCGACACGTCGTGGCTCGCGACCATGTGGCCCGCGATCGCGAGCTTGCTGCGCGAGCCGAGGAACGCGAAATGCATCGGCTTCGCGTCCTCGTAGACGATCTTCCAGCGCGGATCTTCCGCGAGCAGCTCCAGCGCCTGCGCGATCCAGCGATCGAGCGTCTGCAGCAACTGCGGATTGTGCGCGCTCTTCACGAAGTCGCCGCGCGACGGAATCTTGCCGAAGTAGGCGATTTGCGCCTGTACGGTTTGCGTCATTGCGCCCTCTGTGCATTCGTTGCGTTGGCGGCCGCGACGGCCGGCGCGGCGCCCGGCGTGCCGGTGCCGGCTTGCGTCGCGTTCTGCGCGGCGCCCGCGCTCGCGTCGGCGACCGACGACGGCAGCTGCAGGCCGCGCAGGCTCTGCTGCTGCGGCTGGTCACCGCTGCCGGTCGACGGTTGCGACGTGCTGATGATGCGCATCGTCACCGACACGTTCACGCTGCCCTGCGCCCACGTCAGGTCGAACGTGCCGTCCGGACGGCGCTTGCGCTGTGCCGAGTTGATCAGCTTCTCGAGACCGTAGCGGCCCGGCTCGTTGACGAGCTGCACCGTGCGGCCGTCGAAGGTCGTCGCGGACAGCGTCGCGCCCGGCGAGCCCTGCGGGTTCGGCCACACGAAGTTGGTCCACTGCGGCGGCGTGTTGCGGTAGCGCAGTTGCTGGCCGTCGATCGCGATCGTGTATTCCGTCGTGCCCGTGCTCGGTTGCGGCAGGATCTGGAACACGGTCTGCGGCTCGGACGACGCGGCCGCGCTGCCGGCGGCGCCGCCCGCGAGCGGCGCGACCCAGCGTGCGAAGCCGTTCGTGAAGTCCGGCGTGAGCCCGATGCCCATGTCGCCCCACGTGCGGGCGGCGAGCGTGTCGCCGCGGCGCACCGCGAGCGGCCCGAGCGTCGTGCCGACGAACTTCGCGATCGAGCCGTCCGGGCCGAACACCTGCGCGATCTCGCCGGCGCCGGCCTCGACCTTCGCGTTCGCCGCGAACGGGTACTTCGTTGCAAGCGAGTTCTGGAACGGCTGGTAGACCTGCGCGTTCCACACCTTGTTGACTTCGGCGCTGGCCGGCTGGATCACGACCGCGAACGCCTGCATCAGCGGCCGCACCAGCAGCGGGCGCAGCGACTTGCGTTGCGAATCGGTCAGGCCCGTCAGCATCTGCTCGTCGACGAGCTTCAGCGAATCGGCGAGTTCCGAACCGCTGCCGTCGAGCGTTTGCTGCATCAGCTGACGCGCGCCCGGCCCCGGGTCACCCTGGTTCTTGATCACGTTGAAGCGCGTGCGGACCTTCGACAGCGACTCCATGTAGCCCTTCAGCATCGACGTGCCGTCATGCGTCGCGACGATCCGCGCGAGCCCGACGAACTCCTGGCCGATCGGGCCCATCGGCACCTCGGCCGGATTGCCGTTGATGTCGATGTTGGCCGCCGCCATCTGGCCGGCCTGCGAGCGCGTGAACAGTTGCTTGACCCAGTTCACGACGCCCGTCTGCGCCTTCTTGATCGCGACGTTTGCGAGCGACGGGTTGTCCCACGACGTCTGGTCGTACGCGGTCTCGAGGATCTTGCGGATCGGCGAATCCTGCGGGTCGCCCAGGCGGTTCATGCCGTCGACGGCCTGGCCGAAGCTGGTGAAGCCCTGGACCGCGATGCCCTGCATGAACTTCTGCCAGTGCTGCGCGTACTCGGTCTTGTACATGCCGACGAGCGTCTTCTGGATCTGTTCGGGGCTGCCCTCGAGCGTCAGGTCGTCCTGCGTCGACGTGTTGAGCACCCAATCCTTCGCCTGCAGTTCCTTGGTCGCCGCATCGCGGATCGCCGGCTGCACGTAGTCGAACCACGCTTCGCGCGTGAACGTGCCCGGAATCGCGTAGCTGCCTGCCACGAGACCCTGGTTGCCGTCGCCGACGATGCGCGCGATGGTCATCGGCGCGAAGCGGGTCGACGCGCGCGCCTTGATTTCCTCGTACACGCGCTGGCGGGCCGGCATGCCGCGCACGACGCGGCGCAGGTTCTCGCGGGTCTGGTCGACGAGCGCGAGGTTCGCGTCGATCATCGGCCAGTCGTTGTCGTTCACGCGCGACAGGTAGAACGAGATCATGCGCTCGGCGCTCCGGATCATCTCGTCGCGCGGCATGTTGCCGCGATTCGTCTCGAGCCAGCCGCGCCAGAAGCGGGCGAGCTGGTCGGTCAGGTGTGCCTGTTCGACGTGGCGCTTGTCGGACAGCATCAGGTACGTCTTGAGCGCGTTGTACGCGTCCTGCACGTTGGTCGGCGACGCGTCGCTGTAGAGGCCGCCCTGCGGCGCGGCTGCCTGTTGCGGGGCGGCGGCCGGCGCGGTGCCGGACGCGGCCAGCGCGGCGCCCGCCTGCGGCGCGGCGCCTGCCGCGTTCGTCGAGACCGGCATCGTACCGCCCTGCACGGCGCCCGATTCGGGCGGGCGCGTCATCGGCACGAGCTGCTCGGGGTGCGCGTTCACGTCCTTCATGAACGACGCGAGGTTCTGCGACACGGGGGCCAGCAGGATCTGGCGCACGCCGCCGTAGTACTCGGTCAGCAGATGCTGTTCCAGACGGTCGCCCTGGTACAGGCCGAGCGACACCGACAGCGGCTTGTCGCGGCGGAACTGTTCGAGCTGCTCGATCCGGTCCTCGAGGATGTCCATCGCCTGCAGGCGCGACTGCAGGTCGTTGCGGCCCTGCTGCAGGCGCGTGACGTTGTCGAGGTCGGCCTGCACGTTCGCGACGAGCTGCTGGTTGCCGATCGTCGACCAGGTCCAGCCCCCCAGCGCGAGCGCGAGCGCCGCGACGAAGCCGAAGAAGGTCGCGTAGCGCAGCCGCGTCTTGGTCGGGCTCGCGAACTGGCGCACCGTCTGGCGGTCGGCGAAGATCACCTTCGAGAACAGGTCGCGCAGGAAGAAGCCATTCTTCGAGAACGCGCTGTGCGGTTTCGGCAGCGCGCTCGCGTCGAGGCCGAAGCGGTGCGCGATGCGCTGCGCGGCCGCGCTGTTGGTTTCGCCTTCCTGCAGCGCGCTGGTGAAGTAGAAGCCGCGGAAGATCGGCTTGTACTGGAACGGGTTGTTCTCGAACAGCGTCGCGAGGAACGCGCGCAGCGACGGCTTGATCGTCGAGAATTCGAGCGGGAAGCTCAACTGGCCCGGCGACAGCTGGTTGCCGCGCGACAGCGACAGTTGCGCGACGCTGATTTCCTTCAGCCCTTCGTAGAGTTCCTCGAAGTGCGTGTCGAACTGCGCGACGACGTCGCGCTTGTCGTCGGGCTCGTAGGGCAGGGTGGCGCCCCACACGCGGTCGTACTCGTGTTTGTCGCTGCTGCTGAAGAATTCGGTGAAGCCGGTGATCAGGTCGGCCTTCGTGAACATCACGTAGACCGGCGCGAACACTTCCAGCTTTTCCGTCAGCTCCTGAACGCGCTGGCGGAGATTCTTCGCGAGGTTGATCGCGAATTCGGGGCGGTTGCCGGTGAGCTCGGCGATGCTGGCCGTGACGATGATGCCGTTGATCGGCGCCTTCGGGCGGTAGCGCTTGAGCAGCCCGAGGAAGCCGAGCCACTCGCTGCGGTCTTCCTCGTGCACCGAATAGCGGCCGGCCGTGTCGAGCAGGATCCCTTCGGTCGTGAAGAACCAGTCGCAGTTGCGCGTGCCGCCGATGCCGTGGATCACGGCGCTGTTCTTGTCCGCGAACGGGAATTGCAGGCCGGAATTGAGCACGGCGCTGCTCTTGCCCGCGGCCGGGTTGCCGATCACGATGTACCACGGCAGCTCGTACAGCGCGGAGCCGCCCGAGACCTGGCCGATCTTCGACGTCTTGATCGTCTTCACCGCATCCGACAGGCGCGTGCGCAGCACGTCGAGGTCGGCCGTCTTCGCGTCGGGCGCGAGCGCGGCGGCGGCCGGCGCGGCGATCTTGCCGGTTTCCGCCTGCTCTTCCAGCACCTGGCCCAGCTGCCGGTTCGCGCGCTTCACGCGCCAGCGGCGCCACAGCGCGACGGCGAGCCACAGCGCGAGAACCGCCGCGAACGCGATTGCCGCCCACAGGAGCGGCAACTGCAGCATGTCGGCGACGATGAACAGGATGGCCGCTAGCGCGACGATCCCGACGATCGAGAGCGTACGCGGATGAGTCAGCACGTTGAGGATGCGTTGCATAGGACGTTCAGGTTCCGGTGCGATTCGGTGAGGCGACGCAGGCGCGTCGAGCGGCAAGGGTGGCGCCGCGATGTGTCGCCATGCTGTCAAACGGGATGAAGGAGGCTGGCATCAATACGCTCGCGGCATCGGAGAAGGCGCGCGCATTAACGAAAGGACGCTGTGAGATTTAAAACGGAAGCGGCGGCCGGAAAAAATCGCGCACCGGAATGCCCGATTGTTTGCGCCGCCCAAATCGTTTCCTGCCGGGTGATTAAAAAGCCCCATGCCGCCCTCATTATTTCTTGTCCGGCAGCCCTGACTAGCTGCCGCGTCCCAGTTTAAAACCGGGTTTATGGTATTCCACGTGCCCGAGATCCATCATTTTCCATCGGCCGCCCCAGGTCAGGCCGACTTGTTCGGCGACCTGGCCGTACAACTGGTAGCCGCGCATCGCCCACGGGTCTTTCTCGGAAATGACCAGCTTGCCGTCGCGCAGGAATGCGTTGTCCGCCGCCAGCCCGAACTGGTGATAACTCTGGAAGGCTGCCGCGTTGGTCACGTTGCTGCCCATCTGCGCCAGCCGGTTCTGCCGTTCCGGGCTCCGGTAACCTTCCAGCAGCGCCATTTCATAACCGTGCTGTTCGTGCATGATCTTGTAGACCAGCAGCAAACGCGTGCGGAAATCCGGGTCCAGCAGGTTCCAGTCGCGGCTCGCATCCTTCAGCGCCGGGCGGACCTGCTCGACTTCCTTCGTGGCGAAGACTTCCGGCGGCAGCGGCGGCGGCGGCACGAGCTGCTCGCCCTGCAGCAGCGCGGCGATTTTCTCGTCGGGCACGCGCGCCGTGTCGTCGTACTGGAACAATTGCCGGCCGCGTAACGCAATGGCGACCAATGGCGGCGTCGCAAGAATACCTGCCGATACCATAATCATCAAGCGCCGTCGAACCAGTAAATTTTGCACATCGCTTAATGCGCCGCGCGTCACGCTTGCCGATTTAACAATCTGACTGCGCGCGCGCGCGGCGCGATCGTTGGCCCGGCGCGTGAGACGGCCGTGAAACTGGGCAACGGATTCGAAAACGGCCGCCCGGATACCCGGTAAAAGCAACAGTGCCGCAACGGCGACGGCAAGGGCGAAATAGGCGACGAGTGCGACGGCAATCAAAGAAATCCCCGGAAATTGGAATTGATTGTGTTTTGCAATGCTTGCTCTTAGAATCAGGCTGCTTCGAGAGGCCGGGCTATATTATCGCGGTGAATTAAACCAGGATTCAATGAGACGCTGAATGAGTGCGCCGGAAAATTCAAATTCGAAAACTCCGCCCAGCCTGCTGTCCGATACCAAACCGGCAGGCGAGGGAGGACCTCGGCAGTCGCGCATTCTCGCGGATCTGGAAGGGCGTGTCACGCCGCCCGCCGAGCCGCCGCGCCGTTCGCTGAAGGGGCCGATCGCCGCCGTCGTGGCGCTGGTCGTGGCCGTCGGCGGCTGGGGCGCGTGGCGCATGCAGCAGTCGTCGGGCGAACAGCCCGCGGCGGTGGCGGCCGCCACGGCACCCGCGGCGGCGCCAGGCAAGGCCGCCCCGGCCAGCGGCGCCGCCGCGCAGGTCGCGCAGAACGGCGCGTCCGCCGCGCCGGCCGCGCAACCGGCCACGATCGTCAACGACGATTCGGCGTCCCAGACCGTTGCATCGGCGTCCGCCGCTTCCGCCGCGGACAACAGCCGCCTGTCGCGCGCGCTTGCCAACGGCGCCGACGACGCATCGGGCGCGGCCACGGCCGGCGCAGCCGCAACCGCCGCGGCCGCCACGGCGGCGACGGCCAAGTCCGCGAAGGCCGACGCGTCGAAGAGCGCGAAGGTCGCGGCCCACGGCAAGACCGACACGAAGGCGGACACGAAGGCCGACGCCCGCAAGCATCGCAAGGAACAGCAGGCCGAACTCGCGCAGGCGAAGAAGCGCCGCGACGCGACGGCGGCCCGTACCGCGAAGGCCGGCGCGAAGGACGATCCGGATGCCGATCTGCTCGCCGCGCTCGTCGCGCGTACGAAGCCGGCCGACAAGACGCTCGCCGCGCAGAAGGCGCAGGCCGTGTCGACCAAGACGGCGGCGGCGACCGGCGGCTCGCTGGCGTCGCGCGTGAAGGCGTGTTCGGAGCGCGGTTTCTTCGAGGATCAGCTGTGCCGCTGGCGCGTGTGCGACGGCCACTGGGGCAAGGACCCGGCGTGCCCGAGCGCCGCGCAGTCGGAGACGCGCCAGTAGCGCGCGCCGCGCCCGCCGCGACGTGTTGCGTGTCCGCGCCGCCCCGATGGGCGGCGCGTTTGTTTTCGGGGAACGGAAAGCTGCCGGCATGATGCCGCGTGACACTGTCACGCGCGTGTCATGGCCGTCGGGCATACGTCTCCTTTCTTTTCCCGGCGCGGGCCCGCGACCCGCGATGTGCGGCGCGCCGCGCGCCGCACGACCTTCGACACGATGGACCTGATCGTACAGACTTACGGCGCCGATACGTCCGGCATGGTGTGCGGATTCCGCTTCGTTCCGGGCGGCGCCGGCGCGACGCTCGATGCCGACGCGGCCGCCGCATGGCTGCGCACGTGCCGCGAACAGGGCGCGGCCGCACCGGGCGATTTCGTCTGGCTGCACTTCAATCTCGCGCACGGCGCGAGCGAGCGCTGGATGCGCACGCATCTCGGGTTGCCCGACAGCTTCTTCGAATTCCTGCACGAAGGCTCGCGCTCGACGCGCATCGAGCAGGAGGACGGCGCGCTGCGCGCGATCGTCAACGACGTGATGTTCAACCTCGAACTGACGCCGTCGGAGATCGCGACGCTGTTCGTCCACGTCGAGCGGCGCATCATGGTGACCGCGCGGCTCAAGCCGCTGCGCTCGGTCGACACGCTGCGCGCGTGCGTGCGCGACGGCGAGGCGTTCCGGTCGCCCGCGGAGCTGCTCGTGCATCTGCTGCGCGACCAGGCCGACCTGCTGATCCAGATCATGCGGCGCACGAGCGTCGACGTCGACCGCATCGAGGATCGCTTCCTGTCGCAGCGGCTCACGTCGAGCCGCATCGAGCTGGGCGCGATGCGCCGTACGCTGACGCGCCTGCAGCGCATGCTCGCGCCGGAGCCCGGCTCGATCTTCCGGCTGCTCGCGAAGCCGCCCGCGTGGCTGCATACGGAAGACGTGCAGGAATTGCGCGAGTCGACCGAGGAATTCTCGCTGGTGCTCGCCGATCTGGCGGGGCTCAACGAGCGCATCAAGCTGTTGCAGGAAGAGATCGGCTCGCGCCTCGACGAGCAGAACAACCGGACGCTGTTCACGCTGACGCTCGTCACCGTGATCGCGCTGCCGATCAACATCGTCGCCGGGTTCTTCGGGATGAACGTCGGCGGCGTGCCGTTCGCGGAGAACAAGCACGGCTTCTGGCTGATGGTGCTGCTCGTCGCGGGCTTCACCGCGCTGGCCGCGTGGTGGGCGTTCCGGCGCCGCGACGATCGCTAGCGCGGCACCGGGCGTCGCATCGACGCGTCACCGCAGCAGCGCGATCGCGCGTTCGCCGATCACCATCCCGAGCAGGCCGACGAGCGCAACGAGCGGCGGGGCCGGCGAGCGCACGTGCAGCAGCGCGTACAACACGCCGACACCGACGCCTACCGCGAGCGAAATCAGGTAATCCATCATGGCGGTCTCCCGTGTGGTCCGGTATCAGGGTTTGAGGATCACGCGTTCGCGCGCACCGGCCAGCACCGCGCGATACGCATCGTGCGCACGCTCGAGCGGGTACACGTAGCCGTCGCCGATCGGAAACGGCCGCAGCGTGCCGTTGCCGAAGCCGGGCGCGAGCGTGTCGAGGATCCGCGCGACCGCGGCCGCGCCGAGCTGCAGCGAATCGATGCCCACGAACGTGTGCTGGCCGCGATAGAACGCGAAGATGTCGAACGGCACGCTGCGCTCGATCGTCGAGATGAAGATCTGCCGTGCGCCGATCGCCATCGATGCGTTCGCGGCTTCGAAATACGGGCTGCCGACCGTGTTGTAGACGAGGTCCGCGCCGTGGCCGCCGGTCATCTCGCGCACCGCGTCGGCCACCGTCCGGCTCGATGCGTCGATCATGCGGACCTCGCCCGACGCGTGGCCGCGATAGCCGCCCGGGCCGCGCTCGACGCCGATCACGGTCGCGCCGCGCGCGGTGGCGAGCTGGATCGCGGCCTGGCCGACCTTGCCGTTCGCGCCGAACACGAGCACGACGTCGTCGGCCGTCGGCATGCCGGCGCGGCGCAAGCCTTCGTACGCGGTGACGAACGGCACGCCCACGCCGGCCGCCTCGTCGAGCGTCAGCACGGCCGGCTTGCGGCGCACGTGCGCGGCGTCCAGCACGAGCCATTGCGCATGCGAGCCGTCGCGGCCGACGCCGAGATCGCCGCCCGATCCCCACACCGGCGCACCGATCCAGTCGTCCGGGCCGCCGCGTACGATGCCGGCCCAGTCGCGCCCCGGCGTGCGCGGCCACACCGCATGCGGCATGCGGCCGAGCGCGGCCTTCACGTCGCTCGGGTTCACGCCGGCCGCGCGCACCTCGATCAGCATCTGGCCGTCGGCCGGCACGGGCGGCGGAATGTCCCGGACCCGCGCGTCGAGCGACTCGATGTCGGCGGCGGGGGTGTCGAAGCGGATGCTGCGCATGAGATTCTCCATGAACGAGGGCCGCCGCGGCCCGGCGGGCCGGCGCGTGCGGCGGATGAAAGCGATGAAGGCAGTCTAGTGGGCCCGATTTGACGCGGAAACGTGCAAAGGCGGATGATTGCTTTGCGTTTTCCGCACAGCCAGACCCCCCAGGCCCCTGAATGGACGACTTCCTTTCCCCGCACCTCGCGCTGTTCGTCGACGTGGTCGATCAGCAGAGCTTCTCGGCAGCCGCGCGCCGGCTCGGCGTCGCCGCGTCGTCGGTCACGCGGCGCATCGACCGGCTCGAGACGCAGCTCGGTATCCGCCTCCTGCATCGCACCACGCACGCGCTGCGGCCGACCGAGGCCGGGCAGTTGCTGTACGGTCGCGCGACACGGATGCTGGCCGAGCTGCGCGGACTGCAGGAAGACCTGCACAGCCAGCACGACGAACCGGGCGGGCTGCTGCGCATCGACTGTCCGGCGCCGTTCGGCCGGCGGCACCTGATGGGCGCGCTGGCCGCGTTCATGCAGCATCATCCGGCGTTGCAGGTCGATCTCGTGCTGACCGACAGCATGGTCGATCTGCAGGGTGCGCGACTCGGTTCCGACGTCGATCTCGCGGTGCGTATCGGGCCGCTGGAGGACACGCGTTTCGTCGCGACCGTGCTGGCGCCGCAACGGCGCGTGCTGTGCGCGAGCGCGGCCTACCTCGCACGGCGCGGCGAGCCCGAATCGCCCGACGCGCTGGCCGGCCACGACTGTCTCGCGTGGCATGGCGCGCCGCCGCCGGGCGCATGGCGTTTCGGCGAGCGCCGTCACGCGCCCGCGCAGCCGCGGTTTCGCAGCAATCATTCGGAAGCGTTGCGCGAGGCGGCCATCGACGGGCTCGGTCTCGCGCACCTGCCGACCTGGCTCGTGGCGGACGCGCTGCGCGACGGACGGTTGCGCGCGGTGCTGCCGCAGTACGCGGCGGCGCCCGAGCGGGCGACGATCCACGTGTTGCGCCAGCAGGCGCGCGGCAGTGCGCGCACGTCGCGGCTCGTGGCGTTCCTCGCCTCATGGTTCGCGCAGCCGGCGTGGGATGCCGCGTGGGCGTGACCGCGAACGGACGCCGCGCGGCATGAAAAAAAGGGCCTCGCATGCGAGGCCCGTCAACAGGTCGGAGAAACCGGTACGCCGGCCGGCGCCGCGGGTCGCGCGGCACCGGCCGGGTGCGCACCGTTACTGCGTCACTACCTTGCGCGGCTTGAAGATGCCCTGGTAATGCAGCGCCGGGCGTTCCTTCGTCACCGCTTCGATGCCGCCGAAGCTCGGCGTCTGGCGCAGCTTCATCGCGGCCGGCGAAGCGACCGAGCCGATCGACGTCGAGCGCGAGGCCGGCGCGAGGTTGTTCGCGACGAGCAGCGCCGCTTCGCTCTTCAGGTTCGCCAGCAGCACCGGATCGGTCGAGCCGTTGACCTGCGTGAGCACCCCGCTCCAGGCCGCGTCGCTGTAGTTCACGACGTAGTAGTCGAGACCGCTCGGGTCGGCCACCACGCCCGTGCAGCCGTCGATCCGCGTCTGCGCCTGCGTATCCTTCAGCGCGAGCGTCGTGCGTTTCGCGAGACCCTGGCCGTACGCGAGCGTGATCGGCACCGTCCACTGCAGGCCCGGATACGCGTTCTTGTTCGGGAACGGCTGCTGTTTCAGCGTGACGACGGTCTGGTTCTTCGTCAGGTCGCACTGCGTGTCGAGCGAGATCAGCGGCACGCCGGTCTGACGCACGTAGCTGTCGCCGATCGGGCCGACCGCCTGGCCGCTTTCCTTCGACAGCGCATCCCACAGACGCTTCGGCGTCCCGTTGCCGAACGAGTAGTCGACCAGGTACTGCTGCAGCCCCTTGCGAAGCGTCTGCTCGCCGAGATAGTTCTCGAGCGTCTTCAGCACGTGGCCGCCCTTGTCGTACGTGAACGCGCTGGCGCTCAGCACGAAGTCGTTCGACGCCCAGTCGTTGAAGTTCGGCGCGACCGGGAACGCGTTCGGGCCGATGTCACGATTGATCACGCGGTACTTGTTCTTCACCTGGTCGAGCCAGCTGAACTCGTCGGGGAAGAACTGGATCGTCGTCTTGTTCTCGAAGAACGTCGCGAACGACTCGTTGAGCCACACGTTGTCCCACCAGTCGGTCGTCACGAGATCGCCGAACCACTGGTGCGCCACTTCGTGCGTCAGCACTTCATTGCCGTAGCGCGACATCGGCTGGCCCGGCTGCGGCAGGATGTCGTCGGCGAACTCGAGGATCGAGCCCCAGTTCTCCATCCCGCCGAAGTTCAAGTCCTTCTGCTCCTTGAACGCGTCGTTCGCGGCGACCGTGTCGAACTTCGTCAGCGGCAGCGGGATACCCGTGTAGCGGTAGTAGTAGTCGAGCGCCTGCTTGGTGCGGTCCATCGCCGGCTTCGCCCACTCGCTCATGCCCGGCGGCGTGAACACGCGCAGGTGCAGGCTGCCCTTGGCGCCCGGCAGCGGGCTAGTGAAGTCGTCCTCGTAGGTGTCGAACATGCCGCCGCCGAAGAACAGCAGGTACGACGGCATCGGCGGGGTCTTCTCGAACTGCACGAGCTTGTAGCCGCCGCCGACGTTGGTCGACGGCTTCTCGGCCGCGTTCGACACGACGCGCCAGCTTTGCGGCACTTCGGCCGTCACTTCATAGGTCGGGCGGAACGCCGGCTCGTCCCAGCCGGGGAACCACTGGCGCGACAGGTTGGTTTCGCCCTGCGTCAGGATCGCGCCGCTCGTCTTGCCGTCGGTGCCCTTCAGGTCGACGCGGAACACGCCTTCCGCGGCCGAGCAGCCCGGATACGGATCGTCGCCGCAACTGCCGCCGGTCTGATTGACCGGATCGTCATACGACTTGAAGTTGATGATGCCCGACCACTCCATGTGCAGCGAATAGTTGCCCGGTGCGATCGTGCCGGCGACGGGGCGCAACTGGTAGAAGTCGCCCTTGTCCTGCGGCGTCGCGATCAGCTGGATGTTGCCCGGCTGCAGCGTGATGCGGCCGTTCGTGAACTTGATCCGGTGGCCGGCGACCACGATGTTGTTGACCGGCTTGAGCACCTTGATCTCGACGTCGGCGCGGCCGTCGAACGCGTTCAGCGCGTCGTTCGGGCGGAACCACAGCCGGTAGTTCACGGGCACCACGGTGTCCGGCAATTCGACAGGCGAGACGCTCTTGTCGACGTTGGATGCGCTCGGCGGCGCGGTGACGGCGGGCGACGAGCCCGTGTGCGGCGCGCCGGCGGAGCTCAGCGCGGAAGCGGAGCCCGCACCGCCGTCGTCGCCGCCGCAACCGGCGAGCGCGAGTGCGGCGACGAGCGGCAGATAACGCATCTTGCGAATATGAATCGACATGACTGAAACCTCGATCGTTGAAAGAATCGTTCAGTGCTGCGAAAACGCCGGCAAAAGCAATCCCCTCGCCGTTTAATCAACGGCGAAAAAATGGCAATGACGGATTATTCGAAAAGACGGCGGCCGACTACGTGAAGGTAATCATGGTTTACTGCCCCCTCTGAATTTCCGGATGTCGGTTAACTGGCCGGTTCAAAATGGCCGTGCGCGTGTTGTACTGAATTGATTTCGCGCGCACGACACGGGGCCGCACGCCCGGCGCGGGCGCGCAATCCCTTTGAACCGACGACCTACGGGGCTGGCCGGGCCAGGCCGCAGGACGGAAGGACAGCGTGTCGCCGTCCCGGAAATACGCCGTCATGCGGCTTCAAGGTGTGTCGGCTTGCTCCAAGGATGCGTAAATATACTTGATGGTTTTGGGTAAAGGAAACGAAAAATTTAGAAAGAACGTCTATTGAATTTCCGGCGCTTCATTGAACGCTGGAAGTCATTAATGCGCTATCCGTTTGTCTGGCGATTTCGTAGTTTTAATCTATTAACGATCTCGCGGCGCTGCCGAAACTACGAAATCCGGTGAAGGATGGCGCGGTCGGTACAATGCATTGACGACCCGTTCACCGATCACCGCGAGGAGGCCCTTCCATGTCACGCGCCCTGTTCCGTATCGCGCCGCTGCGCGCCGTGCTGCTGCTGTTCGCGGCCGTGTTCCTGCTGGGCGGTTGCGCGGGGTTCACGCGCGAGCCCGTGCGCGTGTCGGTCGCCGGGCTCGACCCGCTCGTCGGGCAGGGCCTCGAGATGCGCTTCAGCCTGAAGTTGCGCGTGCAGAATCCGAACGATGCGCCGATCGACTACGACGGGATCTCGGTCGCGCTCGACCTGAACGGTGCGCCGTTCGCGAGCGGCGTCAGCGATCGGGCGGGCACCGTGCCGCGGTTCGGCGAGGCCGTGCTCGACGTGCCCGTATCGGTATCGGCCTTCGCCGCCGCGCGGCAGGCGTGGAACCTGCCGGGCGCGGCCGCGAACGGCGAGTTGCCGTATGCGCTGCGCGGCCGGCTCGCCGGCAGCGGGCTGGGCGCCGTGCACTTCAACGACGCGGGCACGCTCCGTCTGCCCGCCATGCCGGGGTGGGGCGGCTAGGTCGCCGGGATGCATTCAACGTCGGCTAAATGTGTCGAAAAATTCACCATTTGACAGTCTTTAATGCTTATCCGCGCGAGATCTCGATTTTTGTCGACGCGACCCCTTACACTTGCCGATGTCCGAGGGTCGGACATTCTTTTAGGGGAAATTCATGGCGGCAAAATTCGAGCTCAAGAAGGCCACGAACGGCCAGTACTACTTCCACCTGAAGTCGGCGAACGGCGAGATCATCCTCGCGAGCGAGCGGTACGAGGAGAAAGGCGGCGCGAAAAACGGGATCGCGTCCGTGCGGGAAAATGCGCCGCTGGACGAGCGCTACGAGCGCAAGCTGGCCCACAACGGCGAGCCGATGTTCAATCTGAAAGCAGCGAACCACCAGGTCATCGGTACGAGCGAAACGTACAGCAGCGTGCAGGCACGCGAGAACGGCATCGCGGCCGTCAAGCGCGATGCGCCCGGTGCGGAAACCCACGATCTCGCCTGATCGACGGTTGCGCCGCGACGAATGCCTTCGGGCGGCCGTCGCGGCGCCTGTTTTGCCGGGTCGGGCAAAGCGCGGTATGGTGTGGTCCGCGCGGTGAATTCTCGCCGCCGTTGAAGCCAACCGTAACCGAGTTCGCGTGACCGATTCCCCCGTTTTCCACTGGACCGACGCCGACGGCGTCGATCATGCCGTGCGCTGGCGCTCCGAGGCCGGCGTGCAACCGCCGAAGCGCGCGGTGCCCGCCGACGACGGCCTCACCGCCGACGCGGCCTACCGCCTCGCATGCGAGGGCACCGCGCTCGTCTGGCAGGGCGACTTCCAGAATGCGCGCCAGCTCGTGCAGGCGATGGCGCGCCGCGTCGAACGCAAGCCGAAGAAGGCGAAAGCCGCGGCCGGCGTCGAAGCCTTCAATCTGCATCGCCTCGCGCAATCGCAGCGTGCCCGCACGCTCGGCATGTTGCTGATCCCGCTCGACGCCGATTACACGATCCCGCTGCGCCGCGCGCCCGACGTGCGTGCCGCCTGCGAGGAAGCGTACGGCCCCGGCGGCGCGCCGTCGGTCGTGTCGCTGCGCGAACTGCTCGGCCTCGTCGGCGCGCACGAGTGGCGCAAGAAAGGCGTGCCGATCCCGGCGCTCGGCGGCGCGCCGATCCATCCGCACTACGGCGTGTTCTCGCCGGTGCGCGGAGAATACGTCGAGCTCGTCGCGCGCGCGCCGCTGCCGGCGACGTCGCTCGCGTTCGATATCGGCACGGGCACCGGCGTGCTGGCGGCGGTGCTTGCGTCACGCGGTGTCGAGCGCGTCGTCGCGACCGACCAGGATCCGCGCGCGCTCGCCTGCGCGCGCGAGAACGTCGCGCGGCTCGGTCATGCGGGCCACGTCGAGATCGTCGAGGCCGATCTGTTTCCGGCCGGCCGGGCGCCGCTCGTGGTCTGCAATCCGCCGTGGGTGCCGGCCCGGCCGAGCGCGCCGATCGAATACGCGGTCTACGATCCTGACAGCCGCATGCTGCGCGGTTTCCTCGCGGGGCTGGCCGCGCATCTGGAGCGGGGCGGCGAGGGTTGGCTGATCCTGTCCGATTTCGCCGAGCATCTCGGCCTGCGGCCGCGCGAAACCTTGCTGCAATGGATCGACGAGGCCGGCCTCGTCGTGCTCGGCCGCGACGACATCCGCCCCGCGCACCCGAAGTCGACGGACGCCGACGATCCGCTGCACGCGGCGCGCCGCGCCGAGGTCACGTCGCTCTGGCGCCTCGGCGCGCGGGCCTGACCGCGTATTTTCGGTAAACTGTCGCCATTCCTCACGAAATTTCGCCGCCGGGCCGTGGTCGACCGACCGTGGCCCGGCGCCGCTTCACGATGTCGAACAAGACCCACGAAATCCGCCCGGAGCAGTCCGTCGAGCTGCTGAAGGAACTGCACATCCTCACCCGCGACGGGAAGCTGAACCAGGACAGCCGCCGCAAGCTGAAGCAGGTCTATCACCTGTTCCAGTTCATCGAGCCGCTGCTCGCCGGCGTGCAGGCCGACAAGGGCCACGTGACGCTCGTCGATCACGGCGCCGGCAAGTCGTATCTCGGCTTCATCCTGTACGACCTGTTCTTCAAGCAGCAGCCCGGGCACGGCACGCCGGCGTTCGCGTCGCACGTGTACGGCATCGAGACGCGCGAGGAACTCGTCACGCGTTCGACCGAGCTCGCCGCGCGGCTCGGGTTCGGCGGCATGTCGTTCCTGAACCTGTCGGTTGCCGATTCCATCACGTCGCCGCAACTGCCCGACACGGTCGACGTCGTCACCGCGCTGCACGCGTGCGACACCGCGACCGACGACGCGATCCGCTTCGCGCTCGCGAAGCGCGCGCAGCACATCGTGCTGGTGCCGTGCTGCCAGGCGGAAGTCGCGGGCGTGCTGCGCAAGAACAAGGGCAAGTCGCTCGCGAATGCGCTGACCGAGGTGTGGCGCCATCCGCTCCATACGCGAGAATTCGGCAGCCAGATCACCAACGTGCTGCGCTGCCTGCAGCTCGAAGCGCACGGCTACCAGGTCAGCGTGACCGAGCTGGTCGGCTGGGAGCATTCGATGAAGAACGAGCTGATCATCGCGCAATACAAGAACCTGCCGCGCCGCAGGCCCGGCGAGCGGCTGAACGAGATCCTCGGGATGTTCGGGCTCGCCGAACTGAACGAGCGTTTCTTCGTCGCGCAGGCCGCGGCGGCGGGCGACGCCGCGGCCGAGCCGGCCGAAGGCTGACGGGCGAACGCGCGGCCGGGCGGCCATGGCGCCCGCGCCGCGCACGTTGCACGCCGCGTCACACGTCGTCGCCCGGGCGGCGCATCCATTCGCGCCAGCCTTCGTGGCCGAGGCGGCGCAGCGTTTCCTGATTCTTTTCGTAGATCGCGGACGCGTCCGGGAACGCATCGACCGCGCGCGCGATGCTGTCCTCGCGCAGCAGGTGCAGGATCGGGTAGGGCGCGCGGTTCGTGTAGTTCTCGATGTCGTCGGGTTCGGTGCCGTCGAACCGGTATTGCGGATGGAAGCTCGCGATCTGCAGCACGCCGTCGAGTCGCAACTGCTGCACGAGCCGCTCGGCGAAGAACAACGCATCGTTGTAGTCGACGAAATCGGCGAACGCGTGCGGGTAGATCACGAGCGTCGTGTCGACCTGCCGCGGATCCGCCGCTTCCAGCGCGCGCAGCTCGGTTTCGAGTTCGGCGAGCGCGTCTTCCAGCGTCGTCGCTTCGCTGATCGCGTAGCGCACCTGTTCCTTCACATAGACGCTTTTCGCGAACGGGCACAGGTTGAGCCCGATCACCGCGCGTGCGAGCCAGTGCCGCGTGGCGGCGAGGATGTCGTCGTGCGAGTCGGGGCGGGTGTCGGTCATCGTGATACCAGTCGGGCGCAAGGGCGAAGAGGGCGGCATTGTAGCGGGCGCGCCGGCGACGAATGCATGCGATCCGTCACGCGCAGGCCGCTTCGATCAACTGCGTGACGAGCGCGGGCGCGGTGCCGATCGGCGTTTCGCCGTGCCGGTAGGTCTGGCTCGCCGCGTAGATGCCTTCGACCACCAGCGCGAGCGCATCGGCCAGCGCCTTCGGTTGCCGCGCGCCGGCGCCTTCGCACAGCGCGACGAGCCGTTTCATCAGCTGCTCCTTGTTCTGCGCGACGCGTTCGCGCGCCGGGTGCGATGCATCCGGGAATTCGGCGGCCACGTTGACGAACGGGCAGCCGCGATAGTCCTTTTGCGTCGCCCGCTCGGCGAGGTCGACGAAATACTGGATCAACTGCGCCTTCGGTTGCCCCGGATGCTTCGCGGCGCTCGTATCGAGCCGCTCGAAGAAGCACGCGTCCATCCGCTCCAGATAAGCGAGGATCAGCTCGTCCTTCGACGCGAACTGGCGGTACAGGCTCATCTTGTTGACTCCGGCGCGCTCCACCACCGCCTCGACGCCGACCGTCCGCACGCCTTCCTTGTAAAACAACTCCTCGGCGGCACGCAGCAGGTGTTCCTGCGCGGTGGCGCCGTCGATCGGCCGGCGCGTGCGCCGCGCCGGCGGTTTGGCGACCTCGATGCCCGACATGATGACCCTCGACGACATAATGGATTGCTTGACATGTTACCGACTGGTAACTACGATCGCAACACAGTTGTGACCGGTCGGTAACAATCGCATCCGGATCAACAGACGAATGCCGAGCGTCGGCCCGGGTCAGCCGATGTTGAAATGCGTGGCGGAGGTGGCCTGGTCGGGCGGCGCGGGTGCGATGGCGCCGGCGCCCGCCAACTGGAGAACGCGAAAATGAATTGGGCAGTGACACGAATCGGCGGGCGCTTCCATTACGGATGGCTCGCGGCGGCGGTGGTATTCCTGATCCTGCTGGCGGCGGCCGGCACACGCGCGACGCCGAGCGTGCTGATGGTACCGCTCGAACGCGAGCTCGGCTGGAGCCGCGCGGCGATTTCGCTGGCGATCTCGGTGAACATCGCGCTATATGGCCTGACGGGCCCGTTCGCGGCCGCCGCGATGCAGCGCTTCGGGCTGCGCCCGACGATCCTCACCGCGCTCGTGACGATGGGCGCGGGCGTCGCGCTGTCGTCGATGATGACGCAGAGCTGGCAGATGGTCGTGATCTGGGGGCTGATGGTCGGCTGCTCGACGGGCGTCGTCGCGCTGACGCTGTCCGCGACCTTCGTCACGCGCTGGTTCCATGCGCGGCGTGGCCTCGTGATGGGGATCCTGACCGCGAGCACGGCCACCGGGCAGCTCGTGTTCCTGCCGATGCTCGCGGCGATCGCGCAGCGCCATGGCTGGCGGCCGGTCGTGCTGGTCGTCGCGGTGGCGGCCGCGATCGTGATTCCGCTCGTCGCGTTCCTGCTCCCGGAGCGGCCTGCCGACGTGCAACTGCGCCCGTACGGCGAGCCCGCCGATGCGCCGCCCGCGGCCGACACGACGAAGGAGAACCCGCTCGCGGTCGCGTTCCGCACGCTGTTGACGGCGAGCCGCTCGCGCGACTTCTGGCTGCTGTTCTTCAGTTTCTTCATCTGCGGCGCGAGCACCAACGGCTACGTCGGCACGCACCTGATCGCGATGTGCAGCGACTACGGGATGACCGAAGTACAGGGCGCGTCGCTGCTCGCGGCGATGGGCATATTCGACCTGTTCGGCACGACGCTGTCGGGCTGGCTGTCCGACCGTTACGACAACCGCGTGCTGCTGTTCTGGTACTACGGGCTGCGCGGGCTGTCGCTGATCTATCTGCCGCACGCGTTCGGGATCGATTTCTTCGGGCTGCCGCTGTTCGCGATGTTCTACGGACTCGACTGGATCGCGACCGTGCCGCCTACCGTGCGACTCGCGACCGACGTGTTCGGCAAGGCGGCGGCACCGGTCGTGTTCGGCTGGATCGTCGCCGGCCACCAGCTCGGCGCGGCATTCGCGGCGCTCGGCGCCGGGCTGCTGCGCGCGAGCCTCGGCACCTACACGATCGCGTCGATGATCTCGGGCGGGCTGTGCATCGTCGGGGCGCTGATCGTGTTGCGGATCAACCGCGGTCCGTCGCGCGCGGCCGCGCAGGCAGCCTGATCGCGGTGGATCGACCGGCCGCCTGCACCGCGGCCGGCCATTGCACGCAAGGAGATTTGCATAGCGCGGCAGGATCGGGCGCGCAACCGTTCAAGCAGGTATGCTTGCTGTTCGCCGGGGCGTTCGCGCCCCTTCATCGATGTCAGCGAGGAACCGCATGTCCGTCAAACCTGCTCCCACCACTGTTTCGATTCACGATCTGATCGCGGGCCGCTGGAGCCCGCGCGCGTATTCGGATGAACCCGTCAGCGCCGGCGATCTCCACGCGGTGCTCGAAGCGGCACGCTGGGCCCCATCCGCGTACAACGCGCAACCGTGGCGTTTCATCGTATTCGATCGCACCCAGGACGAAGACGCGTTCAAGCGCGCGTTCGCGACGCTGGTGCCGTTCAACCAGGGCTGGAATGCGCCGGCGCCAGTGCTCATCGCCGTGACCGCGCACACGCTCACGCCGAAGGGCGAGCCGGCGCCGACCGCGCTGTACGACGCCGGCGCCGCCGCGATGTCGCTGGTGCTGCAGGCGCACGCGCTCGGCCTCGCCGCGCATCAGATGAGCGGTTTCGACGCGAAGGCATTCCGCGACGCGTTCGCGATTCCGGCGGACGTCGCGATCGTGTCGATCATCTCGCTCGGCCACTACGGCAACGTCGACAAGCTCGATCCCGTGCTGCGCGATCGCGAGAAGGCGCCGCGCACGCGCCATGCGATCGGCGAAGTCGTCTACGCGGGTGCTTGGAAGAAGAGCTTCGACGCGGCAGCCTGACCGCGCGGGCGGGCAGGGTGCGTCGCCGCGCATCCTGCACCGCGCAGGTTCCCCCGGCGCGCCACGCGGCGCGCCGTCGCCGCCGGCGACCGTTGCGCGGCGCCGGCGGCCGGCCCCGGTTGTGATCCCGCGGGCTTCATGTTAAAAAGCCCGTCCTTTCCGTTTTCGCGCCGGCCCTGCTGCGGCAATTTCCCATGACTTACTGCGCGATCGATTTCGGCACGTCCAATTCCGCCGTGGCGCTGCCCGACGGCGATGGCATGCGCCTCGCGCCCGTCGAGGGCGACCACCTGACGCTGCCCACCGCGATCTTCTTCAACAACGACGAAGAGACGGTCGAATACGGCCGGGCGGCGCTGGCCTCCTATATCGACGGTTTCGACGGCCGGCTGATGCGCTCGATGAAGAGCATCCTCGGCTCCCCGCTCGCGGAAACGACGACCGATCTCGGCGACGGCAGCGCGATCGCGTACACCGAAATCATCGCGCGCTTCCTGATGCACCTGAAGCGCAAGGCCGAAGCGTGCGCGGGCGCGCCGGTCGGCCGCGCGGTGCTCGGCCGACCGGTGTTCTTCGTCGACGACGATCCGCGCGCCGACCGCCTCGCCCAGGATCAGCTCGAGGCGGCCGCGCGATCGGTCGGCTTCGCGCACGTTTACTTCCAGTACGAACCGATCGCCGCCGCGTTCGACTACGAGTCGCGCCAGTCGGCGGAGCGCCTCGTGCTCGTGGCCGACATCGGCGGCGGCACGTCCGACTTCTCGCTCGTGCGTGTCGGCCCGGAGCGGATGGCGCGGCTGGAGCGCAAGGACGACGTGCTGGCGCACCACGGCGTGCACGTCGCGGGCACCGACTACGACCGGCGCGTCGAGCTCGCGGCGATCCTGCCCGCATTCGGCTACCGTTCGCTCGACCCGGAAGGGCGCGAGCTGCCGAACAAGATCTACTTCGATCTCGCGACCTGGCACCTGATCAACACCGTCTACACGCCGAAGCGAATCGGCGAGCTGAAGCTGATGAAGCACCTGTATCAGGACGTGCGGCAGTACGACCGGCTCACGAGCGTGGTCGAGCAGCGGCTCGGGCACGCGCTGATGGCGCGGGCGGAAGAAGCAAAGATCGGCGTCGCGGCCGGCGGGGAGACGATGATCGACCTGAACGACGTGGAAGAGGATCTGCAGATCGCGTTCGACGCCGATCGCCTCGTCGAGGCGAGCCGCGACGACACCGCGCGCATCGTCGACGCCGCGCGCGAGACGGTGCGGCTCGCGGGCGTGGCGCCGCGCGATGTCGGTGCGCTGTATTTCACCGGCGGTTCGACGGGGCTCGCGTTCCTGTCGGGCGCGCTCGCCGGCGCGTTCCCGGATGCGCAGCCGGTGTTCGGCGATCGCCTCGCGAGTGTCGCGACGGGCCTCGGCATTCACGCGCAGCGATTGTTCGGCTGAAGGGCGGGCGGCCAAAAGGTCGCCACGCCGGCCGGACGATCGGCGCCCAAAAACAAAAAGCCCCGCCGAAGCGGGGCTTTTTTACACGAATGATCGCGCCAAGCTTAGACCGGACGGATGTTCGCAGCTTGCAGACCCTTCGGGCCCGTCTTCACTTCGAATTCAACCTTCTGGTTTTCTTGCAGCGTCTTGAAGCCTTCGACGCGGATTTCCGAGAAGTGCGCGAACAGATCGTCGCCGCCGCCTTCCGGGGTGATGAAGCCGAAGCCCTTTGCGTCATTGAACCACTTGACGGTACCGGTTGCCATGTTACTTGTTCCTAAAAAGATAAAACGGGGCCGAAGCCCATGGGGTGCGGAAAATCAAGGAAGGGGTAATAGGACCAACCGGAGTACCGTTGATGGGCGAACTACGAAAGAACCAATTCACTCGCCACTTGAAATCCTGCGAAGTCCTTTATACGGCTAATCCGTCTGACGGTCAACCGTATTCCCATGCTATCAGGGTTATTGCGGAGATCAGGTTTACAAAGCTTGCAAGCGATGCGAATTTTTTGTAGGGGCCGATCGATTTTGGCGCCACGTTTAAGGTGCAACCGTTAAACTACGCGCCGCGTGGACGGGTTGCCCCGATCGGGCAACCGTCCCCCCAAGAATGCGTGCGCGGTGCAGTCCGAGCCGATCCCGGACAGCAGGCCGACCATGCTTTTTGAGACACAGGAGAGGATGTGAAGAGTTCTATTCAACGGAACATCGGCCCGTTTGCATTGATGCTGACGGGGCTGGGTTCGATTATCGGCTCGGGCTGGCTGTTCGGTGCCTGGAAAGCCGCGAAGATCGCCGGTCCGGCGGCGATCTGCGCCTGGATCATCGGCGCTGTCGTCATTCTCGCGATTGCGCTGACGTATGCGGAACTGGGCGCGATGTTCCCCGAGTCGGGCGGCATGGTGCGTTACGCGCGCTACTCGCACGGTTCGCTGGTGGGTTTCATCAGTGCATGGGCCAACTGGATCGCGATCGTATCCGTGATCCCGATCGAGGCCGAAGCGTCGATCCAGTACATGAGCACATGGCCGTATCCATGGGCGCACGCGCTGTTCGTGAACGGCGAGTTGACGACCCCCGGCCTGCTGCTGTCGGCCGTGCTGGTCGTCATCTACTTCATGCTGAACTACTGGGGCGTCAAGGCGTTCGCGCGGGCGAACACCGCGATCACGATCTTCAAGTTCCTGATCCCGGGCCTCACGATCCTCGGCCTGATGCTGACGAGCTTCCATTCGGAGAACCTCGGTACCGCCTCCAACGCGAGCTTCGCGCCGTACGGCTGGTCGGCCGTGCTGACCGCGGTCGCGACGAGCGGCATCGTGTTCGCGTTCAACGGCTTCCAGAGCCCGGTGAACCTGGCAGGTGAAGCGCGCAATCCGTCGCGCAGCGTGCCGTTCGCGGTGATCACGTCGATCCTGCTCGCGCTCGTGATCTACGTGCTGCTGCAGATGGCCTACATCGGCTCGGTGAACCCGGCGGACGTCGCGAAGGGCTGGGCGCACTTCGACTTCTCGTCGCCGTTCGCGGAACTCGCGATCGCGCTGAACCTGAACTGGCTCGCGATCCTGCTGTACGTCGACGCGTTCATCAGCCCGAGCGGCACCGGTACGACCTACATGGCGACGACGACCCGCATGATCTATGCGATGGAGCGCAACAACACGATGCCGAAGATGTTCGGCAACGTGCACCCGATCTACGGCGTGCCGCGTCAGGCGATGTGGTTCAACCTGCTCGTGTCGTTCATCTTCCTGTTCTTCTTCCGCGGCTGGAGTTCGCTCGCGGCGGTGATCTCGGTCGCGACGGTGATCTCGTACCTGACGGGCCCGATCAGCCTGATGGCGCTGCGCCGCGCGGCGACCGACATCGAGCGTCCACTGTCGATTCCGCTGATGAAGCTGATCGCCCCGTTCGCGTTCGTGTGCGCGTCGCTGATCCTGTACTGGGCGAAGTGGCCGCTGACGGGCGAAATCATTCTGCTGATGATCGTCGCGCTGCCGGTGTACTTCTACTTCCAGGCGAAGTCGGGCTGGACCGGCTGGGGTGCCGACCTGAAGGCCGCGTGGTGGCTGGTCGCGTACCTGCCGACGATGGCCGTGCTGTCGCTGATCGGCAGCAAGGAATTCGGCGGCTACGGCTACCTGCCGTACGGCTGGGACATGCTGATCGTCGCTGCGATCTCGCTGGTGTTCTACTTCTGGGGCGTGAATACCGGTTACCGGACCCAGTATCTCGACGAGCGCGAGTCGCACGACGAGATTCTCGAAGGCGTCGGTGTCTGACCCGGCCTGCCGCCGGATTCGGCGGCGGCAGGACGCAGTGAAAAAAGCCCGTCCGAGCGATGCTCGGACGGGCTTTTTGCTGGCCGGCGGTCGCGCCGCCGTCCAGGTTCAGGCGCCGGCGTTCGCGAACACGTAGTTCGTCATCGCGAGCACGCGCTGGTAGGTGCCGAGCGACTGGATGCCGAGCCGGTAGTCGTCGTCCGCCGCACCGAGTGCCGCGAAGACCGGCAGCAGGTGCTCGTCGGTCGGATGCATCAGCGCCGCGTGCGGTGCCTGCCGGCGGTAGTCGAGCAGCGCGTCGACGTCGCGCGACGCAAGTTTCGCCTCGAACCAGTCGGTGAATTCCGCGACGCGCGGGTCCGCGTCCTCGGGCGCCGCGCCGAAGTCGGCGGCGCGCAGGTTGTGCGTGATCTGGCCCGAGCCGATCACCATCACGCCTTCGTCGCGCAGCGGCCGCAGCGCGCGGCCGAGCGCGAAGTGATGCGCGGCGTTCGCGCGCGGCTGGATCGACAACTGCGCGACCGGCACGTCGGCTTCCGGAAACATCAACAGCATCGGCACCCACGCGCCGTGATCGAGGCCGTGCTCGGTCGTCGCGGTCGCGATGCCGGCCGCGTTCAGCAGGGCGGCCGCGCGCTCGGCGACGTCGGGGGCGCCCGGCGCCGGATAGCGGATGTCGTACAGCGCCTGCGGGAATCCGTAGAAGTCGTGAATCGTGTCGGGACGCGCGGCGACGCTCGCGACCGGCTGTTGCGTGCCCCAGTGCGCGGACAGCATCAGCACCGCACGCGGGCGCGGCAATTCGGCGCCGAGGTGCGTGAACGCGCCGGACGGCAGCGTCGGGTCGATCGGCAGCGTCGGGGCGCCGTGAGATAGGTACAGCGAAGGCAAGCGGTTCATGATGGTAACCTGCAAAAGGGTTTGCCGCTGACTATAGGCGCGTACCGTGCATTGATAAATTGGTGTTCCGGAATTTGATTGACGCCTGAGCGTTGATAATTGCGTCGAGGTCCGGCTTTCGGGTGCCAGTTCGCATCGGATCGCGTGAAATAGAAGGCGTTGCGGTGCAGATCGGCGGAAATGCGCGCTGAAGAGGCGTAACTTACTGCGCGTGCCGGATGCCGGCCCACGGCGTCGTTTGCGGAGCGCTGAGCGCGAACAGGTCGAGGACACGCGTGACGGTCTGGTCGACGAGTTCCTCGATCGTGTTCGGCATCGCGTAGAACGCGGGCAGCGGGGGAAACACGATGCCGCCCATTTCGGTGACGGCGGTCATGTTGCGCAGATGGGCGAGGTTGAACGGCGTTTCGCGCACCATCAGCACGAGACGGCGGCGCTCCTTCAGCGTGACGTCGGCCGCGCGCGTGATCAGGTTGTCGGACAGCCCGTGCGCGACGCTCGCGAGCGTCTTCATCGAACAGGGCGCGATCACCATGCCGTCGGTTGCGAACGAGCCCGACGCGATCGTCGCGCCGACGTCGCGCACCGAATGCACGACGTCCGCACGGCCTTCGACGTCGGCCTTCGGCAGCTTCAGTTCATGCTGGATGTTGAGCCAGCCGGCGTTCGAAACCAGCAGGTGCGTTTCGACGCCGCCGGCGGCGCGCAGCAGGTCGAGCAGCCGCACACCGTAGATCGCGCCGGTGGCGCCGGTGATCGCGACGATCAGCCGGCGTGGCGGCGCGCTGGGAGATGCCATCGAAAAGGGGGCGGGTGCCGCGCGTCAGGCGGCGGCGAACAGTTGCTGCAGTTCGCCCGACTGGTACATCTCCATCATGATGTCCGAGCCGCCGATGAATTCGCCCTTCACGTAGAGCTGCGGGATGGTCGGCCAGTTCGAGAACGCCTTGATGCCCTGGCGGATTTCGTCGTCCTCGAGCACGTTGACCGTCTTGAACTGGTCGACGCCGCAGGCCTTCAGCACCTGCACGGCGCGGCCCGAGAAGCCGCACATCGGGAATTGCGCGTTGCCCTTCATGAAGAGCACGACCTGGTTTTCGTCGACGATTTGCTTGATACGTTGTTGGGTGTCCATGACTGACCTTGCGTTTGCGGGGCGTTAGATCGAAATGATAGCGGATTTCAACCGGGCGGGCCGGCCATCAGCCCGGCCGGCGGCCGCCGGTCGTGCGTTCGATGGCGGCGAGATCGGCGCGCGATTCCACCGCGACGAAGCCGTGCGACGCCAGGATCGCGCGGACGGCTTCGGCCTGGTCGTAGCCGTGCTCGATCCACAGCGTGCCGCCCGGTTTCAGACGGGCGCCGGCGCCCGCGACGATCGTGCGGATCGCGCTGAGGCCGTCGGCATCGTCGGTGAGCGCGCCGCGCGGCTCGAAACGCAGGTCACCCTGCGCGAGGTGCGGATCGTGCTGCGCGATGTACGGCGGGTTGCTGACGATCGTATCGAACGCGAGCGCCGGATCGAGCGCCGCGTACCAGTCGCTCTGCAGCCAGTGCAGCGGGCCGCCGGGGCGGTGCGCGTCGAGCAGCTTGTCGGCGTTGCGTCGCGCGACCGCGAGCGCGGCCGGCGAACGGTCGAGCGCCCACACGCGCGCGTCGGGGCGCTCGGCCGCGATCGACACGGCGATCGCGCCGCTGCCGGTACCGAGATCGAGCACGGCCGCATGCGGCAGGCCGTCGATCGCATCGAGCGCCGCTTCGACGAGCAGCTCGGTCTCGGGGCGCGGGATCAGCACGTCGGGCGTCACGTCGAACGGGCGGCCGAAGAACTCGCGCATCCCGACCAGTTGCGCGACGGGCTCGCCGGCGACGCGGCGCGCTTCGAGCGCGCGGTAGCGTTCGACCGCGGCCGCGTCGAGCGGCGCGTCGCCGCGCGTGATCAGTTGCGTGCGGGTCCAGCCGAGCGCGTGCGCGAGCAGCACGCGTGCATCGACCGGGTCGAGCGGCGAGGTGCGCAGCAGGGCGTCGGCGGTGGCGTCGGACATCGCGGCCTCAGTCGGCGTCGCCGAGCGACGCGAGCAGCTCGGCCTGATGCTCGGTGACGAGCGCGCCGATCAGTTCGTCGAGATCGCCGTCCATGATCGCCTCGAGCCGGTACAGCGTCAGGTTGATCCGGTGGTCGGTCATCCGGCCCTGCGGGAAGTTGTACGTGCGGATTCGCTCCGAGCGGTCGCCGGAGCCGATCAGGCTCTTGCGCGTCGCGGCTTCCTTCGCGTGCTGCTCGTGATACTGCTTGTCCTTGATGCGCGCGGCGAGCACCTTCAGCGCGCGATCCTTGTTCTTGTGCTGCGAGCGATCGTCCTGGCACTCGACGACGATCCCGGTCGGGATGTGCGTGACGCGCACCGCCGAATCGGTCTTGTTGATGTGCTGGCCGCCCGCGCCGGACGCGCGGAACGTGTCGATGCGCAGGTCGGCCGGATTGATCTCGACCTCGCCGATCTCGTCGGCTTCCGGCATCACGGCGACCGTGCACGCGGACGTATGGATGCGCCCCTGCGTCTCGGTGGCCGGCACGCGCTGCACGCGATGGCCGCCCGATTCGAACTTCAGGCGCGAATACGCGCCCTGGCCGGCAATGCGTACGATCACTTCCTTGTAGCCGCCGAGATCCGACGGGCTTTCCGACATCATCTCGACCTGCCAGCGCTGGCGTTCCGCGAAGCGCAGGTACATGCGCAGCAGGTCGCCCGCGAACAGTGCCGATTCGTCGCCGCCCGTGCCCGCGCGGATTTCGAGGAAGATGTTGCGGTCGTCGTTCGGATCCTTCGGCAGCAGCATCTTCTGCAGCTCGGTCTCGAGGCGCGCCATGCCCTCGCGCGCGCTGCGGATTTCGTCTTCCGCGAAATCGCGCATCGACGGATCGGCGAGCAGTTCCTGCGCGGCCGTCTCGTCGCTGCGCGACTGGCGCCATAACGCGTATTGCTCGACGACCGGGTCGAGTTCCGCATGTTCGCGCGTCAGCTTGCGGTACTGGTCGAGGTCGGCCGTGACGTTCTCGCGGCTCAGCAGGTCGTTGAGTTCGGCCAGCCGGGTGGAAAGCTGGTCGAGCTTGCGTTGCATGCTCGTCTTCATGGTGTGGAGCGGCGCTCCCGGGCAAGGGGTATTCGGAAAGGATAGGCCGGCGGCGGGACAACGGCCGGCGGCGGCAGGGCGACCGGGCGGCGCTAGTGGCCGGACTGGTCGTTCGAGCGCGGCGCGTGCTGGTAGAAGCCGCGCATCAGGTCGATCAGCGAATCGCGATCGGCGCCGTTGACGCGGTTGAGCGCGCTCGTCGGGCCGTGGATCAGCTTGTTGGTCAGCGCCTGCGACAGTGCTTCGAGCACGGCGGCCGGATCGTCCCCGCGCGCGAGCAGCTTCTGTGCCTTCTCGACTTCGGCCCGGCGCAGCGCGTCGGCCTGCGTATGCATGTGACGGATCACCGGCACGACGCTGCGCGTGTCGAGCCATTGCATGAAATTCTGCACGCGCGTCTCGATGATCGCCTCGGCTTGAGCGACCGCGGCCTGGCGCGACGCGTTGCCTTCGCGCACGATCGCGCCGAGATCGTCGACGGTGTAGAGGAACACGTCCTTCAGCTTGCCGACTTCGGGCTCGATGTCGCGCGGCACCGCGAGGTCGACCATGAAGATCGGCCGGTGGCGGCGCGCCTTCACCGCGCGCTCGACCGCGCCGAGGCCGATGATCGGCAGCGTCGATGCGGTGCACGACACGATGATGTCGAATTCGTGCATGCGGGTAGGCAGGTCGGCCAGCGGCATCGCGCGGCCGTTGAAGCGTTCGGCGAGCCGCTGGCCGCGTTCGGCCGTGCGGTTCGCGACGACGAGTTCGCGCGGGCCCTGCGCGGCGAAGTGCGTCGCGCACAGCTCGATCATCTCGCCGGCGCCGATGAACAGCACGCGCTGATCCGACACCTTTTCGAAGATCCGTTGCGCGAGGCGAACCGCGGCGGCGGCCATCGACACCGACTGCGTGCCGATTTCGGTCGTGCCGCGCACTTCCTTGGCCACCGCGAACGTGCGCTGGAACAGCTGGTTCAGATAGGTGCCGAGCGCGCCGGCTTCCGTCGCGGTGCGAACGGCGTCCTTCATCTGGCCCAGAATCTGGGTTTCGCCCAGCACCATCGAGTCGAGGCCGGACGCGACGCGGAACGCGTGCCGGACCGCTTCCGACTGCGGCAGCGCATAGACGTGCGGTGCCAGCTCGTCGACCGGGATCCGGTGATACTCCGACAGCCAGCGGACCGCGCCTTCGCGGGCCGCGCGATCGTCGGTCGCGCAATACAGTTCGGTGCGGTTGCAGGTGGAGAGGATCGCCGCTTCGGGCGTATTGGGCGCCTGCGGGCCGAGAAACACGTTCTTGAACGTGGCGAGAGCCGGCTTGATCTGCTCGAGCGGAAACGCCACGCGTTCGCGCAGGGCGACAGGCGCAGTGTGGTGGTTGATTCCGATCGTGAGGAGTTGCATATCGAGGGCTATCGTTTAGCCCCATATTATAGCGTTTCGGTGATTTCCTCACTCGCTGCGTACCGGCCATCGGCGTGGCGGGGCCGCGAATTTGGGGGTTCGATCGGCACGCGGTCGAGCTGATAGCCGAAGCCGTAGAGCGGCAACAGCCGGTAGCCGCGCTCCGGAAGCAGTTGCAATTTGCTGCGCAGCCGGGACGCGTGCGTGTCGAGCGTGCGCGACTTCATGTCGCGGCGGCGCCCCCACACCGTTTCGAGGATATGGGCGCGCGACACGGGCCGCGACACGTTCGTGAGCAATAACTGCGCGAAGCGGAACTCCTTCGGCGTCAGTGAAACGATTGCGTCGTCGAAACGCACGAGGCAATGCGTGGCGTCGAATGCGTATTCGCCATACATTTCGCGCGAGCGGGCGGGTGCGCGGCGTACGCCGGCGCGCCGGATCAGCGCGTTGACGCGCGCGAGCAGCTCGGGCCCGCTCACGGGGCGCACGAGACAATCGTCGGCGCCCGCGTGCAGGCACGAGACGATTTCGCTCTCTCGCGCCGACGGCATCACGGCGATGGCCGGCAACCCGGGCAGGACCGCTTGCGCGCGCGGAATGACTTCCTGCGCCGGCTGGTCGCCGGCCCAGTGCCCCGTGACCAGCATGTCGCAGGTGTTGTCGGCGGCGAGCCACGCGAAGAATGCGGCGCTGGACGCAAATGCGTGACACACGTGACCGCCCGCGAAGAGCAGGCGGTTCAGGAGTGCGGCATGGCGCGACTCGGGATCGATCAGAGCGATTCGCATGAGAATTTCTTCAATACGGCAGCAGGCGCGCGCTTGCCATAACGTCGAGTCGGCCCCTACACTCGAACGTTCGCGGCGCCCGGTTGGTCTCGGGTTCGATGAATGAATCGATGCTAGCCGCTGGCAACGTTCACGCCTATGGGACGAATCTGAATTTATAGAAGGCGTCGAATGAACTGGTTTGGAATCCTTGTCCTGGGAGCGGCCGTCGGGCTGTTCGGCCGCTGGCTGCACCCGATGCGGCGCACGGCCCGGCCGGCGTGGTGGATCGCGGTGCTCGTCGGCATCGTGGGCGCGGCCGCCGCCCGCATGGTCGGCAATCTCTCGGGACTGTTTTACGATGGCGAGACGCTCGAATGGCCGGTCTGCACCGGCGTCGCGTTCGTCGCCGTAGCCGTGACGGTCGCGTTGTCGGCCCGTCGCTGAATGCTCTCAGGTGAAATCATGAATGCCCGTCTCCCCGAAGTCTCGCCGGTGCCGGCCCGCCTCGCGCTGCTGCGCGGCGCCATGGCCCGCGAGAATCTGGCCGCCTATCTCGTGCCGTCCGCCGATCCCCATCTGTCCGAATACCTGCCCGAACGCTGGCAGGCGCGCCGCTGGCTGTCCGGCTTCACGGGTTCGGTCGGCACGCTGGTCGTGACCGCGGATTTCGCGGGGTTGTGGGTCGACAGCCGCTACTGGGTGCAGGCCGACGCCGAGCTGGCGGGCACCGGCGTGCAGCTGATGAAGATGACGGGCGGGCAGCAAAGCGCGCCGCACGTCGACTGGCTCGCGCAGAACGTGGCGGCGGGCGCGACGGTCGGCGTCGACGGCGCCGTGCTCGGCGTCGCGGCCGCGCGCGCGCTGACGGCCGCGCTGAGCGCGCGCGGCATCGCGCTGCGTACCGACGTCGACCTGCTCGACGCGATCTGGCCCGAGCGGCCCGGGCTGCCCGGCGATGCGGTTTTCGAGCACGTGGCGCCGCAGGCGGACACGACGCGCGCGAGCAAGCTCGCCGAAGTGCGCCGCGCGATGCACGCGCAGGACGCGCAATGGCACTTCGTGTCGACGCTCGACGATCTCGCGTGGCTGTTCAACCTGCGCGGCGCCGACGTCAACTTCAATCCGGTGTTCGTTGCGCACGCAATGATCGGCGCCGATCGCGCGACGCTGTTCGTCGCCGACGGCAAGGTGTCGCCGGCGCTGGCCGCGTCGCTCGCGCAGGATGGCGTCGACGTCCGCGCCTACGACGCCGCGCGCGCGGCGCTCGCGGCGCTGCCCGACGGCGCGACGCTGCTGATCGATCCGCGCCGCGTGACGTTCGGCACGCTCCAGGCCGTGCCGGCCGGCGTGAAGCTCGTCGAGGCCGTGAATCCGTCGACGTTCGCGAAGTCGCGCAAGACGTCCGCCGAGATCGAGCACGTACGCGTGACGATGGAGCACGACGGCGCCGCGCTTGCCGAATTCTTCGCGTGGTTCGAACAGGCCGTCAATCGCGAGACGATCACCGAGCTGACGATCGAGGAGAAGCTCACGGCCGCGCGCGCCCGGCGCCCCGGCTATGTATCGGCGAGCTTCGCGACGATCGCCGGCTTCAACGCGAACGGCGCGATGCCGCACTACCACGCGACGCGCGAGTCGCACGCGACGATCGCCGGCGACGGCCTGCTGCTGATCGATTCGGGCGGCCAGTACATGACCGGCACGACCGACATCACGCGCGTCGTGCCGGTCGGCACCGTCAGCGACCTGCAGCGGCGCGATTTCACGATCGTGCTGAAATCGATGATGGCGCTGTCGCGCGCCCGCTTCCCGCGCGGCATCCGCTCGCCGATGCTCGACGCGATCGCGCGCGCGCCGATGTGGGCGGCCGGCCTCGACTACGGCCACGGCACCGGGCATGGCGTCGGTTACTTCCTGAACGTGCACGAAGGCCCGCAGGTCATCTCGCACTATGCGCCGGCCGAGCCGTACACGGCGATGGAAGAGGGGATGATCACGTCGATCGAGCCGGGCGTGTACCGTCCGGGCCAGTGGGGCATCCGGATCGAGAACCTCGTCGTGAACCGGGCGGCCGGGCAGACGGAATTCGGCGATTTCCTCGCGTTCGAGACGTTGACGCTGTGCCCGATCGACACGCGCTGCGTGCTGATCGAGATGCTGCACGACGAAGAGCGCGCGTGGCTGAACACGTATCACGCGACGGTGCGCGAGCGCGTCGGCCGGCACCTGAGCGGCGACGCGAAGGCGTGGCTCGACGCGCGCACGCAGCCGATCTGACGCAACGTGCGGCAACGGCCGGATCGCGATTCGGCAACGATCGAGCGACGGCCGGACGATAACAGCGAGGGCAGGCAATGGCGGACACCGCGGTGATCGTAATCGACATGCAGCGCGGGCTGGTGGAGCGGGCGCAGCCCGCGTACCGGCTCGCCGACGTGGTGTCGGGCATCAACCGGTTGACGGTGGCGGCGCGCGCGGCGAACGCGCCGGTGTGCTTCGTGCAGCACGACGGCGACGCGGACGACGACATCGTGCCCGGCACGCCGGGCTGGGAACTGCATGCGGGGCTGGTCGTCGGTCCAGCCGACTGGTGCGTGCGCAAGCAGGCAAGCGACGCGTTCCACGACACGCCGCTCGCGGCGCAGCTCGATCGCCACGGCATCCGGTCGGTGCTGATCTGCGGCTATGCGACCGAGTTCTGCGTCGATTCCGCCGCGCGCCGTGCCGCGCTGCTCGGCTACCGGACGACCGTCGTGTCCGATCTGCACACGACGAACGAGCGCGCCCATCTGTCGGCGGCGCAGATCGTCGCGCACCACCACTTCATCTGGAACAACAATTCGCTGTCGGGCAACGCGGTGACGCCGCGGCCGCTCGCGGACGTGCTCGCCACGGAGTTCGCATGACGATCAAGGCAGTGGTGTTCGATTTCGGTGGCGTGCTGATCGACTGGAGCCCCGAGTACCTTTACCGTGAGCTGATTCCCGACGATGCCGAGCGCCGCTGGTTCCTCACGCACGTGTGCGCGATGGACTGGGTGGTCCGCCAGGACGGCGGGCAGACGATCGAGGAAGGCACGGCCGAACTCGTCGCGAAGTTTCCGGAGCACGAGGCGCTGATCCGCGCGTTCTACGCGCGCTGGCACGAGATGATCGGCGGCGTGCTGGAGGAGGGCGCGGCGCTCGTCGACCGGCTGGACGCGCAGCGGATGCCGCTGTTCGGGCTGACCAACTGGTCCGCGCAGACGTTTCCGTATGCCTGGGACAACTTCCCGGTGCTGCGCCGGTTCAAGGACATCGTCGTGTCGGGCCGCGTGAAGCTCGTGAAACCCGATCCGGCGATCTACCGCGAGATGCAGGCACGGATCGAACCGCACCTGCCCGGCATCGCACCGCACGAGCTCGTGTTCATCGACGACAACGCGCACAACGCGGCGGCCGCGACGGCGCTCGGCTGGCATGGCATTCATCACACGAGCGCGGCGGCGACCGAGGCGCGGCTGCGCGAACTGGGCGCGCTCGCGTAAGCGTCGGGGCGAGCGCCGGGCGGGATAAAGAAAGCGGGCCATGAGCCCGCTTCTTCGTTGTGCCGTGCCGGTTGCGGCCCGCTTCGGCGCCGGCCCCGCGTGAGCGCGGCGCCGGTTGCCTGGGCCGCGCCGCTCAGCGGCTGATCGGCTTGTAGCGCAGACGCTTCGGCTTCGCGGCTTCCTCGCCGAGGCGCGCACGCTTGTCGGCTTCGTACTCCTGGTAGTTGCCGTCGAAGAACGTGACCTGCGAATCGCCTTCGAACGCGAGGATGTGCGTCGCGATCCGGTCGAGGAACCAGCGATCGTGCGAGATCACCATCACCGAACCCGCGAATTCGAGCAGCGCGTCTTCCAGCGCGCGCAGCGTTTCGACGTCGAGGTCGTTCGACGGTTCGTCCAGCAGCAGCACGTTGCCGCCCGAGATCAGCGTCTTCGCGAGATGCAGGCGGCCGCGCTCGCCGCCGGACAGGTTGCCGACGATCTTCTGCTGGTCGCCGCCCTTGAAGTTGAAGCGGCCGATGTACGCACGCGACGGCGTTTCGTACTTGCCGACCGTCAGCACGTCGGCGCCGCCCGAGATTTCCTCGAACACCGTCTTCGACCCGTCGAGCGCGTCGCGGCTCTGGTCGACGTACGCGAGCTTCACCGTCGGGCCCATCACGACTTCGCCCGAATCCGGCTGTTCCTTGCCGGTCAGCATCTTGAACAGCGTCGACTTGCCGGCGCCGTTCGGCCCGATGATGCCGACGATCGCGCCGGCCGGAATCTTGAAGCTCAGGTTGTCGATCAGCAGGCGGTCGCCGAACGACTTGCTGACGTTCTTGAACTCGATCACTTCATTGCCGAGGCGTTCGCCGGCCGGAATGAAGATTTCCTGCGTTTCGTTGCGCTTCTGGTATTCCTGGCTGCTCAGTTCCTCGAAGCGGGCGATACGCGCCTTCGACTTCGCCTGACGGCCCTTCGGGTTCTGGCGCACCCACTCCAGTTCCTTCTTGATCGCCTTCTGGCGTGCCGACTCCGACGCTTCTTCCTGCTTCAGGCGCTCTTCCTTCTGGTCGAGCCAGCTGCTGTAGTTGCCCTTCCACGGAATGCCGTGGCCGCGGTCGAGTTCGAGAATCCATTCGGCCGCGTTGTCGAGGAAGTAGCGATCGTGCGTGACCGCGACGACGGTGCCCGGGAAGCGCACCAGGAACTGCTCGAGCCAGTCGACCGATTCGGCGTCGAGGTGGTTGGTCGGTTCGTCGAGCAGCAGCATGTCGGGCTTCTCGAGCAGCAGCTTGCACAGCGCGACGCGGCGCTTTTCACCGCCGGACAGGTGCTCGATCTTCGCGTCCCACGGCGGCAGGCGCAGCGCGTCGGCGGCCACTTCGAGCTGCTGCTCGGGGCTGCCGCCGTCGCTCGACGCGAGGATCGCCTCGTACTTCGCCTGCTCGGCCGCGAGCGCGTCGAAGTCGGCGTCCGGTTCGGCATACGCGGCGTAGATTTCTTCCAGCTTCTTGTTGGCCTGGAACAGGTCGCCGAGGCCTTCCTCGACGGCTTCGCGCACGGTCTTCGTCGGATCGAGCTGCGGTTCCTGCGGCAGGTAGCCGATGTTCAGGTTCGGCATCGGCGTGGCTTCGCCCTCGATGTCCTTGTCGACGCCCGCCATGATGCGGATCAGCGTCGACTTGCCCGAGCCGTTCAGGCCGAGCACGCCGATCTTCGCGCCGGGAAAGAACGACAGCGAGATGTCCTTCAGGATCTGGCGCTTGGGCGGCACGATCTTGCCGACCCGGTTCATCGTGAAAACGTATTGGGCCATTTCGGTGTGAAAGTCAGAAGTGGTTGAGACGGCCGCGCAGCGCGCGCGGGCGTGGCGGCGTCGGGTGATTCGGTACGGAGCGTGCCGCGCGGGGCGCGGCGGTGCGAGCGCGTATTGTACTTCGCTGCGGGCTGCCGCTGGCACGGCGCAGGCCATTCGGCCGACCCGCGCTCACAGCCACGCGGCGACGCCGCCGTGCCCCGAGCACGTGCCGCGCCGGTGGCGGCTGAAGCTGTACGTGCCGTCGCGGCAGCGTGCGCTCGCGCCGTCCGGCACGCGGCCCGATTTCGAATGCGCGGGCGCATGCACGGTTTCGCCGTCGCGGTTGCGATACGTGTCGTGACGGTCGAGATCGGCTTCGTTGCCGTGGCCGGGCGACGCGCGATAGGCATGTGCCGGCGTGGGTAACGCGGCGCCCGCGGCGAAGAGCGCGGCGGACAGGGTCGCGACGTGTGTCGCGCGGCGGAGCAGGGCACGCATGGTCTCTCTCGTTCCGTTCGTTGTTATCGATACCGGGCGATGTCGAGCCGACCGCCCGCGCGGCATGTTAGCGGATCGGCGCCGTGGCGCCGCGCGACGCTACGCCGCGCCGGACATCGACGCCGCGCCGTCGGCCTGCGCGGCATCGAGAATCCACCGGCGGAACGCCGCAACCTTCGGCCGTTCCGCATGATGCGGCGGATAGACGAGGTAGTACGCGAAATCGTCGAGCCATGCGGTATCGGCAAGCTGCACGAGCCGGCCGCTCGCCAGCTCGCCGCGCACCATCGCGGCCGGCAGCAGCCCGGCGCCCTGGCCCGCGACGATCGCCTGCAGCAGCAGGCCCGAATCGTCGAACGCGGGGCCGCGCGGCGGCCCGAAATCGTCGATCCGCTGCGCGCCGAACCAGATGTGCCAGCCCTTGCGTTCGGCGTCGTGCAACTGCGGCCAGCCGACGAGCGCGGCCGGCGTCGCCGGCATGCCGAGCCGCGCGACGAGTTCGGGCGACGCGAGCGCGACGATTTCCACCGTCAGCAGGCGTTCGCCGCACAGCCCGATGTAACGCCCGAGGCCGTGGCGGATCGCGACGTCGACGCCGTCGCGCGCGAAATCCGCGAGGGCGTGGCTCGTGACGACCTGCAGGTCGACGTCCGGGCACGCCTGCCGGAACTGCGCGAGGCGCGGGACGAGCCATGCGGACGCGAAGAACGGCGTGACGCTCACCGTCAGCACGCCGCTGTCGGCGGCGCCCGACACGCGCTGCGACGCATCGGCGATCTGCCGGAACGCGTTGCGCACGGGCGGCAGGTAGTCGCGGCCGGCGGCCGTCAGCAGGATCCCGCGGTTCACGCGCTCGAACAGTTGCACGCCGAGATGCGTCTCGAGCACGCGGATCATCTGGCTCACCGCGCCCGGCGTGACCGACAGCTCCTCGGCCGCCGACTTCACCGACAGGTGGCGGGCCGCGGCTTCGAAGGCGCGCAGTGCGTTGAGCGGCGGCAGGCGGGAACGATTCATTCAGTTTTTCTAAATCGAAAGGTCGACGAAATATCGTTTGAGGCGGCGCGTACGCGCGAGTACCGTTGATGCATCGGATCGCTTGTTTTGCGGCTGCCTGCCGGCAGCCGATGCGGTCAACATAGTTCAACTATATCCATGGGGCAACACGGCTGCCGCGCGGCGGCCGGTCGAACCTGAGAGGAGCATCGTCATGAACCGCCCGGGCGCGTCGCGCCTTTTCTATGGCTGGTACGTGGTGGCGGCCGCGTTCGCCGTCACGTTCGTCGGATTCGGCAGCGCGTATACGTTCAGTGCGTTCGTCGAATCGTTGCAGCGGGATTTCGCCGCGTCGCGCGGCCAGATCTCGCTCGTGTTCTCGCTCGCCGGCTTCCTGTACTTCGGCTTCGGCATCGTCAGCGGGCCGCTGGCCGATCGTTTCGGCTCGCGACGGCTCGCCGTCGCCGGAATGCTGCTGACCGGCGCGGGGCTCGCGGCCGCCGGCGCGGCGCATACGCTGCTGCAAGTCTATGTCGCGTACGGGCTCGGTGTCGGGTTCGGCGTGGGCAGCGCGTACGTGCCGGCCGTCGGTGCGGTGCAGCGCTGGTTCGTGCGCCGGCGCGGGTTCGCGTCGGGGCTCGCGGTCGCCGGGATCGGCGTCGGCACGCTGGTGATGCCGCCGCTCGCGTCCGCGCTGATCGCGCAGGTCGGCTGGCGCGGCGCGTACTTCACGCTGGCCTCGCTCGTGATCGTCCTGGGAGCCGGCATGTCGCTGCTGATCGAGAACGATCCGCGCAGGCGGGGATTGCTGCCGGACGGCGACGCACCCGGCGGCGGCAGTGGGGATGCCGCCGCTGCGTCGACCGGTGCGAACGTGCATGCCGGCGCGACGGTCCGCGAAGCCGTCACGTCGCGGCCGTTCGCGAGCCTGTACGCGGCCTGCCTCGTCTGCTCGTTCGGCGTGTTCGTCCCGTTCGTTCACCTCGTGCCGTACGCGCTCGATCATGGCGTCGCGCCGTCGACGGCCGTGCTGCTGCTCGGCGCGATCGGCGTGGGCAGCACGGCCGGCCGCTTCTTCCTCGGCGGCCTCGCCGATCGCTTCGGCCGCCGCGCATCGCTGCTCGCGATGTTCGCCGGCATGGCCGTCGCGCTCGTCGCATGGGCGGGCGCCGGCACCGTCGCGACGCTGGCCGCGTTCGCACTCGTGTTCGGCGTGTTCTACGGCGGCTGGGTCGCCGTGCTGCCGGCCGTCGTGATGGACTATTTCGGCGGGCGCAACGTGAGCGCGATCATCGGCATTCTGTACACGAGCGTCGCGTTCGGCACGCTGATCGGGCCGGCCGCCGCCGGCTTCATCTACGACGCGGGCGGCGGCTATCTCGTGCCGATCCTCGCGAGCGCCGCCGCGAATGCGATTGCGTTCGCGATCGTCGCAACCACCGGGCGTGCGCCGGCCGCCGCGCGTGCGACCGGCGCATAGCGCCGCGCGGCTGGGCGTGTCGCGCGGTTTCCGGTAGGGTAGCCGGACCGTCAACCATCGGCGTACGGTCGGGGAGGCATCGTGACATTCGACGAAGTCCGGCAGATCGCACTGGCATGGCGCGGCGTCGAGGAAGGCACGTCGTACGGCACGCCCGCGCTCAAGGTGAAGGGCAAGCTGCTCGCGCGGCTGCGCGAGGACGGCGACACGCTCGTCGTGAAGGGCGTCGGCCCCGACGAGCGTGCATGGCTGATCGAGTCGGCGCCCGACGTGTACTACGTGACCGATCACTATGTCGGCTGGCCGATCGTGCTGGTGCGCCTGTCGGCCGCGCGCCCCGACGCCGTGAAAAAACTGCTTCTGCGCGAATGGCTCGCGATCGTGCCGGCGAAGTGGCGGGACGAAGCTGCCCGCGACGCGAACTGAATGGCGCGCCCCGCGCTCGAGCCGGCGCCGGAACCAATCAAACCTTGCATCGGTGCGTATCGATGCAATGAGTGGTCCCATCGAAATTCCTCAATTGGTTCTTAGTGAAGAACCGTTTGGTGCTTACACTCCTTCGCTTCGAAGGCGGCTGACGACAGCCGACGGAACGGGCGTACGCGATGCGCCGGCGCTTGGCGCGCCGCATCGCACCCGCAGCTTCGCAGACTGCGCGGACGACCCGACCGGAACGGCCCCCATCCGGCCCATGCCCGCGTGCGACGCACGCGCGGCCGCGGCCGGACTCAAGAACGACAACTCCCCGCGCCGCCTTCACGCGACACCGGTCGTACCGGAACCGTTTTTTGGAGAGAGACAGATGAGTGGAAGCAACACGGGCCTCGGCACGGGCCTGAAGCAGCGTCACGTAACGATGATGTCGATTGCCGGCGTGATCGGCGCGGGCTTGTTCGTCGGCTCCGGGCACGCGATCGCGGAGGCCGGGCCGGCATCGATACTCGCGTATGCGATCGCGGGCGTGCTGGTCGTGCTGGTGATGCGCATGCTCGGCGAGATGGCCGTCGCGCATCCGGACAGCGGGTCGTTCTCGACCTATGCCGATCGCGCGATCGGCCACTGGGCCGGCTTCACGATCGGCTGGCTGTACTGGTGGTTCTGGGTGCTGGTGATCCCGATCGAGGCGACCGCCGCCGCGACCATCCTCAATGCGTGGTTCCCGGACATCGCGACGTGGATCTTCGCGCTCGGCATCACGCTGCTGCTCACCGTCACCAATCTCTTTTCCGTCAAGAACTACGGCGAATTCGAATTCTGGTTCGCGCTGATCAAGGTCGTCGCGATCGTCGTGTTCCTGTGCATCGGCGGCGCGGCGATCGTCGGCATCATTCCGGCACCGGCCGTGTCGGGCGTGTCGAACCTGTTCGTGCATGACGGCTTCATGCCGCACGGCGCGAGCGCGGTGCTGGCGGCGATGCTGACGACGATGTTCTCGTTCCTCGGCACCGAGATCGTGACGATCGCGGCCGCCGAATCGGACAACCCGCAACGCCAGATCGTGCGCGCGACGAATTCCGTCATCTGGCGTATCACGCTGTTCTATCTTGGCTCGATCCTCGTCGTCGCGGCCATCGTGCCGTGGAACGACCCGCTGCTGCCGAAGCACGGTTCGTATCAGCGCGCGATGGAACTGATCGGCGTCCCGAACGCGAAGGCGATCATCGACGTGATCGTGCTCGTGTCGGTCGCGAGCTGCCTGAATTCGGCGCTGTACACGGCGTCGCGGATGCTGTTCTCGCTGTCCCGGCGCAAGGACGCGCCCGCGTTCCTGCATCGCACCGATTCGACCGGCACGCCGCGTGCGGCCGTGCTCGCGTCGACCGCGTTCGGTTTCCTGACCGTGATCGCGAACTACCTGATGCCGGAGCAGGTGTTCGGGTTCCTGCTCGCGACGTCGGGCGCGATCGCGCTACTCGTGTATCTCGTGATCGCGGTCTCGCAACTGCGGATGCGCAAGACGCTCGAATCGGGCGGCGCCGACCTGACGCTGCGGATGTGGCTGTTCCCGTGGCTCACGTGGGCCGTGATCCTGTTCATCTGCGGCACGCTGACCGTGATGTTCGTCAGCGAGGATCATCGGATGGAAGTGGGCGCGACGGCCGTGCTGGCGTTGCTCGTGCTGCTTGCGTCGTGGTTGAACAAGCGGGGGCGCGATGCGCGGGCGGGTGAAGGGCGGCGCGTGTCGGCGACGTGATGGCGTGACGTGATGGCGGGCGGAAAGCCCGCGCCGTGAAACATGGCCCGATCGGTGTTTGCCGGTCGGGCCGTTTTTATTCCGCGATTGGAAGGATGTCGTTGAGGGATCAACGATCGGGCAACGCTACTGAAGCGCGCCGGATCAAATCCGATTCGTCGCGCCCGTCGCGGTAATCGAAGCGGCCGACGGGCTATGCTCTGCGTCGGCGGGTATCGAAGCGCGGCTGCTGTGCCGGTGCGCAGTAGCGACCACGTTCGCGTGTGTTCGCAACCCCGCGTCGCGCCGGACGGCCGAAGGGTTGCTTTGTGTTGTCGAACTATGGTCGCGTGTCACGTGGCGCGGGAGGTCTTGGAGCGGCACTTTCGGGTGCCACCCGGCGCCAGCGAGGCTCGGATTCTCCGGGCGTTTGCCGGCAGCCGAGGTCGTCTCGTGGCCATGGCGGAGCGAGAGACGCTCGCACGCGGCGATGGACCAGTTGTATTGACGATGGATGTTTTTCGCAACCATTGGCGTCGGTAACGCCGAGCGAAATGTGTGCAGCCTGTCATTTCTAGCGGTTGTTTTCAATCAAAATAAATGCTTGCGAGCGAAATTAGAAAAATGATTGCTCGGCAGTCGATTTGTGCATTTTCGGGATTATGCGTTGAGAGACGGCTCGCGAGATAATTGCGCCGTTTCGCAGCCGATGGAGCGAGAGACGTGGCACTCGTTGTCAGGGGGATGCAAGAGAGTCAGTATTGCCGAGGCGAAAGATTTCGTTGCGTTGAATCGCGTTCACAGGCGTCTGAGACTCTTTTACCTTTGTTATCAAATCGAGCGGATCGTTGTGGCAAAATCTCTACTGATGTTGTGCCACTTCGCTTTATGTTCTTTTTTACCTCCCGAGGAGATATTCGAAATGGGTAGGTTGCCCAACGCGTTGATGCTGGACGCGGGAATCGAGCAGACGAACCGGACGCTCATCCTGGACACTCCCCTCGGGGCGAAGGTGCTGTTACCGCAGCGCGTTATCGGCGAATCGCGCATTGGCCGTGATTTCGAACTTACGGTCGACGTTGTCTCCCGGGAGAATGCGCTCCAACTGAAGAAACTGATGGGGCAACCCGTCACGTTATGGGTCCGCCAAGCCGACGAGTCATACCTTCCGTGGCAAGGCTATGTCCATGAGACGCGCCGCTTGGGGGCGGATGGGGGACTCTGTTACTACCAGCTTTCATTTTCGTCATGGATGCGATTTCTGCGGTACAGGAAGGATGCACGCATCTTCCAGGATCTGACGACCGCCGACATCCTGACCGTAGTATTCAACGGTCATTCTCAGGCACGGGGCCATTTCCGGGTCGATGTGAAAGACCCCGGGGCGGTTCGGTCGTATTGCACCCAGTACGAAACTGACCACAATTTCATCCATCGGCTGATGGAGTCGGAGGGCTGGTTCACGTATATCGAGCACGCCGAGGACGGCAAGTCGCATACGGTCGTGGTGACCGACGACCTGTTCAAGTGCAAGCCACTCGCCATCCAGCAGGTATCGTTCTATCGCGGGGACCGGGACGGTCAAGCTGGTTCGCTCGTCGAATGGGGCAGCGAGCGCACGACGCAAAGCGTCGGCTACGCGTTCAGCACGGCCGATTACAAGCGTCCGTCGCGCGCTTTGCAGCGGGCGGGACGTTCCCCGGTTGACCAAGGCGATATCCCGCAGCAGCTAGAAGTGTACGAATACACTGGCCACTACAGCTTCCCGGTTACTGGCGAGTCATATGACCGCGGAGAGCGGGCGGTACGGGTCCGTCTCGAAGAAATGGCCTCACGCAGCAAACGTTTTCATGGCGTGGGCAGCGTGTCGTGCATGGACGTCGGCCGGTGGTTCACACTGGAAGACCACCCAGAACACGATGGCGACAAGCCCGAAGACCGCGAGTTCGCGATTCTCGGTGTGCGTTGGGCCATCCAGAATAATCTACCGCTGGGCAACAGCCGTCCATTTCCGGGAAGCCTGCAGCGGCGTCTGTCGCGTCTGCGTGCAGAATACAAGGACCAGCAAGCCGCATTCGTGTCCAAAGACCGATTGGGCAATGAAAGCTTCGTGCTAGTCGAGATTGAGGCACAGCGTCGCTCCGTGCCTTTTCGCAGTCCGTTCGAGCACGCAAAGCCGGTCATGCACATGCAGACGGCCACTGTCGTCGGACCGGCGAGCGAGGAGGTGTACACGGATGAGTTGAACCGCGTGAAGGTTCAAATGCACTGGGACCGTCTGGGCGGCAACAACGAGACATCATCGTGCTGGATGCGAGTGATACTGCCGCACGCTGGCAAAGGGTTCGGCGGTGTTTTTGTGCCGCGAATCGGTCAGGAGGTGGCGGTCAACTACCTCGACGGGGATTGCGACCGCCCGGTCGTGAGCGGGGTGCTCTTTCACTCCGTCAACGCGCCGCATTGGCATTCGAACGGCCTGCTGTCCGGTTTCAAGTCCCAGGAGTACAGCGGTCAAGGCTTCAATCAACTCGTTTTCGACGACTCCACGTCGCAGAACCGGGCGCAGCTTTACAGCTCGACGGCAAATTCGTATCTGCACGTCGGCTATCTCATCGACCACAACGGCAATACGCGCGGCAACTACCTTGGCACGGGCTTCGAGCTGAAGACTGAGGCGTCAGGCGCACTGCGGGCCGGACACGGGCTCTACGTCTCTACCTATGCCCGTGGCGGTACGTCGAGTCAGCCGCTGGATGTGAAGGAAGCCACGCAGCACCTTATCGATTCGAGCGGCGTGATTCAGCATCGGTCGCTTGCAGCAGCCGACGGCAAGGCCGAGACCTTGGACGATGCCCAGGATGCCATCAAGGACTTCGCTGCAGTCACGCAGAGCGATGTGCAGGGCAATATGACCGGGGGCCGGACAGCGGGCGGGGGTACGGGAAGCGCCAACGCGTTTTCGCAGCCTGTCATGCTGCTGGCGAGTCCGGCGGACATGGGCCTGTCGACGCAGAAGTCGCTCCACGCGGCCGCGACCCAGCACGTCAATCTGGTCAGCGGTGAGAGCACCTACGTTTCGGCGGCCAGGTCGTGGATTGCCAGTGTGGGCGAGAAGCTGAGCTTCTTCGTGCAGAACGCCGGTATCAAACTGTTCGCCGGCAAAGGCAAGGTAGAAGTGCAGGCGCAGTCGGACAACATTGAACTGACGGCAGACAAGACCGTGAAGGTCGTGTCCACATCCGATTCGGTGAACATTACGGCCGAGAAGGAAATCACCCTCACCGCCGGTGGCGCAACAATTCGCATCGCCGAAGGGAAAATCCTCATCCATGCGCCGGGACTGGTCGAGGTCAAGGGCAGCCCGCTCGTCTTCGATGGCCCGGCAGGCGATAGCGTGTCGGCGCAGCTCGCGCCTTCAAAGTCGTGCGCCCAGCAGTTCGCTGCCGCAGCACAATCCGGCTCGGCGCTCGTGTAGGGTGGTCGGTATGGTTCATTACGTCATTGTTGAGAGCGTCAACGGGAAGCTCGAGTTGTCCGGTGTGCCCCCGGTCTATGAAGTCGGTGAGTTGGTTCCCTCAGCGCGTCCCGAACTCGAGGGTGTGGCGCCCCTACTGTACTGTGCCGAGCATCCCGAATTGCAATTGCCGGCGTTGAGAGAGCGCGCCGAGTCGGATCTGAAGAGCGGCTCGCCGCCGGTCGTTTGCGCCATTGTCGACTGCGGCACGGCAACGGGCCGGCTGCAGCAGCATTTGGCAGACCGGTTGATACTGCCCGCGCCGACTTCGGGCGATGCGGTCTTCCGCTATTACGACCCACGCGTGTTTCCGCACCTGCGCCGCATCTTGAAGGCCGAGCAGATGGGCGCGCTTCTGGGGCCGGTTGCGTCCTGGACGTATCTCGACCTCATAAGTGGCTGGACGGTGGTCAACGGCGCAACCGCACCGGAAGCCGTCTTGGCCGTTACGGCGGACCAGCACGCACGCATCGCGCGCATCGAACTGGTTCAGCGTGCACTTGATGTGCTCCGGGGCAACGGTACGGTGCCTCGTCCCGATATGCCGGCGTTGCTCGATGCGCAGCTTGCAAAAGGCGAAGCACATGGACTCGCCGGCGGGGACCTGCTTGCCTTTGCATTTCACGGCACACTGGTTTCCCCCTACTTCGACCATCACCCGCGTATTCGGGCCGTTCTACAGGCACCGCGGAAAGGCCCGTATGCTGAAGCAGTCGCGAACTGGAGCGCAGCAGACTGGGAAACGATTGCGCGCGAGAGCATCCAATATCAATGAGCCGGAGTGGCGGCACAAGAGAGATAAAGAATGGCACTCGACACGAACTTTGCGAGTATTTCCCAGCTCACGCAGTCCGCGATGCAGACAAGCTCGCGCGCGCCGAATTCATGCAATATGTGCAAGAAGAAAGGGTTGCCGATTCTGCCCGTCCGTTATGGGGTCGTGGCCAACTCGAAGGCTCACGGCTCTGCTGGCGCGATGTCGCTCATGGGGGGCAAGTTTGGCGACGGCGTCGTCGGCATTGCGCTCAAGAAGGCGAAGTACACGCTGCGCACTCTGCGCTACGGCTACGTGTATATCTTCTATCCAAAAACACAGCGGTGGCAGATATATGCGGTTACGGCGGAAGGATACTTGTACGACTATCCGGTCGGCATCAAGCTCGACCGTAGCTTCGAGAAACCGTTCAGCTGTCATCAACCCGGGCATGCGCAACTGGCCCAATGCATCACCATTGAAGATGCCGAACATGCCGGAACCGTGTATCTGGCGTTCAGCGATGAGCTTTGGACACAGAAAGTCCGCGACACCTACGCGAAGAACTTCATGGGTTGTCGTGACAAGCGGATGCAGAAGTTTGATGCGACCGCCTGGTATAACGGCAGCATGAATCAGCCGCACGCGGACAGCCTGGACCATCTCGAGGGGCTGCTGAGCGAATACAAGGGCGGTAGTCCCGATGCGCTCGTCACCGGTTGCTTTCCGTACCATAACCGTGCCGGGCAGCAGCCGGCCCTGAAAAAGGCGATGGATTCCATCCTGCCGGACAAGGGGCTGTTCTTCGCGTTGTGGGACCCGGTTGGCATCACGCAGGAACTCAATTTCGAGCAGCGCGTCGCTTTCGGAGCGGCGCTTGCGCCGTATGGACACGGCATCTGGACCGCCAGCGCAATCGACGCGCTGCAAAAGGCGGTCGCGGTATCGGCGAAAGAGGACGTGGAACGTGGCGCCAGTATGTTGGAAGCCAATGCCTATGAGGGTATGAGCCTCGGGGCACTGTTCGATGGTGGCAAGGCGCTTGAGAAGCAACTCAAAAGCATTGACGCGAAGAAGGCGGCTGAGCTTGCAACGGCCGGACCGGAGGCATGGAAGCCCTATACGACCCACTATCGGCAGCAGTCCATCGTCGACTTTCGACAAAAGATGGCGCAGGCGATGAAGTCAGAGCAGACGAGCACGCTGATACCACTGTCTCAAGACCATCAGGCGTGGCTGTCCAGTCCCGCGTTGCTGAATGTCTTCGAGTCGGATTACGAGTCGGGAAGCTGGCGATGCGGGCTGAACTATACCAACACGTTTACGCGATGCATCGAAGGCTCGGCTGACCGCAAGGAAACTGTTGATGTGCTTGTCAAATGGGCTAAGGGCAACGTATCCGATACCCGCAATCCGCTGTTGCGGGCATTCGTTCTGAATAGTCCAGTACTGGCCGAAAAGGTCAAAGAAGTCTCCGGTTATCCGTATATGGAGCTGAGGGAGTTTGTGGCGAAGCTCATCGAGTCATACAGCAAGATAGAGCAGGTGGAGGAGTCGAAGGATAAGGGTATCAAGGTTGCTGTTGCGAAGGCGTTAGCGTGGCTTCTCCATGAGACAGGTGGGCCCGTGGCCGAAGCTATCAGTGCGAGCGTAGATACGGCTGCGGCCAAAGTGCTGTATGCGACTCTGTGCATGCGGACGAAACAGTTGTTCGAGTTTAAGGCCGTATACGGTTCGGTGAACCAGTGGGTGAACTACATCGCCCGTCAGATGCAGGAAGTGATGCCGGGCCGGCAGAAAATCAGCGTGCAGGACCTGAAAAAGCAGCTTCAGGACAAGGCCACCGTAGGTGGCGGTGCCGACCCGGAAATCAAGGCGAAGCAGTTCGTGCCAGTCGAAAGCCCGGCGACGGAGGCCGCTGCCCTGGCAAGCGTCAAGGCCAAACCTGGCTTCGAGAAGTTGGCCAGCGCGACGCTGACGCCCGACGTGGTCGAGACGATTTACATGCCGAAATTCCGGCTTATGACGAAGGGGGAACCTGGGTTTGCTGGCATCGGGGCGATATTCAGTGCCATCAATCTTCGTTTTGCTCGTGAAGAGTTGAAGAAGTCGAACCGGTTCAATCAAACAGAAGCTGGCATCAAGTTCGACAACGCTATCGGTGGGCTCGTGGCGGGCGTTGCGCAATATGGCTCGGCTACAATTGGCGCGTTCGAAAAGGCGGGCGCCCAGTTGGGGGCTGGTTGGCGAGGATTGGCAGGCGCCCTCGAGTTCGCCGGAAAGTTTGGCGGCGCAGCGGTCGGACTCGTATCTGCGGCGATTGACTTCTATCACGCCGGGCAGGATGCGAAGGAGGGCAACGCAACAATGTTTATCCTGGATACAGCGTCAGGGTTTGTAGGTCTTGCTCTCGCTTTCTCCGTCCTCTTCCTCTCTGCCTCCGCTGCGGCTGTCGTTGCCTTGCCACTTCTACTTATCGCTGCCCTCATTGGTATCCTCATCAACTACTTCAAAGGAAAGGAAGTGGATGAGTGGCTTGAACGATGCTTTTTTGGGTTGAAAGAGGCCAAAGACCGGTTTCCGACTCTGGCCGAAGACCAAAAGGCATTTGCGGCAATGCTTTCGTGATGGAGAAAAGAGATGGCATTTGATGGACTCTCGTGGTACCGCCTGAATCGGCCGGTCAGCGAGGAAGAACAGGCTGCTCGCCTGGCAATCGGACAGCCTGCGTCTGACACACCCAAGGATGACCGTTCGGTGTTCTCGATGAGCGATACCTGCCTCGAGGTCCGCAATGGAACCTATTCGGAGAAGGGCTGGGGGGTCTTTGCGTTTATGTTGCCAGGGCTCGGCTCATTGGCGGCTCTCGCGTTTATTCTTTGGCTGATGACCCACCTACCCCCAATCTACGAGCAGCGAGGACAACAGGGTCTCATGTACGGTGCGCTTGGCTTTTTCCTGTTTATCGCGCTCTGTTTCTCGGCGCTTGGCATTTGGGCATTGACGCGCGACTGCTTCAACTACATCAGCAAACCCGTCCGCTTTGACCGGCGCAACCGGATGATTTATGCGTTCAAGCACAATGGCCCTGGCGGGGTTGTATCGGTACCCTGGGATAGTGCCTTCCTGTACGTTGAACGCAAACCCAGACAGGGCCTCGCGCGCACCACGCCGCGTATGGTTCGCTGCCTTGTTCTTGACGAAAAGGGACTGGTTAAGGACACGTTTTCGGTAGGAACACGAGTCGTCCTGGCATTCGATGAGAGCAGTGTGGGAGGTCAGGAGGTCATGAAAATCCTTTACCAGGATTTCGAGTTCTACCGGCGATTTATGGAGGAAGGCCCCGCTTCCGTGCCGCCCGTGACTGAATTCCTGCCGAGGGGTGCCTCTCTGCGCAATTCGCTTAGGTTGAATTTTGAAGGCTGGTCTGACCTAACTAACTCGCGCAATCCGATGGTGTGGCTGGTAATGGGGATCGGCGCACTTCCAGCATTCATTTTCTCTCTGATGCAGTGGTTCGCCCAACTGACTTGCCGTGAACCGGTGTGGCCGGAGGATATCGACCGGGCGTGCAATGCTGCGGCGCCGTCCAACGGCCTTACAGCATGAGTCGCCGATTCATTCGTCAGGGCGATAAGACTGACCGCAACGGGGTTGTGGTTGAGGGTATCGCCGGCACTTCGTTTCAGGGTCAACCTTTCGCATATCTGGGTGCTTCTGTTCTGTGTCCCGCCTGCGGCATGACGGGCGTCATCATAAGCGACGGCTCGCCACGTGCGATGACGATGATGGGTAAGCAGGTCGCACTGGAGAACGATTTGTGCCAGTGCAAATGCGAACCGCTGCCGAGGCTGGTTGCGTCGCAGACTTTGGGCTCCATAAAGACATGACGGCTCACGATGGATGCGCGTCTTTGCATACGCGCACCGTCTATCTGAAGAACCTCGCAGATTTTGCACTGACGTTTGAGAAACCCGTCTCTGCTTCGCCTGTAGCCGTTGTTCTGCAGACGGTGCGCATCGGTCAGTTTGCCCCGAAACTGGCATTTGGAACGCGCAGGGTCACAACGTTCGAGGTGTGCCCCAGCCGGGCGAGCACATGCCTGATGTCTTCGCACCCGGCAAGAGCGGGCACCACCGACCGCAGCCGGAGCGGAATGATGCTGGGAGCATAAAGCGGAAAACCCCTTGCGGCACCATGGCCGCAAGGGGTTCTCCGTGAATTGCCGTACGCCTGGGAGATTCGCTCAAACGTTGAACAGGAAGTTCATCACATCCCCGTCGTGCACGACATATTCCTTCCCTTCCGCGCGCATCTTGCCGGCTTCCTTCGCGCCTTGCTCGCCCTTGTACGTGACGAAGTCGTCGAACGCGATCGTCTGCGCGCGGATGAAGCCGCGCTCGAAGTCGGTGTGGATCACGCCGGCCGCCTGCGGAGCGGTGTCGCCGATGTGGATCGTCCACGCGCGCACTTCCTTCACGCCCGCCGTGAAGTAGGTCTGCAGGCCGAGCAGCTTGAAGCCCGCGCGGATCACACGGTCGAGGCCCGGCTCTTCCATGCCCATGTCGGCGAGGAATGCCTCCTTGTCCGCGTCGTCGAGATCGGCGATTTCCGCCTCGATCGCCGCGCACACGGCGACCACCGGCGCATTTTCGCTTTCCGCGTACTTGCGCACCGCCTCGAGGTGCGGATTGTTCTCGAAGCCGTCGTCCTTCACGTTCGCGACATACATCGCCGGCTTCGCGGTGATCAGGCAGAACGGCTTGATCAGCGCCTGTTCGTCGTCCGACAGCGCGAGGCCGCGCACGGCCTTGCCCTGGTCGAGTTGCGCACGCACCTTCTCGAGCACCGCGACGAGCTTCGCCGCTTCCTTGTCGTTGCCCGACTTCGCCGCCTTCGAATAGCGCGTGAGCGCCTTCTCGATGGTGCCGAGGTCGGCGAGCGCGAGTTCGGTGTTGATCACTTCGATGTCGTCGATCGGGCTGACCTTGCCGGCGACGTGAATGACGTTCTCGTCCTCGAAGCAGCGCACGACGTGCGTGATCGCGTCGGTTTCGCGGATGTTCGCGAGGAACTGGTTGCCGAGGCCTTCACCCTTGCTCGCGCCCGCGACGAGGCCCGCGATGTCGACGAACTCGACGACGGCCGGTACGACACGCTCCGGCTTGACGATTTCGGAGAGCGCCTTCAGGCGCGTATCCGGCACTTCGACGATGCCGACGTTCGGCTCGATCGTGCAGAACGGGTAGTTCTCGGCGGCGATGCCGGCCTTGGTCAGCGCATTGAACAGGGTGGACTTGCCGACGTTGGGCAAGCCGACGATGCCGCATTTGAGACTCATGGAATCCTTCGGACGGGTGAGGCGGCGCGGCCGGACAGGGCACGGCGGCGCGGGAAAAAAGGGCGGCCGGCGCGTGGAGCGCGGCGGGCCGACGGTCAAAGACGCTATTGTACCGTGCCGGCGCCCCGGATTCCGGGCTGGCGCCGAACGGCCGATGCGGCGCGCCGCCGCGCCCGCGCACCGCGCCTGCGATTCTGCTGATTTCCCGCAAAGTCCGGCCGCGTAAGGGTTTGGCCCCGCGGCTATAATGCCCGCCATGACTGCCCACCACACCTTCGACGTCGCCGTGGTCGGCGGCGGGCTCGTCGGCAAGACGGCCGCGCTCGCGCTGACCCAGTCCGGCTACAAGACAGCCTTGCTCGCCCAGCCGGCCGCGCTGCGCCCCGCCGATCTCGCGTTCGACACGCGCGTCTACGCGCTGTCGTCCAGTTCACAGGCGTTGCTCGAGCGGCTGCGGGTGTGGCAGGCGCTCGACCACGGCCGGCTCGCGCCGGTCTACGACATGCGCGTGTATGGCGACGCGCATGCCGAGCTGCAATTCTCCGCCTACCAGGCGTCCGTGCCGCAGCTCGCATGGATCGCCGAGTCGTCGCTGGTCGAGGCGTCGCTCGACGCCGCGCTGCGGTTCCAGCCGAACCTCACGTGGTTCGAGGCGCGCGCGCAGGGTTTCGACGTGCGCGACGACGCGGCCGTGCTCACGCTGTCGTCGGGGCAGGTGCTCGAGGCCGATCTCGTCGTCGGCGCCGACGGCGCGCATTCGTGGGTGCGCTCCCAAATGGGGGCCAGGGTGGAGCGGCGCGACTACCGGCAGACGGGCGTCGTCGCGAACTTCAAGGCGTCGCGGCCGCACCGCGAGACGGCTTGGCAGTGGTTCCACGAAGGCGAGATCGTCGCGCTGCTGCCGCTGCCGGACGGTCACGTGTCGCTCGTGTGGTCCGCGCACACCGCGCATGCGGATGAATTGCTGGCGCTCGATCCGGCGCAGCTCGCGGCCGAGGTCGAGCGCGTGTCGCACGGCCAGCTCGGCACGCTCGAATGCGTGACGCCGGCCGCCGGCTTCCCGCTGGCGCTGCAGACGGTCGACAAGCTGATCGCGCCGCGCGTCGCGCTGGTCGGCGATGCCGCGCACCTGATCCACCCGCTCGCGGGGCAGGGGATGAACCTCGGCCTGCGCGACGTCGCCGCGCTCGCCGACGCGATCGCGGGCAAGGAAAGCTTCCGGAATCTCGGCGATACGGTGCTGCTGCGCCGCTACGAGCGTTCGCGCCGCGAGGACATCCGCGCGCTGATGGTCGCCACCGACGGCCTGCAGCGGCTGTTCGCGGTGCCCGGCTCGCTCGCGAAGGCGGTGCGCAATGCGGGCATGGCGTTCGTCGGCGCGCAGCCGCTCGTCAAGCGCTGGCTCGTGTCGGCCGCGCTCGGCTGATCGAACCTTCTGCCGCTGCACGGGTCGGAGACGGTTCCATAACGGCGTACACTGTGCCGAGCACTCCGATTGAGCTGAAGGAAGATTTCGATGAAAAAAACGATCCGCATCGCATCGCTGGCGCTGGCCGTCGCGATGGCGACGCTGGGCTGCACCGCGCAGGCCGACCAGACCACCGACAAGCTGAAGGCCACGCTGCAAGCCCGTCTCGGCAACGACGCGCCGATCAAGAGCGTGTCGAAATCGCCGGTTGCAGGGCTTTACGAAGTGAACCTCGGCTCGCAGATCATCTATAGCGACGCGGCGGGTGACTACGTGCTGCTCGGCGATCTCGTCGACGCCAAGACGCACAAGAACCTGACCGACGCCCGCCTGTCCGAAATCAACAAGATCGATTTCGCGAGCCTGCCGTTCGCGAATGCGATCAAGGTCGTCAAGGGCAACGGCGCCCGCAAGATCGCGGTGTTCTCCGATCCGAACTGCCCGTACTGCAAGAAGCTCGAGACGACGCTGCAGTCGGTCGACAACGTGACCGTCTACACGTTCCTGTACCCGGTGCTGTCGCCGGATTCGACCGCGAAGTCGAAGGCTATCTGGTGCGCGACCGACCGTGCGAAGACGTGGGCGAGCTGGATGCTCGACCACCGCGCGCCGTCCGGCCCCGGTACCTGCGATACCAGCGCGCTCGACAAGAACCTCGCGCTGGGCCGCGGGATGAACGTCACGGGCACGCCGACGATCTTCCTGCCGGACGGCCGCCGCCTGCCGGGCGCGGTATCGGCCGACCAGCTCAACCAGGCGCTCGCCTCGAGCAAGTAACCGACTGCACGCCGGGCGCATGGCCCGGCCAGCGAGGGGCGCCCGCACGATCTGCCGGCGCCTCTCTTCGTTTTCGCCGCCGTATTCGACCGACCGATTGCCACGATGACCCAGCCGATCCGCTATTCGATTGTCCCGAAAGATCTTGCCGCGCACCTGTTCGAAGTGACGGTGACGGTTGCCGATCCCGATCCCGAAGGCCAGCGTTTCTCGCTGCCGGTATGGATTCCGGGCAGCTATCTCGTGCGCGAGTTCGCGCGCAACATCGTGACGCTCGGCGCGTTCAACGACGCGGGCCGCAAGGTGCGCATCGCGAAGACCGACAAGCATACGTGGCAGGCCGCGCCCGTCACCGGCACGCTGACGCTGCGTTACGACGTGTATGCGTGGGACCTGTCGGTGCGCTCCGCGTATCTCGACGAATCGGGCGGCTTCTTCAACGCGACGGCCGTGTTCCTGAGCGTCGCGGGCCGCGAGGAGGCGCCCTGCGAAGTCGACATCGCGAAACCGGCCGGCGCGGCGTTCCGCACATGGCGTGTCGGCACTGCGCTGCCCGAGGCGCGCGGCACGAAGCGCTACGGTTTCGGCGCGTATCGCGCGGCGAACTACGACGAGCTGTCCGACCATCCGGTGACGATCGGCGAATTCGCGCTCGCGACGTTCGACGCGCACGGCGTGCCGCATGACATCGTGATCGCCGGACGCGTGACCCAGCTCGACCTGGAGCGGCTGCGTACCGATCTGAAGCGCGTGTGCGAAGCGCAGATCGCGCTGTTCGAGCCGAAATCGAAGAAGGCGCCGATGGACCGCTACGTGTTCATGACGCTTGCAGTCAGCGACGGCTACGGCGGCCTCGAGCATCGCGCGTCGACCGCGCTGATCTGCAACCGGACCGACCTGCCGGTGAAAGGGCGCCCCGAAACGACGGAAGGCTATCGCACGTATCTCGGGCTTTGCAGCCACGAGTATTTCCACACGTGGAACGTGAAGCGCATCAAGCCGGCGGCGTTCGTGCCGTACGACCTCACGCGCGAGAACTACACGTCGCTGTTGTGGCTGTTCGAGGGCTTCACGTCGTATTACGACGACCTGATGCTGGTCCGCAGCGGGCTGATGTCGCAGGACGAATATTTCGCGGCGCTGGGCCGCACCATCGGCGGCGTGCTGCGCGGCACGGGCCGGCTCAAGCAGAGCGTCGCGGAAAGCTCGTTCGACGCGTGGATCAAGTACTACCGCCAGGACGAGAACGCGACCAACGCGATCGTCAGCTATTACACGAAGGGCTCGCTCGTCGCGCTGGCATTCGATCTCGCGATCCGTGCGCGGACGCGCAACCGGAAGTCGCTCGACGACGTGATGCGCCTGCTGTGGCAACGCTACGGCCGCGACTTCTATCGCGGCAAGCAGACGGGCGTGGAAGAAAACGAAGTCGAGACGCTGATCGAGGAGGCGACGGGCGTCGCGCTCGGCCGCCTGTTCGCCGACGCCGTGCACGGCACGCGCGATCTGCCGCTTGCCGAACTGCTCGCGCCGTTCGGCGTAACGCTGGCGCCCGACGTCGCGACCGGCGCGGCCGCGAAGCCGACGATCGGCGCGCGTTTGCGCGGCGGCGCGGACTGCACGCTCGCGGCGGTCTACGAAGGCGGCGCCGCGCATCGCGCGGGGTTGTCGGCCGGCGACACGCTGATCGCGGTCGACGGGCTGCGCGTGACGGGCACGAACCTCGATGCGCTGCTCGCGCGCTACCGGCCGGGCGACAAGGTGGAGGTTCACGCGTTTCGCCGCGACGAGCTGCGCACCGCGAAACTGAAGCTCGACGGCCCGGACGTCACGCGCTACCGGCTGACGGCGGCCGCGAAGCCGGCTGCGGCCACGAAGGCCCGCGAAGCCTGGCTGAAGGGATAATCGTCCGAAAGCGGGTATCGGGGCGCGATCAAGGATTGTTCTGCTGCTGCAACAATCCGTCGCCCTGGGCCCGCTTTTTCGCGGTCATGCGGCCACGCACAATGGCGTCACTCGCGCTACCGAAGCGCAACCCCACCGGAGCCTGACATGACGACCATTCTGCAAATCAATTCCGCTGCGCGTTCGCAAGGTGCGCAATCCACGCTGCTGGCCAACGAACTGACGGCAAAGCTGCAACAATCGAACCCCGGCGCGAACGTCGTGGTTCGCGATCTGCTGGCCGATGCGCTGCCGCACCTCGACGAATCGGTGCTCGGCGCATTCTTCACGCCGGCCGACAAGCGCACCGCGGAACAGAATGCGATCGTCGCGAAGAGCGATGCGCTGATCGCCGAGTTGCAGGCTGCCGACATCATCGTGATCGGCGCACCGATGTACAACTTCGGCATCTCGTCGCAACTGAAGACGTATTTCGACTGGATCGCCCGCGCAGGCGTCACGTTCCGCTACACCGAGAACGGTCCGGAAGGCCTGATCAAGGGCAAGAAGGTTCACGTGGTGACGGCCCGCGGCGGCAAGTACGCCGGCACGCCGAACGACAGCCAGACGCCGTATCTGCGCACGTTCCTCGGCTTCATCGGCCTGACCGACGTGAGCTTCATCTTCGCGGAAGGCCTGAACCTCGGCCCGGATGCGCAAAGCGCCGCGCTCGCCAGCGCGCGCGAGGCGATCGCCGCCGCGTAACGCGTGAGGTCGACGCGGGTGCGACGCACCGGCTGCGTCACCCGATAAAAAACGCCGCGCCCCGAAAGGGGCGCGGCGTTGTTGCATTCGGGCCGGCGAACCCGCCGCCTGGGCCGTTACGCGAGCGTTTCGGCCACGTCCGGCAGGCGCCAGTCGATCGGTTCGCGGCCTGCTTCGACCAGATAGTCGTTCGCGAGCGCGAAATGGCGGCAGCCGAGGAAGCCGCGATGCGCGGACAGCGGCGACGGATGCGGCGCCTCGAGCACGCAATGCGCGTTCGCGTCGAACAGGGCGCGCTTGGCCTGCGCGTGCGCGCCCCACAGCATGAACACGAGCCCGCGATGACGGCCGGCGAGCTCGCGGATCAGCGTGTCCGTGCATTGCTCCCAGCCGCGCTTCGCATGGCTCGCGGCCGCGCCGCGCTCGACCGTCAGCACGGTGTTGAGCAGCAGCACGCCCTGGCGCGCCCACGTGTCGAGGCAGCCGTGCCGCGGCGTGTCGTGACCGAAGTTCGCGGCGATTTCCTTGAAGATGTTGCGCAGCGACGGCGGCGTGCGGACGGCCGGCGGCACCGAGAACGCGAGGCCGTGCGCCTGCGGCGTGCCGCGATCGTCGCCGTGGTACGGATCCTGGCCGAGGATCACGACCTTCACGTCGTCCGGGCTCGTCAGGCGCAGCGCGCGGAACACGTCGGTCGGGTAGACCGTCTTGCCGGCCGCACGCTCCTCATCGACGAAGCGGCACAGCGGCGCGTACGCGTCGCTGTCGGTGAACGGTTTCAGCACGTCGCGCCAGACAGCCGGCAGCGCGTCGAATTGCGCGGCGAGATGCGGTACGTCGGCGGCGACGGGTCGCGGCGCCGCGGCGGCCGAGGCCGGCTCGGGCATGGGCGCGGGTGCTGCGGTTTTCTTCGCTGCTTTGCGCCGAGCGGCAGGCGGCTCGGGCGCCGCGGACGGAATATCGGCCTGCGCCGTTTCCGGCACGGGATCGTCGAACAGCGACGCCTGTTGCGGCGCGCGGGAAGTCTTGCGGGTTGCCATGCGTGATGCGGGTTTATTGCGCGCGCAGCCGGTAGCCGCGCTGCGCCTTGCTGATGTTTTCGGGAACGAGGCCCGGCAGCGCCTGCTGCAGTTCGGCGGCGAGCGTCGCGAGCGCCGTTTCCGGGCCGTCGAGCAGTTCGAGTTCGATTTCGCTGATCGGTTCGCGGCGCGTTTCGTGTTCCGCCTGGACGACGATCTCGCCGAGGTCCACCGCGGCCTCGACGGTTGCGCCGCCGATGGCGATGCGCCACAGCGTACGCGAAAAATCCGTGCGGAACAGCGCATGCAGCGCGCCGGCCGCGTCATTCAGCGCGGCGGCGGCTTCAGGCACGTCGCAGGCCGCGACGAGCGCGTCGATTTCGAGCGCGTCGCCCGCGACCGGCAGTTCCCACTCGTGGCGGCTATGCAGGCCGCCTTCCGCGCTGCCGACCGTCTTGAACGTCTGCAGCCAGCCGTCCGGCGTGCGGCGCACGCGCACCGCGCTCTTCGAGCGCGCCAGCGCGAGGTCGGGCGTGTCGTAATAGACGTTCGCGAGCGTGATCGCGTGACCGGGTTCGCCGGTCAGCGTCTCGAAGAAGCGGCGCGCGGCATCGGCCTGGCCGGCCGGCAGCGCGAGCTTGATTTCCTTTTCGATCGCCATCAGAAGAACATCCGTGCGAGTTCCTCGCCCGGCTGATCGGCGCGCATGAACGCCTCGCCGACGAGGAACGTGTTCACGTTCGCCGCGCGCATCGTGTCGACGTCGGTGCGTGACAGGATGCCCGATTCCGTCACGACGATGCGGTCCGCCGGGATCATGTCGAGCATGTCGAGCGTGGTCTGGATCGACGTCTCGAACGTGCGCAGGTTGCGGTTGTTGATGCCGAGCAGCGGCGTCTTGAGCGTCAGCGCCTGTTCCATCTCGTGGCGGTCGTGCACTTCGACGAGCACCGCGAGGCCGAGCGAGTGCGCATAGGCCTCGAGATCCTGCATCAGCGGCGTGTCGAGCGCGGCGGCAATCAGCAGGATCGCGTCGGCGCCCATCGCGCGGGCTTCGACAATCTGGTACGCGTCGACGATGAAGTCCTTGCGCAGCACCGGCAGCGTGCAGGCCGCGCGCGCTTCCTCGAGGTAGCGGACGCCGCCCTGGAAGAACTGCTCGTCGGTCAGCACCGACAGGCACGCGGCGCCGTGCGCCGCATACGAGCGCGCGATGTCGGCCGGCACGAAATGCTCGCGCAGCACGCCTTTCGACGGGCTCGCCTTCTTGATTTCGGCGATCACGGCAGCGTTGCCGGCCGCGTGCTTCGCGCGCAGCGCGCCGACGAAGTCGCGCAGGTCGCGCGCCGATGCTTCGAGTTTCAGTGCCTCGAGCGGCGCGCTGCGCATGGCCGCCGCGATTTCTTCGCGCTTGACGGCGATGATTCGGTCGAGAATGTCGCTCATGTGGGTTCCTGCTGGATTCGTAAGAGGGTCAGCGCTTGAACTGCTGCGTGAAGCGCACGAGTTCGTCGACTTTCGCGCGGGCCTTGCCGCTTGCGATCGCTTCGCGGGCGAGCTGGATGCCGTCCGCGATCGACTCGGCGATATTGGCCGCATAGAGCGCGGTGCCCGCGTTCAGCGTGACGATCTCGCGCGCGACGCCCGGCTGGTTGTCCAGCGCGCCGAGCAGCATCGTGCGCGATTCGTCCGCATTTTCCACCTTCAGCGTGCGGTTCGACACCATCTGCAGGCCGAAGTCCTCCGGATGGATCTCGTATTCGTGCACCTTGCCGTCGCGCAATTCGCCGACGAGCGTCGCGGCGCCGAGCGACACCTCGTCCATCCCGTCCTTGCCGTACACGACGAGCACGTGCTGCGCGCCGAGGCGCTGCATCACGCGCACCTGGATGCCGACGAGGTCGGGGTGGAATACGCCCATCAGCTGGTTCGGCGCGCCGGCCGGATTGGTCAGCGGGCCGAGGATGTTGAAGATCGTGCGCACGCCGAGCTCGCGGCGCACGGCCGCGATGTTTTTCATCGCCGGGTGATGGTTCGGCGCGAACATGAAGCCCATGCCGGTTTCGGCGATCGACGCGGCGACCTGGTCCGATTGCAGGTCGATGTTCACGCCGAGCGCTTCGAGCACGTCGGCGCTGCCGGATTTGCTCGACACGCCGCGGTTGCCGTGCTTCGCGACCTTCGCGCCCGCGGCCGCCGTGACGAACATCGACGCGGTCGAGATGTTGAACGTGTGCGAGCCGTCGCCGCCGGTGCCGACGATGTCGACGAAATTCGAGTTGTCCTGCACCTCGACGTGGTTCGCGAATTCGCGCATCACGGTGGCGGCGGCGGCGATCTCGCCGATCGTCTCCTTCTTCACGCGCAGCCCGGTGATGATCGCGGCCGCCATCACGGGCGACATGTCGCCGCGCATGATCAGCCGCATCAGGTGCAGCATTTCGTCGTGGAAGATCTCGCGGTGCTCGATCGTGCGCTGCAGCGCTTCCTGCGGGGTAATCGTCATCGTGCGTCTCCCGTCAAGCAGTCGGTGCGGCGGCATGCGCCGCTGCGCGATGCTGCTTCAGGAAATTCTCGAGCAGCGCGTGGCCATGCTCCGAGAGAATCGATTCCGGGTGGAACTGCACGCCTTCGACCGGCAGCGTCTTGTGGCGCACGCCCATGATCTCGCCGTCGTCGGTCCACGCGGACACCTCGAGGCAGTCGGGCAGCGATTCGCGCTCGATCGCGAGCGAGTGATAGCGCGTGACGTCGAAATGCTTCGGCAGATCGGCGAATACGCCGCGGCAATCGGTTTCGATCCGGCTCACCTTGCCGTGCATGATGGTCTTCGCGCGCACGACGCGGCCGCCGAATGCTTCGCCGATCGCCTGGTGGCCGAGGCAGACGCCGAGGATCGGCTTCCTGCCCGCGAATTCGCGCAGCACGTCGAGCGTGATGCCCGCGTGCTGCGGATTGCTCGGGCCGGGCGACAGGCAGATGGTGTCGGGGTTCAGGCGCGCGATGTCGTCGAGCGTGATTTCGTCGTTGCGGCAGGTACGCACGTCCTCGCCGAGTTCGCCGAAGTACTGGACCAGGTTGTAGGTAAACGAGTCGTAGTTGTCGATCATGAGCAGCATGGTCAGTCTCCGGTCAGAAGTCGCTATCGAGGCCGTCCTGGACCTGTTCGGCCGCACGCAGCACCGCGCGCGCCTTGTTCTCGGTCTCTTGCCATTCGGATTCGGGCACCGAATCCGCGACGACGCCGGCCGCCGCTTGCACGTACAGGTTGCCGTTGTGGATCAGGCCCGTGCGGATCGCGATCGCGAGATCCATCTCGCCCGAGAACGACAGGTAGCCGACCGCACCGCCGTACAGCCCGCGCTTGACCGGCTCGAGCTCGTCGATCAGTTCCATCGCGCGCACCTTCGGCGCGCCGGACAGCGTGCCGGCCGGGAACGTCGCGCGCAGCACGTCGTAGTTCGTCATGCCGGGCTTCAGCTTGCCTTCGACCGAGCTGACGATGTGCTGCACGTGCGAGTACTTCTCGATCACCATCTTGTCGGTCACCTGCACCGAGCCGATTTCCGCGATGCGGCCCACGTCGTTGCGCGCGAGGTCGATCAGCATCACGTGCTCGGCGATCTCCTTCGGATCGTTCAGCAGTTCGGTCGCGAGTTCCGCATCACGCTCGGGCGTGTTGCCGCGCGGGCGCGTGCCGGCGAGCGGCCGGATCGTGACGATCTGGTCGTCGCCGCGCTTTTCCTGGCGCACCAGGATTTCCGGCGACGCGCCGACCACGTGGGAATCGCCGAAGTTGTAGTAATACATGTACGGCGACGGGTTCAGCGAGCGCAGCGCGCGGTACAGCGACAGCGGATTGTCGCGGTACGGCTTCGTCAGCCGCTGGCCGACCTGGATCTGCATCAGTTCGCCGGCCGCGATGTATTCCTTCGCCTGGCGCACGGCGGCCAGGTAATCCTCCTTCTTGAATTCGCGGAACGTCTCGGTGCGCACGCTCGCCGACGTGACGGGCGGCTGCACGGTCGTGCGCAGGCGCTGCTTCAGTTCGCGCAGGCGCTGTTTCGCCTTCGCGTACGCTTCGGGCTGGCCCGGATCCGCGTAGATGATCAGGTAGAGCTTGCCGGCGAGGTTGTCGATCACCGCGACTTCCTCGGTCAGCAGCAACTGGATGTCGGGCAGGCCGAGATCGTCGCGCGGCGCGGTGTTCGCGAGCTTCTTCTCGATGTAGCGCACCGCGTCGTAGCCGAAGTAGCCGGCGAGGCCGCCGCAGAAACGCGGCAGGCCCGGGCGCTGCGCGACCTTGAAGCGGGCCTGGAACGATTCGATGAACTGGAACGGGTCGCCGTCGTGCGTCTCGACGACCTGGCCGTCGCGCACGACCTCCGACACGCCGTTGCGGGTGCGTACGAGCGTGCGGGCGGGCAGGCCGATGAACGAGTAGCGGCCGAAGCGTTCGCCGCCGACCACCGATTCGAGCAGGAACGAGTTGGCGCCCGCGCGTTCGGGCTGGGCCAGCTTCAGGTAGAGGGACAGCGGCGTTTCGAGATCGGCAAGGGCTTCCGCGATCAGCGGGATGCGGTTGTAGCCTTCGTTCGCGAGCGATTGGAATTCGAGTTCGGTCATGTTCCGGTCCTGTTCGGGACGAGCGGCGCGTGCGCCAGGGATCATTTGACGCTGCGCGGGTGGCCGTCGGCGAAAGGGCGGTCGATCGAGAAGTGCCTGTTGCCGGCCGGCACTCCGGGCGTGAACGTCGCGAGCCTGCGGCCGATCCTGAACGCGAGCGTTCGGGCGCGGTGGAACTCGAGGTGGTGCGACGGTCGGCGCGCGGATGCGCAGCGAGATAAAAAACGGCGCTGAAGACGTGCTTCAGCGTACCTCATCGAAGAGGTTAGCGCGACCAGCGACGCCAGGGCCAGGCTCCCCGGTCGATGCTGCTCAGACTCCGTTTTTTATTCAGAAACATGCGGATGGAAGAAATAATCAGACGGTTGGCCGGCCGGCATTGTGCGCGGAAATTGCGCGAGCCGCGACCAGCAACGAATCGACTATACCATCCGAATTTATCGTTTGTATAGCTTTGCCGTGGTTGTAGCCGTACGGCACCGTCAGCGTCGCCATCCCGGCCGCGCGGCCTGCCAGCGCGTCGTTTTCCGAGTCGCCGATCGCGACCGCGGCGCCCGGCGCGACGCCGAGCGCGTCGCAGGCTGTCAGCATCGGCAGCGGATCGGGCTTCTTGCGCGCGACGCTGTCGCCGCCCAGCACGATGCCGAAGCAGCCGGCCAGCCCGTATTGTTCGAGCAGCTCGACCGCGAAGCGGTGCGGCTTGTTCGTCACGCACGCGAGCCGGATGCCGGCCGCGCGCAATGCGTCGAGGCCGGCTGCCACGTCCGGATAGAGACGCGTGTGGCGACCGTTGATCTTCGCGTATTCGGTCTGGTAGATCGCTAGTGCGTCGTCGAAGCGCGCGTGCGCTTCGTCGGCCGGCAAGCGCGGCTTCAGCACGCTCTGGATCAGGTGTTCGGAGCCCTTGCCGACGTAGCCGATGACTTCGTCGCGCGACGTGGCCGGCGCGCCGAGCTGCGCGAGCATCCCGTTCAGGCCGGCCGTGAAATCGTCGGCCGTGTCGACCATCGTGCCGTCGAGGTCGATCAGCGCCGCATCGATGCGCGGCGCGGCAAAGCGGATCGGGGCCGCGTCCGTGGCGGCCCCGGCCGGCGCGTGGCCGGCGAACGACGAGTCGGCCACGGCATCAGCTCCGTTCGACGGTGGCGAGCGCCGCGCGCATCTCGTCGATCACCTTGCGGTAGTCGGGCTTGCCGAAGATCGCCGAACCGGCGACGAACGTGTCGGCGCCGGCCGCCGCGATTTCCGCGATGTTGTCGGCCTTCACGCCGCCGTCGACCTCGAGCAGAATCTCGCGGCCGGTGCGCTCCGTGTACGCGTCGAGGCGCGCGCGCGCTTCGCGCAGCTTGTTCAGCGTTTCCGGAATGAACGACTGACCGCCGAAGCCGGGGTTCACCGACATCAGCAACACGAAGTCGAGGCGGTCCATCACGTGGTCGAGGTAGTTCAGCGGCGTGGCCGGATTGAACACGAGACCGGCCTTGCAGCCGTGGTCGCGGATCAGCGACAGCGTGCGGTCGATGTGGTCGGAGCCTTCCGGATGGAAACTGATCAGGTTCGCGCCGGCCTTCGCGAAATCGGGCACGATTCGGTCGACCGGGCGCACCATCAGGTGCACGTCGATCGGCACCTGCACGTGCGGGCGGATCGCCTCGCAGACGAGCGGGCCGATCGTGAGGTTCGGCACATAATGGTTGTCCATCACGTCGAAGTGAATCCAGTCGGCGCCGGCGGCGACCACGTTGCGGACTTCTTCGCCGAGCCGGGCAAAGTCGGCCGACAGGATGCTGGGAGCGATGCGGAATTGAGTCATGGCAGGGGAGCGGGGACGTTGCGGCGCAAAACCGTCATTCTACCGTCCGGCGACCCGGTGCGCGGCGGCAGGCCGTGCGGTTGCCGCCCGATTGCGCATAGAATGCCGAACCAATGCGGCGCGCCTGCGGCCCGGCCGCTCGAATCGGCGCGCGCGGTTACCTACAGCGGACACACCATGAGTCAGTATCAGTTCACCGTTTCGGTGAAAACCAGCTACTTGCCGGAACAATCCGACCCCGATCACCGTCAATACGCATTCGCGTACACGCTGACGATCCGCAACACCGGACAGGTCGCGGCGCAGCTGATCGCTCGTCACTGGATCATCACGGACAGCGAGAACCACGTGCAGGAAGTGAAGGGGCTCGGCGTCGTCGGGCACCAGCCGCTGCTGCAGCCGGGCGAGCATTTCGAATACACGAGCTGGGCCGTGATCGCGACGCCGGTCGGGACGATGCGCGGCGCGTACTTCTGCGTGGCCGAGGACGGCGAGCGTTTTGAGGCGCCGGTCGACGAGTTTGCCCTGCACATGCCGCGCACGCTGCATTGAGCGTGCGGCGCGCGTCAGCGCGGCTGGCGGTCGTTGTGGCGGGCCGGCTTCTTTCTGCCCGACGACGTCCAGACGACGATGAAGATCAGCAGGGCAAGCGCTACGAAGGCTTCGAGCGCGAAGATGAGCATCGGATATTGGTCGAGAAAATCTGACATGGCGGTTTCCATCAAGAACGGACATTGTATGTGGTTTGGGCCCCGGCTGGCCGGGTGGATGGCCGCAGCCGCGGCGGCGGCGCTGCTCGCCGCGTGCGGCGGCGCGCCGACGCGGACCTCCGCGCTGAAGCCGCCGACCGGCGCGGCGATCGTGCCGGGGCAGGTCGCCGCGAAGCGGCTCACGCCGGTCGCGTGGCAGCAGGTGCCGGGCTGGCAGGACGATTCGCTGATCGGCGCGACGGCCGCGTTGCGGCAGAACTGCGCGCGGCTCGCACGCCAGCCGGCCTGGACGCGCGCTTGCGCGGCCGCCGACCGGCTCGACGAACTCGACGTCAGCAGCGCACGCGCCTTCTTCGAAACGTATTTCACGCCGTTCCAGTTCGCGAATACCGACGGTACGCTCGACGGGCTCGTGACCGGCTATTACGAGCCGCTGCTGCACGGTTCGCGCGTGCGCCGCGGCCCGTATCAGTACGCGCTCTATCGCTGGCCGGCCGGCTATCGCGCGGGCGCCGCGCTGCCCGCACGCGCGCAGCTCGAGCGCGCCGGCATCCTGAACGGCAACGAACTCGTATGGGTCGACGATCCGATCGAGGCGTTCTTCCTGCAGGTGCAGGGCTCGGGGCGCGTGCTGCTCGACGACGGTTCGGTGATGCGGGTCGGCTTTGCCGGTACCAACAACCAGCCGTACCGTTCGATCGGCAAGTGGCTGCTCGATCGCGGCGAGCTGACGCCCGCACAAGCGACGATGCAGGGCATCAAGGCCTGGGCGAAGGCGAACCCCACGCGCGTCGACGCGCTGCTCGACACGAATCCGCGCTTCGTGTTCTTCCGCGACATGCCGACCAAGGAGGATGCGCCGCACGGCGGCGCGGACGGCCCGATCGGCGCGCTCGGCGTGCCGCTGACGCCGGAGCGCTCGATCGCGGTCGATCCGTCGTCGATTCCGCTCGGCACGCCGGTGTTCCTGCAGACCACGCGTCCGCTGACGAATACGCCGATGAACCGGCTCGTGTTCGCGCAGGATACGGGCTCGGCGATCAAGGGCGGCGTGCGGGCAGACTATTTCTGGGGGCTCGGCGACGACGCCGGTGACCAGGCCGGCCGGATGAAGCAGGTCGGCCGGATGTGGCTGCTGTTCCCGAATTCGTGATTTGGGGCAGGGCGGGCTGCCCGGATGGTGGCCCGCGCATGAGACGCGGCATTCGTGTTGCGTCTCTTGCGCGTGGCGCGCGCCGGCCAGATCGCCGATGTGCCCACGTGACTTCAGTTCGCGTGATCCGGTGAGTGTCACGTCGAACGACGCTTGGAGTAAAGCAGCCCGATCGGCGTTGGCCGACCGGGCTGTTTCGTTTGCAGGCGCGCGCGCGCCGCCGCGCGCCGCACGTGCGTCGCGCGACTTCAGCCCTTGCGTTTGTCGACGACGCGGCGCGCCTTGCCGACCGAGCGCTCGATGCCGTTCACCGGCACCACGTTGATCACGGCCGTCACGCCGATCAGCGACTTGATGTCGTACGCGAGCGCCTGTTTGGCCGCCTGGATCGCCGCGGTATCGGGCGCGGTTTCCGGGCACGGCTCGACGTTGAGCGTCAGCACGTCGAGCGGGCCTTCCTTCGTCAGCACGATCTGATAGTGCGGCGCGAGCGCGCGCTGCTTGAGCAACTGTTCCTCGATTTGCGTCGGGAACACGTTGACGCCGCGCACGATCATCATGTCGTCCGACCGGCCGGTGATCTTCTCCATCCGGCGCATCGTCCGGGCGGTGCCCGGCAACAGGCGCGTGAGATCGCGCGTGCGGTAGCGGATGATCGGCAGCGCTTCCTTCGTCAACGACGTGAACACGAGCTCGCCGAGCTCCCCATCGGGCAGCACTTCGCCGGTTTCCGGGTCGATGACTTCCGGATAGAAGTGGTCTTCCCAGATGGTCGGACCATCCTTGGTCTCGACGCATTCGGACGCCACGCCGGGGCCCATCACTTCGGACAGCCCGTAGATGTCGACCGCGTCGATGCCCATCCGCTGTTCGATTGCGACGCGCATGTCGTTGGTCCACGGCTCCGCGCCGAAGATGCCGATGCGCAGCGAACTCTTGACGGGATCGAGGCCCTGGCGCTCGATCTCGTCGGCGATCGACAGCATGTAGCTCGGCGTGACCATGATGATGTCGGGCCGGAAATCCTGGATCAGCTGTACCTGCTTTTCGGTCTGGCCGCCGCCGAACGGGATCACGGTGAGGCCTGCGCGCTCGGCGCCGTAGTGCGCGCCGAGCCCGCCCGTGAAGAGCCCATAGCCGTAGCTGACGTGCACCTTGTCGCCGCGGCGCGCACCGGCGGCACGGATCGACCGGGCGACGAGGTTTGCCCACGTGTCGATGTCGGCGGCCGTATAGCCGACGACCGTCGGCTTGCCGGTCGTGCCCGACGACGCGTGGATGCGCGAGATCTGGTCTTGCGGCACCGCGAACATCCCGAACGGATAGCTGTCGCGCAGGTCGCCCTTGGTCGTAAACGGAAAGCGCGACAGGTCGGCGAGCGTCTTCAGGTCGTCCGGATGCACGCCCGCTTCGTCGAACTTGCGGCGATAGACGGGCGAGTTGTCATACGCATGCCGGAGCGACCACTTGAGGCGTTCCAGCTGCAGCGCGGTCAGCTCGTCGCGCGAGGCGGTCTCGATCGGCTCGAGCGGTAGCGGGGTAGTCATGCATGTCTCCAGTGTTTGTTATGGGCGAGCCGTCGACGTCAGCGGTCTTCCGGGATGACCGTGCCCTTGATCTGGGCGGATTTGCCGCGAAACATCGCAACTGTGTCGCCTGTCTGGTTCGTGACGCGGATGTCGTAGATGCCGTGGCGGCCGGCGCGCGCCTGTTCGACCGCCTCGGCCGTCAGCACGTCGCCGCCGTGCACGGGGCGCAGGAATTCGATCGAGCAGCCGGCCGCGACCGCATTCACGTTGTACGAGTTGCATGCAAACGCGAACGTCGAATCGGCGAGCGTGAAGATGATCCCGCCGTGGCAGGTCTGGTGACCGTTCAGGAATTCGGGCCGCACGCGCATCTGCAGACGGGCGTAGCCGGCGCGTACTTCGGCGATTTCCATGCCGAACGCGCGACTGCACGCATCGGCGTCGTACATGGCCCGCGCGGTGGCGCGGGCGAGCGAGTCGGGGTCGAGCGTGGCGGTCGCGTTCGTCATGTCAGCGCCCCTCGAAGCGCGGTGCACGCTTCTCGATGAAGGCCTTCACACCTTCCGCGTAGTCATGCGACTGGCCGAGCTTGCGCTGCAGGTCGCGTTCCAGATCGAGCTGCTGATCGAGCGTGTTCGTAATGCCGTCTCGCATCGACTGCTTGATCGATGCGATGGCGAGCGTCGGCTGCTGCGCGAGCTGGGTGGCGAGCTGGCGGGCCGTCGCGACGAGCGCATCGTCGTCGACCGCGCGCCAGATCAGGCCCCATTGTTCGGCCTGTTCCGCGCCGAGCTTGTCGCCGGTCAGCGCGAGCCCGAGCGCGCGAGCCATGCCGATGCGTTGCGGCAGGAACCAGGTGCCGCCCGAATCGGGTACGAGCCCGATCTTGACGAAGGCTTGAATGAAACTGCTCGAGCGCGCGGCGAACACGAGATCGCACGCCAGTGCGAGATTCGCGCCGGCGCCGGCGGCCGTACCGTTGACGGCGGCGATCACCGGAATCGGCAGACGCTGCAGGCGGCGGATCAGCGGATTGAAATGCTCGTCGATCAGTGTGCCCAGATCGCTGGACGCGCCCGGTGTGAAGTCGAGGTCGGCCAGGTCCTGGCCCGCGCAAAAGCCGCGCCCCGCACCCGTCAGAATCAGCGCGCGTGCACCGGCCGCCTCGACTTCATCGAGCGCCGACTGCAGTTCGCGATGCATCGCCCGCGTGAAGCTGTTCAGCTTGTCGGGGCGGTTGAGCGTGATCGTGGCCACGCGCGCGGCCTGATCGATATCCAGCTGGATCGCCTGATAGGACATGCAGTATCTCCGTCATGACTTCGTTATAGGCGCGCGGCGCGTCGGTTACACGCGTTCGATCGCGAGCGCGATGCCCTGGCCGACGCCGATGCACATCGTACAGAGCGCGAAGCGGCCGCCGGTGCGCTCGAGTTGATGGAGCGCCGTGGTGACGAGCCGGGCGCCCGATGCGCCGAGCGGGTGGCCGAGCGCGATCGCACCGCCGTTCGGGTTCACGCGTGGATCGTCGTCGGCGACGCCGAGCATGCGCAGCACGGCGAGACCTTGCGACGCGAACGCCTCGTTCAGTTCGATCACGTCGAACTGGTCGATACGCATGCCGAGCTGGTGCAGCAGTTTCTGCGTGGCCGGCGCGGGACCGATGCCCATCACGCGCGGCTCGACGCCGGCGGTCGCCATGCCGACGACGCGCGCGCGGCGACGCAGGCCATACTGGTCGGCTGCCTGCGCATTGGCGAGCAGCAGCGCGCAGGCGCCGTCGTTGACGCCCGATGCGTTGCCGGCCGTCACGGAGCCGTCGGGGCGTACCACGCCCTTCAGCTTCGCGAGCGCTTCGAGGGACGTTTCGCGCGGATGCTCGTCGCGCGACACGACGACGGGCTCGCCTTTCTTCTGTGGAATCGTGACCGCGACGATTTCCTCAGCGAGCGTGCCGTCCTGCTGGGCCCGTGCGGCCTTCTGCTGGCTGCGCAGCGCGAAGAGGTCCTGATCGGCGCGGCTGATGTGGTAGTCGACCGCGACGTTCTCGGCCGTCTCCGGCATCGAATCGACGCCATACAGCTGCTTCATCAGCGGATTGACGAAGCGCCAGCCGATCGTCGTATCGAAGATGTCGGCCTGGCGCGCGAACGCGCTCGCGGCCTTGCCCATCACGAACGGTGCGCGGGTCATGCTCTCGACGCCACCTGCGATCATGAGGCGCGCTTCACCCGCCTTGATCGCGCGCGCGGCCGTGCCGACCGCGTCCATCCCGGAGCCGCAGAGCCGGTTCAGCGTCGCGCCGGGCACGGCGGTGGGCAGGCCCGCCAGCAGCGCCGACATGCGTGCGACGTTGCGGTTGTCCTCGCCGGCCTGATTCGCGCAACCGTAGATCACATCGTCGATCGCCGCCCAGTCGACGTCGCGATTGCGCTCGATCAGCGCCTTGAGCGGGACCGCCCCGAGGTCGTCGGCACGAACATCTTTCAGTGCGCCGCCGTAGCGGCCGATGGGGGTGCGAATCGCGTCGCAGATGTAGGCGTCTGTCATGGGCGTATCGATGAGTGACGAACCCGCCGGGTGGCGGATTCGTTCATGGTAGAGAACATGGCGGCGTTTGCACGTCGGCCATTCGGGCTATGCCGGCTGGCCAGCTTCCGCAGGTACCGCCTTCGGGGCAACATGGACACGGCTTTGCACCACGCGGAACCGGTTGGCGACGAACGCGGGGTCGGCCAGCGCCGCGTTGGCCGCCGGGTTCGCGCCCGTTCCGTGGAAGTCGGAGAACGCGGCCGACTGGTTCACGAATACGCCGCCCGTCAGGTTGATCGACAGCGCGACGCCGCCACGCACCGCCGCGTCGTGTGCGGCGTCGATGATTGCGTCATCGGTGCTGTAGACGGAAAGGGTCAGCGCGCCGTGTTCGGCGGCGATTTCACCGGCCAGATCGAGCGATTGCGCGGTCGAGTCGGTCGCGATCACGAACGAGATCGGGCCGAACCATTCCTGCGTGAATTTTTCGCGGTCGGCCACGTCGAGCTGCAGCACGAGCGGCGTGCGCACACGCGCATCGGGGAAGGCGGGATGCTGGAGAGCCACGCTATCCGCAAGCACGCGGCCGAGCTTGCGCGCGTCGTCGATGCGCGCGGTCACGCCTTCGTTCTGGATTGCGCCGATCAGTTCGACCGAGCGTGCCGGGTCGCCAGTGAGTTTTTGCACGGCAACCGCGATTGCTTGAGCGACTTCGTCGAAGCTCGCATGGCCGTCGGCGGTCCGGATGCCGTCGCGCGGCACGTAGATATTCTGCGGCGCCGTGCACATCTGGCCGGAGTACAGCGCCAGCGAGAACGCGATGTTTTTCGCGGCGGCTTTGAGGTCGTCGGTCGAGTCGATCACGATCTGGTTGACGCCCGCTTTCTCGGTATAGACCTGGGCCTGGTGGGCATGGTGTTCGAGCCACGTGCCGTTTTGCGTGCTGCCGGTGAAGTCGATCAGCTTGATCTCGGGGCGCAGCGCGAGATCCTGGACGAGGGCGCCGTCGTTGGGCTCGGTCGCGAGGAGCGTGACGACGTTCGGATCGAATCCGGCTTCGCGCAGCACGTCGCGGGCGATTCGGACCGTGATGGCAAGCGGCAGGATCGCGCCAGGGTGCGGTTTGACGATCACGGTATTACCGGTTGCCAGATCGGCGAACAGGCCCGGGTAGCCGTTCCAGGTCGGGAACGTGCAGCAGCCGAGCACGAGGCCGGTGCCGCGCGGCACGATCGTATAGCGCTTGTGCATCGCAAGGGGAGGGTTCTTGCCTTGCGGCTTTTCCCAGTGTGCATCGGCCGGAATGCGGCGCAGTTCGTCCCATGCATAGGCGACGGCTTCGAGCGCGCGGTCCTGTGCGTGCGGGCCGCCGGCCTGAAACGCCATCATGAAGGCTTGCCCGGTGGTGTGCATCACGCTGTAGGCAATTTCGAAGCTGGCGCGGTTCAGGCGCGCAAGGATTTCGAGGCTAACGCCGATCCACGCGCTCGGGCCGGCTTCGCGCCACGTACGTTGAGCGGCGGCTGCGGCAGCGATCAGTGCGTCCGGCGTGGATTTCGGATACCGGATGCCCAGCGCGATGCCGTATGGCGAGCGCTCGGCGCCGACCGTTTCACCGGACGCGGGCTGGTCAAGCACGAAGGTCTTGTGGAGGTGCGACTTGAACGCCGCCTCGCCGTCTGCGCTTGCGCTTTCCCCGTACACTTTGGGGCTCGGCATTTCGGCGAACGGGCTCCAGTACCCGCGGCTCTCGATGGCGGCGAGTGCGTGTTTCAGCGTGTCTTCGTGCTTCGTGAGCAGGGCATGGGTCATGGCGGCGGCCTGATGAACGTTGAGAGGGATCGGATCGATTAATTAACCGACCGGTTGGTCGGAGAATGGTAGCATCAAACTATTCGCATGTGCGAGGCGTTTCTCATTTCATTGATCGAGGAGAAATAGATGGCTTACGAAAACATCCTGGTGGAGACCCGGGGGCGCGTTGGTCTGGTGACGCTCAACCGCCCGAAGGCGCTGAATGCGCTGAACGATGCATTGATGGACGAGTTGGGCGCCGCGCTGAAGGCATTCGATGCGGACGACGACATCGGCGCGATCGTCGTGACGGGCAGCGAGAAGGCGTTCGCGGCCGGCGCGGACATCGGCATGATGGCAACCTACTCCTATATGGATGTTTATCGGGGTGACTACATCACGCGCAACTGGGAGGCGGTCCGCGAGATCCGCAAACCGATCATTGCTGCGGTTTCGGGCTTTGCGCTGGGCGGCGGCTGCGAACTCGCGATGATGTGCGACATCATCTTCGCGGCGGACACGGCCAAGTTCGGCCAGCCGGAAATCAAGCTGGGCGTCATGCCGGGGGCGGGTGGCACGCAGCGCCTGCCGCGCGCGGTGTCGAAGGCGAAGGCAATGGACATGTGCCTGACCGCGCGGTTCATGGACGCCGTCGAGGCCGAACGTGCCGGGCTCGTCTCGCGCGTACTGCCGGCCGACAAGTTGCTCGACGAGGCGATTGCCGCCGCGACGACGATCGCCGAGTTCTCGCTGCCGGCGGTCATGATGGTCAAGGAGTCGGTGAACCGCGCGTACGAGACGACGCTGGCTGAAGGCGTCCACTTCGAGCGCCGGTTGTTCCACTCGTTGTTCGCAACGGAAGACCAGAAGGAAGGGATGGCGGCATTCGTCGAGAAGCGGAAGCCTGTTTTCAAGCACCGCTGATCGGACTGCGTCGGGGCGGGTGTCCGATGGCTGGCCTGTATCGGTTGCGGGCGGGATGGCCTTGTCCGGTTCATCAAAAAAGGCCTCCGTGCGCGACAGCGCACGGAGGCCTTTTCAAAGTTTCTTCACAAAGAGCTTGCGTGGATGGGGGCGGGTGCTTAGAATCACGCCTCTTTCGCGCTAACGGAAACGCGGCGCGGGAGGAAGGGAAGCGGTGCTGTTGGGGTTCGGTGGTAACGAGCCTCGGTGGTGCAGGAAGTGAGCCCCGCAGTCGCAACGAAGCAGTTCAGAAAGTTGTTGACGAGCTGCGAAACACGGTTCATAATCTCGCTTCTCTGCTGCTGAAAACGCAGCGCTGCTAGGAAACGCGGAGTTTCTCGCAGACATGCTCTTTAAAAATTAACAGCCGATAAGTGTGGGCGCTTGATGAAAGCGAGCTGATCCTCGGATCAGATAGCGAAAGTATCAAGAGTCTCACACTAAAGTAAGTCAGGTTTATGAAGTGATTCATA
>NZ_JAUJRI010000015.1:0-140827 GCF_030504405.1 Burkholderia sp. AU44665 | reverse complement strand
CCGACCGGGCTGTACGAATGCAGATCGGTGCTGCCGTTGCGGCCGAGATCCCAGCCGCCGCCCCAAGCGTTGTTCAGCACGTACAGGTTGCCGGCCGCATCCTTGCCGAGCGCCGCGCAGCTCGACGAATGGCAGGCGATGGTCACGCAGGCGACCGAGCCGCATGCGCTGGCCCAATTGCGCACGCTCGCGCGCCGCGGCTCGGGCGCCGCGCAGGCGGCGCTCGGCATCGCGCTCGTCGATGCGCACGAACCGGGGCTGCGCGACGAGGGGCGCGGCTGGCTGGAAACGGCCGCGGCGGCAGACGGCCGGGCCGACGCGCCGGCTGCGCGGCGCGCGCGGCTCGCGCTCGGCAAGGCATTGCTGCTCGGCAGCGGCGACTTCCCGAAAGACTATGCACGCGCCCGCGCGCTGCTCGGCGCGGCGGCCGAACAGGGCGACCCGGCCGCCGCGTATTACCTCGGGCTGATCTACCGCAGCGGCTACGGCATCGCGGCCGACCCGGCGCAGGCCGCGCACTGGTTCGACGTCGCGTCGCGCGCGGACATTCCGGCTGCCGACTTCATGCTCGCGAACGCGTACCGCGACGGCAGCGGCGTGCCGCGCGACGACGCGCGCGCACTCGCGCTGTATCGCCGGGCCGCCGAGCACGAGCTACCGGAAGCCGTGCAGACGCTCGCGATGGCCTATCGCAACGGCGAACTCGGGCTTCGGCCCGACGCGGACGAATTCCACGCGCAGTGGATCGAGACCGCGCATGCGCTGAAGCATCCGGTCGTCGCGCCGTGACGCGATAGTCCTTCGGCTCGCGCTTGCCGTGGCGCGAGTCCTCCGCATGATCTAACGCCCCGCTCATCGATCGCCGTCACGCGGAATCGGTTGCGGGGCCCGGGCGAGCGCACCTCAATCCCGTTCCCGCATTTTTCCTTCCCGGTTTCTCCCCCAGACGCAACCACACCAGCCGCCGATTACCGAGACCACAGCCACGGATACCAACCAGCCGAAAAAAAACAGGTTGGCGACTCTCGGGTGCGTATCGAACAGACTGCCCCTTCCGTGAAGAATCAAAACGCCGAACAAATACAACCCACCCCAACAAACGAGTGTGGTCACGGCCGAGCCGGCAATTGCACCGATGGTAAATCCCAATAGTTTCATTTGATCGGAAAAAACAGGATTCTTTTCGAAACACGAAAATCGGACCAAAATCCAGGAATCACGATATTCCAGCGGATTCGAATTCCAGTACCGAATCCCGTGAGTTTTTCGCCATTCCATAGATCAATGTGCCCACCGCTTGCATTTGCATCTGCCTCGCCCTCGCGAGTCCAGTAGCCGTCAAACATGATGATGCCTGTTCGTCCTTCGACCCTATCCCTCCAATTGGTGCCGGTGACGTTTTCCGCCTTCCCCAGCCCTGCAAATGGTTGCAGCCTCAACCACTCGCCGAGCTCGTTGGCGCGCGTGGCAGTTGCTCGCCCGTTCAACAGGATACGCCCGATGCTCGACTGACCGCCAAGCGGCTTGACCAGTTTCGACGAAAAGGACTTCATTTCTATGCCGACCCGGTGAAGCGCGACGCTCAACCGAATGGCGCATTGATTGGTATAAGCGGGATTCTTATAAGGATTGCCCGACGGATACGCGGCCCACAGTTCCTTGAATGTTACTGCCCTGAGTTGCACACCCTTGATCGAATCAGGCGTCGTGTTCGTTGTTACGGTTGTCGGTCTGTTTGGCATGGCGGCCAGTCCTCGTGGGCAAGCGCATCCTCACCCCAATATACTTGGTAACTTCCGGAGATCTCGGTATGAATGCGCGGCAACCGACCGTTGGTATCGACGCGGCCCGCGATCGTCCGCCCATCGGCCATTTCTATCAAATACGGATAATTCTGAGATAGCGTAGTGCCGATGCAGGCGCGCACCTGTTCGTCATAGATGGGAGCAGTGCGAGATCGTGGTGCGGTATCTTCTCTTTCGTCGATCTCCCCCATTCGCAGTTTCTTCTCGGCGCCGGCTGCATCTCGTGACGTCAGAATCATCTTCATGCCACGCTCGGCATAGAAGACGGGGGGCGGACTACATCCGCATACGTTGACATCGCCACTCAATGCCCACTGCCGACCATTGGGCCCCGTACCCGACAAACGCGGACCTTCCGGCGCGATGAACCCTTCCTGTTTGCAAGCCGCGCAGTAGGTTTTCATGTAAAGCGTGGCGATCTGTACACGTGGGGGTGGACTGGAACACGTGACGAACTCCAGTCCTTCCGTAATCACGGCGTTACCGCCCCGGTCGCCTTTGGCAAGGAAATAGCGAATCATGCCGGCCAGCCACGGAACGTCCGGCCCGCACGCTTCTCGTCCGTAGCGGAATGAACCGCTGCCGACGCGATGACTGCCTTCTTGCCGTCCACGACAAGCCGACCACTCTGCGCAGCAAGCCGGCAAATAACCATGAAAGAAAATGCTGGTGACGCTTGCCCGTTGCTCATCTGGATTCCTCGTCGTCAATGGCTGGAATCCAAAATGCCCAATCCGCACGAGGCAATCAATCAGACGTATTCGAAATCGCAATCAATTAATATGGGTCGACTATATGTTTTCGACACGAACAAGAGCCGGGCGACTTCACCTATCGTGACGATGCCCTTCTGCTTGAGAACGCGATACCTTCGCCTGGCGGCGACGCAATTCGAGCGGACCTGTCGGGACGATCCGGACAAGCGCCTCGACACACGCCTGCCCGCTTGCCAACTCCCACCGCCCCCTGTCGCTACAATAGGCGCCATGAACGCCCCCACCTCCTCCGACACGCCCGAATCCACCGACGCGCACATCGCGCGCAACCGGCTCGAGGCGCACCTGGACGCCGCGCCGCGCGCGTGGCCGCTCGACATCGTCGCCGCCACCGGCTCGACCAACGCCGACGTCGCGGCCCGGCTCAAGGCGCTGCCGCGCGGCGCGAACGCGTTGCCCGCGCCGCTCGTGCGCGTCGCGTTCGAGCAGACGGCCGGCCGCGGCAGGCAGGGCCGCCCGTGGTTCGCGCAGCCCGGCAATGCGCTGCTGTGCTCGGTCGGCTGCATCGTGCCGCGCGCCGTCGATGCGCTCGGCGGCCTCAGCATCGCGATCGGCGTCGCACTCGCCGAAGGGCTGGCCACGCTGCCGCTCGACGCCCGCATGCGCGTCGCGCTCAAATGGCCGAACGACCTGCTGCTGACGGCCGCCGACGACGGCGCGCCGCGCATCGTCGGCAAGCTCGCCGGGATCCTGATCGAAACCGTCTGGACCACCGCCGACGCCACCGCCGTCGTGATCGGCTTCGGCATCAACGTGCGCGGCGCGCAAGCCGTGGCCGCGCAGGTCGACGCGCTGCGCGCGCGCGAAGCGACGCTCGCAAGCGGGCTGCCGCCCGCCGCGCTGTCGATCGCGTGCGCGTCGGCGAACCTCACCGATACGCTCGCCGCGTCGCTGAACGCGCTCACGCCCGCGCTCGCGCAATTCGGCGCCGACGGCCTCGCGCCGTTCCTGCCGCGCTGGCACGCGCTGCACGCATACGCGGGCCGCGAAGTCGTGCTGCTCGAACAGGGCGTCGAACGCGCACGCGGCATCGCGACGGGCATCGACGCGACCGGCCAGTTGCTGCTCGACACGCCGAACGGCGTACAGACGATCGCGGCCGGCGACGTGTCGCTGCGCGAAGCGCAATGAGCGAACCGTACCTGCTGATCGACGCCGGCAACAGCCGGATCAAATGGGCGCTCGCCGACGCGCGGCGCACGCTCGTCGACACGGGCGCGTTCGGCCACACGCGCGACGGCGGCGCCGATCCCGACTGGTCGCGCGTGCCGAGGCCGCGCGGCGCCTGGATCTCGAACGTCGCGGGCGCCGACGTGGCCGCACGGATCGACGCGCTGCTCGACGCACGCTGGCCCGGCCTGCCGCGCACGACGATCCGCTCGCGGCCCGCGCAATGCGGCGTGACGAACGGCTATACGACGCCCGAACAGCTCGGCAGCGACCGCTGGGCCGGCCTGATCGGCGCGCACGCGGCGTTTCCGGGCGAGCATCTGCTGATCGCGACGTTCGGCACCGCGACGACGCTCGAGGCACTGCGCGCGGACGGCCGGTTCACGGGCGGGCTGATCGCGCCGGGCTGGGCGCTGATGATGCGCGCGCTCGGCACGCACACCGCGCAGTTGCCGACGCTGACCACCGATATCGCAAGCGGCCTGCTCGCGGGCGCGCAGGCCGAGCCGTTCCAGGTCGATACGCCGCGCTCGCTGTCGGCCGGCTGCCTGTACGCGCAGGCCGGCCTCATCGAACGCGCATGGCGCGATCTCGCCGATGCCTGGCAGGCGCCCGTGCGGCTCGTGCTGGCAGGCGGTGCGGCAGACGACGTCGCACGTGCATTGACGGTCGCGCATACGCGGCATGACGCGCTGATCCTGTCCGGGCTCGCGCTGATCGCAGCCGATGCGGGCGACCCGGCAACGGCGCCGGATTGACGCGCGCGTGCCGGCGCGCGGCGGCGCGGGCCGATGCAAGCCCAGGCGGGCCCGCGTCACGCCGACGATGCAATACGCGCGGTGCCGCGCCTGCGGCCCGCACGAACGGTCAGGTCAACGGAAACCATGAAAAAAGCCGGCCCTTCGGCCGGCTCGACTGAACGACGTGAACCACGTCAATGACGACAAGGAGTTTCGACGATGCTGCGCTGGCTGATCGCTGTTCTCTTTCTCGCCAACATGCTCGCGTTCGTGGTGGCGCGCGGCGTGTTCGGGCCGCTGCCGGCGGCCGGCCCGCGCGAACCCGGCGTGCTGTCGCGGCAGGTGCGGCCCGACGCATTGCGCGTGACACCGCTCATGCGCGCGACCGACCAGCCCGTGGTCGGCGGCCCGATCGCGGCGCCGGCCGTCACGACCGCGCCGCTCGCGGCATCGGCCCCGTGACGGCGCCGCGCCGCGCTCAGGACTGTTGCGCGCGCACCTTCTTCAGCAACGCGGTGGTCGAGCGGTCGTGCTCGAACGGAATCGCCAGCGCCCGGCCGCCCCAGCCGCGCACGAGCGCCGATTCCGGCAGCGCGTCCATGTCGTAATCGCCGCCCTTCACGAGGATGTCCGGACGGACGGCCTCGATCAGCGACACGGGCGTCTTTTCCCCGAACGTCACGACCCAGTCGACGCTTTCCAGCGCCGCGAGCAATGCCGCGCGATCCTCTTCGCGGTTGATCGGCCGGTCGTCGCCCTTGCCGAGCATGCGCACCGACGCATCGCTGTTCACGCCGACGATCAGGCACGCGCCGAGCGCTTTCGCATCGGCGAGATACGTGACGTGACCGCGATGCAGGATGTCGAACACGCCGTTGGTGAACACGACGGGCGACGGCAGCGACGCACGCAGCGCGACGAGGGCGTCACGGGTGATCAGCTTGCGTTCGAAGGTGGCGGACATGATGGCGACAGGACGGAATGGACCACGGCGCGCGCGACGGCAGCGCCAGATAAAAAGCCCGCCGGACCGGCCGGGCGGGCTTCACGCAACACACGCGACACCGGCCGCGAGCCGGGCGCGAATCGGGCACGACGCGCGCCGGCACCGGCGCCCGCCGGCCTCAGGCCGGCTGCGCGGCCGACGACGGGCCGCTTTCGGCCTGCAGGCGGCTGGTGACTTCCTTGCGGTAGCGGTTCAGCTCCTGCGCGGTCGCGAACGTGCGCTCGAACAGGATCGACAGGTTGTGCAGGATCCGCTCGACCACCTTCTTCTCCCACTCGCCGTCGAAACGGATCTGCTCGTCGAGCCAGCGCTCGAGCCATTCCGGATCCGGCAGGCGCGATTGCACGGTGTCGCGCGGGAACAGCGCCTGGTTCACGTGCAGGTTGGTCGGGTGCAGCGGCTTCTCGGTGCGGCGCGCCGACGCCATCAGCACGCCGATCTTCGCGAAGGCCGCACGCGCGACGTCGCCGCAGTTGTTCAGCGCCTTCTTCATGTAGCGCAGGTACGCGCCGCCATGACGCGCCTCGTCGCGCGAAATCGTTTCGTAGATCTGCTTGATGACGGGCTCGGTGTGCCAGTCGGCCGCGCAGCGGTACCAGTGGTTCAAACGGATCTCGCCGCAGAAATGCAGCATCAGCGTCTCGAGCGGCGGCGCAGGATCGAACTGGAAACGCACCGCGTGCAGCTCCTCCTCGGTCGGCACCAGCTCCGGCTTGAAGCGCCGCAGGTATTCCATCAGCACGAGCGAATGCTTCTGCTCCTCGAAGAACCACACGCTCATGAACGCGGAAAAGTCGCTGTCGTGCTGGTTGTCGCGCAGGAACATTTCCGTCGCGGGCAGCGCCGACCATTCGGTGATCGCGTTCATCTTGATCGTCTTCGCCTGCTCGTCGGTGAGTAGCGAAGCGTCGAACTTGTCCCACGGAATGTCCTTCTCCATGTCCCAGCGGACAGCTTCGAGCGACCTGTAAAGTTCCGGATAAAGCATGGTGTTCATGATGGTCCCACCCCTGTTCTGCGCAATGCGACTTCTCTAAACGTGACTGTTGCCGCGCAAGCGCGCCACCCGCGCTTTTTGCAGCCAAGACTCTAATTTTACGCGGGAAACCGGCCCGCCGGACGCTGATTCCTCGTCCGGCTGCCGGGCGGCCGCGTCGCCGCCGTTGGGCATGCCGCAACCCGCTCCGTTCGGACGGAGCCGGCCGCGCTTGCCTGAGTGGGGGGCCGGCGCTGGCCGGCTCGTTGGCGCGCCCGTCCCCTGCCCCAGGCGGGTTCCCCGAAAGGTCCCGTGCGGATGCCGGATCGGCGGGCTGCTCGATATGGTGTATACGGCGGCGGCCATGATAGCACGCGTGCATGACGCTTCCGAGACGCCCGCCCGGTCGCGCGCCGCCAACCGGTATGCGGCGATCGGTCGCGGCCGGCCGTCGCGAAAACGCAACCTTGCATTGCGCGTGCGCGTGTCAGACCCGTATTTCGTCGGTCGCGAGGCCGTCTTCGGGCGGCGTGCCGGCCGCCGGCGCGCTGCTGCCGTCCGCCTGCGCGATCCAGCCGGCGAGCGTCTCGCGCTGCGCGCGGCCGTCGCGGTAGCCGAGCTCGATCAGCTCGCGCGTGAAGGCTTCCTCGAACAGCAGGTAGCTGGCGAACGACGCGCCGGCCGGCTGGCTGCCGCCGATCGCGCCGAGCAGCCCGCGCATCGTCGCCGGCATCTGCTTCAGGTGCTTCGCGGCGATCAGCTCGATGCGCTCGGACGGCGCGATCGCGAGCACGTCGACGTGCCGCCAGCCGCTGTCGATCTCGACCTGGTGCGGCAAGTGCTCGATCATCCGGTTGATGTGCTCGATCCGTTCGATGTCCGAGCCGATCGAGTCGAGGAACACGCTCGCGAGCACCTGCTGGCCGATCTGCGCGGGCGTCGGGTAGCCACGCGCCCGGCCCGCGCCGTTCGCGGCCGGAATCTCGGGCCGAGGGTCGGCAGCGCCCACGACGACGATCCGGTCCGCGCCGAAGTGGATCGCCGGCGACAGCGGCGCGATCTGCCGGATCGAGCCGTCGCCGAAGTACTCGACCTGTCCGTCGAGCACGAGCGGCACGGCGGGAAACACGAACGGAATGGCCGACGACGCGAGCAGGTGCGACGCCGACAGATCGACGAGCCGCGCGGTGCGCTGCGCGCGCCGCCACGCCTGGATCGGCTCGGCGGCCTGGTAGAACGTGAGGTGCCGGCCGCTCGAATAGCTGAGCGCGGTGACCGCGAGCGCGTGCAGCAGGCGCGCCTCGAGCATCTGCTCGATCCGGTGGAAGCTCAGCTCGCGCTGCAGCAGGTGCGCGAGCGGCGTGTTGTCGAGCAGCCCGCGCGGCGAGCGGCGGGCCGCCCAGCCGAACGTCATCGTCGCGAGCCAGCGCGCGCCGGCGCCCGCGATGCCGAGCCAGTCGGTGCGATACACGTAATCGGCGCGCAACGGCTCCCAGAATTCGAGCAGGCGCCGCACGCCATGGGAAAAGTCGTCCGCGTGGCTCGCGATCGACGTCGCGTTGATCGCGCCGGCCGACGAACCGCACACGACCGTGAACGGCACCGTGTGCCGCTGCGGATCGGCCTCGCGCGCGATCTCGGCCAGCGCCTTCAGCACGCCGACCTGGTATGCGGCGCGCGCGCCGCCTCCCATCAGAACGAGCGCGAGTCGCATGATCGACCTGCTACCTGCGCCGCATCACGTCGAGCGCTTCGGCGGACGCGTTTCGGGCGACGAAGCGGCCGCCGCGCGCGCCGCGGCCGAACCGGACGGCTTCACGGCGCGCTTGGCCGCGGGCTTGCGCGGCGCGGCGGCGGCGGGCTTCGCGACGGGTTCCGGCGCGGCGGCGGGCTCGGGCGACGCGGCGCCCGGCGCCGCCGGCTGCATGCCCGGCTGCGCCATCGCGAGGCTCGCGAGCTGGTTGAATTGCGTCTGCAGCAGGTTCCACCAGCCGGCCGGATCGAACGGCTGCTGCGCGGGGTCGCCTTCCGGCGCATCCGCCGCCGGAGCCGCCGCATCCGGTGCGGGCGCGGCCTCGCCCGCCGAGGTTTTCGCGGCCTGCGCGGCGGCGACCGCCGCGTCCTCGGCCGCCGACATCGAGCTCTGCGCGAACGCGCCGAACGCGCGCAGCGTCGCGAGCGTCGCGCGCTGCACCTCGAGCGCCTGGATCGCGGACTGCAGCATCCCGAGATTGAGCTTCAGCCACTGCTCGACCGCGCGCAGATCGGTGATCCGCTTGTCGAGCTCCTCGACGCTCGTGAGCGGAGACATCATGTCGGACATGCTCGACAGCGACGGCGGCAGCCCGTGCGCGGCGCCCGGAAAGGGCGCCATCCCGCCGAACGGCGACATCCGGATCATGTCCCACATCCGGTCCATCATGTCGGCGGGCTGGAACCCGGCAAAGCCGGCGAAAGGGTTGGCGCCGGAGGCATCGGTCGTCATACGGGCATCCTGGTTGACTGGGGGAGCGAGGCGGCCGTGCGTCGCGCGGCCGCCCATGATTCGATCATAGCGCGCGCGTCAGAACGGCGCGTCGCCGGGAAACGCGGGCGGGCGCCGCTCGCGCAGCGAGCGGATGCCTTCCTGCACGTCGGGCCCCGAAAAGCCCATGAATTCGAGCGCGAGCGACGTATCGAAGGTCGGCCCGGCCGTGCGCAGCCAGTTGTTCAGCGCGTACTTGGTCCAGCGGATCGCCGACTGCGAACCGTGCGCGAGCCGTTCGGCCACGTCGTACGCCTTCGGCAGCAGGTCGGCGGGCTCGACCGCGAGCGAGACCAGCCCGATCCGTTCGGCCTCCTCGCCGCTCACGGGCTCGCACAGCATCAGGTAGTACTTCGCCTTCGCCATCCCGCACAGCAGCGGCCACACGATCGCCGCGTGGTCGCCGGCCGCGACGCCGAGCCGCGTGTGGCCGTCGATGATGCGCGCATCCTTCGCGGCAATCGAGATGTCGGCGAGCAGCCCGGCGACGAGCCCCGCGCCGACGGCCGGCCCATGCATCGCCGACACGATCGGCTTGCTGCAATTGATCACGTTGTAGACGAGGTCGCGCGCCTCGCGCCACACGCGGGCGCGCACGTCGAAATCGTTCGCCATGTCCTCGACGAGCGCGAGATCGCCGCCCGCCGAAAAACCCTTGCCTTCGCCGCGGATCACCGCGACGCGCGTGTCGGGATCGCGATCGACGTCGCGCCAGATGTCGGCGAGCTCGCGATGCATGCGCGCGTTCGCGGTCGCGAGGCCGCTGCGGTTCGCCCCCTCGCCGCTCATCACGATGTCGAGCACGCCATGATCGCGGCGCGTCACCTTCAGTGCTTCGTAACCGCCGTACGCGGCGAGATCGGCCATCTGCTGCTCCTTGTTCGAGGCGCTCGAACGCTTGAATCGAGTGTAGCCAAGCCCGCGCGGTCAAACATCGGGCGAAACCCGGCGCGCGGGCCGAGGCCGGGTGCCGCCGCCGCGTTGCCTATGCCGCGCCGTCGGGTGGGGAAACCGACTGCTCGATCGCGCCGAAGATCGACTTGCCGGCCGCATCGAACATCTCGATGCGCACGGTATCGCCGTAACGCATGAATTCGGTCTGCGGCGCGCCGTGCTCGATCGTCTCGAGGCAGCGCTTCTCGGCGATGCAGCAGTAGCCGCGCTTCGCATCCTTGTTCGATACCGTACCGGAGCCGACGATCGAGCCGGCACGCAGGTTGCGCGTCTTCGCCGCGTGCGCGATCAGCTGGCCGAAGTGGAACACCATGTCGGTGCCCGCATCGGGCTGCCCCACCTTCTTGCCGTTCCAGTGGACGATCATCGGGCGGTGCACGCGGCCCTCGCGCCATTCGTCGCCGAGCTCGTCCGGCGTGACGGCGACCGGCGCGAACGCGGTGGCGGGCTTGCTCTGGAAGAAGCCGAAGCCCTTCGCGAGTTCGGCCGGAATCAGGTTGCGCAGCGACACGTCGTTCGCGAGCGTGACGAGCCGCACGGCCTTCAGCGCGGCGTCGGGCGACGCGCTCATCGGCACGTCGCCGGTGATCACCGCGACTTCGGCCTCGAAATCGATGCCCCATTCCTCGGACGGGCACACGACGTCGTCGCGCGGCCCCAGGAAATCGTCGCTGCCGCCCTGATACATCAGCGGATCGGTCCAGAACTCGGGCGGCATCTCCGCGCCGCGCGCGCGGCGCACGAGCTCGACGTGGTTCACGTACGCGGAGCCGTCGGCCCACTGGAACGCGCGCGGCAGCGGCGCCATGCAGTTGGCCGGATCGAACGCGAACGCGTTGCGCGCGCGGCCGTGGTTCAGTGCGTCGTACAGGTCGCGCAGTTGCGGCGCGTAGAACGCCCAGTCGTCGAGGACGCGCTGCAGCGTCGGCGCGACCGCATCGGCGATCGCCGCGGTGTGCAGGTCGCGCGACACGACGATCAGCTGGCCGTCGCGCGTGCCGTCCTTCAGCGAAGCAAGTTTCATAGGGAGGATCTGCCGTTGTAGTGACGATGGAGGGAATCTATTTTACGATGGTGAATCCATGCGGCGCGCCCCGATCGCGCGCGCTGTTTTCACCCCGTTTCCTGCCGCATTTTCGCGCACCCGTTGCCCATGCCCGCCAGCCCGCTTCCCGACGACGATCTCACCGACTCCGATACCGACGACACCGCGTCCGGCGAGCACGGCGAGAAGGTCCGTTCCGGCATCCAGTCGATCGAGGTCGGCTTCCGCCTGCTCGACGTGCTGACGAGCGAGCCGCGCGCGATGATGCTGCGCGATCTCGCGCAGCGCGCGGGCATGAGCCCGGCGAAGGCGCACCGCTACCTGGTCAGCTTCTCGCGGCTCGGCGTCGTGTCGCAGGATCCCGTCTCGGGCCGCTACGAGCTCGGCGGCTTCGCGCTGCAGATGGGCCTCGCGCGGCTCGCGCGCGTCGACGGCGTGAAGCTCGCGCGGATCGCGCTGACCGAATTCCGCGACCGCCTCGACCAGACGGTCGGCATCGCGGTATGGGGCAACCAGGGGCCGACGATCGTGCACTGGATGGAATCGAGCCATCCGGCGAAGGCGTCGCTGAAGCTCGGCGACGTGATGCCGCTGCTCGGCTCCGCGACGGGCCTGCTGTTCGCCGCGTACCTGCCGCGCAGCAAGACCGCCGCGATGCTCGAGCGCGAACTCGCCGATACGCGCCGCTCGCCGCACCACGGCGGCCCGCGCACGCTCGACGAAGTCGACGCGGTGCTCGCCGACGTGCGCCGGCACCAGGCCGCGCGCGTCGAGGGGATGCTGCTGCCGACGATCCACGCGTTCTGCATGCCGGTGTTCGACGCGGTCGGCGAACTCGCGCTCGCGATCGTCGCGCTCGGCCAGGAAGGCTCGTTCGACATCGCGTGGGGCGGCGAGATCGACACGGCGCTGCGCGCGTGCGCGCGGAAACTGTCTTACGAACTCGGCTATAGTCCCGACGCACGCGACGCCTGACGCCTCCGGCTCACCCCACGTCACGCGTCGCGAACGCGCGGCGCATCCGGCGGTCCGATTCCTGTGGCGCGCGCCGCGCGCCCGACGTCACGCACGCGCCCCGACCCCGTTCCGATGCCCATGCAGCCTGCCGACCTTCGCCCGAGTTACGCCCCGCCCCGCCGCTGGCTGCGCGTGGGCGTCGCGCTCGTCGCCGTGCTGGTGCTGCACGCGCTCGCGGGGTTCTGGCTGATGCGCAACCGCGAATCGTTCACGCCGCCGCCGCCCGCCGACATCCCCGTGCAGATCGAACTGCTGAAACCGCGGCCGATCGAACGCCAGCCTGCGCCGCCAGAGTCGAAGCCGGTCGAACGTCCGGCCGCACCCGCCGCGCCGAAGGCGGCCCCGCCGAAACCCGCGCCGCCGGACGAACCGGTCCTCACGTCGACGCAGACGGCCGAGCACGGCGAACCGCCGGCTGCCGCCGCGTCCGCCGCGAGCGGCGTACCGGGCGCCTCGGGCGCGCACGCCGCGCCGGCCGCCGGCGCCAGCGCCGCGACGCCGGGGCCAGCCGCGAGCGGCGTGAAGTTCGCCGCGCCGCCGTCCGGCGACCTGCAGTACGACACGTTCTACAACGGCATGCAGAACATGATCGGCACGATCCGCTGGCGCACCGACGGGCACACCTACGACCTGTCGGTGTCGATGCCCGTGCCGTTCGTCGGCCCGTTCGCCTATCGCAGCGAAGGCCGCATCGATGCATTCGGCGTCGCGCCCGACCGTTACGTCGAGAAGCGGGGCAAGCGGCCGGAGGACATCGCGATCTTCAACCGCGAGATCCGGCAGGTCGTGTTCACGCGCACGCCGAACAACGCGCCGCTGCCCGATGGCGTGCAGGACCGCTTCAGCATGCTGATGCAGTTGTCGGGGCTCGTGCGCGGCAATCCTTCCGCGTACAAGCCGGGCGTCACGCAGCAGTTCTTCGTGATCGACAACAACAGCGGCGAGACCTGGCCGATCACCGTGATCGGCGACGAGCAGGTGCAGACGCAGGCCGGCATCATCGCCGCGCGGCACTTCATGCGCCTGCCGCGCCGCGACGGCGACACGCGCCGCATCGACATGTGGCTCGCGCCGTCGCTCGGCTGGCTGCCCGCGCGGCTCGTGCAGACCGAGCCGAACGGCGCGCAGATCGAGCTGCTGTGGCACGGCCGCCTCGCCGCACCGGACGTGCCTGCGGATGCAGCACCGCCCGGCGGCGCAACGAGCGCGCCCGACGCCGCACCGGCGCCCGATGTGCCGGCCGCGCCGCCCGCGCAAGCGGCGCCGTCCACGCCCGCTGCAACCGTGCAACCACCGGCCTCCTCGGTTGTCACACAGTAAAAAACATGCACGAATCGGCAATTTCGACCGATTACAGTTTTCCCGGAAATGGCCGATGACACTCTTTAACAACTATTTCAGTCCACCGGCTCACAATGAGAAACGTTTGATAGACATCGGCTTCTAACCGATACACCCCACGCGAACGGGAGGAACGGGGTGTGCAGCGCAAGCCCCTTGAAACCGGCAAGGCTTGCCCCACCTAGGGGACAACAAGGCCAGATGCCACTGCGAAGAGGAGTGCCGCCATGCAAATGATCTACAACAGCCCCAACTACTGCGTCGTCGAATTTGCGCCGCAGGCCGGCCATCACCTGATGAATGCCGGCGGATATGAAATCGTCGACAAGAACGCGCAGCGCGAGATCTTCATCGACGGCGAACTTGCCGAACGATTCCGCGCGCACGTGAAGCAGTTGATCGAGGATGAACCGTCGCTCGACGAAGTCGACGAATTCCTCGGACAATTCGACAGCCTGATGATGATGCCCGTCGTGCTGCACTGACGACTCGCGGCCCGGCGCGCCACGCGGCCGGGCCATTCGCCGCGCATCGACGCGGCGCCGCGTGCACTCCGATCCTGCCCCCGTCCGGCTCGCCGGCGGGGGCTTTCATTTGGCGGCCGCCCGGCCGGCGCGGCCAGGGCGGCGACCGCTTGACGCACCGGCTACAATGACGGTTTTCCGTCTTCGCCGGTCTTCCGCCCATGTCTGCGACTCCTCTCGCCGCTTCCGTCCCGCTCGACGCGCCCTACACGCGCGGCGCCGCCCTGCCCGCGCTGCTCAAATCGCGCATCCTGATCCTCGACGGCGCGATGGGCACGATGATCCAGCGCTACAAGCTCGACGAGGCCGCGTATCGCGGCGAGCGCTTCAAGGATTTCCCGCGCGACATCAAGGGCAACAACGAGCTGCTGTCGCTCACGCAGCCGCAGATCATCCGCGAGATCCACGACCAGTACTTCGCGGCCGGCGCCGACATCGTCGAAACCAACACGTTCGGCGCGACGACCGTCGCGCAGGCCGACTACGGGATGGAAGATCTCGTCGTCGAGATGAACGTCGAATCGGCGAAGCTCGCACGCGAATCGGCCGCGAAATACGCGACGCCGGACAAGCCGCGCTTCGTCGCGGGCGCGATCGGGCCGACGCCGAAGACGGCCAGCATCTCGCCGGACGTCAACGATCCGGGCGCCCGCAACGTCACGTTCGACGAGCTGCGCACGTCGTACTACCAGCAGGCGAAGGCGCTGCTCGACGGCGGCGTCGACCTGTTCCTCGTCGAGACGATCTTCGACACGCTGAACGCGAAGGCCGCCCTGTTCGCGCTCGACGAGCTGTTCGAGGACACCGGCGAGCGCCTGCCGATCATGATCTCGGGCACCGTCACCGATGCGTCGGGCCGGATCCTGTCGGGCCAGACCGTCGAGGCGTTCTGGAATTCGCTGCGTCACGCGAAGCCGCTCACGTTCGGCCTGAACTGCGCGCTCGGCGCGGCGCTGATGCGTCCATACATCGCCGAGCTCGCGAAGCTGTGCGACACCTACGTGTCGTGCTACCCGAACGCGGGCCTGCCGAACCCGATGAGCGACACCGGTTTCGACGAAACGCCCGACGTCACGTCGGGCCTGCTGAAGGAATTCGCGCAGGCCGGGCTCGTGAACCTCGCGGGCGGCTGCTGCGGCACGACGCCCGAGCACATCGCCGAGATCGCGAAGGCGCTCGCCGACGTGAAGCCGCGCCGCTGGCCGAACCAGTACAGCGACAACGCCTGACCCGCCTGCCCCACGTCCTTCATCACCAAATTCGCACCGCCATGACCGATCACATGATGCGCCTTGCCGGCCTCGAGCCGTTCAACGTCACGCCCGGGACGCTCTTCATCAACGTCGGCGAACGCACCAACGTCACCGGCTCGAAGGCGTTCGCACGGATGATCCTCAACGGCCAGTTCGACGAGGCGCTCGCCGTCGCGCGCCAGCAGGTCGAGAACGGCGCGCAGGTGATCGACGTCAACATGGACGAGGCGATGCTCGATTCGAAGGCGGCGATGGTGCGCTTCCTGAATCTGATCGCATCCGAGCCGGACATCGCGCGCGTGCCGATCATGATCGACTCGTCGAAGTGGGACGTGATCGAAGCCGGCCTCAAGTGCGTGCAGGGCAAGGCGATCGTGAACTCGATCTCGCTGAAGGAGGGCGAGGACGCGTTCCGCCACCACGCGAACCTGATCCGCCGCTACGGCGCGGCCGCGGTCGTGATGGCGTTCGACGAGACCGGCCAGGCCGATACGTACGAGCGCAAGACCGAGATCTGCAAGCGCTCGTACGACTTCCTCGTGAACGAAGTCGGCTTCCCGCCTGAAGACATCATCTTCGACCCGAACATCTTCGCGGTCGCGACGGGCATCGAGGAGCACAACAACTACGCGGTCGACTTCATCGAGGCGACGCGCTGGATCAAGCAGAACCTGCCGTACGCGAAGGTGAGCGGCGGCGTGTCGAACGTGTCGTTCTCGTTCCGCGGCAACGACCCGGTGCGCGAGGCGATCCACACCGTGTTCCTGTATCACGCGATCCAGGCCGGGATGGACATGGGCATCGTGAACGCGGGCCAGCTCGGCGTGTACGCCGATCTCGACGCGGAGCTGCGCGAGCGTGTCGAGGACGTGATCCTGAACCGCCGCGCGGATTCCACCGATCGCCTGCTCGAGATCGCCGACAAGTTCAAGACCGGCGCCGCGAAGAAGGAGGAGAACCTCGAATGGCGCAACCAGCCGGTCGAGAAGCGCCTCGCGCACGCGCTCGTGCACGGCATCACGACCTTCATCGTCGAGGACACCGAAGAAGCGCGCGCGAAGATCGCCGCGGCCGGCGGCCGTCCGATCAACGTGATCGAAGGGCCGCTGATGGACGGGATGAACGTCGTCGGCGACCTGTTCGGCCAGGGCAAGATGTTCCTGCCGCAGGTGGTGAAATCGGCGCGCGTGATGAAGCAGGCGGTCGCGCACCTGATCCCGTTCATCGAGGAAGAAAAGCGCCTGCTCGCGGAAGCGGGCGGCGACGTGCGCGCGAAGGGCAAGATCGTGATCGCGACCGTGAAGGGCGACGTGCACGACATCGGCAAGAACATCGTGTCGGTCGTGCTCCAGTGCAACAACTTCGAAGTGGTCAACATGGGCGTGATGGTCCCGTGCAACGAGATCCTCGCGAAGGCGAAGGTCGAAGGCGCGGACATCATCGGGCTGTCGGGCCTCATCACGCCGAGCCTCGAGGAAATGGCGTACGTCGCGTCCGAAATGCAGCGCGACGACTACTTCCGCGTGAAGAAGATTCCGCTGCTGATCGGCGGCGCGACGACGTCGCGCGTGCACACGGCCGTGAAGATCGCGCCGCACTACGAAGGCCCGGTCGTCTACGTGCCCGATGCGTCGCGCTCGGTGTCGGTCGCGTCGAACCTGCTGTCCGACGAAGGCGCGGCGAAGTATCTCGACGAGCTGAAGTCCGACTACGAACGCATTCGCGACCAGCACGCGAACCGCAAGGCGCAGCCGATGGTCACGCTCGCCGAGGCGCGCGCGAACAAGACCAAGGTGGACTGGGCCGGCTACCAGCCGGTGAAGCCGAAGTTCATCGGCCGCCGCGTGTTCAGGAACTACGACCTGAACGAGCTCGCGAACTACATCGACTGGGGCCCGTTCTTCCAGACCTGGGATCTCGCCGGCCCGTACCCGGCGATCCTGAACGACGAGATCGTCGGCGAATCGGCGCGGCGCGTGTTCTCCGACGCGAAGTCGATGCTCGCGCGCCTGATCCAGGGGCGCTGGCTGACCGCGAACGGCGTGATCGCGCTGCTGCCGGCGAATACCGTCAACGACGACGACATCGAGATCTACAGCGACGAGTCGCGCTCCGAGGTGCTGCTCACGTGGCGCAACCTGCGCCAGCAGAGCGTGCGCCCGGTGGTCGACGGCGTGATGCGGCCGAACCGCTCGCTCGCCGACTTCATCGCGCCGAAGGAATCGGGCGTCGCCGACTACATCGGGATGTTCGCGGTGACGGCCGGCCTCGGCGTCGACGTGAAGGAAAAGCAGTTCGAAGCCGATCACGACGACTACAGCGCGATCATGCTCAAGGCGCTCGCCGACCGCTTCGCGGAAGCGTTCGCCGAAGCGATGCACGCGCGCGTGCGACGCGAGCTGTGGGGCTATGCGAGCGGCGAGACGCTCGACAACGACGCGCTGATCGCCGAGAAGTACGCGGGCATCCGCCCGGCGCCCGGCTACCCGGCCTGCCCCGACCACCTCGTGAAGCGCGACATGTTCGACGTGCTGCACGCGGACGAGATCGGCATGAGCGTGACCGACTCGCTGGCGATGCTGCCGGCGGCGAGCGTGTCGGGCTTCTACCTCGCGCATCCGGACAGCCGTTACTTCTCGGTCGGTAAAATCGGGCAGGATCAACTCGAGGACTATGCACGGCGCATGGCGCTGTCGCTCGACGACGCACGCCGCGCGCTCGCGCCGCAGTTGTAATCGAGCCGCGGCGCGCAGCCGCGACTTACCGTCACGCGCCCCGATCTCGGGGCGCGTTGTCTACCCCACCACTTATTCAGGATAACTAATCTCAATATTCGTCGATCAACGCTGCAATCTCTCGACCCGACACCCCCGCAGCCATGCCTTCCTTCGAGATCAGGATCACCGAAACACCGCTCGACGCCGCCACCCCGTTCCCGCCGACCCGCTGTCGCGGCGAAAGCTGGGACCTGAGCCACTTGCGCCCGTTGACGTTCACCTGCGATCTGGAAACCGGCTTCGACGTGACGGTTCTGGTCCTGTTCTCCTGTCACTGCTTCACACGCAGCCTCAAATGGGACGGGCGGACCCGCGACACCATTCCTGACGACGAGATCTACGACGACGGCCGCGAGACACGTGTGCTCTGCGCGGACCGGTATCGCGCGTCACGGCAGCTGTTGCGCGGCGTGATCGTCGGGCTGGCGACGCGGCGGATCGTTGTCGCGGATGAACGGCAGCCCAATTTCGTGACGGTGGAAGAGGTCGCGTCAGACGGCACGCAGCGCGTGTATGCCGTGTTCTTCGAGGTGGCGAAGGACCGGATCAGGAAACGCCGGCTTATCCTGCGCGTGCAGTCGGCCTACGTGGTGGAGGGCGGACTCACCCGACGCCAGCGGGAAGCCCGGAAAGCGCGTTGCGCACGTTGCTGCGCGCAAGCCTGGAAGGCCGCAAGATCCGGGCGTAGAAAAACCAACGGCCGCCTTTCGGCAGCCGTCGCATGCGGGATTCTCTTTCCGTCTTTCGACGAAATACCCACTCCAGGTGGGACCCGGTTGCCCGGGCGGCGCTATGTTTTCGCACCCGCTTTCACATAGTCTTGCATTGAATTATAAGGAATTTCACCTATCGGTCAAGGCAGGCCCGCACTGCCGCCCCATTTCGTCGCGCCCGCCTTCCGCCCCGTCGTCATTTCATCAGACAAAATAAAAAGCCCGCTCGAAAGCGGGCTTTTTCCTGTCTGGCCGACCGTTCGATCCGCCGGGCAAGGAAGAAGGAAGCTCAGAAGCCCCAGTGCACGTCGGCTTGGCCAGCCTTCGCTTCGCGCAGCATCGTCAGGAACGGCGCGACGCGCTGCGCCAGGCTCGGCGGCACTTCGTGGTGCGCGTGGTCGGCTTCGTCCTCGTGGAAATGGCCGGCGTGCTCGGCGCGCTCCTGCTTGGCCTGCGCGACCGCGCCTTCCAGCTTGGCGATCGCGTGGTCCAGTTCGTCGTGCGTAATGACACCGCGCTCGCCCAGCTGCTTGCCGACGAGACCCAGCACATACACGGCGAAATCCTTCAGCACGTCGAGATCCTGTGCCGCCTTGCTCTTGAACGTAATCATGACAATTCCCTTTTCATCTTGTTGTGCCTGCGCGGCGAGGTTGGGGAACGCCGGCAGACCGGCGTCCGGCCTCGCGGACGCGGGCCGCCTGAGCGGCATATTAGCACCTGTTAAAATTCTGCGATCCCTGAAACGCGCGCTTAAAAAGCGCGCCGGCGGGCCGGCATTTCCGGCCGCCACCAACGAAGCCTTCTACCAGCATGCTGCCAGCACACAAACAGACCCTCGAAGCCCTGCTCGCGGATAGCGTCAAGCAGGTCGCACACGCGCTGAAAGGCGCCGACGCAGCATTCGTCGCCCCGACCATCACGCTGGAGCGCCCGAAGGTCGCCGCGCACGGCGACGTCGCGTGCAACGTCGCGATGCAGCTCGCGAAGCCGCTCGGCACGAACCCGCGCCAGCTCGCCGAACGGATCGTCGCCGCGCTCACCGCGCAGCCGGCCGCGCAAGGCCTCGTCGAAGCCGCCGAGATCGCCGGCCCCGGCTTCATCAACCTGCGCCTGTCGGCGGCCGCGAAGCAGGCGGTGATCGCCGCCGTGTTCGAGCAGGGCCGCGCGTTCGGCACGTCGGATCGCGAGAAAGGCAAGCGGGTGCTGCTCGAATTCGTGTCGGCCAACCCGACCGGCCCGCTGCACGTCGGCCACGGCCGCCAGGCCGCGCTCGGCGACGTGCTCGCCAACGTGATCGCGAGCCAGGGCTACGCGGTGCACCGCGAGTTCTACTACAACGACGCGGGCGTGCAGATCGGCAACCTCGCGATCTCGACGCAGGCGCGCGCCCGCGGCCTGAAGCCGGGCGACGCGGGCTGGCCGGAAGCCGCGTACAACGGCGAGTACATCGCCGACATCGCGCGCGACTACCTGAACGGCGAAACGGTCGCCGCATCGGACGGCGAGCCGGTCAAGGGTGCGGGCGACGTCGAAGATCTCGACGCGATCCGCAAGTTCGCGGTCACGTACCTGCGTCGCGAGCAGGACATGGACCTGCAGGCGTTCGGCGTGAAGTTCGACCAGTACTACCTCGAGTCGTCGCTGTACAGCGAGGGCCGCGTCGAGAAGACGGTCGACTCGCTGGTCAAGGCCGGCATGACCTACGAGCAGGATGGCGCGCTGTGGCTGCGCACGACCGACGAAGGCGACGACAAGGATCGCGTGATGCGCAAGTCGGACGGCACGTACACGTACTTCGTGCCGGACGTCGCATACCACGTGACGAAATGGGAGCGCGGCTTCACGAAGGTGATCAACATCCAGGGTTCGGACCACCACGGCACGATCGCGCGCGTGCGCGCCGGCCTGCAGGGCCTGCACATCGGGATCCCGAAGGGCTATCCCGACTACGTGCTGCACAAGATGGTCACCGTGATGCGCGACGGGCAGGAAGTGAAGATCTCGAAGCGCGCGGGCAGCTACGTGACGGTGCGCGACCTGATCGAATGGTCGGGCGGCGCGGCGGCGGGCCAGGAAGCGGCCCCCGACCTGATCGACGAGGCGACCATCACGCGCGGCCGCGACGCGGTGCGCTTCTTCCTGATCTCGCGCAAGGCCGATACCGAGTTCGTGTTCGACATCGATCTCGCACTGAAACAGAACGACGAAAACCCGGTCTATTACGTCCAGTACGCGCATGCGCGGATCTGCTCGGTGCTCAACGAACTGAAGTCGCGCTACAACGTCGACGTCGCGCAACTGCCGGGCGCCGACCTGTCGCAGTTGACGAGCGCGCAGGCGGCATCGTTGATGCAGAAGCTGGCCGAGTATCCGGACATGCTCACGCACGCGGCGAACGAGCTGGCGCCGCACGCGGTCGCGTTCTACCTGCGCGATCTCGCTGGCGAATTCCACTCGTTCTACAATGCGGAGCGCGTGCTGGTCGACGACGAAGCGCCGCGCAATGCGCGCGCCGCGCTGCTCGCCGCGACCCGGCAGGTGCTCGAGAACGGCCTGACGGTGCTCGGCGTGTCCGCCCCCGCCAAGATGTAAGGATGTCCGCGCGGCCCGAACCGGGCCGCGACTGGCTGCGGCAACGCCCGCCGTCGGATTGCCCGCCGTCGGGCGCCCGTCGCAGCCCTCTCACGATTCTTTTTGCAGGTGACTCAAGCAATGGCACAACCACGCCGAACTTCGAAGCAATCGAAACAAGCCGGAGGGACATTTCTTGGAATCGTACTGGGCCTGATCGTCGGCCTCGCGATCGCCGTGGTGGTGGCGCTCTACATCACGCGTTCGCCGTCGCCGTTCGTGTCGAAGGTCGCGCCGCCGCAGGCCGACAACGGCGCGAGCCAGCCGCAGCAGTTCGACCCGAACCGCGCGCTGCAGGGCAAGACGCCCGGCCAGCCGGTGCCGCAGGCCGCGCAATCCGCACCGCCGAACACCGCGCCCGGCCAGGCCGCGAACCAGACTCAGGGCGGCGGCCTGCTGCCCGAGCCGCAGATCGTCGAAGTGCCGCCGTCGGGCAACGCGAACGGCGCCGCTGGCTCGAGCAACGCCACCGCGTCGAACAATCCGTCGTCGGGCAACGGCGTCGCCGTCGCACCGAAGCCGGCCGACACCACGCCGCCGCCGAAGAAGACGCAACAGGCGCAGCAACAACAGCAGCAAGGCGGTGAGGACGACCTCGCACGCTTCGCCGCGCAGAAGCAGGCGCAGCAGGCCGCCGCGCAAAAGCAGCAGCAACAGCAGCAGGCCGCGAACACGCCGAAGCCGACGTCGTCGGCCGCCGCCGCGGCGGCAGCGGCGAAGCCGCCGACCGCGAACGACGCGAACACCGGCTACTTCCTGCAGGTCGGCGCGTACAAGACGGAAGGCGATGCCGAACAGCAGCGTGCGCGCCTCGGCTTCCAGGGCTTCGAGTCGAAGGTGTCGAAGCGCGACGTCAGCGGCGTGACCTATTTCCGCGTGCGCGTCGGCCCGTTCTCGAAGTTCGAGGATATGAACTCGGCCCGTCAGCGCCTGTCCGATGCAGGTGTCGACACGGCGGTGATCCGCTTCACGAAGCAGTAAGCCAACCGGCCGCGCCCACGCAGAACCCGTTACGTTCCGTAACCCGAGCAACCGATTCGACGTTCACAACATGAAAAAACTGCTTAGCACGCTCCTTCTGTCCCTGGGCCTGGCCGCCGGCCTCGCCCAGGCTTCGCCCGCCGCGCCGGCCGCCGGCAAGGACTTCGAGGTGATGAAGTCGCCGCAGCCGGTGTCGGCGCCGGCCGGCAAGGTCGAGGTGATCGAGTTCTTCTGGTACGGCTGCCCGCACTGCTACGAATTCGAGCCGACGATCGAGGCCTGGGTGAAGAAGCAGGGCAACAACATCGACTTCAAGCGCGTGCCGGTCGCATTCCGTGACGATTTCCTCCCGCACTCGAAGCTGTTCTACGCGGTGTCCGCGCTCGGCATTTCCGAGAAGGTCACGCCGGCGATCTTCAACGCGATCCACAAGCAGAAGAACTACCTGCTGACGCCGCAGGCGCAGGCCGACTTCCTGGCCACGCAGGGCGTCGACAAGAAGAAGTTCATGGACGCGTACAACTCGTTCAGCGTGCAGGGCGAGGTGAACCAGTCGGCCAAGCTGCTGAAGGACTACGCGATCGACGGCGTGCCGACGGTCGTCGTCCAGGGCAAGTACAAGACGGGCCCCGCTTACACGAACAGCATCCCGGGTACCGCCCAGGTGCTCGACTTCCTCGTGAAGCAGGTTCAGGACAAGAAGCTCTGATCCCCGCCCGCGCGCCGGCATGACTACTCCGCTGAAGGTCTTCATCACCGGCGCGTCGAGCGGCCTCGGCCTCGCGATGGCCGAGGAATACGCCCGCCAGGGCGCCACGCTCGCGCTCGTCGCGCGCCGCACCGATGCACTCGATGCGTTCGCGCGGCGGTTCCCGAAGCTGTCCATCTCCGTCTATTCCGCCGACGTGCGCGACGCCGATGCGCTGGCCACCGCCGCCGCGTCGTTCATCGCCGCGCACGGCTGCCCCGACGTCGTGATCGCGAACGCGGGTATCAGCCAGGGCGCCGTCACGGGCCAGGGCGACCTCGCGACGTTCCGCGACGTGATGGACATCAACTACTACGGGATGGTCGCGACGTTCGAGCCGTTCGTCGGCCCGATGACGGCCGCGCGCCACGGCACGCTGGTCGGCGTCGCGAGCGTCGCCGGCGTGCGCGGGCTGCCCGGCTCCGGCGCGTACAGCGCATCGAAATCGGCCGCGATCAAGTATCTCGAATCGCTGCGCGTCGAGTTGCGCCCGGCCGGCGTCGGCGTCGTGACGATCGCGCCCGGCTACATTCGCACGCCGATGACCGCGCACAACCCGTACCGGATGCCGTTCCTGATGGACGCCGACCGCTTCGCCGCGCGCGCGGCGCGGGCGATCGCCCGGCAGCACGCGTTCCGCGTGATTCCGTGGCAGATGGGCGTCGTCGCGAAGGTGCTGCACGTGCTGCCGCGCTGGCTGTACGACCGCCTGTTCGAGAAGGCGCCGCGCAAGCCGAAGGCCGGCGCGCACTGAGTGCGCCGCGGATCCGGCGTGCGCGTCGCCGGGTCCTGTCGGGCCTTGGCCCGATCTGCCTCGCCATACCGCGCGAATCCGCGCGGGCCTCTACCTTCGTGTCGCGCCACATACCGCGCACCGCTGCCGCGATCCTGCCCGTTCCGTCGCTCGCGCCGCGCATTCGCAGCCGCCCGCCTCGCCCCGCGCTCGCTCTCCTCGCACGGCCGCATCAACACCCGTTCCGTCGCCATCGCAGCCGTTTTTCGGTCAATTCGTCGCGTTCCGGCGCCTTTTTCCACGCGTCGCGCGCTTTGACGGTATCCTATTCGCCAGCCGCGCCGGCCCTGCCCGCTGCCGGGCCGCGCCCGCCTCCGTCATCCAGCGAAAAACACAAGCCACGTGGGAGATCCTATGCACGTCAAGCTATTCGCCGCGGCCGCCGTGGCCGCGGCCCTTGCCGCTCCCGGCCTCGCCGCCGCCAAGCCGCTCACCGTCTGCACGGAATCGAGCCCGGACGGCTTCGACGTCGTGCAGTACAACTCGCTCGTCACGACCAACGCGTCGGCCGACGTGATCTTCAACACGCTCGTGTCCTACGACGAAGCCGCGAAGAAGGTCGTGCCCGCGCTCGCGGACAAATGGGAAGCGAGCGCCGACGGCCTCACGTACACGTTCCACCTGCGCCCGAACGTCGCGTTCCAGACCACCGACTACTTCAAGCCGGGCCGCCCGCTGAACGCGGACGACGTCGTGTTCACGTTCACGCGAATGCTCGACGATGCGAATCCGTGGCACAAGGTGGCCGGCGCGAGCGGTTTTCCGCATGCGCAGTCGATGGGCCTCGTGAAGCTCGTGAAATCGGTGACCAAGGTCGACGACAACACGGTGAAGTTCGTGCTGAACGAGCCGAACGCGACGTTCGTGCCGATCCTGACGATGGGCTTCGCGTCGATCTACTCGGCCGAGTACGCGGACCAGTTGCTCAAGGCCGGCAAGCAGGCCGACCTGAACGCGAAGCCGGTCGGCACCGGCCCGTTCGTGCTGAAGAGCTATACGAAGGACGCACTGATCCGCTACGACGTGAACCCGACCTACTGGGGTGCGAAGCCGAAGGTCGATCGATTGATCTACGCGATCGCGCCCGATGCATCGGTGCGCATGCAGAAGGTGAAGGCCGGCGAATGCCAGATCGCGCTGTCGCCGAAGCCGCAAGACGTGCTCGCCGCGAAGGGCGACAGCGCGCTGAAGGTCGTGCAGACGCCCGCGTTCATGACCGCGTTCGTCGCGCTGAACACGCAGAAGAAGCCGCTCGACAACGACAAGGTGCGCGAGGCGCTGAATCTCGCGTTCGACCGCGCGACCTACCTGAAGGTCGTGTTCGACAACACCGCGACGGCCGCGAACAATCCGTATCCGCCGAACACGTGGAGCTACGCGAAGGACATCGCGCCGTATGCGTACGATCCCGCGAAGGCGAAGCAGTTGCTCGCGCAGGCCGGCTTCCCGAACGGCTTCTCGACGACGATCTGGACGCGCCCGACCGGCAGCGTGCTGAACCCGAACCCGAAAGCCGGCGCCGAGCTGCTGCAAGCCGACCTCGCGAAGATCGGCGTGAAAGCGGAAGTGAAAGTGATCGAATGGGGCGAACTGATCAAGCAGGCGAAGCTCGGCCAGCATGACATGCTGTTCATGGGCTGGGCCGGCGACAACGGCGATCCGGACAACTACCTGTCGCCGCTGTTCAGCTGCAACGCGGTGAAGTCGGGCATCAACTTCGCGCGCTTCTGCGATGCGCAGCTCGACAAGCTGATCGCCGACGGCAAGTCGACCGCCGACCAGGCCAAGCGCGCGAAGCTCTATGAAAGCGCGCAGAAGATCATCCACGACCAGGCGCTGTGGATCCCGCTCGGCTACCCGACCGCGGCCGCGCTGACGCGCACAAACGTGAGCGGCTATCACGTGAGTCCGTTCGGACGGCAGAACTTCGCGACGGTCGCGGTGCAGTAACCTCGCATGGCGCGCAAGCGACGGCGCACATGCCGCTCGCTTGCGGCCCGCGCGCCGCGCTTGCTACACTGCGCGCTCATTCCTCATACCGGACGCCAGCCAAAGTGAACAACTAAGCCTTCCCGAAATGTTTTCGCCGCCCGTGCCACGCACGCCGCGCGCGAAGGTCTTCACGCATTTTTGGAGGTGCTTATGGCTGCAGCCACGCCCACCGGCGCGCTCGTCGCGCTTCATCACGTTTCTTTCCGCTTCGACGACGGCGTCACGCTGTTCGATTCGCTCGAACTGACCATCGATCGCACGCCGACCGGCATCGTCGGCCGCAACGGCGTCGGCAAGAGCGTGCTCGCGCAACTGATCGCGGGCCGCCGCGCGCCGAGTGCGGGGACGGTCGAGCGACATGCGCAGGTCGTCTACGTCGCGCAGCAGCACGACCACGACGCCACGGCCGCCCCGCGATCCGTCGCGCAGATCGCCGCGCTCGATGCGCCGCTCGGCGCGCTCGCGCGTCTCGCGGACGGCCACGCGGGGCCGCACGACTTCGACCTGATCGGCGATCGCTGGGATCTCGCGGAGCGGCTGCGCGCGGCGCTCGACGCGGCCGGCCTGCACGATGTCCGCGCCGACACGCCCGCGCACACGTTGAGCGGCGGCCAGCTCGCGCGCGTCGCGCTGATCGGCGCGCTGCTGTCCGGCGCCGGCCTGCTCGTGCTCGACGAACCGACCAATCATCTCGACGCACCGGGCCGCGCGTGGCTGCGCACGGCGCTCGACGGCTGGCGCGGCGGCGTGGTCATCGTGAGCCACGACCGTGCGCTGCTCGCCGGCGTGCAGCGCATCGTCGAGCTGACGCCGCACGGCGCGCGCTCGTACGGCGGCAACTACGCGCTCTACCGTGCGCAGCGCGACGCGCAACAGGAAGCCGCGCACGCGGCGCTCGACCATGTGCGCACCGAGCGCGAGCGCGTGCGGCGCAGGCTCGAACAGGAACACGACACGATCCAGCGCCATGCGGCCGCGTCGCTGCGCGACGCGAAGGCGGCCAACCTGTCGTCGATGGCGCGCCAGCGCCGCAAGGGCGCCGCGCGCGCCATCATGGGGACGGTCCGGCGTCATCAGAGCGACTTCAAGGCGACGCTCGACACGCGCGTGCAGGAAGCGGCAGCGCGCGTCGAAACCGACGCGCCCGTACTGGTGTCGCTGCCGGGCACGGAGGTCAGCGCGCGCCGCCAGCTGTTCACGCTCGAACGCGCGCAACTGCCGTGGCGCGTCGCGGGCGACACCGACGCGATCACGTGGTCGGCCAGCGGCGCCGTGCGCATCGCGCTGACGGGCCCGAACGGCTGCGGCAAGTCGACGTTGCTGAGGATGCTCGCGGGCGAGCTGGCGCCGCGCTCAGGCACTTGCACGACGCACGTGAGCGCCGCGTATCTCGACCAGCGGCTCGCACTGCTCGACCCGGAGCGCTCGATCGTCGAGCAACTCGGGCTGCTCGATACGCCGCTCGCCGAAGGCGACCTGCGCAGCCGTCTCGCGCTGCTGCAGCTCGACGCGACACGTGCGACGCAACCGGCGCGGCAACTGAGCGGCGGCGAACGGTTGAAGGCCGCGCTCGCGTGCGCGTTGTGGCGCGGCACGCCCGCGCAACTGCTGCTGCTCGACGAGCCGACCAATCACCTCGATCTCGAATCGGTGCGTGCGATCGAAGCCGCGCTGGCGGGTTTCCCGGGCGCGCTCGTGGTCGCGTCGCACGACGCAGCGTTTCTCGCGGCGCTCGAACCGACGCACACGATGCAGTGGCATCCCGACGGATGGCGTTACGAACCCGTCGCGTAACGATGACGAAGCGCGCTCAGCTGGCGGCGCGGAACCGCAGCACGCCGTCGTCACCCTGCTCGCGCACGAGTTCGCCCGCGAGCCACAGCAGGTTCAGATGCGCGAGCGCTTCGCCGAGCGCGAACGTCATCTGGTGGATGTCGAGCTCCCGGCGGCGGAACATGATCGGCACGATGTCGGCCGCGCTCATCGACTTTTCCGCGCACGCGACGCGCACTTCGGCCAGGCGCGCATCGTGGTGTTCGCGCAGTTGCGCGATGCGCGTGCGCACGCCGCGGAACGGCTTGCCGTGCGACGGCAGCACGAGCGTGTCGGGCGACATCGTCTCGTAGCGGCCGAGCGATTCCAGGTACAGCGCGAGCGGGTTCGCTTCGGGCTCGAGGTCGAACACCGACACGTTCGTCGAGATGCGCGGCAGCACCATGTCGCCGGAAATCAGCACGCCGTCGGCTTCGCTGTGAAGCGCGCAATGTTCGGGCGAATGGCCGTAGCCGGTGACGACGCGCCACGTGCGCGCGCCGATCGTCACCGCGTCGCCTTCGCGCAGGCGCCGGTAGCGCGGCGGTACGGCCGGCACCAGATCCGAGTAGTAGCTGCGGCGGTTGCGCAGCTTGTCGAGCGCGGCCGGATCGGTCAGGCCGTGGCGCGCGAAGTGATCGGCGGCGGCCGCGCCGCCCGCATTCGACCCGTTGCCGGCCGCCATCAGGCAGCCGAACAGGTATTCGCCGAGCGTCATCCACAGCCGCACGTTCCAGCGGCCCTTGTCGCCGCCTTCGCACAGCCAGTTCGCGAGGCCGAAGTGATCGGGGTGGCAGTGCGTGACGAGCACGCGCAGCACGGGCAGGCCGTCGAGCTGCGTGTCGAAGATCTGCTCCCAGTGCGTGCGGATCGCGTCCGATGCGATCCCGCAATCGACGACCGTCCAGCCGGCCTGCCCGTCGATCTCGTCGCGCAGCAGCCAGAGATTGATGTGATCGAGCGAGAACGGCAGCGGCATGCGCAGCCAGCGCACGCCGGGCGCGACCTCGAACGTGTCGCCCGCGGCGGGCAGCGTATCGGCGAAGGGGTAGTCGAGTTGGTGTTCCAGGGCGTTCATCGGTGGGGCGTCTCGTCGTTATCGGTGCGAAGGCGCGCCGGCGGCAGGGTGCGGCGGGCGGTGCGTCGATTCTATCGCCGTCGCGCGAAACACGTGCCCGGCCCCCGCCGGCGCGCCGAAAAAAGTTCGTGTCAGAATCGGTTCCGTACCCGTATCTTTACGCGAAGATGCGTCGAACGGCGCCCAACGGCGATCAACACGCCGATTGACGACCATTCGCGCATCACCGCGAAAGTCATTGAAACGCCGACTTGGGCGCTAAAATGGCGAGTGCTTACAGCCCCTTGAACGAGCCTGCACGCGATGAATCACTTCCCCAAACTGCTGTCGTCGCAGATCGGTTTCGACGTCGCGCAGACGATGCTCGAATACTTCGATCGCCATTACCGGATCTTCCGCGAAGCGGCGGTCGATGCGAAGACGCTGTTCGAGCGCGGCGACTGGCACGGGCTGCAGCGGCTCGCGCGCGAGCGGATCACGTCGTACGACGATCGCGTGAAGGAATGCGTCGAGGTGCTGGAAGACGAATACGACGCGGAGAACATCGACGACGAAGTCTGGCAGCAGATCAAGCTGCACTACATCGGCCTGCTCACGTCGCACCGCCAGCCCGAGTGCGCGGAAACCTTCTTCAATTCGGTGTGCTGCAAGATCCTGCACCGCTCGTATTTCAGCAACGATTTCATCTTCGTGCGCCCGGCGATCTCGACCGAGTATCTGGAGAACGACGAGCCGGCCGCGAAACCGACGTATCGCGCGTACTATCCGGGCACCGACGGGCTCGCGGTCACGCTCGAGCGCATCGTCACGAACTTCCAGCTCGAGCCGGCGTTCGAGGATCTCACGCGCGACATCGGCTGCGTGATGCAGGCGATCGACGATGAATTCGGCCACTTCGACGAAGCGCCGAATTTCCAGATCCACGTGCTGTCGTCGCTGTTCTTCCGCAACAAGAGCGCGTACATCGTCGGCCGCATCATCAACGCCGACCGCGTGCTGCCGTTCGCGGTGCCGATCCGCCACGTGCGCCCGGGCGTGCTCGCGCTCGATACCGTGCTGCTGCGCCGCGAGCAGCTGCAGATCATCTTCAGCTTCTCGCATTCGTACTTCCTCGTCGACATGGGCGTGCCGTCCGCGTACGTGGAGTTCCTCTGCACGATCATGCCGGGCAAGCCGAAGGCCGAGATCTACACGTCGGTCGGCCTGCAGAAGCAGGGCAAGAACCTGTTCTACCGCGACTTGCTGCACCATCTGTCGCATTCGAGCGACCGCTTCATCATCGCGCCCGGGATCAAGGGCCTCGTGATGCTCGTGTTCACGCTGCCGTCGTTCCCGTACGTGTTCAAGATCATCAAGGATCAATTCCCGCCGCCGAAGGAAACGACGCGCGCGCAGATCATGGAGAAGTACCAGCTCGTGAAGCGTCACGACCGCCTCGGGCGAATGGCCGACACGCTCGAGTATTCGAGCGTCGCGCTGCCGCTCGCGCGGCTCGATCATGCGCTCGTGCGCGAACTCGAGAAGGAAGTGCCGTCGCTGCTCGAATACGAGGACGACAAGCTCGTGATCAAGCACCTGTACATCGAGCGCCGGATGACGCCGCTGAACCTGTACCTGCAGAACGGCAGCGACGCGGACGTCGAGCACGGCGTGAAGGAATACGGCAACGCGGTGAAGGAGCTGATGAAGGCGAACATCTTCCCCGGCGACATGCTGTACAAGAACTTCGGCGTCACGCGCCACGGCCGCGTCGTGTTCTACGACTACGACGAGATCGAGTACCTGACCGACTGCAACGTGCGGCGCGTGCCGCCGCCGCGCAACGAGGAAGACGAGCTGTCCGGCGAACCGTGGTATACCGTCGGCCCGCACGACATCTTTCCAGAGACCTACGGGCCGTTCCTGCTCGGCGACCCGCGCGTGCGCAGCGTCTTCATGAAGCATCACGCGGACTTTTTCGATCCGGCGCTGTGGCAGGCGAGCAAGGACAAGCTGATGCAGGGCGAATTGCCCGATTTTTATCCGTACGATGCGGCCCTGCGCTTTAGCGTACGCTACCCTGCGCGCTTCGGCGCGACGGGCCTCGACGACGGCGCGGGCGACGCGCAGCGCGCCGCCTGACGCCGGCAACACCGAATCCGATATCGACCGATTTCCGCCAACGGAAGCCACACCGATGACTACCCAAGACAATCCGCTTTCACATCTGTTCGACAACAACGATGCCTGGGTCAAGCGCCAGCTCGCCGACGATCCCGATTTCTTCGCACGACTCGCCGACCAGCAGGCGCCGGAATATCTGTGGATCGGCTGCTCGGATTCGCGCGTGCCGGCGAACCAGATCATCGGCCTGCCGCCGGGCGAAGTGTTCGTGCACCGCAACATCGCGAACGTGGTCGTGCACAGCGACCTGAACTGCCTGTCGGTGATCCAGTTCGCGGTCGACATCCTGCGCGTCAAGCACATCATGGTCGTCGGCCACTACGGCTGCTCGGGCGTGAACGCGGCGCTGCACAACCGCCGTGTCGGCCTCGCGGACAACTGGCTGCATCACGTGCAGGACGTACGCGAGCGCCATGCGGCGCTGCTCGACGAATGGCCGGTCGGCGAAGCGCGTTACCGTCGCCTGATCGAGCTGAATGCGATCGAACAGGTCGTCAACGTGTGCCGCACGACGATCGTCAACGACGCGTGGGCGCGCGGCCAGTCGCTCACCGTGCACGGGCTCGTGTACGGCGTGCACGACGGCCGGATGCGCAACCTCGGGATGGCCGTGTCGAACTTCGACGCGCTCGACTCGACTTACCGGCGCTGCGTGGCCGCGCTCACCGCCGGCGGCGAGCATGCGCCGGACAACGACATGGTCGCGGCGGACGCCGCCCGGCTCGAAAGCGTCGCGCAGGCGGTCGCCGCGACGCTCAAGCCGTGCGACGACGCGCAGCAGTAACGCGCCAGCCGCCGGACGGCGGCTGCGACGCGGCCGCGGCACGCGTCGAACGCATCTGACAACGGCACTGCCTCGGTGGCGCCACCGCAAGGAGCGACAGGCATGAAAACCGTATTGATCGTCGGCGCATCGCGCGGCCTCGGCCGCGAATTCGTCCGGCAATACCGGCGCGACGGCTGGAACGTGATCGCCACCGCGCGCGACGCGGCGTCGCTCGATGCGCTGCGCGCGCTCGGCGCGCAGCCGCATGCGCTCGACATCGCGCAGCCCGAGCAGATCGCGGCGCTCGGCTGGAAGCTCGACGGCGAGCGGCTCGATGCGGCCGTGCTCGTGTCCGGCGTGTACGGGCCGCGCACCGAGGGCGTCGAGACGATCACCGCCGAGGATTTCGACGCGGTGATGCACACGAACGTGCGCGGGCCGATGCAGTTGCTGCCGATCCTGCTGCCGCTCGTCGAGGACGCGCGCGGCGTGCTGGCCGTCGTGTCGAGCCGGATGGGCAGCATCGCCGAGGCGACCGGCACGACCGGCTGGCTGTACCGCGCGAGCAAGGCCGCGCTGAACGACGCGCTGCGCATCGCGTCGCTGCAGACGCGCCATGCCGCGTGCATTTCGCTGCATCCCGGCTGGGTGCGCACCGACATGGGCGGCGCGCAGGCCGCGATCGACCCGGAAACGAGCGTGACCGGCATGCGTCGCGTGATCGCCGAATCGGGTTCGGACGTGTCCCAGGCGAACGGCCGGTTCTTCCAGTACGACGGCGTCGAGCTGAGCTGGTGAGCCGCATCGGCAACCGATCGTTGTTAATTCACATTTCGCATGATTTTGAACCGACCTGACGCGTGCCCGTGCGGCGGCGCGTCTCCCGCGCCCGCCGGCAAAGCCCCGACGCCGCGCTACGCGGCCTGCTGCGCCCGTTTCATCGACGGCGGCGAGGCCGCCGCGACCGCACTCGAATTGATGCGTTCGCGGTATAGCGCGTACGTGCTCGGCGCGACCGATTACCTGCGCGCGACGTGGGCCGCGCGCACCTGCCCGCCCGATCTCGACGCCGACCCTGAAGCACCGGACGCGCCGCGCTGGCTCGGCCTCGCGGTCAAACGCCACGTGCCGCTCGACGAGCGGCACGCGGAGGTCGAATTCGTGGCGCGCTACAAGGTTGGCGGGCGCGCTTACCGGCTCCACGAGACGAGTCGTTTCGAGCGCGACGAACACGGTTTCTGGCGCTATGTCGACGGCGAAGTAAGTGAACGCTGACAAATAGTTGCCATGTCAGACGCCGGGTAATTCCCGCATTGCACAACCTGATTTTGTCGGGCTACGATGGCCTCGAATTGGTCATGTTGCGTGGCAGGGCTTACGGATGGCGTTCAGCAAGGTATTGGTGGGATGGATGGCGGCCTGTACGCTGTCGGCCGCTCAGGCCGGTACGCTGCCGGGCGCCGCTACGGGGGCGGGCGCCAGCGGATCGCTCGCGCACGCCGAGCGCTTCGACTACGCCGACGCGAACCTGCCGCAGGTCGCCGCCGACCTCAACGAACAGATCCTGCGCATTCCGGCCGATGCTTCGGGCGCCGTCACGCTCGAGGCGACGCTCTTCAAGCCGAACGGCCCCGGCCCGTTCCCGCTCGTCGTCTTCAACCACGGTAAAAATACCGGCGATCTCCATCTGCAGCCGCGCAGCCGGCCGCTCGCGTTCGCGCGCGAATTCGTGCGGCGCGGCTATGCGGTGATCGCGCCGAATCGCCAGGGCTTCGCCGGTTCGGACGGCACGTACCGGCAGGAAGGCTGCAACGTCGGCAAGAACGGGCTCGCGCAGGCCGCCGACGTCGACGCGACGGTGCGCTACATGTCGCGCCAGCCGTACGTCGATGCGTCGCGCATCGTCGTCGCCGGCACGTCGCATGGCGGGCTCGTGTCGGTCGCATACGGCACCGAAGCGGCAGCCGGCGTACGCGGCATCATCAACTTCTCCGGCGGGCTGCGCCAGGACCTGTGCGACGGCTGGCAGCGCAATCTCGTCGATGCGTTCGACCAGTATGGCGCGCATACGGCCGTGCGGTCGCTGTGGCTGTACGGCGACAACGATTCGGTATGGACGCCCGCGCTCGTCGCCCAGATGCACGATGCGTACGTGTCGCACGGCACGCAAGCCCGCTTCATCGATTTCGGCCGCTACAAGGACGACGCGCACCGGCTGATCGTCGATCGCGACGGCGTGCCCGTCTGGTGGCCGGCCGTGAACGCATTCCTCGCCGAACTGAACCTGCCGACCGCGGTGCGCTATGCGGTCGCGAACCCGCACGAGCCGAAGGCCAGCGGCTATGCGTCGATCGACGCGGTCAACGCGGTGCCGTACGTCGACGAAGCCGGCCGCGAAGGCTATCGCCGCTTCCTGAACCAGCATCCGAGCCGCGCATTCGCGGTGTCGTCGGAAGGCGCGTGGTCGTGGGCCGAAGGCGGCGACGACCCGATGGCGCTCGCGCTCGACAACTGCGCGAAGCAGGGCGCGGGCGCGTGCCGGCTGTACGCGGTCAACGACCGCGTCGTGTGGAACGTCAGCCCGACGCAGACGGCCGACAACGGCGACGATCACATCCGCGACACCGATACGCGCGCGCTGGCTTCGCGCTGACGCGCGGCTGTCGTTCTTCCCGCCTCGCACGCCCCGTCCTTTCAGGTCATCGCGGCACGCTCCCGCCTGCTCGTCAAATCGAGCACTCACCGCGTAATGCTCGTTTTTACGCGCAATCGGCTTGAATTCGAGCTGGCATGATCTATCATGATCGTTATTTCGATCATAATCGACTTAACGATCGATTTTACGAGCATGAAGGTCAATCAAGCTGCGGCCGCCAGCCCCACCGTTCTCGCGGAAGCCGCGCGTGTCGGAGAAGCGCTCGCCCGTCTGCGCATCTCGCGGCGCATCCAGCAGAGCGAGGCGGCCACCCGGGCCGGGCTTTCACGCAATACCGCCTATCGCATCGAGAAAGGCGATCCTGGCGTCGCGCTGGGACAGTGGCTGCGGTATCTCGACGCGATTGCACCGGAAACGACCCTGCTGGAACTGCTCTCCGGAACAGACCCGTCGCTCAAGGCACAGGCGGCCCGCGAACGCAGTCGACGCGTACGATCTCTCACGGACAACGAACTCAAGGATCTTGATTTCTGATGGTCGCCGTCGTCAAAAGACTCGCCGTGTTTGCCTATCTCGACGATGACTGGGCACCCGCGGGGCTGCTTCAAATGACCGAAGACGGTGCGGATCTACAGGCATCGAGCTTCGCGTACGGGTTGCGCTATATCGATCGGCCCAACGCCATCGAAATCGACCCGGTGAGCCTGAGTCTGGCGAGAAAGAACGAGACACGCGGCAAGATGAACTTCCCGGCGGGCGGGTTGACGCAGTTCGGCGGGATTCGCGACGCCGCGCCCGATGCATGGGGACGGCGTGTCATCGAAGCCAAACTCAAAGTCCGGGCCAACACACTGCCCGAATCCACCTATCTCCTCCACGCGGGCAGTCAGCGGATTGGTGCGCTCGATATCCGGGCGAATCTGGACACCCCTCCAGGCCCGCAAGCCGGCAAGGGCCTGCACAGGCTCGAATATCTGATCGATTCGGCAGCGCGCATCGAGGAAGGCGAGCCCGTGCCGGCCGAACTCGAAGCCATCTTCGTACAGGGCAGCGGTCTCGGCGGCGCCCGGCCAAAGGCTACGGTGCGGGACGAAAACGGCGTGCTTTGGCTGGCCAAATTCCCGAGTCGTAGCGACCGGCTGAACGTGACGGTCATCGAAGAGGCCACGCTTCGTCTTGCGGCCCGGTGCGGCATTCGGGTCCCACCTACCCGCATCGTCGACGTCGGCGGCCGACAAGTCATGTTGATCCGCCGATTCGACCGGTACTGGACTCACCCCGAATTCGACGCCCTTCGAGGGGACGACGCGCTCTATCTGCCTCCCCGTGCCGGGGCAACCGAGCGAAGAGTGCCCTTCGCGAGCGCATTGACGCTGGTCGGCTGTTCCGAGATGGAATCGATGGAGAAAAGTTATCAGGACGTGGCTCACGCGATCCGGCAGCACGGGCACGTGGACGCAATTCGAGCCGACAACCGGGAACTGTTCAAGCGGATGGTCTTTAACATCCTCGTGAGCAACGACGATGACCATTTGCGCAACCACGGATTCATTCGCGACCCGCGTCTCCCCGGCTGGCGTCTCAGCCCGTTATACGATGTTCTGCCCCGGCCGAGCACTGCACACGAGCGCTATCTCCACCTCGGCATCGGCCCGCAGGGGCGGCTCGCCACCCTGGATAACGCGTTCAATGCCCGGGATGCATTCGGCCTTTCGAAATCGGACGCCGGACTCGCGATTGCTGAAGTCTGGCAACCGACACGCGAATGGAAGACGTGTTTCGAAGAGCATGGCGTGCCTGACAAGGAAGTCGACAAGATTGCGCCGGCGTTCCGTCACATCGACCACGTGGCCGACGCGGCACTTCGCAAAGCATTGCCCTGAACCTGCCCGCTCGATTTCGCTCAGTGGTCCGGCATTGCACCACCCGGTCGATCGACCCTGCGCGCAGCAAGTTCGCCCCTTGTCGCCGCCAACACCGCACCATCATCCTTCCCCATATTTTGCTGCCCGGCCGCCCCGCCCCGCGATTTTTTTCTGTCGGGGGGTGTCACTCGACCGTCGTCATCTGCGTGCATTTCGGCCGATCCGCCGCGTTCCGTTCCGAGCACCCCCGAACTGCGCCGAACTCCCGCCCAGCAAGGCTGTGCGGCGTTTGTAACCGCTAGTGCAACGTCCGGCGGAACACGCTAATCTCTGCGCGTTTCGTATCCCGCCGCGCGGCGCCCGTCGATACCGCGCGGCCGTTTTACCCCCGGAGTCGCCTTGAGTACGCCAGCCACCGACGACTGGGTCGCGCGCAGCCTGCGCGCGGTCTGGCACCCCTGCACCCAGATGAAGCATCACGAGCGCCTGCCGCTCGTCCCCGTCGCGCGCGGCGCGGGCGTGTGGCTGGTCGACCGTGACGGCCGCCGCTACTTCGACGCGATCAGCTCGTGGTGGGTCAACCTGTTCGGCCATGCGAACCCGGACATCAACGCGGCGCTGAAGGACCAGCTCGACACGCTCGAGCACGCGATGCTCGCCGGCTGCACGCACGAACCGGCGATCGAGCTCGCCGAACGGCTGCACGCGCTGACCGCCCGCACGCTCGGCCATGCGTTCTTCGCGTCGGACGGCGCGTCGGCCGTCGAGATCGCGCTGAAGATGAGCTTCCACGCGTGGCGCAACCGCGGCCGCGCGAACAAGCAGGAATTCGTCTGCGTCGCGAACAGCTATCACGGCGAGACGATCGGCGCGCTCGGCGTGACCGACGTCGCGCTGTTCAAGGATGCGTACGACCCACTGATCCGCCACGCTCACGTGGTCGCGTCGCCCGATGCGCGCGGCGCGCTGCCGGGCGAGACGGCCGCCGACGTCGCGGGCCGCGCGCTCGTGGACGTGCGGCGCCTGTTCGTCGAACGCGGCGACCGGATCGCCGCGCTGATCGTCGAGCCGCTCGTGCAATGCGCGGCCGGCATGGCCATGCACGATCCGTCGTACGTGCGCGGGCTGCGCGCACTGTGCGACGAATTCGGCGTGCACCTGATCGCCGACGAGATCGCGGTGGGCTGCGGCCGCACGGGCACCTTCTTCGCGTGCGAACAGGCGGGCGTCTGGCCCGATTTCATGTGTCTGTCGAAAGGGATCAGCGGCGGCTACCTGCCGCTGTCGCTGGTGCTCACGCGCGACGACGTGTTCGCGGCGTTCTACGACGACGACACGACGCGCGGCTTCCTGCACTCGCATTCGTACACGGGCAACCCGCTCGCGTGCCGCGCGGCGCTCGCGACGCTCGACCTGTTCGCGCGCGACGACGTGCTCGCGAGCAACGCCCGCAAATCGGCGACGCTGCGCGCGGCGCTCGCACCGCTGGGCGCCCATCCGCACGTACGCCACCTGCGCGAGCGCGGCACGCTGTTCGCGTTCGACGTCGCGCTCGACGGCGACGCGGCGCGTGGCTTCTCGCGGCGCTTCTTCGAGCGCGCGCTCGAACGTGAACTGCTGCTGCGCCCGATCGGCACGACCGTGTACCTGATGCCGCCGTACGTGATGAGCGACGACGACATCGCGTGGCTCGCGCGGCGCACGCGCGACACGCTCGACGCCACGCTGGAGGATCTCGGCCGATGAGCCTGCTCGACACCCTGCAACGCGGCCTCGCCGACCTCGACGCGCAAGGGCTGCGCCGCGTGCGCCGCATCGCCGACACCGCGTGCGACGCGCGCATGACCGTGAACGGCCGCGAGATCGTCGGCTTCGCGAGCAACGACTACCTCGGCCTCGCCGCGCATCCGGCGCTCGTCGCCGCGTTCGCGGAAGGCGCGCAGCGCTACGGCTCCGGCAGCGGCGGCTCGCACCTGCTCGGCGGGCATTCGCGCGCGCACGCCCGGCTCGAGGACGAACTCGCGGGCTTCGCGGGCGGCTTCTCCGACGCGCCGCGCGCGCTGTACTTCAGCACCGGCTACATGGCGAACCTCGCGGCGATGACCGCGCTCGCCGGCAAGAGCGCGACGATCTTCTCCGACGCGCTGAACCATGCGTCGCTGATCGACGGCATGCGGCTGTCGCGCGCGAACGTGCAGGTCTATCCGCACGCCGATACCGCCGCGCTCGCCGCGCTGCTCGACGCATCGGATGCGGAAACGAAGCTGATCGTCAGCGACACCGTGTTCAGCATGGACGGCGACATTGCGCCGCTCGCCGAACTCGTCGCGCTGGCGGAACGCCACGGCGCGTGGCTCGTCGTCGACGACGCGCACGGCTTCGGCGTGCTCGGCCCGCAGGGTCGCGGCGCGCTCGCGGCCGCCGCGCTGCGTTCGCCGCATCTCGTGTACGTCGGCACGCTCGGCAAGGCGGCCGGCGTCGCCGGCGCGTTCGTGATCGCGCACGAAACCGTGATCGAATGGCTGATCCAGCGCGCGCGCAGCTACATCTTCACGACGGCCGCGCCGCCGGCCGTCGCGCACGCGGTATCGGCGAGCCTGAAGGTGATCGCGGGCGACGAAGGCGACGCGCGCCGCGCGCACCTCGCCGCGCTGATCGAACGCACGCGCGCGCTGCTGCGCAACACGCGCTGGCAGCCGGTCGATTCGCACACGGCCGTGCAGCCGCTCGTGATCGGCAGCAACGACGCGACGCTCGCCGCGATGCGCGCGCTCGACGCGCACGGCCTGTGGGTGCCCGCGATCCGGCCGCCGACGGTGCCGGCCGGCACGTCGCGGCTGCGCGTGTCGCTGTCGGCCGCGCATTCGTTCGACGATCTCGCCAGGCTCGAAGCCGCGTTGATCCAGGCCAGCGAGGAGGCCGCAGCATGACCGCCCCGCTCTCCGTCTTCGTGACCGGCACCGACACCGAAATCGGCAAGACCTTCGTGTCGGCCGCGATGCTGCACGGCTTCGCGCGGCACGGCCTGCGCGCGGCCGCGCTGAAGCCGGTCGCGGCCGGCGCGTACGAACGCGACGGCGTGTGGCGCAACGAGGACGCCGACCAGCTCGACGCCGCCGCGAACGTCGTGCTGCCGCCCGAGCTGCGCACGCCGTTCCTGCTGAAAGCGCCGGCCGCGCCGCATATCGTCGCCGCGCGCGAAGGCGTGACGCTCGACCTCGACACGATCGTCGCGTGCCATCGCGAAGCGCTGACGCGCGCGGACGTGGTCGTCGTCGAAGGCGTCGGCGGCTTTCGCGTGCCGCTGAATGACACGCAGGACACCGCCGATCTCGCGGTCGCGCTCGGCCTGCCCGTCGTGCTCGTCGTCGGCGTCCGGCTCGGCTGCATCAGCCACGCGCTGCTGACGGCCGATGCGATTCGCCAGCGCGGCCTCACGCTCGCGGGCTGGGTCGCGAACCACGTCGACCCGGCGATGTCGTTCGCCGACGAGAACGTCGCGACGATTGGCGACTGGCTCGCGCGCGAGCACCGCGCGCCGCTGATCGGCCGCATCGCGCACCTGACGCCGGCCGCCCCCGAATCCGCCGCGGCGATGCTCGACATCGCCGCGCTCGTCGAGTCGCTGCGCGCCGCGCGGCCTTGACCCAACCGATCCCCCAATCCCGCCCAGGACAGGAAAAAGAAATGACCCAAGCCCAGACCGCCGCCGTGCAACCCGACGCGATCCCCGTGGCCGCTCCGGCGCCGCAGCGCTGGCGCGTCGCCGACGTCGTCGCGCTGTTCGAGCTGCCGTTCAACGACCTGATGTTCCGCGCGCAGCAGGTGCATCGCGAGCACTTCGACGCGAACGCGGTGCAACTCTCGACGCTGCTGTCGATCAAGACGGGCGGCTGCGAGGAAGATTGCGGCTACTGCTCGCAGTCGTCGCATCACGACACGGGCCTGAAGGCCGAGAAGCTGATGGACGTCGACGCGGTGCTCGACGCCGCGCGCGCGGCGAAGGCGAACGGCGCGAGCCGCTTCTGCATGGGCGCCGCGTGGCGCAATCCGAAGGAGCGCCACATGCCGGCGCTGACCGAGATGGTGCGCGGCGTGAAGGAGCTCGGCCTCGAGACCTGCATGACGCTCGGCATGCTGGAAGACGAGCAGGCCCGGCAGCTCGCCGACGCGGGCCTCGACTACTACAACCACAACCTCGACACGTCGCCGGAGTTCTACGGCCAGGTGATCTCGACGCGCACGTACCAGGACCGCCTCGACACGCTCGACCGCGTGCGCGACGCCGGCATCAACGTGTGCTGCGGCGGCATCATCGGGATGGGCGAGTCGCGCCGCGAACGCGCGGGGCTGATCTCGCAGCTCGCGAATCTGAACCCGTATCCGGAATCGGTGCCGATCAACAACCTCGTCGCGATCGAAGGCACGCCGCTCGAAGGCACCGCGCCGCTCGACCCGTTCGAGTTCGTGCGCACGATCGCGGTCGCGCGCATCACGATGCCGAAGGCCGTCGTGCGCCTGTCGGCCGGCCGCGAGCAGCTCGACGACGCGATGCAGGCGATGTGCTTCCTCGCCGGCGCGAACTCGATGTTCTACGGCGACCAGTTGCTGACGACCAGCAATCCGCAGACGCAGCGCGACCGCGCGCTGTTCGAGCGCCTCGGCATCCGCGCGAGCCAGGCCGACGCGCTGGCGGAACACGCGTAAGCGGTAGCGGCCGGCGCGCCGCGCCCGCCAACGAGAAAGCCGGGGCATGCCCCGGCTTTTTTCATCCGATCGTCTGCACCGGGTCGCTCCGCGTGTCTCGAATCGAGAGTTTTCTCGACGAGCCAACGCGCAGCTTCGGCGTGCGCATCACACGTGCGACGCCGCGCCGTCGAGCGCCGCGCGCACGCGCTCGACGCGCTGCCCGTCGACGGGTGCCAGCACCTCGCCGCGCGGCCGCACGCCCGAGCCGAAATGCACCGCGCGCACGCCGGTGGCGCGAACGAAATCGCCGACCGCATCGATCGTGAGCCCCGAACCGGCCAGCACCGTGCAGGTCGTGCCTGCCGCCTGCCGCACGAGCCGCGTGATCGTCGCGGCCGCGTCGAGCACCGACGGATGGCCGCCCGACGTCAGCACGGACGTGACGGCCGGCACGCGCAGCAGCGCATCGAACGCGGCGTTCAGGTCGCGCGCGACGTCGAACGCACGGTGGAACGTGAGCGGGCGCCCGTCCGCGGCGGCCGCGACGCGGGCCAGCGCGCCGAGATCGATGTCGCCGCGCGCGTCGAGCGCGCCGAACACGACGCCGTTCGCGCCGGCCGCGACGGCCGCACGCACGTCGCGCTCGATCGCGCGCATGTCGTCGGCGTCATAGACGAACGAGCGGCTGTGCGGACGCACGATCACGTTGACGGGAATCGGCACGGCGGCCACGACGGCCTCGATCAGGCCGACGCTGGGCGTCAGCCCGCCTTCGGTGATCGCGGTCACGAGTTCGAGGCGGTCGGCGCCCGCGCGGGCGGCGGTCCTTGCATCGCCGACGGTCGTGGCGATCACTTCGAGGAGGACGGAAGAAGCAGCGGGTCGGTTCATGGCGGCTCGCGAATCGTCAGGACAATTCGCGCATCCTAGCCGAGCCGCGTGACGGACGCCAGCGTGCCGGCGGCCGCGTACTTCCGCCGCGTATTTCAGCCGCGCCGCACGCGCCACACGCCGACGCGCGCGGACACCGCCGTCACCGCCGTGGCGGGCACGAACCGGAACGGCGCGGCCGCTCGCCGCGTGCGAGCCGCACCTCGCTACGCGACTTGCGCGTCCTCGTCGATCCAGTCGATGTCGCCGCACAGCACGCGCTGCGCGTCGCCGACGCGCACGGCCACCGACAGCGTCACGCACGGCTGCGCCTCGTTGATCGACAGGTACGGCCGCGTGACCTGCACGCGCCCCGGTTCGGCGATCGCCGAGCGGAAATACGGCCGGCGCAGCCAGTTCGCGCCCTGCGCGTCGGCCAGCGGCGAAAAGCGCGCCTCGGCCAGCGCGCGATCGGCGCGCAGCACGACGTTGCGGCCCGACTGCCGGCCGTGCGCATCGAGCAGGAAGCAGCGCGCGGCCGCGTCGAGCGCGAGGAAGTTCCAGCACACCTCGTCGAGCGGCTCGCCGGCCTCGAGGCGCTCGGCGGCCCGTTCGAACGCGCGCAGGTACGGTGCGAGCCGCTGCGCGTCGCGCCGCTCGCGCGCTTCGGTCTGCTGACGATAGCGCTCGGTCAGCTCGCCGATGCAGCCGGTCGCGGTCGCGCTGTCGGGCAGCCCCGGCGCCGGGCGGCCGAAGTAGTAGCCCTGCACGAAGTCGGCCTCGCACGACAGCGCGATCTGCGCTTCGTGCTCGGTCTCGATCCCTTCGACGAGCACGAGCTTGCCGGCCTCGTGCAACAGCGTCACGAGCCCGTGCAGGATCGCGGTGAGCCCCGTACGGTGCGCCGCGTGCGACAGCATGATCCGGTCGAGCTTCACGATGTCCGGGTTCAATTGCCAGATCCGCTCGAGATTCGAGTGGCCCGCGCCGAAATCGTCGAGCGCGATCAGGAAGCCGTGCGTGCGGAACTCGCGCACGGCCTCCGCGAGCCGCTCGACGTCGTCCGCGCGCTGTTCGAGCACTTCGAGCACGATGCGCCGCGGCGGCATGCCGAGCCGCTTCAGGTTCGCGAGCAGCGCGGCCGCCTGGAACGGATCGGTGAGCACGCCCGGGTGGACGTTGAGAAACAGCCACTCGCGCTCGGCGCCGAGCAGCGCGAAGTTCTCCAGATGCAGCGCCTGCGCGAGCCGGTCGAGTTGCAGCAGTTCGCCCTGGCGCGCGGCTTCGCCGAACACGTCGAGCGGCGACACGGCGCGGTCGAGCGCATCGTGCGCGCGCAGCAGCGCCTCGTAGCCGACCGCGCGCTGGTGCGACAGGCTGAATATCGGCTGGAACACGGTCGTGAGCGTCAGGTCGCGGTGCTGCGTCGCGAGCCGTTCGAAGCCGGAGCTCATCTCCCGCTCGAACCGGTACGGCGACGCGGCGGCCGGACGCTCCTGTTGCGCGATCGTCATGCCTTCCTCCTGGTGGTGCAGTCGAACGCGACGTCCGGCGTCATGGACGACGACCGGGACGGCGCGCGCAATGTCATGGTTGGACCCTCGGTTGCCCGGCACGTGCCGGGCGGCTGCCCACCTTCAAGCAAGCTCCGTGCAAGGCGTGCGGAACCCATGCGCCGCATGGCCGCGCCGCGCCGCCGCACCATCGTGGCGCACCATCCGCGCACCGTTTCCGTGCGCACGCACCGGCCGCTCGAACGCATCCGTTACGTCGGCACGCTACACTCCGTACGATCGTTTCATTCCCCGCATCCGCCGTCTCGATGGAAATCGTCTTCACCGTCCTCATTCTGCTGCTGACCGTCGCGCTGTCCGGCGCCGTCACGCGCATCCTCCCGTTGCAACTGCCGCTGCCGCTGATGCAGATCGCGTTCGGCGCGATGCTCGCGTGGCCGAAGCTGAACCTGCACGTCACGTTCGACCCCGAGATCTTCATGCTGCTGTTCATCCCGCCGCTGCTGTTCGCGGACGGCTGGCGGATTCCGAAGCGCGAGCTTTACCTGCAGCGCCGCGCGATCCTGATGCTCGCGTTCGGGCTCGTGTTCATGACGGTACTCGCGGTCGGCTACTTCGCACACTGGCTGATTCCCGAGTTGCCGCTGCCGATCGCGTTCGCGCTCGCGGCCGTGCTGTCGCCGACCGACGCGGTCGCGCTGTCGGGCATCGCCGGCAAGGGTCGCATTCCACCGCAACTGATGCACATTCTCGAAGGCGAGGCGCTGATGAACGACGCGTCGGGCCTCGTCGCGCTGAAGTTCGCGATCGCGGCCGCGCTGACGGGCGTGTTCTCGCTGCGCGCCGCGTCGGTCACGTTCGTGATCGTCGCGGCCGGCGGGCTCGCGACGGGGGCGATCGTCGCGTGGTTGTTCAGCGCGCTGTCGACGCGCTTCCTGAACGCCGAGCAGGAAGGCGACCCGGCGCCCGGCATCGTGATGACGCTGCTGGTGCCGTTCGCGGCCTACCTGTTCGCCGAGCATCTCGACCTGTCGGGCGTGCTCGCGGCCGTGTCGGCCGGGATGATGATGAACTACACGAGCTTCTCCCGCAAAAGCACCGTCGCGTCGCGCGTGCGTGCCGAAAGCACGTGGGCGATGATCGAGTTCGTGTTCAACGGCATGGTGTTCATCATGCTCGGGCTGCAGTTGCCGCACATCATCGGCCGCGCGCTCGTCGACGCGCACCACACGAGCGACGTGCTGGTCGGCCGCATGATCTTCAACGTGGGCGCGATGATGCTCGCGCTGTACGCGATCCGCTTCCTGTGGGTGTGGCTGCTGCGCTGGTTCGCGAGCCGCCGCGCCGCGCGTCGCGGCCTCGCCGGCACGATGGCCGGCGTGCGCACGATCGCGGTGATGACGGTGGGCGGCGTGCGCGGCGCGGTCACGCTCGCCGGCGTGCTGTCGATCCCGGTCGCGCTGTCCGACGGCGCACCGCTACCGGGCCGCGACACCGCGATCTTCATCGCGTCGTCCGTGATCCTCGGCTCGCTGATCGTCGCGGTGATCGGCCTGCCGCTGCTGCTGCGCGGCGTGCGCTCGTCGCGCAACCCGCTCGGCGACGAGGAGCGCATCGCTCGCTCGGCCGCCGCGCAGGCCGCGATCCGCGCGATCGATTCGTCGCACGACGCGATCTCGGCCGAGCTCGACGAATCGGGCGCGGCCCGCTGCGCCGACATCTCCGCACGCGTGATGGACCAATATCGCCGCCGGCTCGCCGCGCTCGCCGACGACGGCCCCACGCCGCGCGCGGAAGCGAAGCAGGCCGAAACGATGGAATTGCAGATGCGGATCGCGGCCGTGCGCGCGGAACGCTCGGCGCTGTACCGGCTGCGCAGCGACAGCAAGATTTCCGACGAAACGCTGACGAAGCTGCTTCGCGAGATCGACCTGTCGGAAACCGCGCTGTCGACGCGCAAAAAAGGCATTCTTTGAAGGATCGACCGCGGCCGGCGCGCAGCCGCCGACGGGCATAAAAAAACGGCGACGCACCCGCGTCGCCGTTTTCACGTCCACTCACGCTCGCGTCACTTCGCGACGACGACCGGAATCCCCTTCAGCATCCCCGCGCCCTTCATCTCGTCGAGCGCATGCTGCACGGCCGCGCTCGTCGCCGCGTCGATGCCGAGCTGCAACGCGAGCTCGCGTTCCGCGCGCTTCACGCCGGCCAGATTGCGCACCTTCACGTGGCCGAAGCCGCGCACGCGGGCGTGCAGGTCGGCCAGTTGCACGACCTGCGTGGCATTGCCGGGGGTCATCGCGGCGAACGCACGCGTGAGCGTGGTCTCGTAGTCGTCGGCCAGCGCGCGCTCCATCTTCCGCTCGACCGTGCGGCCGAACGGATCGAGCCACGTGCCGCGCACGCCGCGCACGCGCGCCAGCATGCCGAGCACCGGCCACATCCACTGGCCGAACACGCGCTTCTTCGGCGTGCTGCCGTCGCTGCCGGCCTTCGCGACCGCGGGCGGCGCCAGGTTGAACTTCACGCGGTACGTCTGGCCCGGCACGCCTTCGAACTGCGCTTCGAGCGCCGTGCGGAACGCGTCGTCCGCGTACAGCCGCGCGACTTCGTATTCGTCCTTCACCGCGAGCAGCCGGTAGAACGTCGTCGCGACCGCGCGCGTCAGCGTGTCGTCGCCCTTCGCCTGCGCCGCGTTCACCAGCGCGCGGTAGCGCTCGACGTAGCGCGCGCCGCCGTACGCGTCGAGACGCGCTTCGCGATCGGCGATCAGCTCGGCGAGCGTCTCCGGCGCGGCGTGCGCGGCCACCGCATGACGCGCGTTCCACAGCGCGTCGAGACCGGCCGCATCGCCGGCCGCCATCCGGCCGATCGAGAACGCGAGCTTGTTCATCGGCACCGCGACGTTGTTCAGCTCGATCGCGCGCATCATCGCGGCGAGCGACACCGGCACGAGGCCGAGCTGCCACGCGTAGCCGAGCATCAGGATGTTCGCGCCGATCGAGTCGCCGAGGAACTTCGCGGCGAGCGCCTGCGCGTCGCAGCTCGACAGGTAGCCGTCGCCGGCCGCGTGATGCATCTTCTCGAGCAGCGCGTCCGCATGCAGGTTCGCGTCGGGGTTCTGCACGAACGATGCATTCGGGATCCGGTGCGTGTTGACGACGATCCGCGTGCGCGCGTGGCGCACCGTCTGCAGCGCCTCCGCGCTCGCCCCGACGACCATGTCGCACGCGAGCAGCACGTCGGCCTGCTGCGTGTCGATGCGCACCTGGTTCAGCCAGCGGTCGCTCGACGCGATCCGCACGAACGACAGCACCGAGCCGCCCTTCTGCGCGAAGCCCATGAAGTCGAGCACCGATGCGCTCTTGCCTTCGAGGTGCGCGGCCATGCTGATCAGCGCGCCGACCGTCACGACGCCGGTGCCGCCGACGCCCGTCACGAGCATGTCGAACGGCGCCGCGTCGAGGTGCGTCGCCGGCACCGGCAGCGCGTCGACGCGTGCGGCGAGCGCCGCTTCGTCGAACGCGGCGCCGGCCGCCTTCTTCAGCGCCGCGCCCTCGACCGTCACGAAACTCGGGCAGAAACCGTTCACGCACGAATAGTCCTTGTTGCACGACGACTGGTCGATGCGGCGCTTGCGGCCGAGCGGCGTCTCGAGCGGCTCGACCGACAGGCAGTTCGACTGCACGCCGCAGTCGCCGCAGCCTTCGCACACCGCGTCGTTGATGAACAGGCGCTTGTCCGGGTCGGGGAATTCGCCTTTCTTGCGGCGGCGGCGCTTCTCGGCCGCGCAGGTCTGGTCGTAGATCAGCACGGTGACGCCCGGCGTCTCGCGCAATTCGCGCTGCACCGTATCGAGTTCGCTGCGGTGATGGAACGTCGTGCCGGTCGGGAATTGCCCGTGATGACCGTCGTACTTCTCCGGCTCGTCGGACACGACGACGAAGCGCGACACGCCTTCGGCCTCGACCTGCCGCGCGATCTGCGGCACCGAGATGCTGCCGTCGACCGGCTGGCCGCCCGTCATCGCGACCGCGTCGTTGTAGAGGATCTTGTACGTGATGTTCGCCTTCGCGGCGACGGCCTGGCGGATCGCGAGGATGCCCGAGTGGAAGTAGGTGCCGTCGCCGAGGTTCTGGAACACGTGCTTCGTGTGGGTGAACATCGCGTGCGCGGCCCAATCGACGCCCTCGCCGCCCATCTGGATCAGGCCGGTGGTATCGCGCTCCATCCACGACGCCATGAAGTGGCAGCCGATGCCGGCCTGCGCGATCGAGCCTTCGGGCACCTTCGTCGACGTGTTGTGCGGGCAGCCCGAGCAGAAGTACGGCGTGCGCTTCACCGCGTCGGCCTCGTTCGACAGGATCCGCGGCGCAACGAGATCGACGACGCGCTCGCGCCGGTCGAGCGCCGGCTTGTGCTGCGCGAGCCAGTCGGCGAACACCGGCAGGATGCGCGACGGACGCAGTTCGCCGAGCTCGGACAGCAGGCACGCGCCGGCGGCGTCGTGCTTGCCGAGCACGCGCGGGCGCGCGCCTTCGGTGCGGTTGTACAGGTGGTCCTTGATCTGCTGTTCGATGACCGGGCCCTTCTCCTCGATCACGAGCACTTCGGCGAGCCCGTCGACGAAGGTCTCGATGCGCGTCATTTCGAGCGGATACGACAGGCCGACCTTGTAGATCCGCACGCCGGCCGCGTCGAGATCGGCCACCGTCAGGTCGAGCCGGCGCAGCGCTTCCATCAGGTCGAGGTGCGCCTTGCCGCAGGTGACGATGCCGACGTTCGCGTGCGTGCTCGGCGCGATCCACTTGTCGATGCTGTTGGCGCGCGCGAAATGGCGGACCGCGTCGAGCTTCGCCGCGAGGCGTGCCTCGATCGTCAGGCTCGGCAGGTCGGGCCAGCGATTGTGCAAGCCGCCCGCCGGCGGCGTGAAGCCTTCCGGCGCCGGCCAGCGCGTCTGCAACGCATCGAGGTCGACGGTGGAGCCCGACTCGACCGTTTCCGAAATCGCCTTGAAGCCGACCCATGCGCCCGAATAGCGTGACAGCGCCCAGCCGTACAGGCCGAATTCGAGCATGTCGGCGATGTTCGACGGGTTCACGACCGGCATGTGCCACGCCATCATCGCGAAGTCGCTCTGGTGCGGCATCGACGACGACACGCAGCCATGGTCGTCGCCCGCGACGACCAGCACGCCGCCATGCGGCGACGAACCGTATGCGTTGCCGTGCTTGAGCGCGTCGCCCGCGCGATCGACGCCCGGCCCCTTGCCGTACCACATCGCATACACGCCGTCGACCGTGCGCTCGGGGTCGGCCTCGACCCGCTGCGTGCCGAGCACGGCCGTGCCGCCGAGTTCCTCGTTGATCGCCGGCAGGAAGCGCACGCCGCTGGCGTCGAGCAGTTTCTTCGCCTTCCACAACTGCTGGTCGACCATGCCGAGCGGCGAGCCGCGATAGCCGCTGACGAAGCCGGCCGTGTCGAGGCCCTGTTCGGTATCGACCGTGCGCTGCATCAACAGCAGGCGGATCAGCGCCTGCGTGCCGGTCAGGAAGATCCGGCCGCGCGTCGCGGTCAGGTTGTCGGTCAGGCGGTAGTCGGACAGGGCAGGCGTGCCGTCGACGGGCAGGCGGGCGGTCATGGGGGGAAGTCTCCGGATAGTGCTGTTCTGGGCCGTGCGCGGCGGGGCGCCGGGTGACGCATGAGTGCGGCAGCGAATGGCTCTATTTTTTCGCGCGCGGCCGAGAATGTTTTTCCTCATCTTGCTCGGACCGGTGCACGGCGAGAAAAACCGCGCAGGTTTTTGCCGGGATTTGAGAGAGTTTTCGCGCGGGGTGGCGGGTGGCGGTCGGGGGTTGGGCGGGATGGGGGAGCGCTTGCGTCGACATCGCGGGTGACGAGCGGGACGCCGGCCGCGGGCCCGGCGGCGCTCGCTCGGGGCCCGTGCGACAAGGGTTTGGGCCGGGAAACGACGGCGCGCTCACCGATGGAATGCACAGCGTTTGGAGTGAGTGAGGGCGCGGGATGTCCACAATGCCGGGACTGTCGGCCGAGCGGGTGATCGCGCTCACCGTTCGATCGCACAGGGTTTCGAGTCGCGTCGGGCGCCGGATGTCCACACCTCGATCTGTCCGCCGCTCATGCGGACGGCGACGCTCACCGTCGAAATCCACAGCGCGACGAGTCGATGCCGGCAGGAGATATCCACACCGCCGGATGCCTGCGTCGCCGCCGCGACGTTGGCGCTCAGCTCCCTGATGCACAGGCGCGCGAGTCGGCTCGGCGGCAGGATATCCACATGTCCGTCCCTTCGTGCGTGCTGTTGGGTAGTCGAACGAGAGGTCGGTACGGGTGTGGATATCACCCACCCGCAGACACTCAAAGCCCTGTGAATTTCGACGGTGAGTGATGGCACGCGCTCGAACGACGGTGCCGATTCGGGGGTGGGCAGCCCGATCCGCGACGACTCCAGACGCTGTGAATCCCAATGGTGAGCATCGACAGCGCACAAACAACGGCGCCGATTCAGGCGTGGATTGCCCGATCCGCGACGACTCTAAACACTGTGAATTTCAACGGTGAGCAACGGCGCGCGTTCGAACAAGGGTGCCAATTCGAGCGTGGACCGCCCGCTCCACGACGACTCCAAACACTGTGAATTTCAACGGTGAGCAACGGCACGCGCTCGAACAAGGGTGCCAATTCGAGCGTGGACCGCCCGATCCACGACAACTCTGAACACTGTGAATTTCAATGGTGAGCAGCGGCACGCGCTCGAACAAGGGTACCCATTCGGATGTGGACAGATCGCCCCGAGACGACCCTGAACACTGTGAATTTCGGTGGTGAGTGACGGCAAACGATTAGACGAGTGCGCCGGCTCGGGTGCGAATCGCTCGACCCTGCGACGACACCGAACACTGTGAGTTCCAGCGGTGAGCGAGGCGCGACGATCCAACCAGGGTGCCGATCCGAGTGTGGACAACCGCGCCCGAGGCCAGTCGAGACGCTGTGAAATTCAACGGTGAGCATGGGCGTCCGGTCGCACGAAGGCGGCGCCTCGGCGCGAACAGCCGCGCCCCCCGCCCACGCTGCGCTCCGTGGACCGGGATCCGCGCAGACGCGGCCGCGCCGCATGCACGCGCCCCCTCACCGCTGAAATACACAGCAGGTCGACTGGCTTCGGCGACCGGCTATCCGCATCGGTGCACGAACTCAAACGGAACGCGCGATCGCATGTCCGGTTAGAATGCGCAACCGCTCGAAGCGGTGCCGAAGATCACGAACGGACACGCCATTCGGTCGCCCCTCCGACGCTCACCATTGAAATACACAGCGCTGCGACTGAATTCGGCCACGAGATATCCACACCGCGATACGCATCCAGATCTATCGCCGACCCGCGCGTGCCGTTAGAATGCGCGGCGCCCCCGCATTCCCGCGCGACGCGCGCTCGACGCCCGGAAATCCGCACCAGGCAAGCCTCACCCGCAATCGGTCGCCGACACTCACCCTTCAAAAGCACAGCATTTTTCGTCGTTCAGGGCGCGGTTGTCCACACCCTGCATCGCGCTCACCGATGGAAAGCACAGCGTGGCGAGTGATTCGGGACCGGGATATCCACAACCGACGCCGCGCAGGAATGTGCGGCCAGCGCATCGGCAACGTCGGCTCATGCGTCTGCCCTCGATCGGTGTCGAATGCCGGGAAGTCCCGCCAATGCTGGCTCCAGCCATACACTCACCGTTCGCATCCACAGCGTTCAGAGTGGTCGGCGGGCCGGTTGTCCACATTCACCTCCCCGCTGAAGAGGCCGTCAGCCACCGTCACTTGGTAATCGATCGAATGATCTGCGCCGGATTTCCACCGAGCAGCGTAGCCGGCGGAACCTCCCGCGTCACGACCGAACCCGCGCCGACCACGGCGTTCTCGCCGACCGTCGCGCCGACGCCGATCGTCGCACCGGTCCGTTCGCATGTCGTCCGGCCGGGCTGGCCGGCGTAAGCTTCGGCGCTACTTCGACGGCAAGTCGGATACGGCGTTGCGCAGTTGCTCAACGCGTGCGCCGTTGAGTGCCGCGACACAGGCCAAGCGCCCCATCTCGTGGGCGTTACCCGCTCCACCGCCGCTCAGCGAAGCGGAGAATTCACATTGAGCCGCGCGATACTTTGCGAATTCCTTGTTCGATGCCGCCAAAGCCAGATAGACGCCAGAAAAAGGTCGCAAAAGGTCAACAGCCGTTTATCCGGTAGCGGTACCCAAGCGGCGGCGCGCGCTCCCTGCCTCGAACCGGCGATGGCCGAGAAATTCGCCGGCGCGTCGGGCAACCCCGTCGCGTTCGGTTGGGGGCAGCATCGCACGCGTGCAGCGCGCTTGCTGCACGCTCGACGTGCAACGGGGCGGCGCCCGGCCAACGTCGATCACGCCTGTGCGCCCGGCCCCGGCGCACCCGCGTCGATCACCACGCCCGGCGAACCGCGCTCGTCGGTATCGGCGTCGATCGGCACGACGTCGTGAAAATGCGTGTAATCGATGTGCGTGATGCCGTCCTGGTCGTGCATCAGGTCGACGTAGCGGTGATGCCAGCGGATGTCGCCATGCACCCACACATGGCGCGCCTGCATGACCTGGGCGGTCGTCTCGTCCGATCCCTCGATCGTGATCAGCAATTGCGCGTCGCGCGCGGCGAGCGACTCGGGCGTCTCGCCGAACAGCGCGCTCGACTCGTCGATCACGTGCATCAGGTTCCAGCCGAGCAGGAAGATCGGATGCTCATTGCGCACGAGCGGCAGGTCGTGAATCTTGCGCAGCGAGTAGCCCTCGTGCGTGCCTTCGACGCGCATCAGCCGCAGTTTCGCCTGCGCCTCGGCAATCACGTTCTGGCGGGCATTCGCGGCGCGCACCATCAGCGTCATCCGGCCGTTCAGCGGCCGCACGATCGCGTGGCGCGCGAACAGGATCTTCGCTTGCGGCCGAGAAAACCGCGCGAACACGAGCCCCGTGGCCAGCGCGATGCTCGACATCCCGACGAAGATCTCGAACGTCGCGACGAGGTGCGCATAAACGGTCTGCGGATGCATGTCGCCGTAGCCCACGGTCGCGAGCGTCTCGACGCTGAAGAAGAACGCGCCGCCGAAGCCGGCCGGCGACTGGTTCGCGATCGGCGCCTGGCCGAGCAGGTAGAGCGCCGCGAAGCCGCTGTTGAGCAGCAGGAACAGCACCGCGAGCGACAGGAAGAACACGGGCCAGCTCACCGTCAGCGCGCGGTGATAGAAGTCGCGCCAGCCGAGCGGCGGCATCCCGTACGCGATCACCGGGCGGGTGCCCGACCAGATCTTGCGGCCACGGCCGCGGGAGGCTGGGGAGGACGAATCGACGTTCATCGCGCGGCGCCGGTTGCAGGAAGGCGATGAGCGTAGCACGCGCGGCGGCGGCCGGGAATGCGGACCGGTTCGGCACGGCAATCCGCCGCGCCGCCATAAAAAAACCGGCCGCCCATGCGGCCGGCTGCGTCGTCATGCGAGCCCGCGCGTGGCGCGCGCCGCGCTCACTTGCGGTCGACGATTACCTGGTCGAACGTGCCGCCGTCGGCGAAATGGGTCTTCTGCGCGTTCGCCCAGCTGCCGAAAACCTGCTCGACGCTGAACGTCTTCAGCGCCTTGAACTCGGCCGCATGCTTCTGCAGCACGGTCGCGTCGCGCGGGCGCAGATGATGCTGCGCGATGATCTCCTGCGCTTGCGGCGTGTACAGGTAGTCGAGATACGCCTGCGCGACCTTGCGCGTGCCTTTCTTGTCGACCACCTTGTCGACGACGGCGACGGGCGGCTCCGCGAGGATGCTCGCCGACGGATACACGGCGTCGAACTGCGCGCCCGACGCGCCCGTGTCCATCAGCGCGACCTCGTTCTCGAACGTGACGAGCACGTCGCCGATGCCGCGCTGCGTGAACGTTGTCGTCGCGCCGCGGCCGCCCGAGTCGAGCACCGGCACATTGCGGAAGATCGCCTTCTCGAAGTCGAGCGCCTGCTGGTCGGTCGCGCCCTTCTGCTTCTGGAAGCCCCACGCGGCGAGATACGCGTAGCGGCCGTTGCCCGACGTCTTCGGGTTCGCGATGATCACCTGCACGCCCGGCTTCGCGAGATCGCTCCAGTCCTTGATCGCCTTCGGGTTGCCCTTGCGCACGAGGAACACCATCGTCGTCGAGTACGGCGAGCTGTTGTCCGGGAAGCGCGCGCGCCAGTCCTTCGGCAGCAGTTGGCCGCGCTCGGCGAGCAGGTCGATGTCATTCGGCTGGTTCATCGTCACGACGTCGGCCTGCAGCCCTTGCAGCACCGACAGCGCCTGCGCGCTCGACGCGCCGTGCGACTGCTTGATCGTGACCGTCTCGCCCGTCTTCTGCTTGTAGGCGGCGGCAAAGCTCGCGTTGATGTCCTTGTACAGCTCGCGCGTCACGTCGTACGACACGTTCAGGATCGACGTGTCCGCGTGCGCGGCGGTCGCCGCCACGACCAGCGCCGCCGTCGCGCCCGTGTGCAGCCAGCGGCCGATCCCCTTGATGCTTGCCATCGTGATATGCCCCGTTTCCAGTGGTGGTGAATATGCGTGACCGTACGCGTACGTGCTGTCATCGAAACGTAAGCGGGCATTCTAGCGGCCGGCAGCAGCGCGCCTTCCAATCAGTCGTGGAAAGCAAATCTCGAATTCTGCTAAACGGCGGCCGCGGCTCGCGCGCGCCGCCGCTCCGGTGTTAAGATCGCCGCTCAGCCCATTCACGGTTCATCCATGTCCGCTACCCTGCGCTCGCCCTCGATCCTCGCCGCCGTCGCGGCAGGTGCGCGCGCGGCCGGGCTGAAACTGAAAAAACGACTCCTCGACTGACGGGGACGTCGCGTCCCGTCAGGCGAATGCCGGACGGGATGCCCGCAGGTCGTTTCTTTCTCCTTGCATGCACGCCTCGCTCCGGCACGCCGCCGGCGGAACGGTTCCTTCCCACTCCGTTTCCACCATGAGGCTTTGCATGAACACACGTTTCGAAGGTATCTGGCTGCCGATCATCACGCCGTTCCACCGCGGCGAGGTCGACCATGCGGCGCTCGCGCGGCTCGCGCGCCACTATGCGGGCGCCGGCATCGCGGGTTTCGTCGCGGGGGCGACGACCGGTGAAGGCGTGCTGCTCGACGCGCGCGAACAGGACGCGGTGTTCGCGACGCTGCGCGACGCGGCGCCCGGGCTGCCGATCGTCGTCGGGCTGACCGCGAGCGCGACGCACTTCGCGGCCGCCCGCGCGCGCGAACTCGCGGCGCTGCGCCCCGACGGGCTGCTCGTCACGCCGCCCGTCTACGTGCGGCCGACGCAGGACGGCATCCGCGGCCATGTCGAAGCGATCGTCGACGCGGCCGACCTGCCGGTGCTCGTCTACAACATCCCGTACCGCACGGGCGTGAACGTCGAACTGGACACGCTGCAGGCGCTCGCGCGCGACTCGCGCGTCGCCGGCATCAAGGAATGCGGCGGCACGCTCGACCGGATGAGCCGGCTCGTGCACGACACGCCGCTCGCGATCCTGTCCGGCGACGACAACCAGAACTTCGCGGCGATGAGCGCGGGCGCGCACGGCGCGATCGCGAGCAGCGCGCACGTGCTGCCCGAATGGCACGTGCGGATTCACGCGTGGCTGCGCGACGGGCGGCGCGCCGACGCGCGGCGCCTGTCGGTCGCGCTGCAGCCGCTCGTCGCGGCGCTGTTCGCGGAACCGAACCCGGCGCCGGTGAAGGCCGTGCTCGCCGCGCAAGGATGGTGCGAGGACGGGTTGCGGCTGCCGTTCGTGCCGGCGAGCGAGGGATTGCGGGCGCGACTGGCAGCCATTTCCGCGGAACTGCATGAAATCGAGCCGGACATCGCCGTCGCATGAACCGCAACGCTACGTGACGTGCAGGCGACCGATGGATCGCGCACCGACAGATTGCTTCAAACTGTCAAAACGAGAGACAGGTCATACCGTGCAAGATGAGCGTCGGCCGTCACGAGCTGAAGCGGCTCGAGCCGCGCCTGGGCAACCAGCAAACGATCGAAGGGATCACGATGGTGATGCGGCAAATCGCGGACCGCGGCCCCATGCGCCGCCCGAACCGGCAGTTCGCGGATCCCGCTCGGCCCGATCGCCCGCATCAGCTCGCCGACGTCGATATCGAGCTTGCCCAGTCCGGCCTTGATGGCAGCCTCCCAGATACTTGCGCTGCTGACGAAACGCTCGTCGGCGGCCGAGATCACGCTGCGCGCTTGGGCGCTGAGCTTGGGGTCATTCGTCACGATCCACAAAAATATGTGCGTATCGAGCAACAGCCGCATCAGCGCCCTTCGAATGCATCCAGCAAGTCATCGGGCAGCGGGGCATCGAAGTCGTCCGCGATCCACGCCTGCCCTTGCAGGACACCGAACCGAACGGGCGGATTGACGGGCACGGGGCAATCGGCTGACGGCCCGTCGTCGCGGATCGAGGCTTCCGCCCTTTGCGCCGGATCGACCGCGCTGGCGCCCGGTGTATTTGCGTTTTGCATGATGACCTCCGTTTCAAGTGATCATCACTGTAGTCAGGTTTGCCCGATCGATCCATTCGGCCGATCGGCAGAGGGACGACCGAACCGCGGCCCGCGACGGCAATCGAGCGTTTCATCACGCCGCCACCGCCTCCTGCGTCGCCCCCCGCACCGCCTGCGTGACGATCCGCGCGAGCCGATCGACCGTCGGCGTCGCCGACGACGTACGCCGCAGCAGGATCAGCGGCAGGCTCGGCAGCGCCGGCAGCCCGCACGACGCCGCATCGAGCCCGCGCACCGACGCGGGCAGCCCGTAATGCGAGCGCACCGTGAGCCCGAGGCCGGCCGCCGCGGCCGCCCATAGCCCGGCCAGGCTCGGCGTCGTGAACGCGACGCGCCACGGCACGCCCGCGCGGTCCAGCGCATCGGTCGCCGCGCCGAAGAACCGGCACGGCCGGTCGAACACGACGAGCGGCAACGGCTCGCCCGCCGCGCGCACGGCGCGATCGCGCGTTTCGTCGCCGCCGCTCGCGCCGCCCCGCGCGCCCGCGTCCCCGCCTCCATCCGGCACGCCGAGACCACCGCCCGCCGCCGCGCCGATCCACTGCATCGGCACGTGCGCGATCGCTTCGCTGTCGATCCCCGCCCGCGACACGAGCGCCGCCGACGCCGGATCGCCCCATACGAGCGCCAGATCGAGCTGGTTCGCATCGAGCCGGTCGAGCAGATCGGCGTTGCGCGCCACGCGCGCCTCGATCTTCACCTTCGGATGCGCGCGCGCGAAGCGCCCGAGCACGTCGGGCAGGATCGCTTCACCGAAATCCTCCTGCAACCCGACCCGTACCCAGCCGTCGAGATTCACGCCGCGCACGGCCGCGGCCGCCTCGTCGTTCAGCTCGATCATCCGCCGCGCGTAGCGCAGCATCGCGTCGCCGGCGTCGGTCAGCGCGAGCCCGCGCCCGGCCTTCACGAACAGCGGCGTGCCGGCCTGCTCCTCGAGCTTGCGGATCTGCGCGCTCACCGCCGACGACGAGCGCGCGACGCGATCGGCCGCCTTCGCGAAACTGCCGAGATCCACGCCCGCGACGAGGCTGCGCAACGCCGCGACGTCGAAGTTGGGCCGCGCGAGTGCGGCATCGGCGCCCGCGACGGCCTCGCCGCCATCGCGCGAAGTGTCTTGTCCGGCCATCTCAACCATCCTGATTTATCGAACGATTCATCAAAAACTTTCCGATTTTCAGGATGAATGTAGGGCGCCAGACTGTGGACGTCAACTTCGAACCGGGCCTGCCGTCATGGATACCTCGTGCATCGCTTCCCCCTCTTCGCCTGCCCGCGACGGGCGCGGGCCGGCCCATCGCTGGCGCGTGCTGGCCGCCGGCGTCGCCGCGAACATGAGCTTTTCGGCCGCCGCGGCCGGCATCCCGACCACGGCCGTCTGGATGCGCGCCGCGTATCACCTCGACAACGGCGCGCTCGGCCTCGTGCTCGGCGCACTCGGCTTCGGCGTCGCGCTGTCCGAGCTGCCGTGGGGAATCGCCGCCGACCGCTTCGGCGACCGCCGCGTGCTGCTGACCGGGCTCGTCGCGACGGCCGCGATGCTCGCGCTGATGATGTGCACGATCGCGCCGACCGCGCACGCGGTGCCGCCGCTGATGCGGGTCGCCGCGGCCATGGGCTGCGTCGGCCTGCTCGGCGGCAGCGTGAACGGGTCGAGCGGACGTGCGGTGATGCGCTGGTTCGGCGAGCGCGAGCGCGGGCTCGCGATGAGCATCCGCCAGACGGCCGTGCCGCTCGGCGGCGGCCTCGGCGCGGCGCTGCTGCCGTCGCTTGCGTCGCATGCGGGCTTCGCCGCGGTATACGGCGCGCTGATGCTGCTGTGCGCCGGCTCGGCCGCGTTGACGTGGCGCTGGCTGCACGAGCCGCCCGATGCGCCGGCTGCGACGCCCGTCACCGCAGGCCGTCCCCTCGCGCCGCCATCGCCGGCCGCACCGATGCGCAGCCCGCTCGCGAGCGGCCGCGTGTGGCGCATCGTGCTCGGCATCGGCGCGCTGTGCGCCCCGCAGTTCGCGGTGCTTACGTTCGCGACCGTGTTCCTGCACGATTTCGGCCGGCTCGGCCTCGCCGGCATCAGCGCGGCAATGGTCGCGCTGCAGGTCGGCGCAATGGTGATGCGCGTGTGGAGCGGCCGCCATACCGACCGGTACGGCAACCGGCGTGCGTACCTGCGCGGGTCGGTGTGCGTCGCGGCCGGATCGTTCGCGCTGCTCGCGGCCGCGACGGCCGGCAGCCCGCACGTGCCGCTCGCGGCCATCGTCGCGATTCTCGTGTTCGCGGGCATCTGCGTATCGGCGTGGCACGGCGTCGCGTACACCGAGCTCGCAACGCTCGCGGGTGCGAACCACGCCGGCACCGCGCTCGGGATGGCGAATACGGTCGTGTATCTCGGTCTGTTCGCGACGCCGCTCGCGATTCCGCCGCTGCTGGCCGTCAGTTCGTGGAGCGTGGTGTGGCTCGCGACCGCGCTGATCGCCGCCGCGACCTACCCGCTGTTCGCGCGATAGCGGGCCGACGCGGCAACGTTCGCGGCAGCGTGCGCGAGACGGTCAGAACTTGTACACGGCCGACAGCATCGCCGAACGGCCGTCGCCGAACTCGACGGCCGACGATCGCGACTCGCTTCCCAACACCTGCCGCACGCGCTCGACATACGCGCGGTCGAACACGTTATCGATATTCAGCTGGAAACGCAGCCGGCGGTTCACTTCGTAGCCGGCCATCAGGTTGTGCACCCAATACGCGCCGAGCTGGCTGCCGCCTTCGGACGTCACGTTGCGCCGGCCGACGAAGTGCGAGCCGTAGCCGATCGTCCAGCCTGCCGGCAGCCGATAGGTCGTCCACAGGTTGAGCGCGTGCCGCGGCGTGTTGCCGAGTGCCTGCCCATCGCGGCGCGGCGTGGCCGGCGAACTGAGCGTGACGCTCGCCAGGTACGTGTAATTCGCGAACACGTCCCACTGCGGCGTCACCTTGCCGGCCGCGCCGAGCTCGATGCCGCGCACGCGCTGCCGGCCCACGAGCGCGTAGCTGCCGTCGGCCATGCGCTCGCGCGCGTTTTTCTTCTCGGTCTGGAACAGCGCGCCGTTCAGCGCGATGCCGGCCAGCCCTTCCCATTTCGTGCCGAGCTCGAAGCTCTCGTTTTTCTCGGGCGCGAGCGACTCGGTCGCCGCGTTGAGGCCCGAGCCGTTGCTCACGAGAAATTCGGCGGACGGATTGAACGACGTGCCATACGAGAAATACACGCGGCCGTTGTCCGTCGGCTTGAACACGAGCCCCGCGCGCGTGCTCAGATGGCGGTCGCTGTTCGCCGCGCGCTCGGTCGGCTTGCCGGCCGGCGTGCTTTCGGCCCAGCCGTCGATCCAGTCGTGCCGCAGCCCGACGTCGATGTCCCAGTAGCGGCCGAGCGAGAGCGTGTCGAACGCGTACAGCGCCTTCACGATGAGCTCGGTATCGCTGCGCGCGCTGTTCTCGCGCTTCGCGGGGCCGAGCCACACGCCGGGCGGCGCGGTGAGCGCGAAACCGTTGGCCGGATAGAAACGGTTGAGCCCGTAGGAATACGTGGTGCGACCGTACGTTTCCCGCGAAATTTCGAAGCCCGTGACGAGCGTGTGCCCGATGCCGAACGTCGCGAATTCGCTCGTGACGTTGGTCTGGTTCGCCCACATCGCCGTCGACGCATCGCGGCCGTAGCCCTGCGGCCCGGCCGGCTTGTAGCGCCCCGGTGGCAGCCCCTGCAGATTCGCGTGCGACGCGGACACCACCGTATCGCGATTCAGGTGCGTGTAGCGGCTCAGGTTCTGCACCTTCAGGTGCGGCGACACGTCGTGCTCGGCCTTGACGGTGAACGTGTCGGACATGATGCGTTCGCGATCGAGATTGCGCCAGCCGAAGTAGCTGTCGCGCGACACGCCGGCCAGCACCTGCCCGTCGCGCGCGGGCAGCCCGTAATCGGGCAGGTTGTTGTCGTACTGATGGAAATAGCCGAGCGTGACGCGCGTCGGCGTGCCGAGGCCGAACGCGAGCGACGGCGCGACGCCCCAGCGCCGCTTGCGAATGTCGTCGCGGCCCGGCACGTCGTTGATGTGCGCCATCGCGTTCAGGCGGAACGCCGCCTTGCCGTCGGCGCCGGGCAGCGGCTGGTTCGTATCGAGCGTCACGCGGCGGTAGTCGGACGTGCCGAGCACCGCGCCGGCTTCGGTCAACGCGCCGGCCTTCGGCGTCTTGCTGACCAGGTTCACCGAGCCGCCCGTGGTGCCGGCGCCGCCGAACACCGAGTTCGGCCCCTTGATCACCTCCACCGCGTCGATGTTGAACAGGTCGCTGCGATTGTTCTGCGCGCTGTCGCGCAGCCCGTCGAGCTGCATGTTCGCGTTCGCGCCGAAACCGCGGATATTGAAACTGTCGCCCGAGCCCCCGCCGCCCTCGCCGGCGTTGAACGTGATGCCGGCGACGTTCGACAGCGCTTCGCGCAGGCTCAGCGCCTGCTGTTCGTCCAGCACCGCGCGCGGCACGACGGTGATCGTCTGCGGCACGTCGAGCAGCGGCGTCGCATATTTGGCCGAGCCCGACCGATCGACGCGCGAGCCTGCGTCGTGCGCGCCGCGAACGAAGATCGGATCGAGGTGCGGCGCCTGCCCCGGCTCGCCTTCTTCCGCACACGCCGGCGCGGCCGCACAGGCGATCATCGCGAACGCGACGGACGCGGTCGCGCGACGCGGCGGCGTCGCGCTCGACAAAATGCAACTGCTCATGCTCACTCCATTCCATTGATGAGAATAATTCTCATTTAAATGGAATGGCGTCGACGCCGCAATTGGACACGTCCGAACTTCGCGGTCCGAACGAACGCGCGACCGAAACGCCGGAGCAGCGCGTCGCGCGTCGGCCGCTCAGGTCGCTTGCGCGGCCTCGCGCGCCAGCGCGCGCCGCGCGGCCGGCCGTTCGGCCTCGCGCTGCGCATGCGCGGTCCATGCGGGATGCCGCGTCATGTCGAGCCCGATCGCGACGCCCCAGCGATACAGCACGAGCAGGAACGGATCGACGATCGAATGCGCGCCCGGCTCGGCCCACGTGCGGCCGTCGGCCAGCAGGGCTTCGATCGACGCGTTCGCGGCCTCGATCGTGCTGCGCCCATGCGCGCTGATCGCGCCGTGCAGCGCCGGATCGTCGATGAAACGGCCCGGCCGCCACAGCGCGCCGTAGCCGACGCCGTGCACCCAGCCGACCAGCCAGGCGAGCCATTCGTGGCAGCGCGCCTCGCGCAGCGGATCGTCGAGCGGCAGCAATTGCGCGTCCGGATAGCGGCGCGCGAGATACGTGAGGATCGCCGGCGTTTCCGTCAGCACGCGCGGCTCGCCCGGAATCGCGAGCACGGGCACGCGCGCCTTCGCGTTGATCGCGAGGTAGCGCGCTTCGAGGTTCTGCCGCTGTTTCACGGAGACGATCTCGACGTCGAACGGCGCGCCGGTTTCCTCCAGCGCGATGTGAGCGGCGAGCGAGCAGGCGCCCGGCGAAAGATAGAGACGATAGGCGTTCATGGCGGTGGGGCCCGACGGGGCTGTGGAAGACGGAACCGAGTGTAGGAACGCATGCCGGCGCGCGGCAAACGATGAATTGTCGTGCTCGAGCATTAGTGTTACTAATACCCACATGCGACGCATCCATCTCCCTCCGCTGCAGACGTTGCGCGCGTTCGAAGCCGCCGTGCGGCTGCAGAGCTTCACGCGCGCGGCGGACGAGCTCGCGCTCACGCAAGGCGCGGTCAGCCAGCACATCCGCGCGCTCGAGGCGCAGCTCGGCTATCCGCTGTTCACGCGCGAACGCAACGGCGCGACGCCGACGCACGCCGCGCACGCGCTCGCGCTGCAGGTACGCCAGGGTCTGAGCGTGCTCGAACGCGCGTTCGAGCCGGCGCTGGCGGCGCGCCGCCGCCCGCGCACCTGCGACGCGACGCTGAACGTGAGCGTGCTGCCGAGCGTCGCCGAGCGCTGGCTCGCGCCGCGCCTGCCGCGTTTCTCGGCCGCGCATCCGCATATCTCGATCGTGCTGCATCCGGACGTGGCGCTCGCGCCGCTGCGCAAGCGCGACCGCATCGACGTCGCGCTGCGCTACGGGCCCGGCACGTGGCCCGGTGTGGTCGCCGAGAAGCTGATGAACGAGACGATCTTTCCGGTCGCGAGCCCCGCGTACCGCAATCGCGACGGCGTCGCCCCGCGCGCGCCGGCCGATCTCGTGCGCGCGACGCTGCTGCGCCATCCCGCGCAACCGTGGGAACCGTGGTTCCAGGCCGCGCGGCTCGACCTTACCGAATCCGCGCGCGCACCGCGCTTCACCGATGCGAACGCGCTGATCGCCGCGGCGCTGCAAGGCCGCGGCGTCGCGCTCGCGCGCCGCTCGCTGATCGAGCCCGAACTCGCGCGCGGCACGCTCGTGCGTGTGTCGAGCGTGCGCATCACCGACGTGTATGCGCACTACGTCGTGTGGCGCCCCGGTCATCCCCGCGAAGCGGCGATCCGCACGTGGCTCGACTGGCTGCGCAGCGAAGTGCGGCGCAGGACGCCGCGGCGCTGACGCCGGCGCTCACGCGCGCACCGGCATCGCCACCTTGTCGAGCGTGATCGGCAGATCGCGCACGCGCACGCCGGTCGCGTGATAGACCGCGTTGGCGATCGCGGCCGGCACGCCGGTGATCCCGATCTCGCCGATGCCGCGAATGCCGAGCGGATTGAAATGCGTGTCGCTTTCGTCGACGAAGCTCACGTCGAGCTCGCCGATGTCCGCGTTGACGGGCACGTGGTATTCGGCGAGATTCGCGTTCGTGAAGCGGCCGTGCCGCACGTCGAGATGCGAGCCTTCCTCGAGCGCGGTGCCGAGCCCCCACACCATCCCGCCGATCAACTGGCTGCGCGCGGTCTTCGCGTTGAGCAGGCTGCCGACGCTGTAGACGCCGACGATGCGCGGTACGCGAATCGTGCCGAGCTCGGCGTCCACGTGCACTTCGGCAAACACCGCGCCGAACGAATGGGACGCATAGCGCGACTTCTCGTCGCCGGGCTTCGCCGTCGCCTGCGCGTCGATCGGCTGGCCGCCCGCCCGCGCGATCACCGCCGCGGCCGGATCGCGCCGCGACGGCTCGCCGCGATGCACGACCCAGCCGTTGTCGACCGTCACGTCGTCGGCCGCGGCGCCGTGCAGCGGCGAGCCGGGATCGGCGATCGCCAGCGCGATCAGCTTCGCACGCGCCTGCAGCGCGGCCTCGCGCACGGCGGGCGCTACGCTCGCGGCCGACTGCGAGCCGCCCGATACCGGCGCGCGCGGCAGGCTGGAATCGCCGAGCGCGAAGCGCACGTTCCGCGGCGCGAAACCGAGCGCGTCGGCCGCGACCTGCGTCATCACCGTGTAGGTGCCGGTGCCGATGTCCTGCGTGCCCGACGCGACTTCGGCCGTGCCGTCCGGCAGGATGCGCGCACGCGCGGACGCTTCGCTGCGGTTCGCCGGATACGTGGCGGCCGCCATCCCGAGGCCGATCAGCGTGTCGCCGTCGCGCATCGTGCGCGGCGTATCAGTGCGCCTCGACCAGCCGAAGCGCCGCGCGCCGACCTCGTAGCACGCGCGCAGCTCGTTGCTCGACCACGGCTTGCCGTCCTGCGGATCGACCTCCGCGTAGTTCGCAAGCCGCAGCGCGACCGGGTCCATGCCGAGTTGCCATGCGAGCTCGTCCATCGCCGATTCCAGCGCGAACGAGCCGGACGCCTCGCCGGGTGCGCGCATGAACGTGGGCGTACCGACGTTCAGCGACACGATCCGGTGCGTGGTCGCGTGGTTCGGCACCGCGTACATGATCCGCGACGGCATCCCGCACATCTCCATCCAGTCCTCGAACGTCGACGTGGTGGCGATCGTGTCGTGGCGCATCGCGGTCAGTTTGCCGTCGCGACGGGCGGCCAGCACGACGCGCTGTTCGGTGAACGGCCGCCCGCCGACCGGGCCGAACATCTGCGGCCGCGTCAGCGCTAGCCGGACCGGGCGCCCCACCTGCTTCGCCGCCATCGCGCACAACGACACGTGCGACCACGACGAACCCTTGCAGCCGAAGCCGCCGCCGAGGAACGGCGAAATCACGCGCACGTGTTCCGGCGCGATGCCGAACACGGCGGCCACGGCCGTGCTCGCGCCCGACACGCCTTGCGTCGCATCGTGCAGCGTGAGCGTCGGGCCGTCCCAGCGTGCCATCGTCGCGTGCGGCTCGATCGGGTTGTGGTGCTGCATCGGCGTCGTATAGGTTGCGTCGACGCGCACCGCGCCTTCGCGCAAGCCGGCATCGACGTCGCCGCGCTGCGTGTCCATCGCGCGGCCCTGCTGCTTCGGCGGCACGCGCGCGCCGCGCTTCGCGTGCGCGAAATCCACCACGGCATCGCCCGCGCGATAGCGCACCTGCACGGCATGCGCGGCGTCGGTCGCCTGCTCGAGCGTTTCGGCCACGACGACCGCGACGGGTTCGTTGCTGTAGCGCACCGTGTCGTCCTGCAACAGCGTGAGCCGGCGCCCCGCGGGCGGCGACAGCGGCGGCCGGCCGCCGTTGGGCAGCCGCATCGCGTTCTCGTGCGTGATCACGAGCAGCACGCCGGGCATCGTGCGCGCACGCGCCGTGTCGATCGACTCGATGCGGCCGGATGCGATGGTGCTCGTCACGAGCACCGCGTGCGCGAGCCGCACATCGGGGAACTCGGCCGCGTAGTGCGCGCCGCCCGTCACTTTCAGTACGCCGTCGACGCGGTCGAGCGGCTGTCCGGTCAGCGTGTTCATGCGGCACCTCCGGTCGGTCCGGCGGCGGTCTTCACCGCACGCACGATCGCCCGCTGCGCGAGCGCGATCTTGAAGCCGTTGCCGTCGAGCGGCGTGGCGTCGCGCAGCGCGAGCGCGGCCGCTTCATTCAGCGCGGCATCGCTCAACGCGTGCCCGGCGAGATGCTGCTCCGCGGCCGTCGCGCGCAACGGCTTGTGCGCGACGCCGCCGAGCGCGATCCGCGCATCGGCGATGCGCGGGCCGTCCATCCGCAGCGCGGCCGCGACCGACACCAGCGCGAACGCGTAGCTCGCGCGGTCCCGCACTTTCAGATAGTGCGCATGGTCGGCGAAGCGCGGCGGCGGCAAGTCCACCGCGGTGATCAGCTCGCCCGGTTCGAGCGTCGTGTCGAGATCGGGACGATCGCCCGGCAAGCGGTGGAACGACGCGATCGGAATCTGCCGCGCGCCCCGCGGGCCGCTCACCTGCACGACGGCGTCGAGCGCGGCGAGCGCGACGCTCATGTCCGACGGGTTCACCGCCACGCACTGCGGGCTCGCGCCGAGGATCGCGTGCATCCGGTTGTGGCCGCCGATCGCCGCGCAGCCGCTGCCCGGCTCGCGCTTGTTGCACTGCGCGAACGCGGGATCGTAGAAATACGGGCAGCGCGTGCGCTGCATCAGGTTGCCGCCGACGGTCGCCATGTTGCGCAATTGCGCGGACGCGCCGGCGAGCAGCGCCTGCGACAGCAGCGGATAGTCGGCGCGCAGGCGCGGATGATCGGCCGCATCGCTGTTGCGCACGAGCGCGCCGATGCGCACGCCGCCGCCGGGCAGCGCATCGACCGCGTCGAGGCCGGCGATGCGCGTGATGTCGATGAGCGCGGCGGGCCGCGCGACGCCGCCCTTCATCAGGTCGAGCAGGTTCGTGCCGCCGCCGATGAAGGCCGCGCCGGGCCGCTGCGCCGCGCGCACGGCGCCGGCGACGTCCATCGCGCGTTCGTAGGAGATCGCTTCCATTGCGGTGCCCTCCGTCGGCTAGCCATGCGCCGCATGCGCGGCGCGCACGGCGGCGACGATGTTCGGGTACGCGCCGCAGCGGCACAGGTTGCCGCTCATGCGCTCGCGGATCTCGTCGTCCGACAGATGCGCGGGGCGGCGCCGCACGTCGTCGGTGGCGGCGCTGCCGGCGCCCGCCGCGAACTCGTCGAGCAGCGCGGTCGCCGAGCAGAGCTGGCCGGACGTGCAATAGCCGCACTGGAACGCATCGTGTTCGACGAACGCGCGCTGCACCGGGCTCAGCTCGCCGCCGCGCGCCAGCCCTTCGACGGTCGTGATCCGCTCGCCTTCGTGCATCACCGCGAGCGTCAGGCATGCGTTGATGCGCCGCCCATCGACGAGCACCGTGCACGCGCCGCACTGCCCGCGATCGCAGCCCTTCTTCGTGCCCGTGAGGCCGGCGTATTCGCGCAGCGCGTCGAGCAGCGTGACGCGCGGTTCGAGCTGCAGCGTGTACGCCCGCCCGTTGATGTCGAGATGCACGGGCCGCGCCGGCACCGAATCGCGGCGGGGCGCGGCAGGTGCGGCTGCCGCGTGCGGCGGCTGCGGATGAACGTGCGAGGCGGCGCTGACGGTCGCGGCAGCCGCCGCGGATTGCAGGAAGCGGCGCCGCGCGGCGCTGGGCGGCGTATCGTGCGGCGACGGCGGCGCCGCTGACTGGCCGGGCCCGCGCGGCGCCGGGGCGGCGTCGCGCGCCGGCTCGGCGGACGGAGAATCGGATCGATCGCTGGACATGGCTTCTGCTCGCTCCATGGTTGATGGACGCGGATGTGCCGCCCGCGCCCGGAGGGCGGCGCGGTCGGCACGCGCATCGCGCAAAGAGCAATTCCGGTGCCGCGAAACGGGGGAGCAGCGCCCATGTGCAATGCCGGCCCCGCCTCGTGGCGCGCACCGGGCGGCAAACGGGTCGGGTCGTCGCTGACTGCGCGTCCATGACGCCACGCTGGCGCACGGCTGGCCGTTCGCTGACGAAGCGGCAATAACGCCCGGATTTTTCGACGTGACCGGCAACGCATCGGTCACAAATTGCCGGCCGCATGTGCCGTGCCGCGCATGGCGTCCGCGTCGCCACGGCCGGGCCGCGGCGTTGCGCGCCGTGTAAATGCGCGCAGCATCCGCGTTCGCTGGAAAATTCCGCCATGCGTGCCGCGGCCGATTACCGCGAAGGCATCCGGTCAGCGTGACGAAAACATGTCGCGATGCCGCCGGAATCGCAAACGATTCACCGAAACGTCGCATCGCGGCGGCATACTCGAAAACGTTTCCCGATCAGCCTTGCCAGGAGAGAAGTCATGCGTCGCGTTTTCGTCGCCGTCGTTCTGTGTGCCGCCGTGTTCGTCGCCGCCTGCAGCGACGACGCACCGCACGACGCCAACGCGACCGATGCCGCCGCGCCGCAGGCCGGCGCATCGAACGGCGCCGCCAGCGCGTTCAACAGCGGCGCGAACGCGAACGCCGCCGCGTCGGATGCCGCACCGCTCGCGCCGCCCGTCGTGCACTACCCGCCCGATGACGACGACGATGCGAAGCCCGCCACGAACGCGGCCGCGTCGAGCGCCGCCGCGTCGATGTCGGGCTGATCCCGCTGTCACCTGACAGGAGTCGGTACCGCTCGGGGAGAGCGGTGCGCGCTCGCGTCGCGCCGCCACCGGCATGACGACACGGTGGATGGCGGCGTGAACGGCACGGTGCCGCGCCGCTTCGCGGGCCGTATCGAGCATGGCCGCGCCGCTGTTCGGCCCCGGCCGCCGTCAGGCCCGTTTCCGCGCCGTAGGCGCGACAGCCACCGCGCGGCCTGCACCGCGCGGCCTGCGCGTCAGACCGCGTGCGCGAGCGCGCGGTCGACGAGCGCGGCCTCGAAGCCGTCGTCCGCGTCGCGAAAGCGCAGCGGCGCCGCGCAATGCACGAGCGTGTCGATGAAGTATTTCGCGCGCGGCCACGGCCCGAAGCCGGCCGCCGTGTTGATGTGCCCGGCGTCGCCGAGGTTCACGAACGCGCTGCCCAGGCGCTGCGCGAGCGCGCGCGCATCGGCGAGCGGCATCCACGGATCGGTCTCGCTGCCGATCACGATCGACGGCACGGCGAGCCGGCGCGCGTCGAACGGCCCGGCAAACGTGAATTTCTTCGGGCTGGCCGGCGCGACGAACAGCACGCCCGCCACATCGCCCACGTGCGGCCACTGCGCGAGCGCATGCGCGGCCGCGAGGCAGCCGAAGCTGTGCGCGGCGAGCACGAACGGGCCGCGCTCGCGATCGAGCAGCGCGCGCACCGATTGCGCCCAGCCCGCGAGATCGGGCGCGTCCCAGTCGTGCTGCTCGACGCGCAACGAGCGCGGGAACTGCCGCTCGAGCCACGTCTGCCAGTGGGCGCCTTCGCTGCCGTGCAGGCCCGGAACGGTGACGAGCCGCGGCGGCCACGCCGATTTGCTGCATGCGCGCATGATTGCCCTCGCTTGCTTGAACACGAGGTTCGATTGTGGCGTCGGGTACGCGGCGACCGAACCAATATTTTGTGCTTTGCTTTTGCGCGGGGCGATGACCGCCGGCGGCCCGGCCACCGCGCGACGACGGCCCGCATCGGCCGCACGCTCCGTGCGGCGGCGCAATGTGCGGCGAAACCGTAGAATGTGGGCTTCCCGTCAGCTTCACACGGAACCGGGCCCCGCGCCGACGCGCCGGGCCGTCCGTCAGGAGACGCCCGATGTCCGCCATGTCCGCCGGCGCGCCGCGCCCGGCTCCGCTCACCGTTCCCGTGACGCGCCTCGCCGGCGCGCGCGCCCTCGCGCAATGAAGATCCTGTTCCATTCACCGCATCAGGAAGCCGACGCATGGCGCGACGAGATCGCGCGGGCGCTGCCGGAAGCCGAACTGCGCGCGTGGCAGCCGGGCGATACGGCCGCCGCCGACTACGCGCTCGTGTGGCGCGCGCCGCGCGAGTTCTTCACGCCGCGCGACGGCCTGCGCGCGATCTTCAACCTCGGCGCGGGAGTCGATGCGCTGCTCGCGCTCGAACACGCCCATCCGGGCACGCTGCCCGCGCACGTGCCGCTGGTGCGGCTCGAAGATTCGGGCATGGCGCGGCAGATGGTCGAATACGTGACGCACGCGGTGCTGCGCTACCTGCGCCGCTTCGACGAATACGACCTGCTCCAGCGCGAACGCCGCTGGCAGCCGCTCGAACCGCACGCGCGCGCAAGCTTCACCGTCGCCGTCCTCGGGCTCGGCGTGCTCGGCGCGCAGGTCGCCCGCGCGCTCGCCGCACTCGGCCTGCCGGTGCGCGGCTATAGCCGCAGCGTGAAGCAGCTCGACGGCGTCACCACGTTCGCCGGCGACGGCGCGTTCGACGCGTGCATCGACGGCGCGAAAGTGCTCGTCAATCTGCTGCCGAGCACGCGCGACACCGACGGCATCCTGTCGGCGCGCGCATTCGCGCGGCTCGCGCGCGGCGCATACGTCGTCAACGTCGCGCGCGGCGCGCATCTCGTCGAAGCCGACCTGCTCGATGCGCTCGCGAGCGGCCAGGTCGCCGCGGCCACGCTCGACGTGTTCCAGCACGAACCGCTGCCGGACGACCATCCGTTCTGGCGCGCGCCGCGCGTCACGATCACGCCGCACAGCTCGGCCGAGACGCTGCGCGCGGAAGCCGTCGAGCAGATCGCCGGCAAGATCCGCGCGTTCGAGCGCGGCGCGCCCGTCAGCGGCATCGTCGACTACGCACGCGGCTACTGAATTCCGCCACAAAGAGAAACCAGGAGACAACCATGACGCTCCCCACCGCCGTCAAGATCGTCGAAGTCGGCCCGCGCGACGGCCTGCAGAACGAGAAGACCTTCGTGCCGACCGACGTGAAGATCGCGCTCGTCGACCGGCTGTCGCGCGCCGGTTTTCGCAACGTCGAGTCCGCGTCGTTCGTGTCGCCGAAATGGGTGCCGCAGATGGCCGACGGCGCCGACGTGATGGCCGGCATCGAGCGCCGCGCGGGCACCGTGTACTCGGTGCTCACGCCGAACCTGAAGGGCTTCGAGCATGCGCTCGCCGCCCGCGCGGACGAAGTCGTGATCTTCGGCGCGGCGAGCGAGGCGTTCTCGCAGCGGAACATCAACTGCAGCATCGCGGAGAGCATCGCGCGCTTCGAACCCGTCGCGAAGGCCGCGAAGGATGCGGGCCTGCGGCTGCGCGGCAGCGTGTCGTGCGCGCTCGGCTGCCCGTACCAGGGCGAGGTGCCGGTGGCGTCGGTGGTCGACGTCGTCGAGCGGTTCGCCGCGCTCGGCTGCGACGAGATCGACATCGCCGACACGATCGGCGTCGGCACGCCGAAGCGCACGCGCGAAGTGCTCGCGGCGGTGACGCGCGTGTTCCCGCGCGAACGCCTGTCGGGCCATTTCCACGATACCTACGGCCAGGCGCTCGCGAACATCTACGCGGCGCTGTTCGAAGGAATCGAGATCTTCCACGCGTCGGTCGCGGGCCTCGGCGGCTGCCCGTACGCGAAGGGCGCGACCGGCAACGTCGCGACCGAGGACGTGCTGTACCTGATGCAGGGCCTCGGCATCGAGACCGGCATCGATCTCGCGCAGGTCGTCGCCGCAGGCGACTTCATCTCCAACGCGATCGGCCGCGCGAACGTGTCGCGCGCCGGTCGTGCACTGCTCGCCAAGGCGCAGAGCGCGGCCGACGCCGCGAACTGCGTCTGATCGCGCCACTCCACGGATTCTCCAACATGACGACACCCGCTTCATTCGATTCCCTGCCCGATTCCGCGCGACGCGTCGCGCTGCTGCTGCGCGAGCGCGGCCATGCGAAAGGCATCGTGATGCTCGCCGAAACCGGCAAGACGTCGGCCGAGGCCGCGGCCGGGCTCGGCTGCTCGGTCGCGCAGATCGCGAAGTCGATCCTGTTTCGCCGGCAGGCCGACGATGCGCCCGTGCTCGTCGTCGCGAGCGGCGTCAACCGCGTCGACGAAAGGAAGGTCGCCGCGCAGGTCGGCCCGGTCGGCCGCGCCGATGCGAAGTTCGTGCGCGACAACACCGGCTACGCGATCGGCGGCGTCTGCCCGATCGGCCATCTGGTCGAACCCGTCACGCTGATCGACGCCGACCTGCTCGCGCTCGACAGCCTGTGGGCCGCCGCCGGCCATCCGCATGCGGTGTTCAACCTGTCGCCGCACGAGCTCGTGTCGCTGACGGGCGCGCCCGTCGCGGACGTCGCGTTGCGGGAGACCGCATGAGCGACGTGACGATGCCGGTCGCGACGGTCGCGTCGCCGTGCACCGACGTCTGCCGGATCGATCCGCGCACCGACTGGTGCGCGGGCTGCCTGCGCACGCGCGGCGAGATCAAGGGATGGCGTACGTCGGACGACGACGCGAGACGCGCGCTGCTCGCGCAACTCGACGCGCGGCGGCGCCTGATCGCGGGCAGCGAGACATAAAAAAAAGCCGTTCAGCCTCACGGGCGAACGGCGTCGAGATCGGAATCCTGTGAACGTGATCAACGTCACAGCCCGCATCATACGAGCGACGCGGCCGCATCGCATCGGGTGTTTCCCTACAACTTCCTGCCGCGCTTTTCGCGGCCGCGCGCGACGCCCTCTCGCGCGCAATCGCCGTTCCCGACACGCGCAGTCGGCGCGCCGCGGCGCGACCGCGCAGCCGCGCCGAATCGTCCGACCGTATCAGTTGCCGACCGCCTCGCGACGCGCGGGCACGATGCGCCAGCCGAGGTTCACGCCGGCCGCCGCGAGCAGGATCAGCAGCGCGCCGAACATCTGCGTCCACGCGAGCGTCTGCCCGAACGCGATGCGATCGACGGCGATCGCGACGACCGGATAGACGAACGACAGCGCGCCCGTCATCGCGGTCGGCAGCTTCTGCACCGCGCCGTACAGCAACACGTACATCAGCCCCGTGTTGACGATGCCGAGCACGATCAGGTCGGCCCATTGCCCGGCCGTCGCCGGCAACGTGTCGAAGTGCGCGAACGGCGCGAGCAGCACGATGCCGAGGCCGACCTGCAGCAACGCGAGCAGATGCGGCGGCGTGCCCTTCAGGTGCTTCGTGATGATCGACGAGATCGCATACAGGAACGCCGCGCCGAGCGACAGCGCGACGCCTTCCAGATATGCGCCGGGCACGGCGAGCACGGCCGGCTCGACGCGCACCACGAACACGAGCCCGGCAAACGCGAGCACGAGCCACGCGACCGTCGACGCGGTGATCCGTTCGCGGAACACGATCGCGCCGAGCGCGACCAGCATGAACGGCTGCGTGTTGTAGACGGCGGTCGCCATCGAGATCGACGCACGCGAATAGGCGGCGAAAAGCAGCAGCCAGTTCGCGACGATCGCGAGGCTGCCGAGCGTCACGAGCACGAGCATCCGCGGCGAGAACAGCGAGCGGCGCAGGAAGCCGAACGCCGCGCAGACGATCGCGAGCGTCGCCGTGCCGAATACGCAGCGGAAGAACACGACATTGGTCAGCGGCTGCTGCGACGACATCACGAGCCAGCCGATCGTGCCGGACATCAGCATCGCGACGATCATCTCGGCGGCGCCGCGGCGAATTTCATTCGTGGCCATCATGGATTCCGTTGAAGAGAGGGGATGACTTCGATTCTAGAAACTTGCCTTCGCCACAACCACGGCTAAACTGAAGCGAATCAGCCGATTCACCTTCGAAACCAAAGCGATCATGCCGAAACGCCTTTCCCCGCCCGCCGTCGCGTCGCTCGACGCGACCGACCGCGCGATCGTCGCCGCGCTGGCCGACGACGCACGCATCGCGACCAGCGAACTCGCCCGGCAGATCGGACTGTCGGCGCCCGCCACGGCCGACCGCGTGCGGCGGCTCGAGGCGCAAGGCGTGATCGCCGCATTCACCGTCGAGCTCGACCCGCGCGCGCTCGGCTATACGCTGCAGGCGATCGTCCGCGTGAAGCCGCTGCCGGGCCAGTTGCATCTGGTCGAGGAGTTGCTGCGGCGGATTCCGGAATTCGTCGAATGCGACAAGGTCACCGGCGACGACTGCTTCATCTGCCGGCTCTACCTGCGCACGATCGAGCACCTCGACGACATCCTGTCGAAGGTGACGGAGCGCGCGGAGACGAGCACCGCGATCGTGAAATCGACGCCCGTGCCGCGCCGCCTGCCGCCGCTCGTCGAAGACGACCACGCGCGCCGCTAAGCCGCTGGCGGCGCACACCGCCGAGCCGCTGGCGGCGCACACCGCCGAGCCACTGGCGGCGCATACCGCCGAGCCGCCGGCGACGCACACCACTGAACCGCGGGCGGCACGCCCGCACGCACCGTCACGCGGCTGGGTCGCGCGCGTCGAAGAACGCGAGCAGTTCGTCGATCAGCGCGGCCGGCGCCTCTTCCGCAATGTAGTGCCCGCAGTCGAGCGCGCGGCCGCTGACGTCGCGCGCGACGCGCCGCCATTCGTCGAGCGGATCGAAGCAGCGGCCGACGACCCCGTGCTCGCCCCACAGCACGCGCAGCGGGCACGCGACCTTGTTGCCGCGTTCGAGGTCCGCACGGTCGTGCTCGAGATCGATCGTCGCCGACGCGCGGTAGTCCTCGCACATCGCATGCACGGCGCCCGGCTGCGCGAGCGCCGCCCGGTACGCGTCGAGCGCCTCGGGCGCGAACGGCGCGAGCCCGGCCGAGCGGTTGCCCATCACGCGTTCGATGTACGCATCGGTGTGCGCGCCGATCAGCGTCTCGGGCAGCGGCTCGGGCTGGATCAGGAAGAACCAGTGGAAATACGCGGTCGCGAACGCGCGATCGGTTTTCTCGTACATCGCGAGCGTCGGCGCGATGTCGAGCAGCATCATCCGCTCGACGGCATCCGCATGATCGAGCGCGAGCCGGTGCGCGACCCGCGCGCCGCGATCGTGCGCGCACACATGGAAATGCTCGAAGCCGAAATGCCGCATCACGGCGACCTGGTCCGCCGCCATCGCCCGTTTCGAATACGGCGCGTGGCGCGCGTCGCTCGGCGGCCGGCCCGATGCGCCGTAGCCGCGCAGGTCGGTGGCGATCACCGTGAAGTGATTCGCGAGCGTCGCGGCAACGCGATGCCAGATCATGTGGGTCTGCGGATGGCCATGCAGCAACAGCAGCGGCGGCCCCGCGCCTCCTTTGACACCGAAGATGTCGGTGTCCTGCACCGTCACGCGAAACGATGCAAACGCGTCAAACGACATGGTTTGTTTCTCGTTGGTTTGTTATGGCGGCTATTTTAAAAGTGGCGGCGCGTCTTCACAGCGAGGTCACCGCCCGAAACCGTAGAAAGAGAACACTCACTCGATTGCCGGCCCACCGCGCCTTTTGCTAAGCTCGCGTAGAATCGCACGACCGTTCGTATTAATATGACCGAATGCGTTCCGCGGCTACACTCGAATCACCGTTCGACCGCCACGCCCCCGGAGACTGGAGACATCACATGGCATTGCCCACCGTCCTGCAGAACCTGACGCTCCCCGTCATCGCGTCGCCGATGTTCATCGTCAGCTACCCCGAACTCGTGCTCGCGCAATGCAAGGCGGGCATCGTCGGTTCGTTCCCCGCGCTCAATGCGCGCCCGGCCGAACTGCTCGACGAGTGGCTCACGCAAATCCAGTCGGAACTCGCCGAGCACAAGGCGAAACATCCCGACGCGGTGATCGGCCCGATCGCGGTCAATCAGATCGTCCACCAGTCGAATGCACGGCTCGAGCACGACGTGCGCGTGTGCGTCGAGCACAAGGTGCCGATCTTCATCACGAGCCTGCGCGCGCCGGCGCGCGAGATCGTCGATGCGGTGCACGGCTACGGCGGCATCGTGCTGCACGACGTGATCAACCTGCGCCACGCGCAGAAGGCGCTCGAAGCGGGCGTCGACGGGCTGATCCTCGTCGCGGCCGGCGCCGGCGGCCACGCGGGCACGACGTCGCCGTTCGCGCTGGTCGGCGAAGTCCGCAAGATCTTCGACGGCCCGATCGTGCTGTCCGGCTCGATCGCGAACGGCGGCTCGATCCTCGCCGCGCAGGCGATGGGCGCCGACTTCGCGTACATGGGCACGCGTTTCATCGCGACGCAGGAAGCGCACGCGATCGACGACTACAAGCACGCGATCCTGAACGCGAAATCGTCGGACATCATCTACACGAACCTCTTCACGGGCGTGCACGGCAACTACATCCGCGAGAGCATCGAGAAGGCCGGCCTCGATCCGGACGCGCTGCCGGAATCCGACAAGACCAAGATGAATTTCGGCAGCGACAAGACCAAGGCATGGAAGGACATCTGGGGCGCCGGCCAGGGCGTCGGTCTGATGGACGATCTGCCGAGCGTGGCTGCGCTCGTCGAGCGGCTCAAGCGCGAGTACGACGACGCGAAGGCGCGGCTCGGCATCCCGCGCTGACGGATGCGGCGGCCGTGGTGGCCGCCATCGGCCGCCATCGGCGCGAGATCGTCGCCCCAACGAAAAAAGCGCGAACCGCAGCGGTTCGCGCTTTTTTATTGCCCCGCCGCGGCGGAACGATGCGGCTCAGCCCGCGCGCTTCATCCGCGTGATCGGCAGCACGCGCAGACGCGATTCGATCGACGGGCACAGCGACTGCCCTTCAAAACGCGCGGCGAGGAAGTCGACGAACGAGCGCACCTTCGCGGACACGTGACGACGGCTCGCGTACACCGCATAGATCGGCGCCTCGTGCGGCGGCACCGAATCGAGCAGCACCGGCACGAGCCGGCCCGCTTCGATGTCGTCGCCGACCACTTCGGTGCCGAGCAGCGCGATGCCCGCGCCGGCGAGCACGGCCGCGCGCAGCCCTTCGAGATGGTTCACGATCAGGTTGCCGTTCAGGCTCACGCGCGACGCGGCGGCCGCGTCGATCACCAGCGAATCGAGCATCGTCGAATTCGAATCGCGCCGCAGGTAGTTGTGATCCGCGAGATCGGCGATCGTCCGGGGCGTGCCGTGCTTCTCCAGATATGCGGGCGACGCGACCAGCAGGATGTGCGCGGTCGCGATCTGGCGCGCGACCAGCGACGACGATTTCAATCCGTTCGGCGCCGCGCGCACCGCGACGTCGTAGCCTTCCTCGATCAGGTCGACCACGCGATCGGACAGCGTCATGTCGACGGTCACGTCCGGGAACCGGCCCGCATAATCGGTGACGGCCTGCATCACGTGCCGCAGCCCGAACGCGGACAGCGACGTCACGCGCAGCCGGCCCTGCGGCACCACGCTCGCGGCGCCGACGGCCTGCCCGGCCTCGTCGAGTTCGGACAGCGCCTGCACGAGGCGCTCGTAGTATTCGCGTCCCGCCTCGGTCGGCGCGACGCGTCGTGTCGTGCGATGCAGCAGCCGCGCGCCGAGCTGCTGCTCGAGGTGCATCACGTGCTTGCTCGCCATCGCCGCCGACATCTGCATGCGCTCCGCCGCGCCGACGAAGCTGCCCACTTCGACGACGTAGCGAAACACATTCATGCTGACGAGGGTATCCATCGAACTAGCTCGCAATCCCGGGAAATCGACCAATTACGAGATAGGGTAACAAAGGCGGGGAAACAGAAAGGTCAAGAAAGGCAAAACGGCGCCGCGGGTGGCGGCGCCGCTTCGGACTGAAAATGACGGGCAGGAAAACATGCAGCCGAAACGCGCGATTGACGCGCGGCCGGCGCACCGATCGCGCGTGCGCGTCAGAACTTCGCGCGGATGCCGGCGCCGAACGTGTTGCCGGTCGACAGGCCGCTGATGTGATCGTTCATGTAGGCCGCGTAGACGTCGGTGCGCTTGGACAGCGGATAGTCGTAGCCGACGGCCCAGGTCTGGCGCGTCTGGTCGAGGCCGCCCGCGTCGCGCGAGTACGCATACGACGCCATCGCATTGCCCACGCCGATCGGCACCGACACGCCGCCCTGCGCGGTGTTCACGTGCCAGCTGCCCGCGACCTGGTCGTTCTTCGTATACATGTACTGGCCGAACAGCTTCACGAGCTTCAGGTCGTAGGTGGCGCCGACCAGCGCGATGCCCTGGCTCTTCATGCCGGTCACGAGCGCGCTCAGGTCCTGCGGGCCGTTGTTGAAGTTCACGTACTGATACACGGCGGTCGCCGCGAACGGGCCGTTCGCGTAGTTGAACTGCGCGCTCCACTTCTTCGAACGGTTGTCGCCGGCCTGGTTGCCGAGCGCGTACATCGCGCCGAAGTTCAGGCCCCCGAACGAAGGCGACGTGTAACCCAGCGCGTTGTTCCAGCCCGAATCGCCCACCGCGCCCTGGTCGCTCGGATAGGTCGGGAACGTGCCGAGGCCGAGGAACACGTGATACACCATCGGCGAGAAGGTGTACGAGTCGTAGAACGGGTTGAACAGGATCGTCGACAGGAACAGGTGCGTCGTCAGGCGGCCCGCCGTCACCGTGCCGTACGGCGAGCTGATGCCGACGTACGCGTTGCGCGCGAAGAACGTGTCGCCCTGGAAGCGGCCGTACTGGCCGTTCTGCGCACGGAAGAAACTCTCCAGCGTGAAGATCGCCTTGTAGCCGCTGCCGAGGTCCTCGGCGCCGTGCAGGCCCCAGTACGACGTCGACATGCCGCCGCCCGACACGTTCCACGCGCGATCGCCGCCCGGGAACTTGGTGGCGCCGACCCATTCGTCAACCTGCCCGTAGAGCGAGACGCTCGACTGCGCATGGACGGGTGCGGCAGCCGCCACGCAGGCGGCTGCGGCGATCAGCTTGACGGACGTGCGCGACGCACGGCGGGCGAATGCTTTCATGGGATCTCCAGGTTTTGTCGAATAGTCGATAAGTGGCGCGAGCGTTGTTGTATGGAGCCGAGTGCTTGCGTCGTATGGGGCGCAGCCATCTTTACGGATCATTCGTCCGGTCAAAATTGCGCACGCTTATTGCGGGTATAGCGTCGGCATTAACTTCGCGGCAGGTATCCATGGCCGCACGCACGGCGGCGGCCCGGCACGAACGCGGTCGCACGGGCGGGCGGCGGCGCGGCATGGCGTGCCGGGCGCGAAAGATAGCGCAATGCGGCGGGAAAATCAGCGGGAATCTGCGCGCGACTGTGGCGAATTCGCATCAGCCGGCAAGGGGACGAGCGCCGGGGCGCTCAGTTTCGGTAGAACGGGGAGAAAAACGGCGAGTGCGCAGGCTCTTCCTGCGAGCGAGGCGGCGGCATCGGGCGGCCGCCGCGCTCCTCGTTGTAGCGCGCGACGTCGGCGCGGATCGAGCCGGCTCGCAGCGGGACGTTGCCGCCGCCGGGCGGGCGCGGCATCTGGCGGACTTCGGCGTTGATCGGCCGATACGGGCTTTGCGCGGCGTAATGGCCGTACGACGGTGTCGGGCGCAGCCCCCAGCGGGAGCCGGCACCGCTCACGCCGCCGGGACGCACGCCGGCAGACGGCGGCACGCGACGCCACACCGGAGCGCCGCCGGCGGGCTGACCGTACGCGCGCATGTCGCCGCCGCCGAAGCCGTGGCTGCCGAACCCGTGACCGCCGTGGGGAGGCTGGGCGAGCGCGAGCGGCATCAGCAGCGTGCCGAGCACGCCTGCCGCCCATCGTCCGATCTTCCGTTTCACCCGTTCCGTCATCGTTCCGTGCCCATCGACGCCCGCCGTCGGCTCCTTTCGGCCGACCCAAGGCTTTCAGCAGTAATTTATGAGCGGGGGGAAAGCGTGTCGAGCCAAAAAGTGTTATGTCGCCGGCATCGGTGTAACACCATGTTACTGCTAGGTTTTTTCACTTCCGGGCGCGATCGCGACGGAACGTTCTTCCGCGGTTTTGGCCGCCGCCGCGACTCGTACGGCGGCCGCCGTTGCATGCCACTGATTCATCAATCGATTCGCACAATGAATTTGTGTAGTGAATCGTCAACCGGGACAATAACGCCATCCGCGCGCGCGACGCGCGCCTTCGTCGTTTCCGAATCGAGTTCCCGATGGCCCGTCCCCGTTTTCTTCCCGACAACTTCACGCTCGCGCTCGTCGGCACCGTCGTACTCGCGAGCCTCGTGCCGTGCCGCGGCCCGGCCGCCCATGCGTTCAACTGGGCCACCAACATCGCCGTCGGCCTGCTGTTTTTCCTGCATGGCGCCAAACTGTCGCGCGAAGCCGTCGTCGCGGGCGCGACGCACTGGCGGCTGCACGCGCTCGTGCTGCTCAGCACGTTCGCGCTGTTCCCGCTGCTCGGCCTCGCGCTGAAACCCGTGCTGCAGCCGCTCGTCACGCCGACGCTGTATGCGGGCGTGCTGTTCCTCTGCACGCTGCCGTCGACGGTCCAGTCGTCGATCGCGTTCACGTCGATCGCGAAGGGCAACGTGCCTGCCGCCGTGTGCGCGGCCTCCGCGTCGAGCCTGCTCGGGATCTTCGTCACGCCGGCGCTCGTCGGGCTGATGATCACGTCGCAGTCGGCCGCGGCCGCGTCGCCGTGGAGCACCGTCGGCAGCATCGTGATGCAACTGCTCGTGCCGTTCATCGCCGGGCAGTTGCTGCGGCCCGTGATCGGCGGCTGGATCGACCGCAATCGCGGCGTGCTGCGCTTCGTCGACCAGGGCTCGATCCTGCTGGTCGTCTACGTCGCGTTCAGCGAGGCCGTCAACGAGGGGCTGTGGCACCAGATTCCGCCGCGCGCGCTCGGCGGCCTGCTCGTCGTCAACCTCGTGCTGCTCGCGATCGCGCTGCTGCTGACCGCGTTCGTCAGCAAGCGGCTCGGCTTCAACCGCGCCGACCAGATCACGATCATCTTCTGCGGATCGAAGAAGAGCCTCGCGGCCGGCGTGCCGATGGCGAAGGTGATCTTCTCGGCGAACGCGGTCGGCGCGATCGTGCTGCCGCTGATGCTGTTTCACCAGATCCAGCTGATGGCGTGCGCGGCGCTCGCGCAGCGCTGGGGCGCGCGCGACACGAGCGGCGAGCACGACGAGGGCGGCGCGACGGCCGCGTCCGGCGCGCTGAGCGCGGGCAAGCGCTGACACGTCCGGGGGCGCGATGGCCGCCGCGGGCGGCTTTCCGCTTTCCGCCTACCGCTCATCGCCCCCCGTTTTCGGTCCCTCGCCCCTTCCGGCCACGCGCCGACGCGTATCCGGCGCGATGCACCGGCAACGCCGGTCATGTCACGAAATCTTCATTCAATTCTCCGCGCGCGATGCCGTTAAGCCGGACGTCCCGTCGATTCGGCTGCCCTCGCCCATGCCCGCGCCCCACTCCGGTTCCGCCGCCACCCGCACCTCGCGCCTGATCGCGGATCGCGCGCTCGCCGCCGTCTTCCAGCCGATCGTCGACCTCGGGTCGGGGACGGTCGTCGGTTACGAAGGACTGATCCGCGGCCCGCGCGGCACCGACCTCGAGCCGCCCGCCGCGCTGTTCGCGCAGGCCGCGCGCGAAGGCGAAACCATCGCGCTCGAACGGGCGGCCGCGCTCGCCTGCCTCGACGCGTTCGCGGCGCTCGGCTGCGATGGCAAGCTGTTCCTCAATTTCAGCGCGGGCACCATCCTCACGCTCGCCAGCGAACGCGAGCGCGCATGCCAGTTCCTCGGCCGCGCGCACATCGGCGCCGAACGCATCGTGATCGAGCTCACCGAGCAGAACGCGATTCCCGATCTCGCGGACATCGGGCCGGCGGTCGCGTCGCTGCGCGACGCCGGCATCCAGTTCGCGCTCGACGACTACGGCACCGCGAACGCGAGCATGAACCTGTGGCTGCGCCTGCACCCGGACCTCGTGAAGATCGACCGCTTCTTCATCCACGACATCGCGCGCGACCCGCTCAAGTTCGAGGCCGTGAAGGCGATGCAGCACTTCGCGCAGGCGAGCGGCGCGAAGCTGATCGCGGAAGGCATCGAGAACGAATGCGACCTGATCGTCGTGCGCGACATGGGCATCTGCTGCGTGCAGGGCTTCCTGCTCGGCCGGCCGAACGCGCAGCCGTCGCGGGTGGTCGCGCCGGCCGCGCGCGACGCGATCCGCGCGCCGCACATCGCGGTGTTTCCCGGCATGACGCGCGCGGTGCGGCCGGCCGGCACGATCGCCGGGAAGATGCTCGTGCCCGCCCCGGCGCTGCCGCGCGACGCGACCAGCAACGACGTGCTCGACCTGTTCAACCGGATGCCCGACCTGCACGCGGTCGCGCTCGTCGAGCGCGGGCGGCCCGTCGCGCTCGTCAATCGTCGCGGCTTCATCGACCGTTTCGCGCTGCCGTATCACCGCGAGGTGTTCGGGAAGAAGCCGTGCCTGCAGTTCGCGAACGATGCGCCGCTGATGATCGACAACGCGACGACCTTCGAGCAACTCGCGCTGCTGCTCGCGAGCCACGACCAGCGCTATCTCGCGGACGGCTTCGTGATCACCGAACACGGCCGCTATGTCGGGCTCGGCACCGGCGAGAGCCTGGTGCGCACGGTGACCGAAATGCGCATCGAGGCCGCGCGCTACGCGAATCCGCTGACCTTCCTGCCCGGCAACATTCCGATCAGCGCGCACATCGACCGCCTGCTCCAGCGCGACGCCGGCTTTCATGCGTGCTACGTCGACCTGAACCAGTTCAAGCCGTTCAACGACCAGTACGGCTACTGGCAAGGCGACGAAGTGCTGAAGTTCGCCGCGACCGTGCTGGCCGGCGTATGCGACCCGCAGCGCGACTTTCTCGGCCATGTCGGCGGCGACGATTTCCTGGTGCTGTTCCAGCGCGACGACTGGCGCGAGCGCGCCGCCGACGCGATCGCGCGCTTCAACGACGGCGCGCGGCTTTTCTACACGCAGGCCGACCGGCAGGCGGGCGGGCTGCATGGCGAGGACCGCCACGGCAACCCGGCGTTCTTCGGCTTCGTGACGATGGCGATCGGCGCGGTGGGCGTGCCGGCCGGCGCGCACGGCGCGAAACGCTACGGCAGCGACGAGATCGCGTCGGTCGCCGCGCTCGCGAAGCGGCGGGCCAAGCAGCAGCCGGACGGGCTCGCGGTCGTCGATCTCGATGCCGGCCGCGCCGCGCTGCGGCATCGCGGCGAACCGCCGGCCGTGGCGGTGGCGGCTGGCTGAACGACGGACGGTCGCCCGCGACGCACGGAAAACCGGTGCACCGTGCGACGGGGGCGATGCCCGGCCGCTGCAACGTTCGGCTGTCGCGCAACGGCCTCTCATCGTCATCGGTCACGGCCACGGCCACGGCGCCCCCACGCTCGCACGGGCGCGCGGTCCGACTGCCCATTTTGCGGCGCTGCGTCGGCACCGCCGGACACCCGCACGCCCACCTTGCCTTTTTCGCGTTTTGTTTAGTATTTTTAGTAACGGCGTTTTCGCAGATTAGCGCTTAAAAATCCGCTATTTGCGGGTATTCCCCGGTTATCCGGCCCGAATTCCGCGATACGTTTTACTATACAATCGCCTCCACCCTAAACAAACCGGACCCCGAACGATGGGTACGACCATTCGCGATGTGGCGCGGGCGGCTGAGGTTTCGATCGGCACCGTCTCCCGCGCGCTGAAAAACCAGCCCGGCCTGTCCGAAGCCACGCGCGCGCGCATCGTCGGGATCGCGCAGCAGCTCGGCTACGATCCCGCCCAGCTGCGGCCGCGCATCCGCCGGCTCACCTTCCTGCTGCATCGGCAGCACAACCGCTTTCCCGCGAGCCCGTTCTTCTCGCACGTGCTGCACGGCGTCGAGGACGCGTGCCGCGAGCGCGGCATCGTGCCGACGCTGCTCACGGTCGGCCCGAACGACGACGTGCTGCGCCAGATGCGCCCGCACGCGCCCGACGCGATCGCGGTCGCCGGCTTCATCGAGCCCGAGACGATCGAGGCGCTCGCCGCCACCGGCCGGCCGCTCGTGCTGATCGACCTGTGGGCGCCCGGGCTGCGCTCGGTCAACATCGACAACGCGACCGGCGCGGCACTCGCGATGCGCCACCTGCTCGCCACCGGCCGCTCGCGGATCGCCTTCATCGGCGGCTCGGCCGCGCACTACAGCATCGCGCAGCGCGCGATCGGCTATCGGCGCGCGTTCTTCGAAGCCGGGCGGCTGTTCGATCCCGCGTACGAAGTGACGATCGACGCCGGGCTCGACCCCGACACGGGCGCCGCGCGTGCGATGGAGCAACTGCTCGACGCGCCGGGCCCGCGGCCCGAAGCCGTGTTCGCGTACAACGACGCGGCCGCGCTGGCCGCGCAGCGCGTGTGCATCGCGCGCGGGCTGCGGATTCCGGACGACATCGCGATCGTCGGCTTCGACGACATCCCGGCCGCCGCGCACGCGAGCCCGCCGCTCACGACGCTCGCGGTCGACAAGGAAGCGCTGGGCCGCCGCGGCGTCGAGCTGCTGCTCGCCGAAGCGCCCGAGCGCACCGAGATTTCCCTGCCCGTCGAGCTGATCGTGCGGGCCAGCAGCCAGCCCGCCGGCTCCCCGGCACTCGATACCGCCACGGTCCAAGAATCATGAACATGCCTCCGGTCCAACCCCGCGCCGCCGCGCCGGCCGGCCACGCGCCAGCCGCACCGTTCGTCGCGAGCTTCCGCGATCCGTCGTTCCTGCTGTCGCACGTCGAAGACACGCTGCGCTTCTACGCGGCCAACGCATTCGACCCGACGGGCGGCTTCTACCACTACTTCCGCGACGACGGCAGCATCTACAACCGCACGTCGCGCCATCTCGTCAGCAGTTGCCGGTTCGTCTTCAACTACGCGATGGCGTACCGGCATTTCGGCGATCCGCGCCACCTGGAATACGCGCGCCACGGGCTGCGCTTCCTGCGCGACGCGCACTGGGACGACGCGCTGCAGGGCTACGACTGGGAGCTCGACTGGCGCGACGGCGCGAAGCGCGCGACGCTCGACGGCACGCGCCACTGCTACGGCCTCGCGTTCGTGCTGCTCGCGGCCGCCCACGCGACGATGGCCGGCATCGACGAAGCGCGCCCGCTGATCGCGGCCACCTACGAGCTCGCCGAGCACCGCTTCTGGGATGCGGCCGCGGGCCTCTATGCGGACGACGCGACGCCGAACTGGAACGTATCGACGTATCGCGGCCAGAACGCGAACATGCACATGACGGAAGCGCTGCTCGCCGCCTACGAGGCGACCGGCCACCTCACGTACCTCGATCGCGCGGAAAAGCTCGCCACCCACATCACGCAGCGCCAGGCCGCGCTGTCGGGCGGGCTCGTGTGGGAGCACTACCATGCGGACTGGTCGGTCGACTGGGACTACAACAAGGAAGACAGCTCGAACATCTTCCGCCCGTGGGGCTTCCAGCCCGGGCACCAGACCGAATGGGCGAAGCTGCTGCTGATCCTCGAGCGGCACCGCCCGCTCGACTGGCTCGTGCCGCGCGCGACCGAGCTGTTCGACGCGGCGCTCACGCACGCATGGGACGCCGATCACGGCGGCCTCTGCTACGGCTTCGGCCCGGACTTCACGATCTGCGACCACAACAAGTATTTCTGGGTGCAGGCGGAGACCTTCGCGGCGGCCGCGATGCTCGGCGCGCGCACCGGCAGCGAGCGTTTCTGGGACTGGTACGACGAGATCTGGCGCTACAGCTGGGCGCACTTCGTCGATCACCGCTACGGCGCGTGGTACCGGATCCTCACCTGCGACAACCGCAAGTACAGCGACGAGAAGAGCCCGGCCGGCAAGACCGACTATCACACGATGGGCGCCTGCTACGACGTGCTCGCGACCCTCGCGCGCGCGCAACGCAGCGAGCCGACGCAATGAGCGGCGGCACGTTTCCGGCTTTCGTGTCGGCGGGCGACATCCTGACCGACATGGTGCGCGCGGGCGACGCGCAGTGGACGTCGGTGCCGGGCGGCGCCGGCTGGAACGTCGCGCGCGCGGTCGCGCGGCTCGGCGTGCCGAGCGCGCTTGCGGGCGCGATCGGCGAAGACTACTTCTCCGACGTGCTGTGGCGCGCGAGCGAAGCGGCCGGCCTCGACCTGCGCTTCCTGCAGCGCGTCGCGCGGCCGCCGCTGCTCGCGATCGTCCACGAAACGCGCCCGCCCGCGTACTTCTTCATCGGCGAAGCGAGCGCCGATCTCGCGTTCGATCCGGCACGGCTGCCGGCCGGCTGGACCGATCACGTGAAATGGGCGCATTTCGGCTGCATCAGCCTCGTGCGCGAACCGCTCGCGAGCACGCTGGCCGCGCTCGCGGCCGACCTGCATGCGCGCGGCGTGAAGATCAGCTTCGACCCGAACGTGCGGAACCTGATGACGGCCGCGTACCGGCCGACGCTGGAGAAGATGGCCGCCCTCGCCGACCTGATCAAGGTGTCCGACGAAGACCTGCGGCACCTGTTCGGCGGCGATGGCCCCGACGCGATCGCGGCGGTGCGCGCGCTGAACCCGCGGGCGGCCGTGCTCGTCACGCGCGGCGCGCAGACGGCCACGCTCCATGCGGACGGCGACGTGCACGAAGCCAGCCCGCCGCGCGTCGAGGTGGCCGACACCGTCGGCGCGGGCGACGCGTCGATCGGCGGCCTGCTGTTCAGCCTGATGGCCGCGCCGCGGCGCGGCTGGCGCGAGCATCTCGCGTTCGCGGTGGCGGCCGGCGCCGCCGCGTGCCGGCATACGGGCGCGCACGCCCCGACGCTCGACGAGGTCGTCGCGCTGCTTGAAGGGTGAAGGCACGCTGAAGAGGCGAAGAAGGGACGGTGGCCGGCCGCCGATCGGTCACCGATAAACCGCATTCACCATGCTGCGCCGCAGTGCTACGATGAAGCGTCCTATTGCGGGAGAGGCACGATGGACACGAACACGTTCACCAAAGGCATCTACACGGCCAAGGCGCATACGCACCGCTCGGACAACGGCGAGTTTCAGGGCTACGTGATCCTGGCGCGGGACGACGGCGACGAGACGGAAAACATGCGCTACGACGTCCACACGACGAGTTCGAGCGAGGAAGAAGCGTTCGAGGAAGCCAAGGCGCTCGCGCACCGGATCCTCGGCGAGATCGAGCTGTGACGCGCAGCACCCTCACGCGCGCGCCGCGGCGCGACCGCGACGCGCCGTCCCGCTCGATTCAGAGCAGCCGCGCCACCATCGATACCAGCATCGTCAGCACCAGCGTCGACATGAACGGGAACGGGTAGCGCCGCCCGCCGAGCGTCAGCGTGACGTCGCCCGGCATCCGCCCGATGCCGAGCTTGCCGAGCCACGGCCAGCAGCGCGTGAGGATCATCACCGCGATGAACGTCGTCAATAGCCAGCGCAGCATGCCTGAGGCCCGTTTACATAGGGAACGTACATGTGTCGCGCCCGTCAGAGCGCGTGCGAACGGTCGCCGCGCGCGAACGCGTCGAGCGTGCCGTCGATCCCGCGCGAAAACGCGATCACCTTGAACAGCTCGCCCATCTCGGCCTCCGAGATCAGCTTCTGCACCGCGTTCGCGGCCGGCAGGAACGCGTGGATGTCGGACGGATCGATCGCGGCCAGCGCGTCGGTGATGCCCGCGTTCAACAGGAAGCGCGCCTGCGACGTGTAGCCGAGCAGATCGGCGCCGGTCGCGACGCCCGCGTCGTAGATGCCGGTGAATTCGACGTGCGCGGTGATGTCCTGCAGGCCCGGGTACACGAACGGGTCGTCGTGCGCGTGGTGGCGGTAGTGGCACATCAGCGTGCCGCGGTCGCGCTGCGGGTGGTAGTACTCGTGCGCGGGGAAACCGTAGTCGACCAGCAGCACCGCGCCGCGCGCGAGCATCGTGCAGACGGTGCGCGTGAACGCCAGCGCGGCCTCGTGCGTTTCGGTCACGTAGCCGTCGCCGACGTCCAGCCCCGTGAGCACCGCCGGCAACGCGGCCGCGCCGACCGGCCGGTCGTCGAACACGAACGCCTGCCGCGCGTCGAGCGCGACGCCGCGCTCGCGCCACGCGCCGTCCGCCTTCGCGAAGAGGCGCACCGGCATCGCGTCGAGCACCTCGTTGCCGACCACGACACCCTCGAACCGCTCAGGCAGCGCGTCGAGCCAGCGCACCTTCGCGGCCCGCGCCGGCACCGCGGCTTCGATCATGTCGCGCTGCCGCTCGCGCAGTTCGCCGGACAGGTCGACGATCAGGTATTCGTCGAGTTCGACGCCCGGCGCGTCGAGCGCCGCGAGCAGCCCGGCCGCGAGCTTGCCCGTGCCGGCGCCGAACTCCATCACGCGGCGCGTGCCGCTCGCCGCCAGTGCTTCGGCGACCGGATTCGCGAGCGTCTGCGCGAATAGCGGCGACAGCTCGGGCGCGGTGACGAAGTCGCTGCCGTCGTCGGCGCGACGCCCGAACTTGCGCGCGCCGCCGCTGTAATAACCGAGGCCCGGCGCATACAGCGCGCGCTCCATGAAGCGGTCGAACGGCAGCCAGCCGCCGGCCGTCGCGATCTCGTCGCGCAGTTGCGCGGCGAGGGTTTCGGACTGCGCGAGCGCGTCAGGGCCGGGAGCAGGTAAACTAGCGGGTTCGTGAGCTTTCGGGTTCATCCCGGCATTGTAAATGACCGTTTCAGCCGATACGTCGACCCCACGCGTGGTGCTCGTCACGGGCGCCCTGGGCAGCGCGGCCGACGCCGCGTCGATCGGCCGTGCGCTCGCGACGGGTTTCGCCCGCCGGGGCTGGGACGTCGCGCTGCAGCGCGGCCACGGCGCGCCGCGCGCGGCCGCCGACGCGCTCGTCGCCGAAGTGGCGGCGCTCGGCCGCCGTGCGGCCGTGCTCGACGCCGATCTGGCCCTGGAAGCCGATGCCGCGGGCCTCGTCGCCGCGTGCGGCGAAGCGCTCGGCCGGCCCGCGTGCGCGGTGTTCGTCAGCGCCAGCGCCGACGACGCGCATACCGTGGACGGCGCGTCGCTCGCCGCCGCACTCGCTGCTGCGCTCGCACGCAACGTGACGGCGCCGCTCGCTGTGGCGCGCGCGCTCGCCGACGCGACGCCCGACGCCGCGCGCGAGCACGAAGCGCTGCGTGCGTGCGCGATCCACGTACTGGATCAGGCCCTGTTTCACCCGGCACCGGCGCAACTGTCGCATGCGCTGATGCAGGCCGCATTGAACCGCGCGACGTCGGCGCTCGCGCTGGCGCTCGCGCCGAAGGTGCGGGTCGCGGCGCTCGTGCGCGGCCACGCGCCGCACGCGGACGACATCGCGGCGGCCGCCTGCTATCTCGCGAGCGCGCCCGGCGTCACCGGCGCGACGCTGACCGTCGACGGCGGCGAGCACCTGGTGCCGCCCGCCGCCGGCCCGAATGAATGAACCGCGCGGGCGCGGCCCAAGCGCCGCCGCCCGCGCCGCTTTGCGTGAGCGCACGCCAATTTGACTGGGACGACCATGTTTTCCGCTCTCCTGCACCCCCGCCTCGCGGATTGCCGCAGGCTCTACCTGCGCGACTACGAGGTGCACATCAACATCGGGGCCTTCGAACACGAGAAGCGCGGCGAGCAGCGCGTCGTCATCAACATCGACCTGTTCGTGCCGCTCGCGCTGTCCACCCCCGTCGACGACCGGCTGCACGAAGTCGTCGACTACGACCTGATGAAGCAAAGCGTCGCGCAGTGCCTGGCGCGCGGCCACATCCACCTGCAGGAAACGCTGTGCGATTCGATCGCCGCGCACCTGCTGGCGCACGACACCGTGCGCGCGGTACGCGTCCGTACCGAGAAACCGGACGCCTATCCGGACTGCGACGCCGTCGGCGTCGAAGTCTTTCGCATCAAGGACGAGGAGCGCGCATGAACGCCCCCCACATGAACGACACGGCGGCCGACGCCGCCACGCTGGACGACGCCGCCGCGTCGGCCGGCCGCCCCGCGCTCACGCGCCGCGAGCAGAAGGAAGCGTACGAGAACAACAAGCTGTTCAAGCGGATCGTGCGCCAGGTCGGCCAGGCGATCGGCGACTACAACATGATCGAGAACGGCGACAAGGTGATGGTGTGCCTGTCGGGCGGCAAGGACAGCTACGCGATGCTCGACGTGCTGCTGCGCCTGCGCGAGCGCGCGCCGATCGACTTCGACATCGTCGCGGTGAACCTCGACCAGAAGCAGCCGGGCTTCCCCGAGCACGTGCTGCCCGAATACCTGACGCAGGTCGGCGTGCCGTTCCACATCGAGAACCAGGACACCTACAGCATCGTCAAGCGGCTCGTGCCGGAAGGCAAGACGACCTGCTCGCTGTGCTCGCGGCTGCGCCGCGGGATCCTGTACCGCGTGGCCGGCGAGCTCGGCGCGACCAAGATCGCGCTCGGCCATCACCGCGACGACATCGTGCAGACGCTGCTGCTGAACATGTTCTACGGCGGCAAGCTGAAGGGGATGCCGCCGAAGCTGCAGTCGGACGACGGCAGGAACATCGTGATCCGCCCGCTCGCGTACGTGAAGGAAACCGATCTCGAGAAATACGCGGAATTGCGCGAATTCCCGATCATCCCGTGCAACCTGTGCGGCAGCCAGCCGAACCTGAAGCGCGCGGAAATGAAGGCGCTGATCCGCGACTGGGACAAGCGCTTCCCGGGCCGCGTCGACAACATGTTCAACGCGCTCGCGAAGGTCGTGCCGTCGCACCTGATGGACACGACGCTGTATCCGTTCCAGTCGCTGCGCGCGACGGGCGAGGCCGACCCGCAAGGCGACATCGCGTTCGACGAGGAACCGTGCGCGTCGGGTGACGAGTCGGCGGCGCCGGGCGCCGCCCGGCCGATCTCGATCGTCCAGTTCGACGACCTGTAAGCAGGGGCGGAACACCCGCCGGAACCGGGCGCCGGCAGCCCTTTCCGGCGCCGTCGCCCCGCCGCGACAGGCCCGGAGCGCCAGGGGCCGCATGCTAAAATAGAGGGCTTCAAACTCCTCTGACAAGCTGGCGCCATGAATATCGTGATTTTGGCGGCAGGCACCGGCAAGCGCATGCGCTCCGCGCTGCCGAAAGTGCTTCACCCCCTGGCTGGCAGGCCGCTCCTCTCCCACGTCATCGACACCGCACGCACGCTGCAGCCGTCCCGGCTGGTCGTCGTCGTCGGCCACGGCGCCGAGCAGGTCCAGGCCGCTGTCGCCGCGCCCGACGTCCAGTTCGCGGTGCAGGCCGAACAGCTCGGCACCGGCCACGCGGTGCGCCAGGCGCTGCCGCTGCTCGATCCCGCGCAACCGACGCTCGTGCTGTACGGCGACGTGCCGCTCACGCGCGCGTCGACGCTGCGCCGTCTCGTCGATGCCGCGCTCGACGGCCGCTACGGGATCCTGACCGTCACGCTCGACGACCCGACCGGCTACGGCCGGATCGTGCGCGACGCGGCCGGCTTCGTCACGCGCATCGTCGAGCAGAAGGATGCGTCGCCGGACGAGCTGAAGATCGCCGAGATCAACACCGGCATCATCGTCACGCCCACCGCCCAGCTGTCGATGTGGCTCGGCGCGCTGAAGAACGAAAACGCGCAGGGCGAGTACTACCTGACCGACGTCGTCGAACTCGCGATCGAGGCCGGCTTCGAGGTCGTCACGTCGCAGCCCGACGACGAATGGGAAACGCTCGGCGTGAACAGCAAGGCGCAGCTCGCGGAGCTCGAACGCATTCACCAGCGCAACGTCGCCGATGCGCTGCTCGTCGACGGCGTCACGCTCGCCGATCCGGCGCGCCTCGACGTGCGCGGCGCGCTGCGCTGCGGCCGCGACGTATCGATCGACGTGAACTGCGTGTTCGAAGGCAACGTGACGCTCGCCGACAACGTGACGATCGGCGCGAACTGCGTGATCCGCAACGCATCGATCGGCACGGGCACGCGCATCGACGCGTTCACGCACATCGACGGCGCCGAACTCGGCGCGCACACCGTGATCGGCCCGTACGCGCGGCTGCGCCCGGGCGCGCAGCTCGCGGACGAAACGCACGTCGGCAACTTCGTCGAGGTGAAGAACGCGGTGATCGGCCACGGCTCGAAGGCGAACCATCTCACGTACATCGGCGACGCCGACATCGGCGCGCGCGTGAACATCGGCGCGGGCACGATCACCTGCAACTACGACGGCGCGAACAAGTTCCGCACCGTGATCGAGGACGACGTGTTCGTCGGCTCCGACACGCAGCTCGTCGCGCCCGTGCGCGTCGGCCGCGGCGTGACGATCGCCGCCGGCACGACGATCTGGAAGGACGTCGCCGAAGGCGTCCTCGCGTTGAACGAGAAGACGCAGACCGCGAAGAGCGGCTACGTCCGCCCGGTCAAGAAGAAGAGCTGAACCTTTTGCGGGCGCCCGCGCGGCGCCCGCGTCGACTTACAGGACTGACCATTCATGTGCGGCATTGTCGGCGCAGTTGCGCAGCGTAATATCGTTCCGGTGCTAATCGAAGGATTGCGGCGCCTCGAATACCGTGGCTACGACTCGTGCGGCGTCGCCGTGCTCGAGCCCGACGCACCGAAGCGCGCGCGCAGCGTCGCGCGCGTCGCCGATCTCGATGCGCAGGTGCGCGAGACGCACCTCGAAGGCTCGACCGGCGTCGCGCACACGCGCTGGGCCACGCACGGCGCGCCCGTCACGCACAACGCGCACCCGATCTTCTCGTCGAACGCGCTCGCGCTCGTGCACAACGGCATCATCGAGAACTTCGAGACGCTGCGCGAAACGCTGCGCGCGAAGGGCTACGAATTCGTGTCGCAGACCGACACCGAAGTGATCGCGCACCTCGTGCACAGCCTGTACCGCGGCAACCTGTTCGACGCGGTGCGCGAAGCCGTTCACCAGTTGCACGGCGCGTATGCGATCGCCGTGATCCACAAGGACCAGCCGCACACCGTCGTCGGCGCGCGCCAGGGTTCGCCGCTCGTCGTCGGTCACGGCGACGGCGAGAACTTCCTCGCGTCCGACGCGCTCGCGCTCGCGGGCAGCACCGACCGCTTCACGTTCCTCGAGGAAGGCGACGTGTGCGAGCTGTCGCTCGACGGCGTGACGATCGTCGATCGCCACGGCGCCACCGTGCAGCGCGAGATCCGCGTGGTCAGCGCGTACGGCGGCGCGGTCGAGCTTGGGCCCTATCGCCACTTCATGCAGAAGGAAATCTTCGAGCAGCCGCGCGCGATCGGCGACACCGTGCCGCAGACGGAAGCCTTCGACGCGACGCTGTTCGGCGACGCCGCGCCCGCCGCGTTCGCGGAAATCGACAGCCTGCTGATCCTCGCGTGCGGCACGAGCTACTACTCGGGCCTCACCGCGAAGTACTGGCTCGAATCGATCGCGAAGATCCCGACCCAGGTCGAGATCGCCAGCGAATACCGCTACCGCGAGTCGGTGCCGAACCCGCGCCAGCTCGTGCTCGTGATCTCGCAATCGGGCGAGACGGCCGATACACTCGCGGCGCTCAAGCATGCGCAGTCGCTCGGCCATACGCATACGCTCGCGGTGTGCAACGTCGCGACGAGCGCGATGGTGCGCCTGACCGAGATGCAGTTCCTGACGCACGCGGGCACCGAGATCGGCGTCGCGTCGACGAAGGCGTTCACCACGCAGCTCGTCGCGCTGTTCGTGCTGGCCGCGACGCTCGGCAAGCTGCGCGGGCACGTGGACGCCGCGCAGGAAGCGCAATTCGTGAAGGAGCTGCGCCACCTGCCGGCCGCGCTGAACAGCGTGCTCGCGCTCGAGCCGCAGATCATCGCGTGGTCGGAGGAATTCGCGCGCAAGGAAAACGCGCTGTTCCTCGGCCGCGGGCTGCACTACCCGATCGCGCTCGAAGGCGCGCTGAAGCTGAAGGAAATCTCGTACATCCACGCCGAAGCCTATCCGGCCGGCGAGCTGAAGCACGGGCCGCTCGCGCTCGTCACCGAAGCGATGCCGGTGGTGACGGTCGCGCCGAACGACACGCTGCTCGAGAAGCTGAAGTCGAACATGCAGGAAGTGCGCGCGCGCGGCGGCGAGCTATACGTGTTCGCGGATGCCGACACGCAGATCGTCAACGACGACGGCCTGCACGTGATCCGGATGCCGGAACACTATGGCCAGTTGTCGCCGATCCTGCACGTCGTGCCGCTGCAACTGCTCGCGTATCACACCGCGTGCGCGCGCGGCACCGACGTCGACAAGCCGCGCAACCTCGCGAAATCGGTGACGGTGGAGTAAGGCCGCGCGACGGGATGGCCCCCTCGCCGGGCCGTCCCGACCGCGTGCGGGCGCAAGGCAGGCCATTCGGCCAGGTCGAAATATGTACCACGTAGTGGTATATAATCCGGTGCTGACTCGACCGGCTCGACATGCCTGCTTCCGTACGGCGCGTGTTCAAGACGAAGGGGTTTCACCAGGCAGCGGGAAAGCGGAATCGCCGATGGCGAGCTCTACCGCGCGGTGCGGGAACTGGCCTGCGGCCGGGGCGTCGATCCCGGCGGCAACGTCTGGAAGAGGCGCCTCGGAAAGCGCGCCGCGGACGTAGGTCGACACACCGACAGCGACATCGCGACGCCGGTCGCACTGAAAGCGCTTGTGGAGATTTGCAATGGCCAAGGGTCGATTCAAGAGCGACGCAACGGAGGCGATCCACAGCGCCGCGTCGGGGCTTTATCGCGCCAACCTGCTCGACAAGAAGACGATGCGGGAATACGACGATCTCTGCATCGAAGCCGCGCCGCAATTCGATCCGGAAGCGATCGCCCGCATCCGCAAGTCGGTCAACGTCAGCCAGAGCGTGTTCGCGCTCTACCTGAACACGACGACATCGACGATCCGCCAATGGGAACAGGGCGACAAGCGGCCGAGCGGCATCGCCGCGCGCATGCTCCAGATCGTCGAAAAACACGGGCTCGAGGTGTTCTCCTGAGCCGGCTTCCCCGACTGCCCATGCACGGCCCGGCCGCACGCGCGCCGCAACGAATATGACGGAGAGACAATGGTAAGACTGTTTGGATGCGGATTGCTGGCGCTGACGTTCGCGTCGACGAGTTGGGCCGCCGAGCACTATGTCGAGGTCTGGAACCCGCCCGAGGCGCGGCAACCCGCGGCTCGCACGCCGGCTGCGCGCCCGGGCGCCGACGCGCGTACCGGCAAGAGCGCGGAGAAGCACGCGAGCGCCACGCCGAAAGCCGCCGCGAAACCGCACAAGCGCCGCGTCGCGCAGGCCGTGAAAGCCGGCCCGCACCGCCCGGCCGCCACCGCGACCGACACGCCGGCCGCCCCGCGCCCCGTGGCGCAACCCGCGCCGGGGCATCTCACGGTGATGCAGCCGGGCGCACCGGACGCGACGCATGCGCTCACGTTCTCCGACATCCCGCGTCAATACACGCCGGACGGCAACGTGCTGCAGGTCGGCACGCACGGCCGCTCCGCGGAGGTGACTCGATAATGGAAGCGCAGACCTACCACGGCTACCAGATCTGGGGCCACGCGATCCTGCAGCAGGACGAGATCATGCAGCCCGAGCGCTTCGCCGCGAGCGGCACGATCACGCAGAACAACCGGCTGGTCGAGGCGTCGGGCGTGCTCGGCGTATTCGACACCGAAGACGACGCGCGCGATGCAGGGCTCGAATGGGCGCGCGCGTGGATCGACAACCACAGCTGACCGAACGCAAGCGCGCATCCACGGCCGTCACCGATGAGGCCGCGCAGGTGCGGCGCGCACCGCAAATGAAGAAGGGGCGTCCGCGACGCCCCTTCTTTCATTCGAACCCCTCGACTCACGCCGCGGCGTGCGGCGGCCTCACCGTCTCCCGCGGCCGGCCGACGAGCCGTGCCAGCACGACGATCGCCACCAGCGTCGCGACGTACACGGCGATCTGGATACCCGCCGGGCGCGCGGTATAGCCGACGAGCGTATGCAGCGCCTTGCCGACGATGCTCGATTCCTTGAGCAGCCACGACGTGTCCCACACCGCATCGCCCCACGACGGCACGAGGCCCGCGGCCAGCAGGAAGCCGACGCACTGGCTTGCCATGCCCGCCGCCAGCAACACGATCAACCCGTTGGTGACGGAGAACAGGCGCTTGAGCGGAATCTGCAGCAGGCCCGCATACATCGCATAGCCGAGGCCCGCGCCGCCGAGCACGCCGAGCAGCCCGCCCGCGATCATCTGCGGCGTCTGCCCCGGGTCTCCCGCCGCGATCCCGTACAGGAACAGCACGGCCTCGGAACCCTCGCGCAGCACCGCGACGCCGACCACGATCGCGAGCCCGGTCAGCGGCCGGCGGCCGGCCGCGACCGCCCGGCCGACCTCGCCCATGTGCAGCGCCATTTCGCGGCCGTGCCGGCTCATCCAGATGCAGTGCCACGCGAGCATCAGCGTCGCGACGAACATCACGCCCGCGTTGAAGACCTCCTGCCCCATGCCGGACGCCCATTGCGAGATCACGTCGGCGAACGCCGCGATCAGGCCGGCGCCGACCACGCCGCCGACCAGCCCGCCGCCCACCCACCAGCCGCGCCGCGGCACGCCCTTCGTGGCGGCCATCACGATCGAGACCACCAGCGCGGCCTCGAGCACTTCACGAAAGACGATCAGGGCAGTGGACAGCATGTCGGTATCGGCTTACTTGACGGTCAGATGCGTCTTCGACTGCGCTTCGTGATACTCGTCGTGGAACTCGTAGGTCCCGGCCTTCAGCGGCCCGACGAGGATCTCGACCGACTTGCCGGCCGGCACGACCTTCTCCGCCTTGAAGTCGTCGCTCTCGAATTCGGCGGGCGTCGCGTCGAGGTTCTTCACGACGAATTTCACCTTCTTGCCGGCAGGAATCGTCACGCCGTCCGGCGAAAACTTGTGGTCCGTCAGCGTGAGGTTGACGACGTCGTCGGCAGCGAAGGCGGACGTGGCCGACGCGCCCAGCAGGGCCAGTGCGAAACCGATAGCGAAACGGGTCATGTGCGTAATCGTTTGAAATATGGAAGGGAATCGATACTAAGATCGATTCGCATTTTCACCCCGAAGTACCCTTACTCGCGGCATGGAGATCGTGCACCGTCGATGCGACGCGCGCGTTGCCGCGCAAGGCTTTGCCGGGTTTTGCCGGCAATGCACGGCCGTCAATCGGGAAAGATTCGGACTGACGCCCGCATGCAAATGCCCATTCGTCAGACCTCAGCATTACAAATGGCTGATGCGATGCCCACCGCCGTATGCGGCGCACTTGACCTTCCCACCATGGCAAGCTTCATGCTGAACGTATTCGTCAACCACCAACCCGGAGAACACACGATGGAATTCGAAGTCCAGGACATGACCTGCGGCGGTTGCGCCAACGCGATCACGCGCGCGGTGACGGCCGCCGATCCCGCCGCGAAGCTCGACATCGACGTCGCGGCGAAGATCGTCAAGGTCGAGTCGGCGCAAGGCGCCGAACGCGTGCGGTCGATCATCGAAGCCGCCGGCTTCCATCCCGCGCTGCGCAGCGCGTAACGCGCTCGCGATCGCCGGCGCACCGCCGAACGGCGAGGCGCCGGCAGTCACCCATGCGTCAGCGCAGCCGGATCAGCGTCGACTTCAGTTCGGTGTACTTCTCGAGCGCATGCAGCGACTTGTCGCGGCCGTTGCCAGACTGCTTGTAGCCGCCGAACGGGAAGTTCATGTCGCCGCCCTCGTCATAGCAGTTCACCCACACCGTGCCCGCGCGCAGCCGGCGCGACACGTCGTGCGCGGTCGTCAGGTTCGACGTCCATACGGCCGCGGCCAGCCCGTACTCGGTGTCGTTCGCGATCCTGACGGCCTCGTCGACGTCGTCGAACACGATCACCGACAGCACGGGCCCGAAGATTTCCTCGCGCGCGATCTTCGCATCGGGCTTCACCTCGAACACCGTCGGCTCGACGTAGAAGCCGCCCGTTTCCGCATGCACGCGTGCGCCGCCGGTAACGAGCCGGCCTTCGCCGCGCCCCGCCTCGATGTAACCGAGCACGCGCTCGAGCTGGATGCCGTCGACGATCGCGCCCATCGACACCGACGGATCGAGCGGATTGCCCGGCACGTAGGCGCGCGCGGCCGCGACGAGCTTCTCGATGAACGCATCCTTGATGTCGCGATGCACGAGCAGCCGGGAGCCCGCCGTGCACATCTCACCCATGTTGTAGAAGATCGCGCCGGCCGCCGTCTGCGCCGCGCGGTCGAGATCGGGGCAGTCGGGCAGCACGATGTTCGGCGACTTGCCGCCGAGCTCCAGCCACGCGCGCTTCAGGTTCGACTGCGCCGCGTACTGCATGATCAGCTTGCCGACCGCCGTCGAGCCCGTGAACGCGATGCAGTCGACGTCGCGATGCAGCGCGAGCAGCTTGCCCGGCTCGCCCGCGCCCGGCACCACGTTGAACACGCCGGCCGGCATGCCGGCCTCGAACGCGAGCTGCGCGACGCGGATCGCGGTCAGCGGCGATTTCTCCGACGGCTTCAGCACGACGCTGTTGCCGGCCGCGAGCGCGGGGCCGAATTTCCATGCGGCCATCAGGATCGGGAAATTCCACGGCACGACGGCGGCCACCACGCCGACCGGCTCGCGCGTGACGAGGCCGACGAGATGGTGATCGGCCGGCGCGACCTCGCCGCCGACCTTGTCGATCGCCTCGGCGAACCATTCGACGCAGTACGCGGCGCCCGGCACGTCGACCGTCGTCGTGTCGCCGATCGGCTTGCCCGCGTCGAGCGTCTCGAGCAGCGACAGCTCGTCGAGATGCGCGCGCATCAGCGCGGCCCAGCGCAGCAGCACGGCCTTGCGCTCGCGCGGGTTCAGGCCGGCCCACACGCCCGCATCGAACGCGCGGCGCGCGGCCGCGACGGCGGCGTTCACGTCCGCTTCGCCGCAGTCGGCGACCTTCGCCAGCACGCGGCCGTCGATCGGGCTCACGCAGTCGAAGGTCCTGCCGCCGTGCGCGTCGCGCGGCGCGCCATCGATGAATGCGCGCCCTTCGATCTCGAGCGACGCCGCCTTGCGTTGCCAGTCAGCCAAAGTCAACTTGTTCATCGGGATACCTCAATGTTGTGGCATTCGCGATGCGGCACGCCGCGCGCGTGGCACGCGGCCGGCCTGCAGCGAATGCGGTGACGCGCGGTCAGAAGGTCGCCGGCGAATTGGCCGAGACGACCTCGCAGATCAGTTCCGCGCTGGGATTGCGAAAACGATGCGGCAAACGGCTTTCGAAGTAGTAGCCGTCTCCGGGGTCGAGCAGCCACGTCGCGCCGTCGACGGTCAGCTCGAGCCGGCCCGACACGACGACGCCGCCCTCGTGCCCCGCGTGCACCAGCATCTCGGGGCCCGTGTCGGCCAGCGGCTGATAGGTTTCGCGCAGGATGCACATGTTGCGGTCCTTCACGTTCGCGCCGACGAGCTGAAACGCGAGCGACTCGTTGCCGAGGTTCGGCATCTCGTCGCGACGCGACACGATCGCGCGCGATTCGACGAGTTCGAACGTGAAGAACTCGGCGAGACTCATCGGAATGCATTCGAGCAGTTTCTTCAGCGAGCCGACCGACGGGCTCACGCGCCCCTGTTCGATCAGCGAGATCGTGCCGTTGGTGACGCCGGCGCGTTTCGCGAGTTCGCGCTGCGACAGGCCATGCTTGTTGCGCACGAAACGCAGGCGCTCGGCGACTTCGGTGGACATCGGTTCGGTTTCGGACACGATAAGTGCGATGGCAAAGTGAAACGACGCATGGGACAGCCGTTGAATATTCTAATCACTTTATGACGCACATCAGCGGGGAAAACCCTGAAAGCCGTTCGAAATAATGGACGGCGCGCCGACTATTCCCTTTACGAATCTTTTATTCGTACTGCTCGGGAAAGCCCTGATGCAGGACCATTAAAAAACATTTGACGCCGTTATTGGCTCGTATATGCTGGCTCTCAGGTCAGCGTCAAAGCGGCATCGCAACGCAGCAATCGATGCCCGTCAATGTTGAATGACGCAGGGCCGGCGCCTCGATTATTTTAAACGCCCCGCGCGTCGAAACGATCAGGTGTTCAATACTTTCAACAAACCAGTCGAGTGTAATCGTGAGAGTCCGTGGCCCTCTGGTGAGGTGGGATCGAGGCGATGTGCGAAGTTTGCGCAGCGCCGGTCCCGCTTCCGACGGCAGTTGCGGCTGGCATAGTCCTCGCCTGCTTCACCTGTCGATCTACACCATCCTGTCCCGTCGTTCCGTTCGGCGCCACAACGCCGTTTCCGCACGCGCATTCGTCGCCGTCGATACCGACGAAGTGGCGTCGCTGCTGCCGTAGCGCCTCTCCTTTCTTTACGCCGTTCGTTTCGTCCGCCGATTCGCCAACCGCATCGTCCATGCGGTGACGGAACGCGTGCGCGCATGCGTTGCCGCGTCGCGCATCGCGTATCGCAATGAAACGAACGACGGCCTGACCGTCGCGCGCAGCGCGGATCGCCACGCCATCCCGTTGCGCCCATTCACCAGCGGCCGTGCGCCTCGCGCCCGGCTGCGGGGTCGTGTCGCGCCCGCGTTTTGCCGCATTCGGCTCGATGCACGTCACGTCCCTACGGATTACTGATTGACGTCATGGAAAGGAAACCTCTCGTCGGCATCACCGCCGACCTCACCCAGATCGGCGCCCACGCGTCGCATACGGTCGGCGACAAGTACGTCGCCGCGATCGTCGACGGCGCGCAGGCGCTCGCGATGGTGCTGCCGGCCCTCGGCGAGCGCCAGTCGACCGACGACGTGCTCGACGCGGTCGACGGGCTGCTGTTTACCGGCAGCTACTCGAACGTCGAGCCGCATCTGTATGGCGGCGAACCGAGTGCGCCGGGCACGAAGCACGACCCGGCGCGCGACGCGACGACGCTGCCGCTGCTGCGTGCGGCCATCGTCGCGGGCGTGCCCGTGCTCGCCGTATGCCGCGGCTTCCAGGAGCTGAACGTCGTCTTCGGCGGCACGCTGCACCAGCACGTGCACGACGTGCCCGGCCTCGCCGATCACCGCGAGGACGACGACGCGCCGCTGGACACGCAATACGGCCCCGCGCACGTCGTGCGCCTGACGCCCGGCGGCAAGCTGCATGCGCTCGCCGGCGGCCGCGACGAAGTGCACGTGAACTCGCTGCACAAGCAGGGTATCGCGCGGCTCGGCGCGGGCCTCGCGATCGAGGCCGTCGCACCGGACGGCCTGATCGAGGCCGTGAGCGTCGCCGACGCGCCGGCATTCGCGCTCGCCGTGCAGTGGCATCCGGAATGGCGGCACGCGCAGAACCCGCTGTCGAGCGCGATCTTCCGCGCGTTCGGCGATGCCTGCCGCGCCCGCCGCGCCGCCCGTGCGCGGGCCATGGCCGCCGCCGCGCTCGCCTGAGCGCGCCCACCAGACAACGAGAACAGACATGCAAGACATCGAAGGCTTTCTGAAGCAGCACCGGATCACCGAGATCGAAGCGATCATTCCCGACATGGCCGGCATCGCGCGCGGCAAGATCACGCCGCGCAACAAGTTCACGTCCGGCGAATCGATGCGCCTGCCGCAGGCCGTGATGGTGCAGACCGTCACCGGCGACTATCCGGAAGACGGATCGCTCACCGGCGTGACCGACCCCGACATGGTGTGCGTGCCCGACACGTCGACGATCCGCCTGATCCCGTGGGCCGTCGACCCGACCGCGCAGGTGATCCACGACTGCGTGCATTTCGACGGCTCGCCGGTCGAGATCTCGCCGCGCTACGTACTGCGCCGCGTGCTCGACCTGTACAAGGCGAAGGGCTGGAAGCCCGTCGTCGCACCCGAGCTGGAGTTCTACCTGGTCGACATGAACAAGGACCCCGACCTGCCGCTGCGCCCGCCGGTGGGGCGCACGGGCCGCCCGGAAACGGGCCGCCAGTCGTATTCGATCGAGGCCGTCAACGAGTTCGACCCGCTGTTCGAGGACATCTACGAGTACTGCGAAGCACAGAACCTCGACATCGACACGCTGATCCACGAAGTCGGCGCCGCGCAGATGGAGATCAACTTCATGCACGGCGACGCGCTGTCGCTGGCCGACCAGGTGTTCCTGTTCAAGCGCACGGTGCGCGAGGCCGCGCTGCGTCACAACATGTACGCGACGTTCATGGCCAAGCCGATGGAGGACGAACCGGGCTCGGCGATGCACGTGCACCAGAGCATCGTCGACGAGGAAACGGGCCAGAACCTGTTCACGTCGCAGGAAACGGGCGGCGCGACGTCGATGTTCTACAACTACCTCGCGGGGCTGCAGAAGTACACGCCGGCGCTGATGCCGATCTTCGCGCCGTACATCAACTCGTACCGCCGCCTGTCGCGCTTCATGGCCGCGCCGATCAACGTGCAGTGGGGCTACGACAACCGCACGGTGGGGTTCCGCATTCCGCATTCGGGCCCGGCCGCGCGCCGCATCGAAAACCGCATCCCGGGCGTGGACTGCAACCCGTACCTCGCGCTCGCCGCGACGCTCGCGGCCGGCTACCTCGGCATGACGCAGCGCCTGGAGCCGACCGAGCCGCTGGTGAGCGACGGCTACAGCCTGCCGTACCAGTTGCCGCGCAACCTCGAGGAAGGGCTGACGCTGATGGCCGCGTGCGAGCCGCTCGGCGAGATCCTCGGGCCCAAGTTCCTGAAGGCGTATTTCGCGCTGAAGGAAACCGAATACGAAGCGTTCTTCCGCGTGATCAGCTCGTGGGAACGCCGCCATCTGCTGCTGCACGTGTAAGCGTGCCAACCGCATACGGAATCACGGAGGAAACATGACTTACCGCAACGAATCTGCCTGGATCCAGCCGGCCGCGCCGCGCGCGACGCAGGCGCGCTCGACCGCCGAATATCGCGCGCTCGACGCCGCGCACCACATCCACCCGTTCTCGGACATGGGCGCGCTCAACCGCGCCGGCAGCCGCGTGATCGTGAAGGCCGACGGCGTCTACCTGTGGGACTCGGACGGCAACAAGATCATCGACGGGATGGCCGGCCTCTGGTGCGTGAACGTCGGCTACGGCCGCAAGGAGCTCGCCGACGCCGCGTATCGCCAGATCCAGGAACTGCCGTTCTACAACACGTTCTTCAAGACCACGCACCCGCCGGTGATCGAGCTTTCCGCGATGCTCGCGGAAGTGACACCGGCCGGCTTCAACCACTTCTTCTACTGCAACAGCGGCTCGGAAGGCAACGACACCGTGCTGCGCCTCGTGCACCAGTACTGGCGCGTGCAGGGCAAGCCGCAGAAGAAATACGTGATCTCGCGCAGGAACGGCTATCACGGCTCGACGATCGCGGGCGGCACGCTCGGCGGGATGGGCTACATGCACGAGCAGATGCCGTCGAAGGTCGAGCACATCGTGCATATCGACCAGCCGTATTTCTTCGGCGAAGCGCAAGCAGGCGAGACGCCCGAAGCGTTCGGCCTCGCGCGCGCGCGGCAGCTCGAGGCGAAGATCCTCGAACTCGGCGCGGAGAACGTCGCCGCGTTCATCGGCGAGCCGTTCCAGGGCGCGGGCGGCGTGATCTTCCCGCCGTCGACGTACTGGCCGGAAATCCAGCGGATCTGCCGCAAGTACGACATCCTGCTGGTGGCCGACGAGGTGATCGGCGGGTTCGGGCGCACCGGCGAATGGTTCGCGCATCAGCACTTCGGCTTCGAGCCGGACCTGATCACGATGGCGAAGGGCCTGACGTCGGGCTACGTACCGATGGGCGCGGTGGGCATCCACGAGCGCGTCGCGCGCCCGATCATCGACAACGGCGAATTCAACCACGGCCTCACGTATTCGGGCCACCCGGTGGCGGCGGCCGTCGCGGTCGCGAACCTGAAGCTGCTGCGCGACGAAGGGATCGTCGAGCGCGTGAAGACCGACACGGGCCCCTACTTCCAGGCGCTGATGCGCGAAACCTTCGCACGTCATCCGATCGTCGGCGAAGTGCACGGCCACGGGATGGTCGCGAGCCTGCAACTGGCCGAAGCGCCGGCCGAACGCCGCCGCTTCGCGAACGGCGGCGACGTCGGCACGATCTGCCGCGACTTCTGCTTCAACGGCAACCTGATCATGCGCGCGACCGGCGACCGGATGCTGCTGTCGCCGCCGCTCGTGATCTCGCGCCAGGAAATCGACGAGCTCGTGTCGAAGGCGAAGAAGGCCGTCGACGCCACCGCCCAGCAACTGGGTATTTCGTAACGGTTTTGCCTACAGGCGTGCGGCGGGCGCCGCACGCCGCCATCATCCAGGGGAATTCCACCATGCGTGCCTGCTTACTTCGCCAAGCCTGTTCCATCGCGGCCCTTGCCGCAGTGGCCGCGTTCACGTCGGTCGCCAGCCCGTCGGCCCATGCCGAGGACCTGAACGTCTACAACTGGTCCGACTACATCGCGCCGGACACGATCCCGAACTTCCAGAAGCAGACGGGTATCCACGTCAAGTACGACAACTACGACAGCGACGACACGCTTCAGGCGAAGCTGCTGGCCGGCAGCTCGGGCTACGACATCGTCGTGCCGACGTCGAACTACATGGCCAAGCAGATCCAGGCCGGCGTGTACCAGAAGCTCGACAAGTCGAAGATCCCGAACCTCGCGAATCTCGACCCGCTGCTGATGAAGATGATCGCCGACGCCGACCCCGGCAACCAGTACGGCGTGCCGTGGGCGTACGGCACGGACGGCATCGGCTACAACGCGCAGGCGGTGAAGAAGGCGCTCGGCGACAAGGCGCCGGTCGACAGCTGGGCGCTGGTGTTCGACCCGGCCAACATGGAAAAGCTGAAGAGCTGCGGCGTGTCGTTCCTCGACCAGGCCGTGGACGTGTTCGCCGCCACGCTGCAGTACATGGGCAAGGATCCGAACAGCAAGAACCCGGCCGATTACCAGGCTGCGTTCGAGGTCCTGAAGAAAGTCCGCCCGTACATCACCCAGTTCAATTCGTCCGGCTACATCAACGACCTCGCGAACAACGACGTGTGCGTCGTGCTCGGCTGGTCGGGCGACGTCGGCATCGCGCACCGCCGCTCGGCCGAGGCGAAGCGCTCGTACGACATCAAGTTCGCGAACCCGAAGGAAGGCGGCCTGCTGTGGTTCGACGTGATGGTGGTCCCGAAGGACGCGCCGCACCCGGAAGCCGCGATGAAGTGGATCAACTACATTTCCGACCCGAAGGTCAACGCGGCGATCACCAACACGGTGTTCTACCCGACCGCGAACAAGGCCGCGCACCCGTTCGTCACGCCGGCCGTCGCGCAGGACCCGACCGTCTACCCGCCCGAAGACGTGCTGAAGAAGATGGTGCTGATGAAGCCGATGCCGGCCGACATCCTGCGCCTCGAGAACCGTCTGTGGGCGCAGTTGAAGACGGGCCACTGACCGCCATGCATCGCGGCGGCGCAGGCATCGCGGTACGCCTGCCCGCCTGAGATCCGCGGACGTCCGTCCGCCCGCGCGCCACGCGCGCTGTTCCATCCGGCACGAGCCGTTGCTCGCGAGTCGCGTTGCGCGCCTCGCGCGGGGACGCTCACGCCTGCAATCCGTGAAGAACGAATGGTGACTCCCATGCAATCGATACCCTCTTCCGCTGCCGCACGCCAGACCCAACCGGCCGCCGCGCCCCGTACGCAGAACGATGCATTCGTGCGCATCGAAAACGTCGTGAAGAAATTCGGCGACAGCACGGCCGTCGACAACGTGAACCTGACGATCGCGAAGAACGAGCTGTTCGCGCTGCTCGGCAGCTCGGGCTGCGGCAAGTCCACGCTGCTGCGCATGCTCGCCGGGCTGGAAACGGCCACCTCCGGCAAGATCTTCGTCGACGGCGAGGACCTCGCGTCGCTGCCGCCGTACCGCCGCCCGGTCAACATGATGTTCCAGTCGTACGCGCTGTTCCCGCACATGACGGTCGAATCGAACGTCGCGTTCGGCCTGAAGCAGGAAGGGACGCCGAAAAACGAGATCAAGGAGCGCGTGGCCGACGCGCTCGCGCTCGTGCAGATGAGCAAGTATGCGAAGCGCAAGCCGCATCAGCTGTCGGGCGGCCAGCAGCAGCGCGTCGCGCTCGCGCGTTCGCTGGTCAAGCGCCCGAAGCTCCTGCTGCTCGACGAGCCGATGTCCGCGCTCGACAAGAAGATCCGCCAGAAGACCCAGCTCGAACTCGTGAACATCATCGAGAAGGTCGACGTGACCTGCGTGATGGTCACGCACGATCAGGAAGAAGCGATGACGATGGCGAGCCGCCTCGCGGTGATGAGCGAAGGCAAGATCGTGCAGATCGGTTCGCCCGGCGAAGTCTACGAATACCCGAACAGCCGCTTCTCGGCCGAATTCATCGGCTCGACGAACCTGTTCGAGGGGCGCGTGGTCGAGGACGAGCCCGATCACATCTTCGTCGAGAGCGACGACCTCGAAACCCGCATGTACGTGAGCCACGGCGTGACCGGCCCGCTCGGGATGCCGGTCGGCATCTCGGTGCGTCCGGAGCGCATCCACGTGTCGCGCGAGAAGCCGGGCTCGAAGCACAACTGGGCGCGCGGCGTCGTCACCGACATCGCGTACATGGGCAGCTATTCGCTGTATCACGTGCGTCTGCCGAGCGGCAAGACGGTGGTGTCGAACCTGTCGAGCTCGCACCTGATGAACGACGGCGCGCCGGCGTGGAACGACGACGTGTTCGTGTCGTGGTCGCCGGCCAGCGGCGTCGTGCTGACGCAGTGAGGACGCCACGATGAGAACCTCCGCTTCCACGCCTTCCGCGCCGGTGTCGACCGGCGCCGCGCGCACCGGCGCGGGCCGCGCCCGCCCGGGCCGCTTCGCCCCGCTGTCGCGCTTGCTGCCGTCGGGCCGCACCGTCGCGATCGGCGTGCCGTTCCTGTGGCTGGCCGTGTTCTTCGCGCTGCCGTTCGTGCTGGTGCTGAAGATCAGCTTCGCCGACCAGGTGATGGGCATCCCGCCGTACACGTCGCTCGTCGAGATCAAGGACGGCGTCGTGCACTTCGCGCTGCAACTGTCGCACTACGCGTTCCTGCTGCAGGACGACCTGTACATCGCGACCTACCTCAGCTCGCTGAAGATGGCCGCCGTGTCGACGGTGCTGTGCCTGCTGATCGGTTACCCGATGGCGTACTACATCGCGCGCTCGGAGCCGAACCGCCGCAACGTGCTGATGATGGCCGTGATGCTGCCGTTCTGGACGTCGTTCCTGATCCGCGTGTACGCATGGATCGGCATCCTGAAGGACGACGGCCTGCTCAACCACACGCTGATCGCGCTCGGCATCATCCACACGCCGCTGCGGCTCTATCACACCGATGCGGGCGTCTACATCGGGATGGTCTATTCGTACCTGCCGTTCATGGTGATGCCGCTCTACGCGCACCTCGTGAAGATGGACCTGACGCTGCTCGAGGCCGCGTACGACCTCGGTGCGAAGCCGTGGGTCGCGTTCACGCGCATCACGCTGCCGCTGTCGAAGAACGGGATCATCGCCGGCAGCCTGCTGGTGTTCATCCCGGCGGTGGGCGAGTACGTGATCCCGGAGCTGCTCGGCGGCGCCGACACGCTGATGATCGGCCGCGTGATGTGGGATGAATTCTTCAACAACATGGACTGGCCGATGGCGTCCGCGGTGACGGTCGCGATGGTGCTGCTGTTGCTGGTGCCGATGGCGCTGTTCCAGTACTACCAGGTCAAGGAACTGGGAGACGCGAAATGATCAAGCCGAACAAACCGCTGTCGACGGGCGTGCTCGCCTTCGGCTTCCTGTTCCTGTACATCCCGATCATCAGCCTCGTCGTGTACTCGTTCAACGAATCGAAGCTGGTGACGGTGTGGTCGGGCTTCTCGCTGAAATGGTACGCGGCGCTGCTGGACGACGACGAGCTGCTCAACTCCGCGTGGCTGTCGCTGAAGATCGGTCTCCTGACAGCCACCGCGTCGGTCGTGATCGGCACGTGGGCGGGCTTCGTGCTCGCGCGCTTCGGCCGTTTCAAGGGCTTCACGCTGTACACGGGGATGATCAACGCGCCACTGGTGATTCCGGAGGTGATCCAGGGGATCTCGCTGCTGTTGCTGTTCGTCGCGCTCGAGCAGATGTTCGGCTGGCCGAAGGGGCGCGGGATGGTGACGATCTGGATCGGCCACGTGATGTTGTGCGTGTCGTACGTGGCGATCATCGTGCAGTCGCGCGTGAAGGAGATGAACAAGTCGCTCGAGGAGGCCGCGCTCGACCTGGGTGCGACGCCGCTGAAGGTGTTCTTCGTGGTGACGCTGCCGCTGATCTCGCAGGCGCTGCTGTCGGGGTGGCTGCTGTCGTTCACGCTGTCGATCGACGATCTGGTGCTGTCGGCGTTCCTGTCCGGGCCCGGCTCGACGACGCTGCCGCTGGTGGTGTTCTCGCGCGTGCGGCTGGGCTTGAACCCCGAGATGAATGCGCTGGCGACGCTGTTCATCACGGCCGTGACGATCGGCGTGATCGTCGTGAACCGGATGATGATCGCGCGCGAGCGGCGCCGGATGGCCGACTTGAAGGCGGCGTTCGCGGCGGCCTGACGGCCCGCCGCCCGCTTCGACGACAACAAGCACTGCAGACAAGCAACACGCGCTGCCCCAGGGGGGGCGCGCGATTCGATCCCGATTTGACAGGCGCACGACTAGGAGAATCCGCAATGAAGAAGAAACTGATCTGCCTGCTGGTGGCCGGCGCGTTGCCGGGCGTCGCGCTGGCCGGTTCGACATCCGCCGAAATCAAGGCGCTGCAGGCGCAGGTCGCGGCGCTGCAGAAACAGATGAAGGCGATGCAGGCGCAGCTCGCCGCGAAGCCGGGCGGCGCGGCGGCCGTCGCGGCGTCCGGCGCGAGCGGCGGCATGGCCGGCGGCGGCAGCGCCGTCGCGGTCGCGGCCGATCCGGGCTCGCCGGATTACGGCCGCGCGCGCGCCATGCTGACCAACGACGAGGTCAGCGAAATGAAGCAGCAGATCGCGAACCAGCAGTTGAAGGTCGACTCGCTGACCGACGCGGCCAACACGGGCCCGCTCGCCGGCCTGTCGGTCACCGGCTACATCGATCCGACCTACGTCTACAACCGCGCGGCCGGCACGTCGTCGTTCCTGTTCGCGAACCACGAGAACGCGTACAACTATTTCAACAGCACGTTCGGCGATCTTTACCTCGACATCAAGAAGACGTTCGGCGTCGGCCCGATGGCGCCGTCGGCCGAGATCACGCTGATGCCGAACCGCGGCAACGGCATCACGCTGCTGCAGAACTCGCGCGGCTCGATCACCGACAACCTGCTGAACACGGCGGTCGTCAACGTGCCGATCACCGCGTCGACCACGCTGGTGGCCGGCCTGATCCCGAGCTTCGGCGGCTACGAGGTGCAGCAGTCGAACCAGATGCTCACGCTCACGCACAACCTGCTGTACGATTTCTCCGATCCGGGCAGCTACGTCGGTGTCGGCGCGAACTACACGAAGGGCGCCTGGGCGTGGAAGTTCTTCCTCGGCAACGAGCAGTACCGCACGTACGGTTCGGTCACGCAGACGGGCACCAACGCGCTCGGCGATCCGATCACCACCAGCAACAAGGTGCCGACCTTCACCGCGCGCGCCGACTACACGTGGTCGAGCGCGCTCGACATCGGCGGCTCGTTCAACATCGGGCGGCAGACGCTGGCGAGCGCGATCGACGATCAGGGCAACGTCCACTACGGCCCGGGCGGCGCGGCGCCGAGCGGCTACGGTTCGTTCTTCTTCGGCGAACTCGACGCGACCTACACGCTCGCCGACGTTCAGTACAACGCCGAAGTCGACTACGGCCGGCAGCAGCATGCGGCGTTCAACGGCGGGCTCGCGCAGTGGTACGGGCTGTCGCTGCTCGCGCACCGCAAGTTCAACGCGCCGGTGGTCGGCCGCATGGGCGTGACGCTGCGCTACGACCTGCTCGCGAACTCGAAGAACGGCGGCGGGGGCGGCGGTATCGCGCTGAACGGCAACGGGATGGACCCGAGCAACGGTTTCGGCGTCGACGCGGACTGCCTCGCGATGTCGAAGGCCGGCGGCGGCCTGGGCTTCGAGTGCAAGGGCGCGGTGCGCCAGGACGTCGCGCTCGACCTGCTGTTCTATCCGACCCAGCAGATCACCGTGAAGGTCGAATACCGGCACGACTGGGCGAACAACAAGGTGTTCCTGCGCAACGACGGGTCGTACGGCAAGTCCAACGACCTGCTCGCGACGCAGTTCATCTATTCGTTCTGATGCGGCACGCGCGGGGCGCCGTGCCGCACGCACGGCGTCCCGCGCCGTTTTTTGGGTGGCCGCGCGCAGCGCGCGGCCTTGTCGAGGGAGTCGGTTTCATGACGCAGTCTTTCACCCGCCGCGCCGATGCGCTCGCGCGCGACTCGTACTACGAAGCAACCGCCGCGCGGCCCGCGGCGGACGATCCGACGCTCGAAGCGGCGATCGACGTCGACGTGTGCGTGATCGGCGCCGGCTTCGCGGGCCTGTCGACGGCGCTCGACTGTCGTGCGCGCGGGCTGTCCGTCGCCGTGATCGATGCGCACCGGCCCGGCTGGGGCGCATCGGGCCGCAACGGCGGCCAGGCGATCACGGGCTTCGCGAAAGACGAAGCGATCGAGCGGCAGCTCGGCGCCGACGGCGCACGCGCCGCGTGGTCGCTGTCGCTCGACGGCGTCGCGCTGATCGCCGAGCGCATCGCGCGCTACGGAATCGACTGCGACTTCACGCGCGGCTACCTGACGGTCGCGACGAAGCCGCGCCGCATCGACGACCTGCGTGCGTGGATGAACGCCGCGACGTCGCGCTGGGGCCATCCGTCGCTCGCGTGGCTCGATACCGGTGAGATCCAGGCGCGCATTGCATCGACGCGCTATCTGGCCGGCGTGCACGATCCGCTATCGGGCCATCTGCATCCGCTCAAGTACTGCCTCGGGCTCGCCGATGCCGCGCGCCGCGAGGGCGTCGAGCTGTATGCGCACACGCCCGCGCTCGACGTCGTGCGCGGCGCGCGGCCCGTCGTGCGCACGCCGTCGGGCGAGGTGCGCTGCCGCTTCGTCGTGTCGTGCTGCAACGCGGGCCCCGGCGGCGTGCTGCCGGCGGCGACCGCCGCGCGCATCGCGCCGATCGCGTCGTACATCATCGCGACCGAGCCGCTCGGCCGCACGCGCGCCGACGCGCTGATCGCCCGACGCGAAGCCGTGTGCGACAACAATTTCTTCCTCGACTACTTCCGCCTGTCGGCCGACCACCGGATGCTGTTCGGCGGCCGCGCGAATTCGGCCGGCGCGTCGCCCGCCGCGCTCGCCGAAGCGATCCGGCAGCGCATGGTCGGCGTGTTCCCGCAGCTCGGCGACGTGCGCGTCGAGCACGCGTGGGGCGGCTTCGTCGACGTCACGCGCAACCGCGCGCCGGATTTCGGCGCGATCGATCCGAACTTCTTCTACGTCCAGGGCTTCAGCGGGCACGGCGTCGCGCTCACCGGCATCGCCGGGCGCGCGGTCGCGGGCGCGATCGCGGGCGACACGCGCGCGTTCGACCTGTTCGCGCGCCTGCGTCACCGGCGCTTTCCCGGCGGCGACGCATGGCGGCAGCCTGCGCTCGAGCTCGGCATGCTGTACCACCGCGTACGCGAGCTGTTCTGAGCCCTTTCACTCCGCGCTTCCTATCATGCAGACATTCGCCAACCAGCCGCACGTCGCGTCGTACTACGCGGCGACCGCCAACGATACGACCCGCCACGCGCCGCTCGCCGGCACGACCGACGCCGACGTGTGCGTGATCGGCGCGGGCCTCACGGGCCTGTCCGCCGCGCTCAACCTCGCCGAGCGCGGCCATTCGGTGACCGTGCTCGAAGCGTCGCGGGTCGGATGGGCAGCGAGCGGCCGCAACGGCGGCCAGCTGATCGGCGGCTTCGCGTGCGACATCGACACGTTCGCGCGATTCATGCCGGAAGGCGACGTGAAGCGCATCTGGGACATGGGGCTCGAAACGCTGTCGCTCGTGAAGTCGCGCATCGCGCGGCACGGCATCGACTGCGCGCTGATGCCCGGCTATCTGACCGCGGCCAACACCGAGCGCGACGCCGATGCGCTGAAGCGGTGGCGCGACGAAGCCGCGCAGCGCTTCGGCTACGACCGCTTCCACTTCGTCGAAGCCGACGCGCTCGGCGATTACGTGCAGTCCGAACGCTATCGCGGCGGCCTGTACGACCCGGACAGCGGCCACCTCCATCCGCTGAACTACACGCTCGGCCTCGCGCGGGCGGCAACCGAAGCAGGCGTGCGCATTCACGAGGACAGCTGCGTGACGCGGGTGCGCGACGTGTCCGGTGGCCACGTCGTCGAGACGAGCGGCGGCAACGTGCGCGCGCGCTTCGTCGTGCTCGCGTGCAATACGTACGTCGGCACGCTCGCGCCCGCGCTGTCGAGGAAGATCATGCCGGTCGGCACCTACGTGATCGCGACCGAGCCGCTCGGCCAGGCGCGCGCCGGCGCGCTGATGCCCGCGCGCGCGGCGATCTGCGACAGCCGCTTCGTGCTCGACTATTTCCGGCCGGCGCCGGACACGCGGCTCGTGTGGGGCGGCAAGGTCAGCTATTCGACGCGCGAGCCGCGCGATCTCGCCGCGGCGATGCGCGCGGACATGCTGAAGACGTTCCCGCAGCTCGCGGACGTGAAGGTCGATTATGCGTGGGGCGGCTTCGTCGACATCACGATGAACCGTGCGCCGCATTTCGGCCGCATCACGCCGACGACGTACTTCGCGCAGGGATTTTCAGGGCACGGCGTGAACACGACCGCGCTTGCGGGCAAGCTGATCGCCGAAGCGATCGACGGACAGGCGAGCCGCTTCGACCTGTTCGACAAGATCCGGCATCGCGACTTCCCCGGCGGCGAGGCGCTGCGCACGCCGGCACTGGTGCTCGCGATGAGCTGGTACCGGCTGCTGGATGCGTTCGGCGCGCATTGAGCGTGATTGCGCGGCACTGCATTGCGATACGGCCGTGAGCGCGAAAACGCGGCAAACACACACCGCGCGCGCACATGGTGCAGCCGTTCGGCCGGATTGCATGTGATTGCGCGGCACTGCATTGCGATACGGCCGTGAGCGCGAAAACGCGGCAAACACACACCGCGCGCGCACATGGTGCAGCCGTTCGGCCGGATTGCATGCAGGCGGCACGGCGGGCGCATGAAGCGCCCGCGCGCCCTGCGCCGCTCAGTCCGTGCCGTACTTCGGCGAATGCGGACCGTACAGCAGCCCGTTCGGCGGACCGGCCGACAGCAGTCGCGTGCTGGTGTACGCCGCAACGTCGTGGCTCTGGTCCATCAGCGTGTTCGCGATCTGCTTGACCGCGGCCACCACGAGCATGCCGATCAGGCTGCCGCCGCCGTTGTTGTTGCCTTCGTCGCTGCTCGCGCTCGCGCGGCCCTGCCACAGCACGTCGCCGGTACGCAGGTCGACGAGCTTCGCCGATGCCGACACGACCGTCGCGCTCGCGAGAACCCGGTAGACGGTGCCGTACTGCGACACCTTCGAATACAGCGCGGCGTCCGCGCCGAAGATCTCGCGCAGCTTCGCGGGCGACGTCTCCTGGATCTCGGCCGGGTTGGTCAGGCCGTTCTGCTTGAACGTCTCGTCCATCACGGCGACCGGCACGACGTAATAGCCCGACTCGGCGAGCGGCAGCGTCATCTGCGACAGCAGCCCGTAGGTCGCGCCCACGTCGGACGTCTCGTTGAGCGGCGGCAGCACGAGGATCGAGCGCGGCTGGCTCTTCTTGAACGCAGTGTAGTCGGGCCGTTTCACCGGTTGCGCGCACGCGCTCAGCAGCGCGACGAGCGACAGCACGGACAGCAGCTTGAATGAGAGTGTCTTGAACATGGCGGGTGCGTCGCTCACTGTTTGGCGGTGGTCGGATCGGCGTTCTTCTGGCCGGCGACCGTCTGGTCGACCGCCTTCTGGCCGGCGGCCTTCGGGTCAGCGGCCTTCGGCGCACCGGTTTTCTTCTTCAGCAGGAAGTCCATGTAGGTCGCGGACTCCGGAAACAGCTGTTTCTCGGCCTGCAGTTCCTGTTCGGCCTGCTGCTCGCTGCCGATGCTCGCGTACAGCATCCCCAGATGCGCGTGGAAGCCCGGCGGCGGCGTATGGCCCTTGCCGCGAATCTCCTGCAGCGCTTTTTCGAGCGCGTCGATCTGCTCCTGCGGCGACTTCTGCCCCTTGAAGTATTCGTACACCTGCGGCTGATAGCCGGTCCACTGATAGAGCGGCGGCGTGGAGCTCGCGCAGCCGGCGAGCAGCAAGGCGGCGGCCGTCGCCGGCAGCCAGTTACCCCGTTTCATGGTCTTTTCTCTTGTGATGTCGTGTTGAATCGGTCGAGCGCGGCGCCGGCCCCGGCGCCCGCTGCGGCGGGTTGCGACGCTTACTGCGCGACCTTCAATGCGCCGGCGTCGACCTGCTCCGCCAGATGGTTCACGGCTTCCTGGATCGCGAGATCCAGCACCTTGCCGTTGAGCGTCGAGTCGTAGCCGGCCGTGCCGCCGAAGCCGATCACCTCGCGGTTCGACAGGCTGAACTCGCCCGCGCCCTGGCTCGATGCGACGACTTCCGACGTGGTCGTGTCGACGATGTTCAGGTTGACCTTCGCGTACGCGACCTGCGTCTTGCCGCGGCCGAGAATGCCGAACAGCTGATGATCGCCGACGTCCTTGCGGCCGAACTCGGTCACGTCGCCGGTGACGACGTAGTTCGCGCCCTTCACGGCCTGCGCCTTCTTCATGAAGCCCGCTTCCTGCTTGATCTCGTCGAGGTTCTCGCGATCGAGCACGTTGAAGCGGCGGCTCTGCTGCAGGCGCGTGACGAGGATCGTCTTCGCCTGTCCGCCGAGGCGGTCGATGCCGTCGGAGAAGATGCCGCGCATGTAGCTCGAACGGTTGTCGAACTTGCCGACGGCGATCGCGACGGGCTTGCCCGCGTACGGCTTCTGCGCGCTGCTGACGGCCGGCACGTCGAGCGTGCGCGACGATTCGGTCGCGCAGCCGGACAGCGCCGCGACGACCGCGGCCGCCACGAGGACGGTGCGTCGTGTCTGAATGTTCACTGCTGGTCTCCTTGCGTGGAAAAATGGCCCGGAATGGGCATGCCGGCTCACAGGCTGACTGAAGAGCCGGCGGTTGATGCGGTGATCGAAACGGCCTGGGCGTGCTTCGGCGCGCGCGACTTCATCGCCCGGACGGCGACGGAGAGGGCGGCATGCGAAGAGAAAATGCGCGCAACGGATCGGTCGCGGCAAGATGCGAACGCGCGGCGCATGAATCGGCGCCCCCACGTGCGCCCGCTACGCGATGATTCTGGTTACTGCGCTGTTGTTCGCGCATGATCGGCCCCGTATATGATTTTTGTCGATCATACCAAGCCTGATTATCGAGACGGTATTTCTTGAGAAGAATGGACGTGCTTTCCGAATCGTCGGCCAGCGCGTGATATACGACGCGCCGACCGAGCATGGGTGCAACGCGCACGGCGGCCCCGCGAGCCGGCGCGCCCGGTGCGTCCCAGGATGTGTTCACGCCCTAGTCGGCCACCTTCTGCCGCATCGTCACGAATTCCTCGGCCGCGGTCGGATGAATGCCGATCGTGTCGTCGAACTGCGCCTTCGTCGCGCCCGCGCGAATCGCGATCGCGATGCCCTGGATGATCTCGCCCGCATCGCGGCCGACCATGTGCGCGCCGACCACGCGCTGGCTGTCGCGCGCGACGACGAGCTTCATCAGCGTGCGCTCGTCGCGGCCCGACAGCGTGTGACGCAGCGCCTTGAACGACGTGCGGTAGATATCGACGTCGCCGTGCGCGTGACGCGCATCGGCCTCGGTCAGGCCGACCGTCGCGACCTCCGGCTGGCTGAACACGGCCGACGGCACGTATGCGTGATCGACCGCCACGCGCGAGCCGCCGAACAGCGTGCGCGCGAGCAAGCCGGCGTCGCGCGTCGCGACCGGCGTGAGCTGCGGCCGCGACGTGACGTCGCCGATCGCGTGGACCGACGGCACCGACGTCGCCGAATACGCATCGACGGCGATCGCGCCGCGCGCATCGAGCAGGATGCCCGCCTGCTCGAGCCCGATCCCGTCGACGTTCGGCACGCGCCCCGTCGCATAGAGCACCTGATCGTACGGCCCGTGCCGCGCGTCGCCGACGCGCACGAACAGCGTGCCGTCGCTCGCGCGCTCGATCGATTCGATCACCGCGCGCGGGTGAATCGTGACGCCCTGCTTCGTCATCTCGTCGGTCAGGAACTGGCGCACGTCGTCGTCGAAGCCGCGGAGGATTTTTTCGCCGCGATAGAACACGTCGACGTGACTGCCGAAACCGTTGAAGATGCCCGCGAACTCGACCGCGATATAGCCGCCGCCGACCACCGCGATGCGCTTGGGGCACGTCGCGAGCGACAGCGCCTCGCGCGACGTGATCGCGTGTTCGATGCCGGGCCGCGGCGGCAACACCGGACGCGAGCCGGTCGCGATCGCGATGTGGCGCGCACGGATCGTGCGCGCGCCGACCGCGACCGTGTGCGCGTCGACGAGCGTCGCGCGGCCGGCGTGCATGTCGACGCCGGATTGCCGCAGCAGGCTGATGTAGATGTCGCTCAACCGGTTGATCTCGCGATCCTTCGCGGCGATCAGCGCGCGCCAGTCCAGCGTGCCGGCGCCGAAAGTCCAGCCGAAGCCCTTCGCATCGTCGACTTCATGCGGGTAGTGCGACGCGTACACGAGCAGCTTCTTCGGGATGCAGCCGCGCAGCACGCAGGTGCCGCCGATCTGCTCTTCTTCCGCTATGCCGACGCGTGCGCCGTATGACGCGGACATGCGCGCGAGCCTCACGCCGCCCGAGCCGGCGCCGATGACGAACAGGTCGTAGTCGAAATCCATCGCATTCCCTCATCGCAGTTCGGATGGGGGCACGATAGCAAGATTCGGGGATTCGTGCGGCGCATGACGTGCGCCCGATAAAAAACGGCGAGAGACGACGCCTCTCGCCGGTCAAACCGGCTGGCGGTTGTGCCATGCGTCACCGATCGACCGCATGCCCGACCTGCCGGTTGCGCGGCACCGGCCGGCCCGGGCGCGCGAAGGGCGCGCCCGCGGCCGGACCGGCCGCCATGCTCATGCCTGCGACGTGTCGCTGCCGTCCGTCGCCTGCGTATCGTCTGCCTGCTGCGGCTGCTCGTCCTTCTTCTCGAGCATGCCTTCGATCGCCTCGGCGCCCTTGAAGCCGGCGACGGCCGCGGCCGCCTTGGTCAGCAGGCCCGCATCCGGGTCCAGCTTTTCCACGCCTTCGACGGCGGCCACTGCGCCGGCGATTTCACCCACGACATTCAGGATACCCATCGTCATCCCCTTTCAAGAAAATCGTGAGCGCATCGTCCCACGAAAGAAACCGGCGAACCGCATTTGTCATCGCCGGATACAGAAGTTACGCACCAGGCCGGCCGCGCTCGCGGAGCGCGATCGGAACGACGCACGCGCACGCCGGACGGCATGCCACGCGCGATGCACGCAGCGTAGCGGAAAGCCTGCGCGCGTACTGTAAAAGTATGTTCTGGATTGCCGACGGATCGCTTACGGCGCGGGACTGCCGCAATGGAGCGTTCGCCGAATAGTCGGGCGCGCGCATGAAGGTCGCGCGACGAAAAAAAAGAGGCTCCGCGGAGCCTCTTCGATGCGCGCCGGACGAAGCCGGCGCATGCATTTTCCGACGTTCGTCAGAAGATATTGCGCAGGCCGATCGCGATGCCGGTCTGGTTGCTGCGGCCAGGCAGCTCGACGTTCGCCGCGCCGTTCGTCTTGTTGAAGTCGACGGTGCCGTAGATTTCGGTGCGCTTGCTCAGCGCGTACTCGGCGATGCCGACGATCGCGTAGCGGTTGCCGCTCGCGAGCGTGCCGTTCGTGGTCATCGCATTGCGCATGTGGTCGTAGTAGAACGCGCCCGTCAGCGTCAGCGGCGCGCTGACCTGCCAGCTCACGCCGGCGAACGGACCGTCGTCGATGCGGCCCGTGCCCTTCGCGACCGGAATCGACTGCTGCGCGAGCAGGCTGTCGACGAAACCCGTGTCGTCCTTCGAGCGCAGGTAGCCCGCGTAGATCTTCGCCTTGCTGAACGCGTACACGACGTTCGCGTGGTAGATCGTCTGCTTGCGCGCCGAGTTGTCGCTGTTCTGCTGCGCGCCGGCCGCGATGCTGAGCGGGCCCATCACGTACGACAGCGACACGCCCCATGCATTGCCCTTGCCGAGCGAGCCCGGAATCTGGCCCGAGAAGCCGCCGGCGCCGGTCGATTCGTAGTTGGTGCCGGTCGAGTACATCGCCTTCGCGGTCAGGCCCGCGAACGTGCCCGTGTACTTGATCTGGTTGTCCGCATACAGGCCGCCGCCGAGGGCGACCGGCAGCCACGCGTTTTCGAGGTAGTTGCCGACGGTGAGCGGATCGTAGGTGTCCGCCAGCAGGTCGAACAGCGGCGTCTTCTGGCGGCCGAGCGTCACCGTGCCGTACGGGCTCTGCAGGCCGACGTACGCCGCGCGGTTGAACAGGCGGCCGCTGTCGGCGAATGCGCCGTTCTGCAGGTTCACGCCGCTCTCGAGGTTGAACACGGCCTTCAGGCCGCCGCCGAGGTCTTCCGTGCCGTAGATGCCGAAGCGGCTGTTCGTGATCGCGCCGTTGCTCATCGACAGCAGGCCGTCGTTCTTCGCGTTGGCGTTGGTCAGGTAACGGATGCTGGCGTCGGCGACGCCCCACAGCGTGACCGAGCTTTGTGCTGCTGCGTACTGGCTGGCGAAGGCCAGCGCCGCGCCCCCTGCGATAGCGGCGAGTCGGGTGGTCTGCTTCATGAGCGTTCCTTTTTTAGGTGTCTCCATTCGTGACCGGCCGCGTGCGCAGCCGGGTGGCGATCGCACACGTTCATGGCGCGCGCGATGTGGGCTGAATCATAAGACGAGTGCGAACGCTGAAAGAAATTGAAATACGCGGCAAGCGCGCGATTGTCGTCCGGGAGCAACGTTTCCCGCGCGGGGCCTGGCTCGCGCGGTGGGTGGACGGGAGGTGACGGTGCGCGGCGGCGCCGGCGGGCGAGTACGGCACTGCGAGGCTCGACGATGGTGCGGTGCGGTCACGCGGATTGCGGCGAAAGAGCCGGCGAAATCGTTGCGCTGGCTGCCGCTTGCTGTCCGCTGCTTGCCGATTGCCGCCCGCCGCCGCCTGCCGCCTGCCGCCTGCCGCCTGCCGTCAGGCCGTTTGCGTCGCCCCGTCGCTGCCGGTGCCCGCGTCGCCGTTACCGTCCTCGCTCCCCGCACCGCCGTTCCCCGCGCGCCGCCACGCCCGCCGCACGATCTCCGCGAACGCGCCGACGAGCAGCAGCACCGCGCCCCACAGCGCGATGTCCGGCACGAGCCGCGTCACGAGGCCGCCGACCACCGCGCCGGCCAGGAAACAGAAACTGATCGTCGCGAGCAGCGCCGAGTCGTGCAGCGCGCCGGCGTCGTAGCGCGGGATCAGCCCGACGAACAGCTTCTGCGCGGCACGCCGCAGGTTGCCGGTCGTCATCACCGACGTGTACGACAGTTCCTCGAGATGCGTGAACGACAGCGTCTGCAACGTCGCGACGAACGAGATGCCCGGAATCAGCCATGCGCTCGACGCACCGACGAGGCCGCTCGCGGCGACGCCGAGAAACGCGATCTCGACGATAAGGCTCACGAACGCCGTATGACGCATCCAGCCGCGCCGCGCGGCGAGGCCGAACAGATGCGCGACGAAGACCGCGAGCACGAAGCCGCCGAGCGGGGGCACGTGGTGCAGCGCGGCGGCCCATTCGCCGGCCGACAGGTTGATGCCGAGCAGCGCGACGTTGCCGGTCATCGTGTTCGCGAACACGTGGCCGTGGCCGACGTAGGTGTACGCGTCGAGATAGCCGCCGGACAGCGTCAGCAATGCGGCGACAGTGAGATTGCGGCTGGCGCCGTCGAGATCCATCGATCCTCCGTGGTGTGCGCGGCGGGCGGCGCGAATGTCGGTCGTGCCGGCAGGCGCGGCGCGCCGCCGGCACTGCGCGACCGAGCTTCGCCGCCTGCCGTGCGCCAATATAACGTGCGCCACCGGGCGCCGCGCGTCGCACTAGCCGCTGAACCGTCGCGCGCAACGGCCGGCGACATGCGACACGCCAGTCACTGCCCGATGCCCGTGAGCCCGATCAACGCGCCGCCCGCGAGCAGCCACAGCGGATGAATGCGCGTGCGCCACGCCAGCACCGCGCATGCGGCCGTGATGCCCCACTGGATCGCGGTGCGGTTCGACGCATCGGAAATCAGCACCGCGCTTGCCGCGACGAGCCCGACCGTCACCGGCATCATCCCCTGCTGCACGTAGCGGCGCCACGGCCGGTCGCGAAAGCGCTCCCACGCATGCAGCGCGAGCACGGTGACGATCGACGACGGCCCGAACTTCGCGAGCGACGCGACCAGCAGCCCGGCCCAGCCGGCCACGTGCCAGCCGACCAGCGACACGATCATCATGTTCGGCCCCGGCGCCGCCTGGGCCAGCGCGAACAGTGCGGTGAACTCGTGCGCGCTCATCCAGTGATGCACGTCGACGACCTGCCGCTGCATCTCCGGCAGGATCGTGTTGCCGCCGCCGAACGCGAGCAGCGACAACTGGCTGAAGATCGTCGCGATGGCGATCAGCGTGTCGCTCATGGCCGGCGCTCCTGTTGCCCGTGGGGCGAATCGTGCGAATCGTGCGTGCCCCGCTCGGCAGCCGGCGCCGGCCGCGGCGTGCCGGCCGCGCGGCGGCGCGACGCGAGCCAGATGCTGACGGGCGTCAGCACCAGCATCGTGGTCAGGAGCGGCATGCGCAGCACCGCGATCGCCACGAACGCGAGCACCGCGATCGCGGCCGCCGCGCGCGGCGCCTGAAGCAGCGGCTTCGCGACCTTCACGGCCATCGCGACGAGCAGGCCGGCCGCCGCGGCCGCGAGTCCCGCGAATAGGTGCTGCACGCGCGGATCGTTCTGCGTCTTCGCGTACAGCACGCCGAGCGCGACGACGACGAGCGTCGGGCCGGCGATCAGCCCGAGAATGCCGGCGAACGCGCCGGCCACGCCGCGAAAGCGCATGCCGACGGCGACCGACAGGTTGATCACGTTGCCGCCCGGCAGGAACTGGCAGAGGCCGAGCAGATCGGTGAATTCGTCGGCGGAGAGCCACTTGCGCTCGTCGACGATCGTGCGCCGCGCGAACGGCAACGCGCCGCCGAACGACATCAGGCCGAGCGACAGGAAACCGGTGAACAACTCGGCGAGACCGACGCTGCGGGGGGACGCGGCAGGCGGCGGCGAGGCCGGCGGGAAGGCGGATTGCATGGGGCTCCTCATCAAGCGGTGAACCGAGGTTACCGCCGTTCGGGATGCCGTCAAAACGATTTTATCGGCGCGTCCTTGTGATCTAGAATCACAAGCATGGCACGCGATCTCCCACCCTTTTCCGCGCTTCGGGCCTTTGAAGCCGCGGCACGACATGAAAGCTTCAGCGCCGCGGGCGACGAACTGCATGTGACCCACGGTGCCATCAGCCGGCAGATCGCCGGGTTCGAGGCATGGCTCGGCAAGCCGGTGTTCCATCGCCACGGCAAGCGCGTGAAGCTCACCGACGAAGGCCGCCGCTACCTGGACACCGTGCGCGCGGCGTTCGACAGCATCGCGCACGCGACCGAACAGTTGCGCAGCACCGGCGCGGCGCGCGTGCTGCGCATCAATGCGCTGCCGACCTTCGCGATGAAATGGCTGCTGCCGCGCCTGTCGCGGTTCCAGCGCGACGTGCCGAACGTCGAGCTGAAGCTGTCGACGTCGAACGCGCCGCTCGACACGCTGAACGGCTTCGACGTCGCGATCCGCCGCGGCCCCGGCCACTGGCCGAATTGCACGAGCGGCCACTTCCTCGACGAAAGCGTGATCCCGGTGTGCAGCCCCGCGCTGCTCAAGCGCGTGCCGATTACCCGCGCGGACGATCTCGCGCGGCACGTGCTGCTGCATTCGGATACGCGGCCGGAAGGCTGGCGCGACTGGTTCGCGGCGGCCGGCGTGACGATGAAGGGGCGCAAGCGGCAGTCGTTCGACCACTTCTACCTGGCGCTGCAGGCGGCCGTCGACGGGCTCGGCGTCGCGCTCGGCCCGTTGCCGCTGATCGACGACGAGCTCGCGAGCGGGCGCCTCGTGATGCCGCTGCCCGGCCCGCGCATCGCGACGCGCAGCTACTGGTGGATCGCGCCGGGCGCGCCGGCCGACGATCCGCTCGTCGCGCAGTTCTGTGCGTGGCTCGCCGCGCAGTCGAATGTGAACGCATGATGCGCGGTGCCGCCGACACCTGACCGAAACGGCCGCGCGCACGTTGCACGAATGAAACCGATCGGCCTGCGGCGCGTGCGATTCCCCAGCGGAATCGCTGCCGCGTGCGCCGTGAGCCGCCCCCGTCATCCCGCCATCGCCCGCCCGCCGGGCCCGCCGCCGGCCAGCCCGCGCCGCTGCGTGTTGCACGACTGAAACATTTGCGCACGCGCACCGTCGCCGACGGCCCCACGCAGTCCTCCCTGCCCCTGTTTGCGCGGCTCTGCGCGCGTTGGCCCGTTGCTTGCTGATGCAGCGGTGCAGACAACGACACTGCACGGGCCGGCGGCTCGATGCAGGCGACGAACAATCATCAAGCGGGTCGGGGAAATCATGTCGAATCTCATATCGGCCGTCACACGGCTGCTGTCCTGCATCACTGCTCCTGTCACGCATCCGCTGATGCCGGCGGCGCGGCTTCGCACCGTCGCCGTCCGATGCGCGCACACGGCCCACACCGTTACCCGAAGTCACGACGCGCCGATCCGATAGGCGAATCCCTGAAATCCCTCGCCGCGCGCATGCGCGCCGCGCCGAGTCGTGCCGCTCGCCAGGGCGGCGCCGCCCGCGTGCCGACGCGCACGCGAGCGGCAACGGCCACGGCTCGCGCGGTACGCGCTGCAGCAGCGGCCGGCTGCCCGGCCGCGCGCCCGATTCCGCACGACGACACAAAGGAGGTGCCCTCCCAGCAAGCGACCCGATTCCGACACGACCAGAAGACGCATCGCGCGCTGACGATCGAGATCCCGTCCCGAACGGCTCGACGCACCGGCCGCACATTCCAGCTCTCAAGGGAGAACTGCATCATGAAGCACTCCGTACTGACCCACGCGGCGCTTGCCGCATCGCTCGCCTGCACGGCCCTCTCGGCATCGGCCGGACAGACCACCACGACGTTCGGCGTATCCGCCACCGTCAACGCAACGTGCCTGATCGACTCGGCCGGCGCGCTGACTTTCCCCGCCTACACACCGGGAACCGGCGATCAATCGGCGCAGTCCGCGATCACGGTCCGCTGCACGAACGGGACGAACTTCAACATCGGCCTGAATGCGGGCACGACGTCCGGCGCCACGGTCGCCAACCGCATCATGACGAGCGGCTCGAACCAGCTCAACTACTCGCTGTACCAGGATTCGAACCGCACGGTCGTGTGGGGCAACACGCCGCCGAGCGATACCGTCAACGGCACCGGCCAGGGGATGGCGATGGCGCAGGCGATCACCAAGACCGTGTACGGCAAGGTGCCGGACCAGCCCAATGCGGTGCCGGGCAGCTATGCGGACACGGTGACGGTCACCGTCACGTTTTAGTGCCGCGCGGAGGGCGTGCGGCAGCGCAGATGCGCGCCCTCCCGACCGGCAGACGTCGAACATCCAGCAGCGCCCCCCTGGAGGTGGATCCGTGATGAAACCGAACGTGTACAAACTCGCGACCTGGCTCGCGGCCGTGACGCTCGCCGCCGCCTCCGCCGACAGTCGGGCCACCGACTTCACCGTGTCGCCCGTGCGCGTCGAGCTGTCGGCCGCGCAACGCAGCGTCGCGCTGACGGTGCGCAACGAATCGCCCGACCAGCCCGTGATCGTCCAGCTACGCACCGTTGCGTGGTCGCAGAACGCGGGCGACGACGTCTATGCGTCGACCGGCGACCTGATCGCCGCGCCGCCGATCTTCACGATCGCGCCCGGCAGTGCGCAGGTCGTGCGCGTGGGCCTGCGGCATCCGCCCGCCGCTGACCGCGAAACCAGCTACCGGCTGTATCTGCAGGAGATTCCGCCCGCGCCGAAGCCCGGTTTCACCGGCGTGCAGATCGCGCTGGAAATGAGCCTGCCGATCTTCGTGAAGCCGGCCGTCGACACCGCCCCGCGGCTGCGCTGGAGCGCGGAGCCGCGCCCGGGCGGCTCGGGCACGCTCGCGTTGCGTGTGACCAACGACGGCACCGCGCATGCGCAGGTGGCGAACCTCGCGCTGCTCGCGCCGGGCAGCGATCGCCCCGTCGCCACGCATGCGGAATTCGCGTACGTGCTGCCCGGCCAGTCGCGCGAACTGACGTTCAAGCCCGGTGCCGGAACCGCGCCGGCCGTTGCCTCCGGCATGCACCTGATCGGCTACTCCGATGCGGGCGACATCGATACGACGCTCGCGCCGAACGCGCGCTGACGCGGCGCTGCTGATCGCGATTCTCATGAGCGCGCAGACCCCACACGCACAAGAGCGTCTCGTCGCGGCACCGGCCGCCGCGGCCGCGCAGGCGTCGCATGGCGCGGCGGGCGGCCCGGCCGAGCTGCTGTACCAGGTCGACATCAACCGCCAGGGCCTCGACGAAACCGCGTTGCTGATCAAGGCGGCCGACGGCGCGTTCTACGTGTCGGCCGACGACCTGAAGCGCTGGCGGCTCAGGCGGCCGGAGGTCGCGCCGCTGGCCGGCAACGACACGCCGTACTACCCGCTGAACGCGATCGCGGGCCTCACGTACACCGTCGACGAGCAGAATCTGACGATGGCGATCAGCGCTCCGGCCCAGGCATTCGTCGGCGCGACCTTCGACGAGACCGAGCGGCACCGCGCGTCGGCCGTCGAGCCGGGCATCGGCGGCTTCTTCAACTACGACCTGCTTGCCGAACAGGCCGCGGGCCAGACGCACGGCTCCGGGCTGTTCGAGCTTGGCTTCTTCAACCGCTTCGGCGTGGGCGTCGGCACGTTTCTCGCGGACGAAGCGGGCCCGACGCGGCGCCTCACGCGCCTCGAAACCACGTGGACGACCGATCGGCCCGGCCATCTCGCGAGCCTGCGCATCGGCGACGCGATCAGCCGCGCGGGCATGTGGGGCCGCGCGGTCCGCTTCGGCGGCATCCAGTACGCGACCAATTTCGCGACGCAGCCGGGGCTCGTCACGATCCCGCTGCAGGGCGTGAGCGGGCAGGCCGTGCTGCCTTCGACGGTCGACGTCTACGTCAACAACGCGCTGACGTCGACGCGCGAGGTCGCCCCCGGCCCGTTCGCGATCAACAACGTGCCGGTGGTGACCGGCCAGGGCGACGTGCGGGTCGTGGTGCGCGACGTGATGGGGCGCGAACAGGTGATCACGCAATCGTTCTACGCAAGCGCGAATCTGCTGAAGCGGGGGATGCAGGATTTCTCGTACGAGATCGGCAAGGAGCGGCGCGATTTCGGCCTCGCGAGCAACGACTACGGGCGCTGGTTCGCCAGCGCGACGCACCGGATCGGCATGACCGACCGGTTCACCGGCGAGATCCACGCGGAAGCCCAAGCGTCGCGGCAAAACGTCGGCGTCGGCGGCGTGGTGCTGGCCGGGCCGCTCGGCGTCCTCAACGCGGCGGCGGCGGCGAGCCGCAGCGCCGATGGCGCGGGCGCGCTGGCGACGATCGGCGCCGAGAGCCAGGCCGGCCTCGTGGAGATCGGCGCGCACGCGCAATGGGCGACCCCGCATTTCGCGCAGATCGGGCTCGAGCCGGGCAGGCTCGCGCCGAAGCTGCTGACGAGCGTCAACGTCGGCCTCGGGATGGGCCGCTTCGGCTCGCTCGGGCTCGCGCACGTGTTCCTCGACGATCGCGACGGCTACAAGACCCAGTTGCTGTCGCTCAGCTACAGCGCGCAGCTCGGTCGCTTCGGCTTCGCCAACGTCAGCGTCAGCAAGCCGCTGAGCGGCGCTGGCGCGACGATCGTCGGCGTCGCGTGGACGATTCCGGTCGACAACCGCACGAGCGCATCCGTCACGATGACGCACCAGCAGGGCCGCACCGAAATGCTCGCGCAACTGCAGCGCAGCCTGCCGGTCGGCGAAGGTTTCGGCTACGCGCTGCAGGCCGGCAACGACACGCAGGACGCGAGCGCGACGCTGCAGACGCGCACCGGCACCTACAGCGTCGAGGCGGCGGCGTATCGCGGCCGCGCCGGCGTGCGCGCCAACGTCGCGGGCGGCGTCGCGTTCGTCGACGGCACCGCGCGCCTGTCGCGGCAGATCACCGACAGCTTCGCGCTGGTCAAGGTGCCCGGCTTCGCCAACGTCGGCATCCTCGCGGACAACCAGCTCGTCGCGCACACGGACGCGAGCGGCGTCGCGCTGCTGCCGCGGCTGCGCGCGTATGAAAACAACCCGATTTCGATCGAGCAGGCCGACCTGCCGTTCGACGCGACGATCGGCACGCTGAAGCTCGACGCGGTGCCCTACTTCCGCAGCGGCATGGCGCTCGTGTTCCCGATCACGCGCTCGCGCGGCGCGATGCTCACGCTCGATCTCGCGGACGGCGCGCACCTGCCGGCCGGCGCGATCGTCACGATCGACGGGCAGAAGGACGCGTTTCCAGTCGGCCGCGACGGCGTCGTGTACGTCACCGGACTGTCGGAGCAGAACCGCCTGCATGCGGCGTGGCGCGACCGGCAGTGCGACGTGACCGTGCGCTTTCCCGCCGGTGACGATCCGCTGCCGGACCTCGGCACCCATCTTTGCAAGGGAGTCACACCATGAGACATCGCAAGCATGCCGGGCGGCCGGTCCGGCTCCCGCGCGTTCGCGCGACGGCCGCGACCTCCGCGGCGTCCGCCGCGTTCGCGTTGTTCGCCGCCGGCGCCGCGCTGATGGCCGCGCCGGCCGCGCGCGCGGCGACGACGTGCACGATGACGGCACCGTCGTCGATGGTGTTCGGCACGTACGACACCATCAACGCGGCGACGTCGGCCGTCACCGTCTCGGTGAACTGCACCGGCAGCGGCAACGCGACGCCGACGGTCACGGCGAGCGCGGGCGGCGGCACGTTCGCGAACCGGCTGATGACGCGCACCGGCGACACGCAGACGCTCGGCTACAACCTGTATCTCGACAGCGCGCACACGTCGGTCTGGGGAGACGGCACGAGCGGCACGTCGACGATTTCATGGGGCAAGATCACGGGCGCCGGCGCATTCAGCGCGACCGTGTACGGGCTGATCCGCGGCGGCCAGAACGCCGTGCCGGGCAGCTACGCGGACCACAACATCACGATCCTGTTCAACTACTAGGCGAGCCAACGGCGCGTGCGTCGCGCATGCCGCCATCGACCACCATCACGGACTCGGACAACGGGGGCAGACATGAATCGAACCCAGACAGCGAGCGCCGCCGCAGCGCGGCGCGCCCGCGGACGGACCGGTGCGGCGCCACTCGGGGCGCCACTCGCGCCACGCGGTGCGGGCCGCGCGCGCGGGCTGCTGGCCGCACTGGCCGCGCTCTCGATCGCGCTCGTCGGCGCGGCGCCCGGCCCGAGCGCCGCGAAGCAGGCCAGCCGCCCGGTGCAGGTCGGGGCAACGGTCCAGGCGTATGCGCGGCTGAACGCGACCCATCCGGCGAAGCTCGTGATCGCGAACAAGGACACGAGCATCGGCTACCTGGCCGTGCCGAACGCGAACAACCCGTCGGGGACGACCCTCGCGGTCCAGACCAACGACCGGGCCGGTTATACGGTGCGCGTACAGGTTGCCGCCGCGAGCCTGTCGCAGTTCAGTTCGATCGAGATCAGCGGCTTCGGCGGCAAGGTGGTGCTGCCGGGAACGGGCGGCACGATCAACGTGCCGTATACGGCGCTGAACACGACGTTCACGCTGACCTATCGGTTCGTGTTCGCGCCGAAGGCGAAGGACGGGACCTTTGCGTGGCCGCTCACGTTTTCGGTGCAGCCGAATCCGTGACGGCCGATGCGCCGGCCTCCCCCGCGCCTCACACCACCGGCCCCGGCTCCTTCTCCTTGCGCAGGATCGCGTACAGGATGATCGCGCCGAACGTCGCGGTGCCGATCCCGCCGAGCCCGAAGCCGCCGATCTTCAGCGAGAAGTCGCCGGCGCCGAGCACCAGCGTGACGGCCGCGACGATCAGGTTGCGGTTGTCGGAGAAGTCGACCTTGTTGACGACCCAGATCCGCGCGCCCGTCACCGCGATCAGCCCGAACACCACGATCGACACGCCGCCGAGCACGGGGCCCGGGATCGTCTGGATCACCGCGCCGAACTTCGGCGAGAAGCCGAGCCCGATCGCGATCAGCGCGGCGACCGCGAACACCAGCGTCGAATAGATCCGCGTGACGGCCATCACGCCGATGTTCTCCGCGTAGGTGGTCACGCCCGTGCCGCCGACGCTGCCCGACACGATCGTCGCGAGCCCGTCGCCGATGAACGCGCGGCCGACGTAGCGGTCGAGGTTGGTGCCCGTCATCGCGCTGACGGCCTTGATGTGGCCGAGGTTCTCCGCGACCAGGATCACCGCGATCGGCGCGAGCATCAGCATCGCGTGCGGATCGAACACCGGCGCGCGAAAGCCCGGCACGCCGAACCACGCGGCATGCGCGACGATCGCGAAATCGATCGGCTTGCCGAGGCCCATCCCGTTGGTCGCGATCGCGTAGATCACGTAGGCGATCACGAGCCCGACGAGGATCAGCAGGCGCTGCACCGTCCCGCGCGCGAACACCGCGACGCCGCCGACGCACAGCACCGTGACGAGCGCCATCACCGAGTCGAAGGTCGCGCCCGACACGCCCTTGACCGCGATCGGCGCGAGGTTCAGCCCGATCACCGCGACCACCGCGCCGGTCACGACGGGCGGCATCAGCGTCTCGATCCAGCGCGTGCCGATCGCCTGCACGAGCGCGCCGAGCGCGACGTACACGACGCCGCACGCGACGATCCCGCCGAGCGCGACCGGAATGTTCGGGTTCGGGCCGCTGCCGCCGTAGCCCGTCACCGCGATCACGAGGCCGATGAACGCGAAGCTCGAGCCGAGGTAGCTCGGCACGCGCCCGCCGACCAGCACGAAGAACAGCAGCGTGCCGATGCCCGACATGAAGATGCACAGGTTCGGGTCGAAGCCCATCAGCAGCGGCGCGAGTACGGTCGAACCGAACATCGCGACGACGTGCTGCACGCCCATCGCGACCATCTGCGGCCACGCGAGACGTTCGTCGGGGCCGACCACGCGCGAGGCCGCGCCGGTCGGTTGGACCCGCCAGCGCGGGAAGTAGGAATCGGACATGGGGAAAGCGCTCCTGTCGGTCGTCGGTCGCCGGCTGCCAGGGATGCGCCGGTCTGGAATCTGGCGCGAGTTTACGGAGCGGAAATGGGGCTGGCAAGCGAACCGGCAGGCGGGGCCGGCAAGCGGAACGGCCAGGTGCCGGAGCGGCAGGTCGCGCCAGAGAACCGGTGCGCGGGCGCGCGGCCCGGTGAAGCGCCCGTCCGCGCCCGACGCGCGGGGCGGCGGCGCGCGCCGGCCGCGAAGCAAGCATGCGCTCACATCGCAGCCGGCGCCGCGTACGTCACGGATTGATGTACTGGAACAGCGACATGTTCTGCAACTGCACGTAGGCCTTCTGCGCGCCGGTCAGCGCGTTCTGCACCTGCAGGTACTGGCTGATCGTCGTCACCATGTTGGTGCTCGTCAGATCCGACAGGTTGCTGCTCGTCTGCAGCGCCGCGGACTGGTTGACGGCCTGCATCGCCTTGACTTCCTGCTCGCGGCCGCCGACCGACGCCTGGATCGTCGTGACGTTGCGCATCGTGTTGCCGAGCTTGGTCGAGCCCGTCATCAGCGCATTCGTCAGCGCGGCGCTCGCCACCGGGTTGCCGGTCACGGGCTTGTTCAGCGCCGAAATCATCGCGTCGAGTGTCGAGAATATGTCGGCGCCGCCGCTCGCCTGCGGCGCCGGGTCGACCGCGAACGTGTCGCCGACGGCCGGCGTGCCCGACACCGCCACCGTCATGCCGTTGCCGAGCGAGATCGCCGAGCCGGCCGAATAGGCCTGCGCCGGCGTGGTGCTCGGCGGGCTGACCGAGTTGTCGGTCACCGTGTAGGTCGGCGCGGCGGGCGTGCCGCCGAACGTGATCGCGAACTGATGGCCGTTCGTCGCGGCCGCCGGGTTCGTCACGGCCACCGTGCCGATCGTGGCGGTGCCCGCATTGGCGGCGCCCGCCGACGGCACGGGCGTGCTGCCGATCGCCGGCACCGACATGAAGACGGCCGCCCCCGTGTCGCTCTGCGACACGGTGCTCGAATCGGCGATCTGCACGTCGCGCGTGCCGGTGTCGCCGACATACGCCACGCTGCCGTTCGGCGCGGCCTTGAACGGCGGCGCGGAATTGTTCGTGCCGGCGAACAGGTAGGTGCCGGCGCCGTCGTTGGTGTTCGCGAGCGTCAGCAACTGGTCGCGGTAGCCCTGCAGCTGCGTCGCCAGCGCCGCCCGGTTGCTGTCGGACAGCGAGCCGTCGCCCGCCCGCACGAGCAGCGTCTGCGCGCTCGTGAGCACGCCGCTCACGTTCTGCAGCGCCTGGTCCTCGGCCTGCAGCGACGCGAGCGCCGTGGTCTGGTTGGTCGCGTACTGCGACAGCGTCGCCGACGTCATCGACAACTGCACGGCCTGCGCCGCGCCGACCGGATTGTCCGCCGCCGTCTGCAGGCTCACGCCGCTCGCGATCTGCTGGTACAGCTGCGCAAGCTGGGCCTGCTGGTCGTTCATCTGCGTGACGTTCAGCTGGAAATACTGGGCGCTGGAGATCCGCATCGTTTCTATCCTCTCGAATCCGGTCAGTTGAACAGGCCAAGGACGGTCTGGAACAGCGTCGCCGCCGTCTGAATCACCTTCGCGTTCGCCTGGTAAAGCTGCTGGTACTGCATCAGGTTGGCCGCTTCCTCGTTCTGGTTCACGCCCGACACCGACTGCTGTGCCTGCGTGATCTGACCGACCAGCGCGGTCTGCGCGGTGCTCGACGATTTGAGCTGCGTCGCCGTGTTGCCGATGCCGTTGACGTAGGTCGCGTACGCGCCCGTGAGGGTCGTCGTGCCGCCGCCGAGCGCCTTCGCATTGACGAGTTGCGACAGCGCCCGTGCGTTGGAGCCGTCGCTGGTGCCGCCGGCGTACGGCCCGATCGTGAACGAATCGCCGGTCGCCGGCGCGCCGGACAGCGACACGCTCACGCCGTTGAGTGCGCCCGCGGCCGTCCCCGACATTGTCATCGTCGCGCCGGACGCCGGGTCGTACGGGACGGTGTCCGTCGGATTCACGATGGTCACCGTCGTCGGCGGCGTCGTTCCGACCGTCACCGTCGTGCCGACCGGGAAGCCCGTCAGCGTCTTTGCCGTCGCGTCGAAGGTCAGCTTGGTCGTCGGCACCTGATAGCCCGAGGTCACGCCGCCCAGCGTGATCTTGCCCGTGCCCGTGTTGGTGCTCGCCGCCGACGTGACGGCCGGCGACGCGGCCGCGATCGCCGAGAAGCTCGTCGTCGCAAGGCCGAAGCCGTTCAGCGCGCCGCGCGTCGGCAGCACGGTGAACTTGTCGCCCGGCTGCATCTGCGTGCCGGTCGCGGCCGAGAAGTTCAGCCCGCCGAGCGAAACCGGCATCGGGCCCGCCTTCTGGTCGACCACCGCGCCGCTCGCGCGGTCGGTCAGCGTGTAATTCGCGCCGTCGAACGAGAGCGTATAGTCGCTCGTCGTCGGCCGCGACGCGTTCGCGAACGACACCGACAGCGACGCGTTGCCCGTATTCCCCTGGGTCGCGTACACGGTCGGCGACGGCACGGTGAACAGGTTGCCGCCCGGATTGCCCGACAGGTCGATGCCGAGCGCGTTCTGCGCGTTGACCTGCGCGGCGAAGCTGGTCGCGATCGCGCCGAGCTGCGCCTGCGCGGGGTCGAGCGTCTGGCTGCGGAATGCGAGCAGGCCGCCGAGCGTGCCGCCCGACAGCGACGAATCGGGCAACGCCTGGTTCGGCCCCTGCGGGTTCGCGCCGGCGATGCCCTGCGACACGACGGTCAGCTCGCTCGGGTCCGACGGCGACGAGACGGTCGCGAGCTGGTAGCTCTTGTCGGCGACGACGAGCGGCTGGCCGCCCGCGAGGAACAAGCTGTAGCCGCCCTCGTTGCGCACGACCTGGATGCCGGCGAGGCTCGACAGGTTCGACACGGCGAGGTCGCGCTGGTCCATCAGCTGGTTCGGCGGCTGGCCCTGGCTGCTCGCCGCCGAGATCTGCTGGTTCAGCTCGGCGATCTGAGCGGTGTACGTGTTGATCTGCGACACCGTGCTGGTGAGCTGGGTGTTCACGCTCTGGCGCAGCGCGTCGTACTGCTGGCCGGCCGCGTTGATCTGGTTGGCCAGCGTCTGCGCGTTGCTGATCGCGGTCTGCCGCACGGACGGGTCGGACGCGTTGTTCGCGACGTTCTGCAGACCGGTGAAGTAGCTCGTGATCGCGGTCGAGATGCCGGCCGTCGGGCTGCCGATGTAGTTGTTCAGCTGCGCGACGAGCGTGTACCAGGTCGACAGCGCGCTGCCCTGCGTCTGCGCGGTGTTCAACTGGTCGCTCAGGTACTGGCTGTACTGCCGCTGCACGGTGACGGTGTTCACGCCTTGCGGCATGTAGCCGCTGCCCGTGTACTGGCCGCTCGCTTCGGCATACACGGGCCGCTCGACCGAATAGCCGGGCGTCGCGGCGTTGCTGATGTTGTTGCCGGTCGTCGTGAGGCCCCAGAGCGCGGCATTCAGGCCGCTGACGCCGAGGTTCATGAGTGTGTTGGACATGCGCGATCCTGATGAGCCGGCCGCGCGTTGCGGCCGCCGGGTTGCGTGACTCCCGGTATAACGGCCGCGGATCGAAAAAATTGAGGAAAAAATGCACGCGCGGCGCACGAGCGTGCGTCGCCGTCGGAAGCGGCCGGCACGAGGCGCCGGCGGCGCTGCGCGGGCCGCCCGTGGGGGCCGCCCGCTGGGGCGCGTCAGGCCCGCGCGAGCGAGCGGCGCTTCATTTCGAGCTGCGTGATCAGCCGCTGCAGCGTGTTCTCCGCGCTGCCCGGCAGCGACATGTAGCGGAAGCCGAGCTGGTAGCGCCGCGCCCCGTTCGGCATCTGCGTCGAACGCTGCGACACGAGCTGCAGGTCGAGCGACAGCTTGCCGTGGCCCGTCAGCTCGAGCTCGACGTCCGGCAGCAGCGTGCCGACCTCGAGCGCCTCGACGCGCTCGTCGGCCGTACGCAGCCCCACGCCGCCGAGCGACAGGTTGTGCACCTCGAACAGGAAGCTTTCGCCGTCCGGCAGCTTGCCGCGGCACAGGAACGGATCGACGATCGGCGCGTCGACGCGGAAATATTCGCGGCGCTGGATGCAGACCAGCACGTCGGGGAAATCGGCGACGAACGCGGGCAGCCCCTCGTAGCGCGTCTCGCGCGGCGTGCCCGTGGTGAATTCGACGCGCACGCCCTCCGGCGCGGCCGCGAACGTGCAGTGCGACGCGCCCAGGATGCCGGCGTTCTGCTCGGACAGCGCGCCCCAGTCGAACGTGAACGTCCGCGCGCCGACGTCGACCTCGAGCAAACGCGTGACGAGCTGGCCGCCCGGGTACTGGACGGTCAGGAAATCGCCGCGATTCACCAGGTTGCGCAGCTGCACGCCGATTTCCAGCGGATTGCGGCGGGCATAGTCGGGCCCGGAGTGGCCTGCATCCAGGCTGGGGTCCGTCGACGTTTCGATATTCATGGCTAGCCGGTCTTTCTTGTCATGGGCGCCCGGGGCAACCGGTGCGCAATAAAACCGGGCCAGAACGGGGGCCCGGTCGCAGGTCTCTCACACTTAGCGGCAGTGCTGACCGAAAGTTTAGATCGAAACGGCCATTTATTTGTCGCAAACGTTGAAACCGCGCGCGGCAAGGTGCCGGGCGCGGTCCGAAGGGGCCAATCGGTGGCGGGCGGGCCGTCAGCCGATCTGCTGCATGATCGAGATCAGCTTCTTCGCGTAATTCGGGTCGGTCGCGTAGCCGGCCTTCTGCATCCCGTGCGCGAAGCCTTCGACGCTGCGGCTCGCGCTGAGCACGCCCGCGTAGCGCGGGTTGTTCTTCAGCAGGTTCGCGTAATCGGTCATCGCGTGCTCGTACGAGTCGTACGCGCGGAACTTCGCGACCACGCGGCGCGGCGTGCCGTTCACGTATTCGGTGGTCAGCGCCGACACGGTGCGGCCGGTCCAGCCCTTGTTCGCCTTGATGCCGAACACGTTGTAGCTGGTCGAGCCGTCCGTCGCGCGGATCTCGCGCTTGCCCCAGCCCGATTCGAGCGCGGCCTGGCCGACGATGAACCGCGCAGGGATGCCGGTCGTCGCGCTGGCCGCCTGCGCGGGGCCCGCGAGCCGGTCGACGAACGCGTCCGCGTCGCGCACGCCGCTCGCGCCCTTGAGCGGCGGCGTCAGCGCGCTGCCGGCCGAATAGCCGCGCGCGCCGGCAAGGCCGCCGTTGTTCGCCGCGTTCGCATAGGCCTTCGCCATCGCGTTCATCGCGGCGAGGCCGCCTTCGTTGCCGGCCGTGCCGAGGCCGCCCACGCCCATGCCGCCCATGCCGCCCGCGCCAACGTCCGCCGCGGCGCCGCCGGCGCCGACGCCCGCGTTGCGCAGCAACTGCTTCATCAGCGCGTCGGCCACGCCGATCCCGCGCGTCGACATCTGCTGCGCGAGCTGCTGGTCGAGCATCGACGTGTACATCTTCGACGTGTGCGAATCGAGCAAGCCGCCGTCGGGCGATGCGTCGCGCATGCTCTTGAGCATCATCTGCGTGAACATCGCGTCGAACTGGCCGGCGACGGCCTTCGCGCCGGCCTGCGGCGACTGCTTCGCCTGCGCGCGCAGCGCATCGAAACCCTGCACGTCGAGCGCGAAGCGCTGCGTGAGGTCGTTTGCGTTGGGGAGCGTGGCTGCCATTTAGATCACCTCCAGGTCGGCGCGCAGCGCGCCGGCCGCCTTCATCGCCTGCAGGATCGACATCAGGTCCGCGGGCGTCGCGCCGAGCGTGTTCAGCGCCTTCACGACGTCGGCGAGATTCGCGCCGGCCGTCACCATCTTCAGCGCGCCGTTGTCCTGCTTCAACTGGATCTGCGACTGCTGCGCGACCACCGTCTGCCCGTTCGAGAACGGCCCCGGCTGCGACACCACCGGCTGCGTGTTGACGACCACCGACAGGTTGCCGTGCGCGACCGCGCAGCTTTGCAGCGTGACCATCTGGTTCATCACGATCGAGCCGGTGCGCGCGTTCAGGATCACCTTGGCCGCGGCCTTGTCCGGGCTCACGTCGAGGTTCTGCAGCCGCGCCATGAACGCGACCTGCTGCGCGGAATCGGCCGGCGCCGCGAGCTGGATCGTGCGGCCGTCGAGCGCCGTCGCGGTGCCCGGGCCGAAGCTCGCGTTGACTGCGGACACGATGCGCTGCGCGGTGCCGTAGTCCATGTCGTTCAGTTGCAGTTGCAGCACGCCGTTCATCTGCGCGACCGCGTTCGGCACCGCGCGCTCGACGATCGCGCCGCCGACGATCCGGCCGGCCGCGAGCTGGTTCACCTGCACGCGGCTGCCGTTCGCGCTGGCGCCCGCGCCGCCGACCGCCATGTTGCCCTGCGCGAGCGCGTACACCTGGCCGTCCGCGCCTTTCAGCGGCGTGAGCAGCAGCGTGCCGCCGCGCAGGCTCTTCGCGTTGCCGAGCGACGACACGGTGACGTCGAGCGCCTCGCCGGGCCGCGCGAACGGCGGCAGCGTGGCCGTCACCATCACGGCCGCGACGTTCTTCAGCTGCATGTTGTTCAGCGACGACGGGCCGCCGTTGGCCGAACCGTTGTTGATCGAGATGCCGAGGTTCGCGAGCATGTTCGCGAGCGTCTGCGTCGTGAACGGCGTCTGCATCGTCTGGTCGCCCGTGCCGTCGAGGCCGACGACGAGGCCATAGCCGATCAGCGGGTTGTCGCGCACGCCCTGGATCTGCGCGAGATCCTTCAGGCGTTCCGCGTGCGCGGGCGCGGCGCCGAGCATGCACGCGGCAGCCACCGCCGCGAACGCGACGGCGAGCCGCGCGGCCGTGTGCGCGCGGGCCGACAGGCGGCTGAACAGGGTCGTTCGCATCGTCATCACCACGGCGCGATGTTGAGGAAGAAGCGCTGCAGCCAGCCCATCGTCTCGGCTTCGTTGATGTAGCCCTTCGACGAATATTCGATCTTCGCGTCGGCGACCTGCGTCGAATAGACGGAGTTCGCGCCCGAGATCGTGTTCGGGTTGACGACCCCCGAGAAGCGCACGAATTCGTTGCCCTGGTTGATCAGCATCTGCTTTTCGCCGCTCACCACGAGGTTGCCGTTCGGCAGCACGCCCGTGACGGTCACCGTGATCGTGCCGTTGAACGTGTTCGCCGCGCTCGCGCCGCCGGTGGCCGCGAACTTGTTCGCGCCGGCCGCCGACAGGTTCGCCTTCGCGAACAGCCCGCCGAGAAAGCCGGCCGTCGGCACGTTGAAATCGGTATTGCCCTGCCGGTTCGTGTTCGCCCCCGACGACTTGGTCGCGTTGATGTTCTCCGCGATCATGATCGTCAGGATGTCGCCGACGTTGCGCGGGCGCTGATCCTCGAACAGCGGCCGCCCCGCGAAGCCGGGGTTGTAGATCGAGCCGGGCGCCTGCATCGACATCGGCATCGGCGGCTGCGCCGTCATCGGCTGCTGGATGATCGGGTCGCGCGGAATCTGCGCGCAACCGGCGAGCGCCGCCACCGCGACCGCGCAGGCGGCGCGGACGGTGGCTGACGAGGGGAGGCGAACCTGCTTCATGGCGACGACGGGACTTCCGGTTAGCTCTTCATCTGCGTGACGGTCTGCAGCATCTGGTCGGACGTCGTCACGGCCTTGCTGTTGATCTCGTAGGCACGCTGCGTCTGGATCATGTTGACGAGTTCCTGCACGACGTTCACGTTCGACGCCTCGACGTAGCCCTGGTTGAGCACGCCCGCGCCGTTCAGCCCCGGCTGCGACACGTTCGGCGCGCCCGACGACGTCGTTTCCGCGAACAGGTTCTCGCCCTTCGCCTCGAGGCCGGCCGGGTTGATGAAGGTCGCGATCTGCAGCGAGCCGATCTGCACCGCGTTGCTCGAACCCGGCTGCGTGACCGACACGACGCCGTCCTTGCCGATCGTCAGCGACTGCGCGTTCTGCGGCACGGTGATCGCCGGCAGCACCTGGTAGCCGCTCGACGTGACGAGCTGGCCCTGCGCATTGGTCTGGAACGAGCCGTCGCGCGTGTACGCGTTGGTGCCGTCCGGCATCAGCACCTGGAAGAAGCCCGCGCCGTTGATCGCGACGTCCTTCGAGTTGCCGGTCTGCGTGAGGCCGCCCTGCGTGTACAGGCGCTCGGTCGCGACCTGCTGCACGCCGGTGCCGAGCTGCAGGCCCGACGGCAGCTCGGTCTGCTGCGTCGAGTTCGCGCCGGGCTGGCGGATGGTCTGGTACAGCAGATCCTCGAACACCGCGCGCGACGCCTTGAAGCCGTTCGTGCTGGTGTTCGCGAGGTTGTTCGAGATCACGTCCATCTGCGCCTGCTGCGCATTCATGCCGGTGGCGGCGATGTAGAGCGAACGGTTCATTTGAATCTTCTCCTGATAGCGAGGGCCGTGCCGCTCAGCTGAAATTGAGCAGCTGGTTCGCCGTCTGCTCGTTCTGGTCGGCCGTCTGGATCAGCTTCGACTGAAGCTGGAACGCGCGCGCGTTGTCGATCATCGCGACCATCGCGGTCACCGGGTTCACGTTGCTGCCTTCGAGCGAATTCGGCGTGACGACCACGTTCGGGTCGGCGTCGGCCGGATTGCCGTCGGCGGTGCGGAACAGCCCGTCGTTGCCGCGCGTGAGCGTGGCCGGGTCGGGATTGACGAGCTTCATCTGGTCGACGATCGCGACGGCGGTGGGCGGGTCGCCCGGCATCAGCGCGGACACCGTGCCGTCCTTGCCGATCGTCACTTCCGCGTTCGGCGGCACCGAGATCGGGCCGCCGTTGCCGATCACCGGCAGGTTGCTCGCGTTCACGAGCTGGCCGTTCTCGTCGACGTGCAGGTTGCCGGCGCGCGTGTACGCCTCGCCGCCGTCGGCCGTCTGCACCGACAGCCAGCCGGCACCCTGCACGGCCACGTCGAGCGGGTTGCCGGTGCGCGTGATCGGACCCGGCGCGTAATCGGCGCCGGGCGTGGACGCGAGCACGTAGGTGCGCGTCGTCGTCGGGTCGATGTTGCTGCCGTCGCCGAAATTCATCGGCACCGCGCGATACGTCGCGAGCTGCGCGCGAAAGCCCGTCGTCGACGCGTTCGCGAGGTTGTTCGCGACCACCGCCTGCTGGTCGAGCGACTGCGACGCGCCCGTCATCGCCGTATAGATCAGTCGGTCCATGGCTGCCGGTTATCCGCGCTTACAGGTTGATGAGCGTCTGGTCGACGGTCTGCTGCGTCTTGATCGTCTGCGCGTTCGCCTGGTAGTTGCGCTGCGCGGTGATCAGGTTGACGAGCTGCGCCGTCAGATCGACGTTCGAGTTCTCGAGCGCGCTGCCCTGCAGCGTGCCGTGGTTCGTGCTGCCCGGCGCCGACACCTGCGGCACGCCCGACGCCGACGATTCGGCGTACTGGTTGCCGCCGAGGTTCACCAGCCCGTTCGGGTTGTTGAAGTTCGCGATCGCGATCTGGCCCAGCACGGCGGTCTGGCCGTTCGAGTAGTTGCCGGTCAGCTTGCCGTCGGCGCCGATCGTGTAGGTCGTCAGCGTGCCGCTCGCGTAGCCGTCCTGCGCGAGGTTGTTCACGCCGTTCTTGCCGCCGTACTGCGTCGTGCCGGTCAGGTTGAGCGTCAGTTGTTGCGGCGTCGTGGAGCCGTCGGTGGTCGGCACCGTGAAGTCGAACTGGCCGAGCGACGTGGTCGGCGTGGTCGAGCCCGGCAGCGTCGTGCTCTTGATCGCGCCCGACGAATCGAAGGTGATCGTGCCGAGGTCGGTCGGGGTCGCGGCGCCCTGCACGTTCGCATACGCTTCCCACGTGCCGGCCGCCGACTTCACGAAGTACATGTTCACCGCTTGCGAGCCGCCGAGCGAGTCGTACACCTGGATCGACGTCGAATAGTTGTACGTCGTGTTGTCGTTCGGGTCGAACGGCGTCTTGGCCGGCACCTTGTCCTGCGAGTTCAGGTTGAACTGGCCGGTGATCTTGGTCGTCGCGGTCGGCGCGATGTTGCTGGTCGGCGCCTGCAGCGGCACGGTCTGCGCGGTGTTGATCACGCCGCCGCCGTTGGCCGCGTAGCCCATCAGGTTACGGCCCTGCGAGTCGACGATGAAGCCGTTCTTGTCGCGCTGGAACGTGCCGTCGCGCGAGTACGTCGTCACGCCGTTGTTCGACATCTGGAAGAAGCCGTTGCCGTTGATCGCGACGTCGAGCGACGAGTTCGTCGTGTTGATCGTGCCCTGCCCGAAGTTCTGCTGCACCGCGTTCAGCGACGTGCCGATGCCGATCTGCGTGTTGACCGACGTCGCGACCGAGTTCGCGTACATGTCGGCGAATTGCGCGGTGCTCGACTTGAAGCCGACCGTGTTCGCGTTCGCGATGTTGTTGCCGATCACGTCGAGCGCGTTCGATGCGCCGGCGAGGCCGCTCAGACCCTGTTGATAACCCATTTCGGTCTCCGTTAGGAAAAAGCTCGATCAATCAGTTGGTGGTGGTGTCGCCGGACGAGGACGACTTCGTGTTCGGGAAGATCGACGCAACCTGGGTGAGCCCCACCGTCGTGCCGTTCGACAGCACGAGCCCGGCGGTGCCGTCCGCCTGCTTGATCACGCTCTGCACCGTCGCGGCCGCGAGCACGGTCGGCGCATACGTCTTGCCGTCGCTGCCCGTGTACTGCGCGCTCACGGTGTAGGTGCCGTCGGGCAGCGCGTTGCCGGCCGCGTCCGTCGGCGTCCAGTTGAACGGCACGGTGCCGGCCGACTGCTTGCCCGCGTCGATCGTGTTGACGACGGCGCCCGTCTTGTCCTTCACGGTGATCGTCAGGTTCGACACGTCGTTCGCGAGCGACACGCCGAACGGCGACGCCGCGCCGCTCTTCACGCCGACGCTGTTGCCCGGCGCGAGCACGTTGGTGCCGATCAGCAGCGCGGCCTGCGTCTGCTGGCCGGCCGCGAGCTGCGACGACAGCGACGTGAGCGACGTGTTCAACTGCGCGATGCCGCTCACCGTGTTGATCTGCGCGAGCTGCGACGTCATCTGCGAACTGTCGACGGGGCTCGTCGGATCCTGGTTCTGCAACTGCGTGACGAGCAGCTTCAGGAACGTCGCCTGCAGGTCGCTCGCCGACGTGCCGTTGGTCGACGACACTTTGTTGGTGTTCATCGTGTCGGTCGGCAGCGTCGACACGTTGGTGCCGTTGCTGCCGATCGTCGTGTTGGAGGAAGTCATCCTGGGTGGCCTTCTGTCGGAACTGTCGGTGTCGGGTCGGTCGGGTCGGCGGCGCGCGGCTTACGAGCCGATCGTCAGCGTCTTGAGCATCAGCGTCTTCGCGGTGTTCAGCGTCTCGACGTTGGCCTGGTACGAGCGCGACGCCGAGATCATGTTCACCATCTCCTGCACCGGATCGACGTTCGGCATCTGCACGTAGCCGTTCGCGTCGGCGGCCGGGTTCGCCGGGTCGTAGGTCGATTTCATCGGCGACGGGTCGTCCATCACCTTCGTCACGCGCACGCCGCCCACGCCCTGGCCGGACGCGGTGCGCGCGCCGCCCATCGGGTCGGTCGCGAACACGACCTGCTTGGCCTTGTACGGCTTGCCGTCGGGGCCGGTCGCGCTGTCGGCGTTCGCGAGGTTCGACGCGGTCACGTTCAGGCGCTGCGATTGCGCGGACAGCGCCGAACCGGCGACGCCGAAGATGTTCATCAACGAAGGCATGGAGGCTCCTTGTGCTTGGGTCCGGGTCCGGATTCGGAAGCGGCGCTTACGAGTTCGTCGAGATCGCGGCGATCATCGCCTTGATCTGCTGGGTCATCACGGTCATCCCGGTTTCGTAGTGCAGCGCGTTGTTCGCGAACTGCACGCGCTCGACGTCGAGATCGACCGTGTTGCCGTCGAGCGACGGCTGCAGCGGCATCCGGTATTGCGCGCGGCCGTAGTCGTCCGACGGGCCGCCGGTCGGGATCAGCTTCGCGGTGCCGGCCATGTGGCCCGGCGCCGTCGACACCATCGACATGCCGCTCGTCACGCCGGCCGGCTGCGCCATCGGCAGTGGCGCGGCGTTGCTCGGCGCGAGCCCGCCGCCCGTCTGCTTCAGCGAGCGCGCGAGCGTCGACGCGAAATCGACGTCGCGGGCCTGGTAGCCGGGCGTGTCGGCGTTCGCGATGTTCGACGACAGCAGTTCCTGCCGGTAGGCGCGCACGTCGAGCGCCTGTCGGCCGAACGCGAATTCCGCATCGAGTTTGTCCAGCATGTGTGCGTCTCTCCGTATGAAGCGCTGCACGCCCCTCGCGCCGGATGGCGGCCCGAGCGGCTTTTTTCCATGACAGCGATGGTAGGCGCGGCACGCAACCGGCAATCGGGCGAATAACGCGGCAAAGGCCCCCTCTATTCATCGTTTGCGCGACGCCCGCGCTCCCTAGAATGCGAAGCGGATCAACGGATCGAGGACACGGCGATGACGGGCGGCGCACTTCGCGACAGGAACGGGCGGCTCACGCACGTCCGGCGTGCATTCGCGCTCGCCGCGGCGCTGTGGATCGCCGCGCCCGCCGTGCACGCGGACGACGGGATGATCGTGATTCCCGGACGCGGCGAGACGGCCGAAACCGCGCTCGCGCACGCCAACGCGGTGAGCGGCGGGCAGTTCGGCGCGAATGCGGGCGCCGCTTCCGCTTCGGGCGCGCAGCGCGCGGCCGGCGGAGCGAGCGCTGCGACCGGCGCCGGCTACGCGGCGCAACCGGCCGGCCAGATGGTCGTGACGAGCGTGCCGCCGCCGGCCGCCGCGCCGGCTCCCGCGCCGGTCCCCGTCTACGCAGCCCGCGCGAACGCCGGGTACGGCGCGTCGCCGCGTGCGGCGGACCCGGCCGCCATCGCGACGGTCGTCGCCGGCACGGCCGAGCCGGCATCGAATGCCGCGCGGCCGGCGCCGCCACCGGCAGCATCGGCCCGCCTCTG
>NZ_JAUJRI010000014.1:0-148369 GCF_030504405.1 Burkholderia sp. AU44665 | reverse complement strand
CGCTCGACCGCGCGGGGCTGCCGTGGCGCGAGCGCTTCACGGGCGGCGGAGTCGCGGCGGTCTCGGCCGCCGCCGCGGCGGGGCTGGCCGTCTGCCCGCTCGCGCGGCGCGTCGCCCCGCGCACGCTGGTCGACGTCGGCGCGAAATTCGGGCTGCCGGCGCTGCCGCAATCGCAGGTCGTGCTGTATTCGCGCGTCCGCGACGCCCGCGCCGCCGCCGCGCTGCGCAGGTTTGCCGACAGCCTGGCAATCTCGGCGTAAACTAGCGGCCCCGCCGCCCGTAATCTCCAGACGAATGCCGATGAAGCCCGACGCCCGCAAGCACCTCCGCGCCAACCTGCTGATGCTCGGCGCCGCCGCGATCTGGGGCTCCGCGTTCGTTGCGCAACGCCTGAGCCTCGACGTGATCGGGCCGTTCCTGTTCACCGGGCTGCGCTTCCTGCTCGGCGCGCTCGTGCTGGCGCCGCTGCTGATGCTGAATCCGGCGTCGCGCGCGCAGTTCGCGGCGATCCGCCGCGGCCCGGCGCGGCTGCTGCCGGGCCTCGCGCTCGGCGGGCTGCTCGCCGTGTCGATCTCGCTGCAGCAGGTCGGCCTGCAATACACGCGGATCGCCAACGCCGGCTTCATCAGCTCGCTGTACGTCGTGATCGTGCCGCTGATGGGCGTGTTCGCGCGGCACCGGATCGGCGCGGGCACGTGGTTCGGCGCGTTGCTGGCCGCGATCGGCCTGTATTTCCTGAGCATCGACGAGCACTTCTCGGTGCTCTACGGCGACTGGTTCCAGCTCGCGGGCGCCGTCATCATCGCCGCGCACGTGATGGCGGTCGGCCATCTCGCGAAACGCCACGATCCGCTCGTGCTCGCGTTCCTGCAGTTCGCCGTGTGCGGCGTGGCGTGCCTCGCCGTCGGCCTGGCGGTCGAGCCGGTCAGCGTCGCGATGCTGCGCGGCGCGCTGCCCACGCTGCTGTACGGCGGGCTGCTGTCGGTCGGCGTCGGCTATACGCTGCAGGTCGTCGCGCAACGCGACGCGGCGCCCGCGCACGCGGCCGTGATCTTCAGCATGGAAGGCGTGTTCGCGGCGATCGCCGGGTGGGCCGCGCTCGGCGAAACGCTGACGCTGCGCGCGCTCGTCGGCTGCGCGCTGATGCTGGCCGGCCTGCTCGCGTGCCAGTTGCTGCCGAACGGCGACGCGCGGAAAAAGGACGAGGACGCGCTGCCGGCGTGACGCCCACCGTCCCTATAATGGCGATTCGCGTGATTTCCACGCCAACCGCTTCCGACAGGCCAGCTCCGTGACGTCCACTTCCGCCGATCCCGCCGCCGACCTGCTGCGCGAACGCGCAGCGCACTACGCCGCCCAGGCGGCGCTGTTCCTGCGCGACCAGGCGCTCTCCACCGCGTCACACGACCTGCGCAGCCCGCTGAATGCGATGCACAGCTGGGCCTACGTGCTCGAACGCCAGCTCGCCAATGCCGATCCGAACCTGCAGCGCGCGCTCGCGGGCATCCGCACCGGCATCGACCAGCAGGTCGCGCTGATCGACGACGTGCTCGACGCGCCGCGCGCGCAAACGCGCACGCTCGCGCTCGCGCCGCAGCGGTTCGCGCTGCGCGCGCTGCTCGACGACACGCTGGCGCTCGTGCGCTTCGCGCTCGCCGACGCACGCGAGGTCGCGCTCGACGCGACGCTGCCGGACGGCGAGCCGTCGCTCGCCGTCGATCGCGAACGCGTCGCGCAGGCGCTCTGGACCCTGCTGACGACAGCCGTCGAGGCCAGCGCCGCGGGCAGCCGCGTCGCGTTCGCCTGCACGCGCGACGGCGCGCAGTTCACCGCGCGCGCCACGTGCACCGTGAACGCCGACGTGCTCGTCGATCCCGCGCGGCCGCACGTATTCGAATCGTTCGCGCGGCGCGAAATGCTGCGCGAGCGCGACGCGAAACGCAGCGCGTGGACGCTGGCGCTGTGCCAGCGCGTCGCACTCGCGCACGGCGGCACGTTCGCGCACGACGCGTTCGCCGACGGCGCGCCCGCCACCATCACGTTCTCGATTCCGTGCGAGGCGCCGGTGTAAGCGGTCGGCCGCCCGAAACATTACAACTTCCTTTCCGGGCCCTATACTGACGGGCCTGTCATAACCGGAGCGATTCTTTGTTACAGATCTTCGCGCTCATCGGCGCGTTGTTCCTGGTGGCCCTGAACGGGTTCTTCGTTGCGGCCGAATTCGGCCTCGTCAAACTCCGCGCAACGCGCGTCAAGACCCTCGCCCGCAAGCACGGCCTGCGCGGGCGCATCCTCGGCCTCGTGCACGGCCGGCTCGACGCATATCTTTCCGCGTGCCAGCTCGGCATCACGCTCGCGTCGCTCGGCCTCGGCTGGGTCGGCGAACCTGCGTTCGCGCAACTGATCGGCCCGCTGCTCGACCTGATCGGCGTCGAGTCCGAACGCGTCGTGCACCTGATCTCGCTCGTGTTCGCGTTCTCGCTGATCTCGTTTTTGCACATCGTCGTCGGCGAACTGGCGCCGAAATCGATGGCGATCCGCCAGTCGGAGAAGGTCGGCCTGTGGGTCGCGCTGCCGCTCTACGCGTTCTACTGGGCGATGTATCCGGCGATCTGGGTGCTCAACACCAGCGCCAACGCGGTGCTGCGGCTCGCGGGGCTGTCGGCCGACCACGGCGGCGACGCGCACTATTCGACCGACGAGCTGAAGCTGATCCTGCGCAGCCGCCGCAGCGCGGCCGGCAATGCGGCGCAGCCGGCGCGCGGCACGTACAGCAACGACGAGTGGAACACGCTCGCGCATTCGCTCGATTTTTCGTCGATGACCGTGTCGGACCTGATGCGGCCGGCCCATGAAATGATCGGCCTGCGGCGCGACCTGCCGCTGCCCGACAACATGGAGATCGTCGCGCGGCACCGCTTCAGCCGCTATCCGCTGTTCGAGGATGCGTCGCGTGAACAGGTGAGCGGGCTGATCCATCTGAAGGACCTGCTGCTCGCGCGTCACGCGGGCGCCGCGCTCGAGGATCTCTCCGACTACGTGCGCCCGGTCCAGTACGTGAAGCCCGATACGCCAGCGCTGGAGCTGTTCCGCCGCTTCCGCAAGGGCGCTCCGCACTTCGCGCTGGTCGGCAGCAAGGGCGAGAAGCCGATCGGCTTCCTGACGCTCGACAACCTGCTCGGCGCGCTGGTCGGCCAGATCCACGACGAATTCCGCCAGGGCGACGCCGACTGGAGCCGCCTCGACGACGGCACGCTGATGGGCAAGGGCAGCCTGCCCGTCGTGTCGCTCGAGCAGGCGCTCGGCATCGACATCGACGAAGGCCGCGCGGAGTCGGTCGGCGGCCTCGTGATCCAGGCGCTCAGCGACCTGCCGACCGAAGGGCAGCGCGTATCGTTCGACCGCTTCGACATCGTCGTGAAGAAGATGAACGGGCCGCGCATCGTGCTCGTGCGCGTCTATCCGAAGATCGCGAAGGAGGCCGACGAATGACGGCCGCGCGTCGCATCGCGCGATGAACGCGCCGCTGCCGCGCTGCTGCGTGATCACGCCGGAACCGGCGTCCGCGTCGGCGGCCGATCGGGCCGCGTTCCTCGACCGGCTGTCGGCCGTGCTCGCGCGCGGCGAAACGCTCGTGCAACTGCGCGTCAAATCGCTCGACGCGGCCGCGTTCGCGTCGCTGGCCGCCGCGGCGCTCGCGCGCTGCGACGCGGCCGGCGCGCACCTGATGCTGAACGGCCCGATCGAGGCAGCCGGCGTGATGCGGCTCGACGGCGCCGGCTGGCATCTCGACGGCGCCGCGTTGCCCGCTGTCGCGCAACGGCCGCTGCCGGCCGGACGATGGGTGTCCGCCGCGTGCCACTCACCGGAAGATCTGCTGCTGGCCGCGCGCGCCGGCGCGGATTTCGTCACGCTGTCGCCGGTGCTGCCCACGTTGAGTCATCCCGGCGCGCCGACGCTCGGCTGGGCGCAATTCGGCATGCTGGCCGCACAGGCCGCGATGCCCGTGTTCGCGCTCGGCGGCCTGACCCATGCACACCTCGACGACGCGCGCCGTCACGGCGCGTACGGGATCGCGGGCATTCGCGGGTTCTGGTAATTCGGGTGCCTTGCGGCCGGGCACGACTGCGCCCGGCTCCGGCACTTCACGCGTTCATCGGCTCATGCGTTCAGGTGCGGACGCATCGCGCGCCATGAACCGTCGTCGATGCGACGCACGTCGTGCGTCAGCGCATAGCGATTGACGTCGCCGGTCAGCCACGCGACCAGCGAATACGGCGGCAACTCCCCTTCATCGACCCGGTCGCGCGCGCGCGCCGGCGTCTCGAACACCACCCGCCCGCCCGGCGCGTCGAACGGCACCGCATCGGGCGACAGGTTCAACGCGATCGTCAACGTCTCGTCGTCGGCAAGCCGCCACGATGCGCACAGCGCGTCGGCATCGCCGTCGCCGTTCGCCTTCAGCGCATGGGCTTCCTGCGGCCGGCAATCGGACAGCCTGGGCGCGATCAGCTTCGCGCGCACCGCGAGCGCCGACTGCACGAAATGCGCACGATCGATGTCGCGCGCGGTTTCGTCGAAGATCAGCGGGATCTGCGGCGTGAGGAGCGACAGCGCGAGCGCGGCCAGGCCGGCCGCCTGCCCGCTGTCGCCCGGGCCGGTGTCGCGCCAGGCGCCATCGGACAGCACGAGCGACGTCAGCGACAGGCCGCCTTCGGCGGCCATTCCGTCCGCCGATGCGGCCGGCTGGTACGCCGCGCCGGCCGCGGTCAGCGCGCGGGCGAGCGTGTGAATCGACTGATGCGTGGAAATGCCTTCATGCGCCGACGTGTCGCGCCCCGTGAGCCGGTGCAGCGCCCGCTCGCCGCACCCGTTCCACTGCGCATCGAAATGGGTATCGGCGAGATGCGCCGGATGCCGCTCGCTGCCGAGCACGAGGTGGATCAGCCGGTCGGCCGGCACGGCGGCGCGCACGCGATCCGCGATCTCGCGCAGCCACGACACGCCGATCCGGTCGGCTTCGCGCAGGCGCAGCCCGTCGCAGCGGTATTCGTCGATCCAGTACAGCGCGTTGTCGCAGAAGAAATCGCACACTTCCGGATGATCGAGCGCGAGCGGCGCGGCCTGCAACGGATCGTCGCGCGTATGGAAGAACGGCCCCGCGTAGTGGCGAAGCGCATCGGTGCCGCTGCCGAAGCGCGCATAGTCGAGCTCGAGCAGCACCGCGAGACCGTAGCCATGCGCATCGTCGATCAGCGCCTTCAACGCGGCCGGGCCGCCTTCGGCCGCGAGCGGCGCGAACGGCAGGCTGTCGTGCGGCGACGCGAGCAGCTCCAGCGCGGTCACGCCGAGGCGCGCGAGCCGCGGCAGGCGGCGGCGCACGCCGTCGAAGCCGCCCACCGCGTGCGGGCGGATCGCATAGAGCGCGATGTCCTCCCACGCGCGCCCGTGCCAGAACGTATTGCGCCACGTGAACGCGCGCGGATCGACGACCTCGCTCGGGCCGTTGAGCCCTTCGGGTTGCGAGCGCGACGCGGGATCGGGAATCGACACGGTATCGTCGAGACGATAGCGGTATCGCGCGCCCGCGCCGCAATCGACGAAGACTTCGAACCAGTTCGGGCCGGCACTCGTCATCGGGATGAGCGTCGGGCCGTAGCCGGTATCGAGTTCGAGCTCGACGTGCGTGCTGCCCGGCGCCCACACGCGGAAATGCGTGCGCGGCGTCGTGCAGAGCGCGCCGCAGGGCTGCGCGCCAAACGGCAAGCAGTGGATGTAGTGCTGCGCGTACGGATCGTGCGGACAATCGGACATCATGCGCTCCTCGTGCGTACCGAGCGGCATGGCCGCGCCAATGGCGCAGCGCATCGGGGCCCGGCATGCGAAGGCCAGGCGGGGGGAGAAACGAGTATGCGCCGGATTTGCCGCCGCGATGCGGCGTGGTCAGACATTTTTAAATGCGAATCGACCCCGGCAAACCAGCGGTCGTAACCGCCGGCCGGCACGTGCCGGCGAGTCGGGTAGTCGGCATACCGGAATGACCGCTCGCCTTGTTGCGCCGGCCTCGCGCACCTACGCTTTGCGTCACGTTCGCGGACACGTCGTCCGCCCCCTGACTCGAGGACTCCGCCATGTCGCTTCCCGCCAGCGCCGCGAAATTCGATCCGTCACGCGCACACGAATATGCCGAGCAATCGCGCATCGCGCTCGCCGGCTACGATGCCTGCCACGAACTCGCCGCCTGCATGCTCGCGTCGGCGATCGGTGCGGCCGATGCACGGATGCTCGTCGCGGGCGCGGGCGGCACGGGCCAGGAAATCTGCGTCGCGGCCGCGCTGGAACCGGGCTGGCAATTCACGGCCGTCGACCCGTCCGCGCCGATGCTCGCGCTCGCGCGCTCGAACGTCGAAGCCGCGGGTTTCGGCGCGCGGACGACGTTCGTCGAGGATGCCGTCGACGCGTTGCCCGACGCACCCGCGTTCGACGGCGCGACGCTGATCGGCGTGCTGCATCACGTACCGGGCGACGACGCGAAAGCCGCGCTGCTGCGCGCGATCGCGCGACGCCTGAAGCCCGGCGCGCCACTCGTGCTCGCCGGCAACCATCGCCGCTACGCGGATCACCCGCGCCTGCTCGATGCGTGGCAGCAACGCTGGCGCATGAAGGGCGCCACGCCCGACGCCGTGCGCGCGCAACTCGCGAAGATCCTGCAGGGCGCCGATCCGCCCGCGTCCGAGGAAGCCGTGTTCGCGCTGCTGCGCGAGGCGGGCTTCGATGCGCCGCTGCGTTTTTTCGCGAGCCTGTTCTGGGGCGCGTGGATCGCGGTGCGGCGCGCGTGACGGTTCGACGCGACGTGCGACGGCACGCATCACGCCATTCGCGAACGCGCCGCCCGCGCTCGGTATGATGTCGTTCCCGCCCCCTTCCGGCCTCGACATGCTTACCGTCCATCACCTGAACAACTCGCGTTCGCAGCGCGTGCTCTGGCTGCTCGAAGAACTGGATGTGCCGTACGAGATCGTGCGCTACGAACGCGATCCGAAGACGATGCTCGCGCCGGCCGAATTGCGCGCGATTCATCCGCTCGGCAAGTCGCCCGTCGTGACCGACGACGGGCGCACCTTCGCCGAATCGGGCGCGATCATCGAATACCTGGTCGCACGCTACGGCGACGGGCGGCTCGCGCCGCCGCCCGGCTCACCCGAGCGCTACGACTACACATACTGGCTGCACTACGCGGAAGGGTCGGCGATGCCGCCGCTGCTGCTCAAGCTCGTCGCGCTGCGGATCGCGCATGCGCCGATGCCGTTCTTCGCGCGGCCGATCGCGCGCAAGATCGCCGCGACGCTGCAGTCGGGTTTCGTCGATCCGCAGATCGACCTGCATCTCGGCCACGTCGACGGCGCGCTGGCGCGCACCGGCTGGTTCGTCGGCGACGGCTTCAGCGCGGCCGACATCCAGATGAGCTTTCCGCTCGAAGCCGCGACCGCGCGTGGCGGCGGCAGCCGGTATCCCGCGATCGCGCGCTTTCTCGACGCGATCCATGCGCGGCCTGCGTACCGGCGTGCGCTGGAACGCGGCGGCCGGTACGACCTGCTCAGGTAACCGGCGTCAGCTCAGCAGCCCCGCCGCGACATTGATCGACAAGCCGAGCACGGCCATGTTGAAGTAGAACGACAGGATCGACTGCGCGAGCACCGAACGGCGCGCGGAACGGTTCGCGAGGGACACGTCGGCCGTCTGCGACGCGACCGCGAGCGTAAACGCGAAATACAGGAAATCCCAGTAATCGGGCTCGGGGTGCTGGTCCGGGAAACGGAGCGCGCGATCGCTGCTCGGCGAGCCGTAATAGAGCCGCGCATAGTGCAGCGTGAAGATCGTCGGGATCAGGAACCAGGCGCCGAACAGCGTCGCGCCCGTGATCGCGTAGTGGCTGAGCCCCGCGCTGAAGCCGACGCTCCTGGCGGTCGCGAGTTCGATCGCGATCGCCGCCACGCTCGCGACGGTGGCGAGGCACACGACGGTCAGCACGGTCGTCGCGTTTTCGTCCTCGCGGATCGCGACTTCGCGCACCTTGTGATGATGCGCGGTGACCATGCGCACCCACATCAGCACCAGATACAGCCAGACCGCGCAATCCCAGCCGATCAGCGCGCGCGCGGTCGGACGCAGCGGAAACGGCAGCACCACCGCGCACAGCACGCCGGCGACGAATGCCGCGACCATGCGCGGCCGGTTGCGTAATACCTGCGGATAAAACGTCATCGTGTGATTCCGAAAGCGGATGGAAAGGATTCGGCCGGTGCGCGGGAGAGCCCCGGCGCCGACACGTAACGCGCCCCGATTATCCTCATTCCATCGTGGCGTGGCGATGGGCGCGAGCGCCTAAGATAAGGGGATGACCGCCACCGCCCTGCTCTGCCGCCATCCCGCGAACACGGCCGGCCGCGACTTCGTCGTCGGCGACCTGCACGGCTGCGTCGACGTGCTGCGCGCGCTGCTGCACGACGTCCGCTTCGATCCGGCCCGCGACCGGCTGTTCTCGGTCGGCGATCTCGTCGACCGCGGCCCGGCCTCCGAAACCGCGCTCGACCTGCTCGACCGGCCGTGGTGCCACGTCGTGCGCGGCAATCACGAGGCAGTGCTGAGCCTCGTCGCGCACGGCAAGCTGCCACTCGACGCGTGGCGCGGCATCGGCGGCGACTGGGGGGCCGAGCTGCCGCCGGAGCGGCTGCGCGCGCATGCGGCGCGCGTCGACGCGCTGCCGCTCGTGCGCGTGATCGGCGACGGCCCGGCGCGCTTCAACGTGCTGCATGCCGAATTCTTCGGCTCGGATGCGGATCTCGATACGGGCAGTTATGCGCACGACGTGCGCGAGCGGCTGATCTGGGGGCGCGATCTCGTGCAGGGGCTCGCGGATCCCGGGTGGCAGGCCGGACTGTCGCTGACGTGCACCGGGCACACGCCCGTGCGTGCGCCGCAGCGGATCGGCGCCCAATGGTTCATCGACACGGGTGCGTTCGCGCCGGCCGGGCGGCTGACGCTCGCCGAGCCGCGCACCGGCCGCACGTGGTCGATGACGCAGGCCGAAGCGCGCGAACGCCACGCGGGCGACTGGCCGCTGCCCTGACGCGCCGGGCCGCGCAACGGCACACCGCGCCAAGCTCGGCCAAGCCGGGCGAACGCTAGCCGACCTGATTCAGTTCGAACACCGCATCGATGGCCGAGCCGTTCCAGTTGTATTCGAGATAGGCCGCATGCTGGCAGTCGCGCAGCAGCGTCGTGCGGAACGCGGCGAGACACTCGCCGCGCGGGTCGCGCACCGACGGATAGAGAATCCCCGCGCCGCCTGCATTGCGCACCGCGCGGCCGAATGCCTGCCCGACGCTGTAGTCGGCCGGATCCAGCAACGCGGGATCGCGCTGCGGCCACGTGCGCACGTCGGCGACGTCGCCGTGCGCGAACACGGTATAGAGCCGCATCTGCTGGCGCATCGGCGGCTCCTTCGTCGCGGCGAGGAACAGCCCGCTGTGATAGCGCGTTTCGGCGATCGCCGTGTCGCGCGAGCGGGTGCAGTAGAACACGCCGTAGCTGCCGTCGGAAAAGCGGCTGCCCAGCGGATTCAGGTGCGTGAATGCGGCCATGATCGGCCCCCAGCCTTGCCCGTAGCGACGCTCGGCGGGCGGCACGAGGTCGAGCGTGCCGACTTCGTTGCGGATGCGGTCGTTGGTCAGCGATTCGAGCGCGTAGAGCGCGTCGAAATCGTCCGCCGACGCGACGCGATCGAACAGGTTGATGGCGGGAAAACGGGTGGGAATCACACGATAGGCGGGCGCCCAGTCGACGGTGGTCGTGGGCCACCGGGTCACTTCGGTCGGTATCGTCACGCCCAGCCGCCCCGCATCGCGTCGAGATATTGCCGGACGGCCACCAGATCGCCGACGTTGCCGGCCAGCATCCGGTCGAGCGCGCGCTTGCCGCCGAACGGCGCCGCATCGTTGGGCCGCTTGATCCATGCATCGGCCGCGGCGGGTTGCGGCAGCAGGATCTGCAACCCCTTGTAGATGCCGAGCAGGAGCGATAGCCGCTCGAGCGTATCGCGCGGCAGGCGCGCCGATTCCGGCGCGGCCTTCCACTTGAAGAATGTCGAGCGGCCGGGCGAGCCGAGCAGCACGATCTGCTCGTCGATCGTCAGTTCCCAGTCGCGCGCGATGTTGAAAAACGCACGCAGGCCGGCCGCCGACATCTGCGCGACCGAAGCGCGCGGCACGGCGGAATGCGATTCATAGGCAGGCTGTGACATGATCGTTAGTCTCGAAACGAATTTACTAACAAGATTAGTCCATTCCTGTATTTTTGCAAGGGTCGCACCATCGACCGTGCTCGTGCCCGAGAACGATTTCGACGGAATGATTCCGGCGCTGAAGGCGAAGAAGTTCGACGCGGTGCGGTCGTCGGTGTCGATCACGCCGCGGCGCGCGCAGCAGATCGGCTTCATGACGAAGATCTACAACCCGCCGACGCGGCTCGTCGTGAAGAAAGGCTCGTCGTTGCTGCCGACCGCCGAATCGCTGAAGGGCAAGTCGACCGGCGTCGACCAGGGCACGACGCAGGTGACGTACGCGAAGGCGTACTAGGGCAAGCACGGCGCGAACGTCGTGTCGTATCAGAACCAGGACGGCGTGTATGCCGACCTGATCGCCGGCCGCCTCGACGCGGCGCTACGGCGGTTGAAAAAACGGCGTCGCGCGCGTACGGATACCGCTTTTCCGTCGCGCGCGTCCGACCGCCCCTCCCCTTCAACCGGATGGCAACGGCGGCGCGTGGTTCGCCGTTGCATCGAATGCCTGTCGTCTTGCATCGCGCGCAGCACGATGCGTCGGCCATCGTTCGGATGACAGATCAATCGTTCGCGGAAAAGATGGCCATGCGAACGGACCTCGTGCCGCTCGGGTCAATAGGCAAAGACCGGGCGTCGCGGCATCGGCGCCCGTGCGCACATGCCCATGCGGATCGGGTTCGCGTGCAGGAAAGTGCCGACCCGGCGCGGATGACCGGCAACCAGCCGGATCCGCCTCGCACCGGGCGCGGAGAGATGGCCTGTCGAGGCATGCCGGTCGGCCGCAAGTGCGACGTTCGAGCGGCGATGTCCCGAATCACTGCGATCGCGGCCTGCGGACCGCGGCGTGTGATGATCGATCATTTTTCTACCCCGTTTGCTGTCTGATGTGTGTTCCGGCAACCGGACAATGCCGATGCCCCGGCGATCAGGCGACGACGTTCCGTGCTCGCCGCGGCGCGGCTGCTGCGCTGCACCGCGCTCGGCCGCCGCATCCCCGCGGACTGCGTCCTGGCCGGTACGGAAGCTTTCGCTGCCTGACCGGACGGACCTCGTGTCGTCGACTCTCGCACGTCTCTCGTCGCAAGGACCGGGCCAGCCCCACGCGAGCCCGGCCGGACAAGGCGATGATCGGGCCGGCCGCCGGCCGCATCGGGCGTGGCCCGCCGGAAGTTACGAAACTGAAACATCGGGGCGCGGGCATGCGCCGGCCTGGCAACGGCGAGGCCTTGCGGAATAAGGCTGAACAATGGGACGCGGAATTTTTACCGGCGGCAGGCTGGCCGATCGGCCCGGTTCGACGCGGAAATTCGCCGGGCGGCCGACGCGAAATGTTTCATGCGCTTTACATGCCCACGCCGGCAATTAGACGCACCGGACGTCGCCGCTGGACGCAGCGGCCGATCGCATGGCTATACTGCGACACCGCTTCACGCGAGCTCACGCGACCTCAAGCGACTTCACGCAAACGAGCGCCCACGATGATCCGAACCTTTCACGCTGCCGAGCGCACCCGACTGATCCGCTTCAGCGTGTCGGGCCTGGGCTCGACCGCGCTGCATGCGCTGATCGCGGCCGCGATGTTCGCGCTGTTCGACGCGACGCCCGTCATCGCGAACGCGACCGCGTTCGTCTGCTCGACCGCGTTCTCGTATCTCGCCAACACGCTGTGGAGTTTTGCGTCGCCGGTGACGTGGGGCAACTTCGCGCGCTTTCTCGTGGTCGCGACGGCCGGCCTCGCCGTGACGATGCTGCTGGCGCACGGCACCGGCGCGCTCGGCCTCGCCCGCGCATGGAGCATCGTCGCGGTCGTGCTGTGCGTGCCGCCCGTCACGTTCGCGCTGCACCGGCTGTGGACCTATCGCTAAGCCGGTCCGCACGCATCGCAGGCATCGCGCATGCCGCTCAGCCGACCCGCTGATGCCCCGCGTCGCCCGATGGCGCGCCGTCGTGCCCGCCGCTGTCGCCATTGCCGCCGTTGCCGTCGTGATCGTTCAACCCGTGTTCGATCATCATCCGGTAGAGCGTCACGCGTGAAATGCCGAGCTCGGCGGCGGCCTTGTTGATCCGGTGGTCGTTGCGCAGCAGCGCGTTCTCGATCGCGGTGCGTTCGGCCAGCGCCCGCGCCTGTTCGAGCGTCACCGGTTCGGTTTCGCCGGGCGTGTCGAGCCCGAGATCGTGCGGCGTCAGCAGCCGGCTCTCGGCCATCACGATCGCGCGCCGCACGCGATTGATCAGCTCGCGCACGTTGCCGGGCCACTCGTAGCGCCGCATCGCGTCGAGCGCGGCCGACGTGAAACCGCTGATCTTGCGGCCGCTGTCGGCCTTGAATTTCTGCAGCACGTAGTGCGCGAGGATGTCGATGTCCTTGCCGCGGGCGCGCAGCGGCGGCTCGTGGATGCGCAGCACGCACAGCCGGTGATAGAGATCCGCGCGGAAGCGCCCGGCCTCGACCGCGCCGTCGAGATCGACGTGCGTGGCCGAGATGATCCGCACGTCGACGGGGATCGATTCCTGTCCGCCGAGCCGCTCGATCTTGCCCTCCTGCAGGAAGCGCAGCAGGCTCGCCTGGCTTTCGACCGGCATGTCGCCGATTTCGTCGAGAAACAGCGTACCGCCGTTCGCCGATTCGATCCGGCCCGCGCGCCGCTGGTTCGCGCCGGTGAACGCGCCGCGCTCGTAGCCGAACAGCTCCGACTGCAGCAGGTGATGCGGAATCGCGCCGCAATTGATCGCGACGAACGGCCCCTTGCCGCGGCTGGAGCGCTCGTGAATCGCGAGCGCCGTCAATTCCTTGCCGGTGCCCGACTCGCCCGAGATGAATACGCTCGCGTCCGTCTTCGCGACCTTGCGGATCGTGCTGAACAACTGCTGCATCGCCTCGCAGTTGCCGATCATCCCGTGTTCGCCGATCGACGCCGCATAGGCCGCGCCGTCGACACGATCGAGCGCGGCCATCCCGCGTGCATGGCCGAGCACGTGCGAAATCCATTCGTACGGCAGCGGTAGCGTCACGTAGTCGAAACAATAGCTGCGGATCAGCTCGCGCACGGCGGGGCCGATCATGATGCCGGCCTGCGCGATGGAAATCCAGCCGATCGCCGGCTGGCTCAGGCACATCTTCAGCGCGGGATAGTCGCGCGACGTGAACCCGGTGAAATCGACCAGCCCGGCGGCCACGCTCACGCCGGAGGTCATGTTCTGCGCGGCGCCGGCCGTCTTAGCGACCGCGATCTCCCAGCCGAGCCCGCGCAGTTGCGCGAGCAACGGCTCGTCGGGCGTGCGCATGATCACGAAAAGCTTGCGTCCGGCCTCGGGAGCGGTGACGGACACGTCCGTCATCTCGGGCGCCGCCTGCCCGTTTGCGTCGGGTGACCTTGCAACCATCGTTATTCCCCGCTTGGCGTTGGTATCGCGCGCCGGCTCGCCGCCGCATCCGACGGACACGATCGAACCGACATATTGGCCGTATTTCCGTCCGAATAAAATCCCCCTGCGCATGAATCGCGCGTGAGGTGGACGTTGTCATGAACGGTATATCGATGCGGCCGGCCTGCGGCTAAATGGGTGTTATCCCTGTGGCATGCACCGCGCGCGACCGGAAAGGGCCGGCGCCGCGCGCGCAAAGCCGCGCCGGTGCTGGCGCGCGGCGATTCCGCGCGACGCGGCGCACGCAGTGTCGGCGCGCCGGCGCCGGTGCGCGCAACCGGTCGGCCGGGCATGCGGGCGCCCGGGAGATCGATTCCGGTTGATTTTCGTCAATCGCCGAAAGAAGCCGGTTGATGCACGAACGCAACATGCGCGGCGCCCCGCCGCGCGGCGGGGCCGGGTCAGCGGCCCGATGCGAGCGGCGCCGGCGCGTTCGCGCGGCCGCGGCCGGCCGGCGTGCCGCCGTGTTGGCCGTAGCGGGCGGCCAGTACGTCGACCCGCGCGAGATGGTGGCGATTGTCGTGATCCCACGGGTGGAAGCCCGGCCGGAAAAAGCTCAGCCATTCGCCCGCGATGCGCGGGAACAGCCCGCGGCGCGGCCCGTACAGGAACGCGATCGTGCGCAGCATGCCGCGCGCGTGATGCCCGGCGCCGCGATCGCGCCACAACAGCGTTACATGGATCAGAAACACGGTCGGCCAGAACGTCAGCGTCGTCAGCAGATACACGCCGATGCGGATCAGGTAGCGGCGCAGCCCCGGCTCCGTCACGGCATTCCACACGTCGAACGACACGGCCTTGTGCTCGGTTTCCTCCAGCGCATGCCAGATCCATATCTGCCGGTAGCCTTCGACCGAACCGTCGAGGCGTGTCGGGTCGCGCAGCAGCCAGTCGGCCAGCATCGCCGTGTAGTGCTCGGCCGCGACCGTGTGCGCGAGCTGCACCGAATGCGGCAGCTTGCGCTTCATGTAGCCGAGCACCTTCCACACGCGCTGGTCGAGCTTGCGCGCGGGCAGCCGGTTCGCCTGCATCAGCTCGTTGTATTCGACGTGCTCGCGCGTATGCATCGCCTCCTGGCCGATGAAGCCGAGCACCTGCTGCTTCAGCACGGGATCGTCGATCCGGTCGCGATAGTTGCGCACCGCATCCATGAAGAAGCGCTCGCCGGCCGGAAACAGCAGCGACAGCGCGTTGAAGAAATGGGTCACGTGCGATCCGAGGCCATGCCAGTCCTTCGCGCGCTCGACCGGCAGGTCGAAGCGCAGGTCGCGGCGCACCGGCATGATCCCGGCTGCGGTGGCGCAAGCGGCTGACTTCATGTTCATCGTTCTCCTGTTGCGGAGCGGCCGGCGCATCGTACGACGCGGCCGGCGCAAGCCCGGGCGGCGCATCGCGCACCGCCAAAATCATGACATCGACAGATGTAAAGATAGGCCGCGCGCGCCGGCACACGCAAGCTGCACGGTAGATGCGCGCTTCCAAACAGCGCGCGGTCCGCAAGGCGGAAAAAATGGCGCTCGGACGACGCCCGGACGGGTTGCGATTCGAACGCTGAGGTGCACTGACGAACGCGGTCCCGGGCGCGGCGCCGCGCCCCCACGTCGGCCCGCGAGCCCCGTGCGGCGGGCCTTGCACCGCATCGGGCACCCGTCGCGCAGCGGGCGGCGACGCGTGCCGGTCACATCGATTCATACGCGCCGCGCACCGTCATGGTGCAACCTTGGCCCAGCGGCTCGCGAAAAATTCAAACGCGCGTTCCAATTGCGTTTCGGGCGGTCGTGCGCTCGGCGCCCCGCCACGCTTGCCGGCACGCGTGCGGCGGCGCGAAATCCGTGCGCGCCGGCCCGCTGCCCGCTCGCCTACAATAGCGGTTTCACGCAACCTCTTTCAGGAGAAATCATGTCCGTCATCACGACCGAATCGGGCCTCAAGTACGAGGACCTGACCGAAGGCACCGGCGCGGAGGCGCAAGCCGGCAAGACGGTGAGCGTCCACTACACGGGCTGGCTGACCGACGGTCAGAAATTCGATTCGAGCAAGGATCGCAACGACCCGTTCGCGTTCGTGCTCGGCGGCGGCATGGTCATCAAGGGCTGGGACGAAGGCGTGCAAGGCATGAAGGTCGGCGGCGTGCGTCGCCTGACGATCCCGCCGCAACTCGGCTACGGCCCGCGCGGCGCGGGCGGCGTGATTCCGCCGAACGCGACGCTCGTGTTCGAAGTCGAACTGCTCGACGTCTGACGCGGCACGCGAGCCGCCGGCTGACGCGCTGCCCCATGGCGCACCTTCCGTCCCCCACCGTCGCGCTGCAACGCTACGACACGCTCGAAGCGTCGGATGTGCACGACTTTCACCAGATCGTACTCGGCATCGACGGTGCGATGGTGATGGCGGTGGACGGCGTCAGCCAGCGTCTCGACCGGCACGGCGCGTGGCTGGTTCCGGCCGGTGCGCGCCACGATTACGCGGGCCTGGGCGAGAATCGCCAGCTCGTGCTCAATCTTCCCCTCGCGTCGCTCGCGGTGCCGCAGCGGTTGTTCGACCATGCACGTGCCGTGTCGATCGACCCGGCGCTCACGTCGCTCGTCGCGCAGGTCGCGGCGGCCGCCGCGCAGTACGATGCGCCGGACGGCGACGCACGGCAGGCGGCCGCGCACCGTTTCCAGTGGCAGGCCGCCGCGCGCCTGTGCGACGCGCTGCTCGACAATGCCGGCATCGCCGCGCCTGCGTCGGGCCTCGATTTCGCGCGCATCGACCGCTGGCTGCGCGCCCACCTCGCCGAACCGCTGCGCATCGCCGATCTCGCCGCGCACTGCGGCTACGGGATGCGCCGGTTTCATCAATTGTTCGTCGACGCATTCGGCGAAACGCCGCATCGCTATCTGCAGCGGCTGCGGCTCGACGCAGCGGTCGTGCTGCTCGCCGACGGCCGGCATTCGCTCGTCGACATCGCGGGCAGCGTCGGCTTCGCGGATCAAAGCACGTTCACGCATGCGTTCACGAAGCGCTTCGGCATCGCGCCGGGACGCTGGCGCGGTGAACGGCATTGAACGCATCGGCCTCGCCGAATCCATATCGACGCACATAGCAGGCAACAACACCCGCAGCCGTACCGACGCTTCACGTCCCGCCGAAACATCGCATGTCCGTCGCTGCCTACGATCGACGACCATCCGGCGGCGCAACCATCGCCCATGACGCTTACCGCCGTGCCGCGCCGGCTTCGTCGCCGATCTTCCTGACGGCCGTATCGGCCGCCTTCAAAGGCCGGCCGTCGTCGTGCCGAAGCGCGAGCTTGCGGATCGCGCGCCCGGTACTGCGATCGACCAGCACCGAATGCGGCTCGCCGCGCGCGAACAGGTTCGCCTCGCCCCACTGCCGCAGCATCACGATGACCGGAAACAACCCCTCGCCCTTTTTGGTCAGCACGTACTCCTGATACGCGGTGCCGTCGGACGCCGGCACGACGTCGAACACACCGGCGTCCACCAGCATCTTCAGCCGGTCGGACAGGATGTTGCTCGCGACGCCGAGGCTCGCGCGGAAATCGCCGAAGCGGCGCACGCCGTCGAACGCGTCGCGCACGATCAGCAACGCCCAGCGATCGCCGACGATATCGGTCGCGCGCGCCACCGGGCACGGCGAATCCGCAAGACTTTTCTGTCTGGCCATGTTCCTCTCCGCAAGCGTGCCGGCCGCCTTCGCGGGCATGCCGGCCATCCGTGCACGGGCCTCTGGCCCGCCACTCAACAGGTTGCATTTTAAAACCTGTTTCCCTACACTCCAAACTAGTTTTAAATTGCAACTACATTACACGAGGGAACCATGGGATCGTCCTGTCATTCCGGCACCGTTGCCGCTCGCACGCCAACCGATGCGATCCATTCTGCCGAGGGTGGCCGCCTGTCGTCGGCGCGCGTCGCGCTGCTGGCCGCGTGCTGCGCCGCGAGCGTCGCGAACGTCTACTACGCGCAGCCGCTGCTCGACTCGATCGCGCGGGACTTCGGTGTATCGCAGGCCGCCGTCGGCGGCGTCATCACCGCGACGCAGCTCGGCTGCGCGCTCGCCCTGCTGTTCGTCGTGCCGCTCGGCGACCTGGTGAACCGCAAGCGCCTGATCGCCGTGCAGCTTCTGCTGCTGACCGCGGCCTGCATCGGCGTGGCCGCCGCGTCGACGCGCGTCGCGCTGCTGGCCGGAATGGTCGCGGTCGGGCTGCTCGGCACCGCGATGACGCAAGGGCTGATCGCGTGCTCGGCCGCGCTCGCCGGCGCAGGCGAACGCGGGCGCGTCGTCGGGGCCGCGCAAGGCGGCGTCGTTGTCGGGCTGCTGGCCGCGCGCTCGCTGGCGGGCGTCGTCACCGACGTCGCGGGATGGCGGGCCGTCTATCTCGTGTCGGGCGCGCTCGCGATCGCGATGCTCGTCGTGCTGTCGCGGCTGCTGCCCGACATGCACGCGCCGCGCGAACGCATCGGTTACGCGGCGCTGCTGCGCTCGATGGGGTCGCTGCTGCGCGACGAACGCGTGCTGCGCGTGCGCGGCGCGATCGCGCTGCTGATGTTCGCGGCGTTCAGCATCTTCTGGAGCGCGCTCGTGCTGCCGCTGAGCGCGCCGCCGCACGCGATGTCGCACACGCAGATCGGCGCGTTCGGCCTCGTCGGCGCACTCGGCGCGGCGGCCGCCGCCCGCGCGGGCCGGCTCGCGGATCGCGGGCGCGGCGAAGCGACGACAGGCGCCGCACTCGCGCTGCTCGCGTGCGCGTGGCTGCCGCTCGCGTTCGGCAATACGTCGATTGCGCTGCTGGTCGTCGGCATCGTGCTGCTCGACGTCGGCGGGCAAGCCGTGCACGTCGTCAACCAGAGCATGATTCTCGGTGCGCGACCCGACGCGCATGCGCGTCTCGTCGGCTGCTACATGCTGTTCTATTCGGCCGGCAGCGGGCTCGGCGCGATCGCGGCGACGATGATGTATGCGCGCGCCGGATGGACAGGCGTGTGCGTGCTCGGGGCGGGGGTGAGCGTGGCCGCGCTCGGCGTATGGGCCGCGACGCTCCGGCGCGCGTGATGCGCGCCGGCCATGCGGATCGGACGGGAAAAGCCGGCCCGCCTATGCCGGACGGCCGGCACGCGAACCGGCCACGCACGCGCGCCGGTGGGGTTTTCGGACCGCTTCGGTCCCGCTTCGGACCCGCTTCGGTGCGGCGCCCGCGGCGCGCGCCGCGGGCGTTCAGCCTGCCGCCTGGATCGCCTCTTCGTACACGCCGGCGACGCGCCGCGCGATCACCGCGTTGTCGAAATGCTCGCGCGCGTAGCGCTTGCATGCGGCCTCGTCGGGCAGCGCGATCGCGCCCGACAGCGCGCCGCCGAGCCCTTCCGCGATCGCGTCCGCGCCCGTCGACGGCAGCACGAGATCGTTCGACAACCCGGCGACCGCCTCCGGCAGCCCGCCGACCGGCGTGACCAGCACCGGCGTGCCGGACGCGAGCGATTCGACGGTGATCAGCCCGAAGCCTTCCAGCGCGACCGTCGGCACGACGCTGACCGTCGCCGCGCGGTACAGCGCCGCGAGATGGTAGTCGGGCACGAAGCCGAGCAGCTTCACGTTGTCCTGCAGCCCGGCTTCGTCGATACGCTGCTGCAGTTCCTCGCCGATCTTGCCCTTGCCGGCGATCAGCAGCAGCACATCCGGGTGACGGCGCTTGACGAGGCCGATCGCGTCGATCAGGTCCTCCAGCCCCATGCGCCGCACGAGCCGGCGCACGGCCAGCACGATCGGCCGGTCCTGCGGCAATTGCAGCTTGTGCCGCGCCTCGGCGGGCGTGAGCGGCGTGTCGAACTGCGCGGTATCGACGCAGCCGGGAATCACGCGCACGCGCGACGGATCGATTCCGTAGCGGTTCGTCAGGATCTGGCCGAACGCCTGCGACAGCACGATCAGCCGCGACGAGCGCGTATAGACGGCCTGTTCGAGATAGCGTTTCGCGCGCTGCCCGAGCGACGCGGCGCCCTCGACCTGGCTTTCGTCGGCCCACGGCCCCTGGAAGTGCGACACCTGCGGAATCCCGCGCGTCACGTCGAGCCCAGGGAACGTGTACAGCGCGAAGTGCGACGAAATCACGTCGGGCCGCTCGGTGCGGATCTCGTCGCGCAGCGCGCGCCGCGCGGCGAGCATCCGGCGCGCGAGCGGCTGCGACGCGGGCCCGAAGCCCTGGATCGCCCCGCCCGTGTCGTCGGCGACCTTCGGCGAGCCGGCGACGAGCCCGCGCACCTCGACGCCCGCGCCGGGCAGCGCGCCGACGAGCGAGTAGTACATCCGGTCGAGGCCGCCCGCGCGTTCGGGGAACCAGTGCATGCCGATCTGCAACGATTTGATCGGCCGGGAGGATTGGGACATCACGGTTGCTCCTGCGTGATTGCATGCTCGACCCGCTCGAACGCGGACGGCTGCGTGGGTTGGCCGATGCGCCGGTAAAGCGCGACGTACTGGGCGCCCATGTGCGCCCAGCCGAAACGGGTCATCAGTTCGCGGGCCGCGTCGCCCATCGCGCGACAGGTGTCGCGCGACGCCGCGAGCGAGCCGATCGCCTGCGCGAGCGCGGCCGGATCGTCCGGGTCTTCCAGCACGATCCCGCACTCGCGCGTGATGATTTCCGCGCCGCCCGCCGTGCGCGCGGTGACGACCGGCAGCCCGGCCGCCATCGCCTCCAGCAGCGACAGGCTCATCGCTTCGTAGCGCGACGGAAAGACATACGCGTCGACCGAGCGCATCAGCGTCGGCATGTTCTTCACGAGCCCGAGGAAATGCACGCGCGAATCGAGGCCGAGCGCGCGCGCTTCTTCCGGATACGGGCTGCCGGGCAGATAGCCGGCCACCGCCAGATGCACGTTCGCGGGCAGCTTCGTCAGCGCCTTCAGCACGGTGCCGAGGTTCTTGCGCGGCGTGCGCAGATCGCCGACGAACAGCAGCAGGAACGCGTCGTCCGGCAGCTTGAACGCCGCACGGTCGGCCTGCGCGCCCGCGAACGCGCTGCCGTCGACGCCGTTGTAGATCACGCTGATCTTGCGACTGTCGATGCCGAGCCCGGCGATCTCGTCGGCCACCTTCTGCGATACCGCGGTGATCGCGCGCGAGCGCTTGTACGCCCAGCGCTCGAGCACGGTGTTCACGCGCGTGTACACGTACTGGTAAGCCGACCACAGCCCCTTGGCGGGCCCGAACGGATAGTACGGACTCTTGAACCAGCCGCCGTGCACGAAGTGCGCGGTATTCACGTCGGCCTCGATCCACGAGATGAAGCCGTTCACGTGCAGCACGTCGTATTCGCCGCGGTGCGCGCGCAGCCAGGCCGCGCTTTTCAGCGCGAACACCTGCTGCTTGACGAGATTCGACGGCCAGAAGCCGCCGACCTTCACCGGCACCCAGCGCACGCGCGGATCGGCCAGCAGCTCGGGCGCGACATGCGACGCGACCAGCGTGACCTCGTAGTTTTCGGCCAGCGCCGCGCGCGCGATTTCGTAATTGACGCGGCCCTGCCCGTCGTTATGTCGCACGACGTGCGTGACGATCGCGATTCTCAATGGTCGCCTCCCCGTGAACGCGCGGCGGCCAGCAGGCGTTGCGCCTTCTGCCAGTGCGCCGCGGCAAGTATCGAAAAAATGGCTGTGAACATCAGCAGGCCGCCGGTGCCGATCAGCGAGTTCGTGAACACGAGCATCGCGAAGGTCGACAGGCACAGGCTCAGGCACGCGCCGACGAACTTGTCCTTGCGCAGCTTGAACGCCGCGCGCAGCGTGCGGCCGAACAGCATCACGACGCCGGCGAGATACAGCAGCGTGCCGGGCCAGCCGAGCACGAACGGCACGTTCATCACGCCGCTGTCGAAGCTGCCGTACTTGCCGAGCTCGCCGCTGTCGCTCGACAGCTTCGTCGACGCGCCGGTCGCGCCCATCCCCTCGCCGGCGACGTCGGTGAACGCCGTCTGCGCGAAGGTCGCGTAGAACTTGTTGCGGTCGTCGTAGCTGCGATCGTCCTTCAGGTTCGTGATCGACTGCAGGCGCTGGCCGAGCCGGTCGGCCACCGGCCCGACGGTCAGCAGCGGCACGCACAGCCCGACCAGCACGACGCCGCTGATCAGGATCCGCATCCGCACGCGGTTGCTCGATTGCACGAGCTGGATCGCGAGCGCGATCACCCAGCCGCCCCAGGTCGAACGCACGAGACACAGCGCGAACGACACGAAGCCGGCCGCGCCCGCGAACCAGCGGATCTTCTGCGGCGCGACCAGCACGAACACGAGCGCGCCCATCATCGCGAACGCGAACGGCCCCGACGAATTCATCGTGCTGAACACGCGCACGCCGTACGGCACCGGCTCGCCCTGCGAGCCCATCTGCGAGCCGACCATCCACAGCACGTCCCACTGCGGCATCACGAAGTACTGCACGACGCCGTACACGCCCATCACGAGCATGCCCCACATGAAAGTGGACAGCAGCACGTCGCGATACTCCGGATAGTTGCGCGCGTTCACCATGATGTGAAAGCCGATCAGGATCGGGTACAGCCAGTTCGCGAGGTCGTAGGTCGCGGCCATCACGCCGCTCGACACGATCCCGACCAGGTACGCGTACACGAGCCCGAACAGCATCAGCAGCACGGGAATCCCGCGCCGCTGCGCGAGCACGCGGTAATGCCTGACGAGCCCCAGGCCGGCGATCATCGTCACCGCGAGCGGCGCGACCTGGATCAGGCTCGTCGGCGTGAACGCGCCCTTCGACCAGTCGGCCAGGCGCCGCACTTCCGGGCTCAGGAACCACACCCACCACATGAAGCCGACATAGCGCGCCGGGCTCTTGAAATACAGCCAGATGCCGACCGCGATGGCCAGCACCGGGAACGCGAGCGTCAGCACCTTGCCCTGGTGGACGGCGATCAGCGCGGCGGTGAACGCCCACAGTCCGGCCTGCCCGGCCCAGTGCTTCGGCTCGGCGAACCAGCTGCGGGCGCGCGACGGCGCGCGTTCGGCGGCAATCGTACTCATCGATCCGCGCTCACCGCGACGACGCGCTCGAATCCGCGAGCGGCATCGCGGCGTCCGCCGCCGCGGGCGTGCGGCGCCGGCGCAGCATGTCGCGCGTGATCCGCACGTGCTGCTCGGCGAACGCCTGCGTGGTCAGGTTGCGTTCGCGCAGGCACGCGGCGGCCGCCCGTGCGCAGTCGAGCGCCGCCGCCGGATCGGCGACGAAGCGGTCGGCGGCCTGGCGCATCGCCTGCGCGTCGAACGCCGGCACGTAGGCGGCCGTATCGTGCGGGAAGTAGTCGCTCAGGCCGCCCACGTCGGACACGATCATCGGCTTGCCGACGGCCGCCGCCTCGAGCATCACGGTGATACCCGACGCGTGGAAATTCGGCCGCAGCGGCACGACGATCACGTCGGCCCACGCGTACAGCTCGTGCTGCTTCGCGAGCCCCGATGCCGAGCCGATCTTCACGTTCGGCGCATGCCACTCGCGCGGCACGCGGCGGCGCGTCGCGAGCCGCACGTCGTAGCGTTCGTCGCCGCCGAACGCGGCGAGAAACGTGCGCCAGTCGCGGTCGCGGTCGTTGCCGATCGCGGCGATCCGCAGCGGCCGGTTCGGCTGCCATTGCCGCGGCTCGACCGGCGGGAAATCCTGCGTGTTCAGCCCGTAATAGACGAACTCGGCTTCGCGCCCGAGGGTGCGGCGGCACAGCTCGGCGTTGTCGCGGGCGAGCGTGGTCAGCACATCGGCGCGCGCGAGCAGCTTGCGGTACAGCCAGCGGCGCGGGCCGCCGAAGCCGTCCCACTTGTCGAACAGCCACACGCTCTGCGCGAGCAGCAGCGGGCGCTTGCCCTGCGCGCCGGCGAGCTTCAGGATCAGCGCGGCGGCCAGATGCTCCTGCTCGGTGTGCGTCCAGATCACGTCGGCGGTGCGCAGCGCCGCGCGGTTGCGCCACGCATGCACGACGTCGAAGCCGAGCGCCGCCTTCAGCGCGCGGCGCGCGAGGCTCACGACGCGGTTCTCGCGCACGTCCTGCGAATAGGTCAGCCGGAATTCGTCGGATTCGGCGTGGTGATAGCCGTACAGGCAGCCGATGCCGTCGCCTTTCCGGTAGGTACGCGGATCGGCGCCGTAGAACAAATGGACGTGAACGTTCGTTGCAGCCTTGGTGGTCATGCGAGCCCTCCGGGCATGGCCGCGCGCGAGGCGCGCAGGCCGTTCAAGACGTCACCGGCGGCATCGCCGCACGGTGGGGGGCGAGGTTCGTGCGGCGTGCATCGCGCGCGCCGCGGCGCACCGCGCGCCAGTGCGCGAGCACGCGGGCGCGCCGCGGGCTCGGCAGCGACAGCAGCACGTGCGCGAAGCCGGGATAGACGCGCGTGCCGACCAGCGTCCACCACCACCACGCGATCTCGCGCCGCAGCGGGGGCAGATGCTCGCGCAGCGTCAGCTGCAGGTTGTACGCGCCGTTGCCGATCGCGTTCAGCGACGCCGCATCGCGCCGGTCGTCGTCGAAGCGCTCGGCCGGGAAATGATCGACGGCGATCGCCGGGTCGTACAGCAGCGTCCAGCCCGCGCGCTGCACGGCCATGCTGAACGCCATGTCGTTGTGCACCTGCGCGCCGGCGCCGCGCAGCCGCGTATCGAAGCGCAGCCGTTCGATCGCCGCGCGGCGGTAGCTCATGTTCGCGCCTTTCAGCATGTCGACTTCACGCGCGCCGCCGACGCCGAGGTGATGATTGCCGACGATCTTGCCCGACAGCGTGAGCTGGCCGACCCGCTCGCGCGATTCGTCGAGCACGCGGCCCTTCTCGTGCACCCAGTCGCGCCCGCCGACCGCGCCCACGCGCGGGTTGGACAGGAACGCGGCTTCGATGCGCGCGAGCCAGTCGGGGTGCGGCGCCGCATCGTCGTCGGTGATCGCGACGATGTCGCCGCCCGCCGAGTCGAGCCCCTTGTTCAGCGCGGCGACCTGCCCGGCCACGTCGACCGGCACGATGCGCAGCGGCAGCGCGCCGCCGACCGCCGGATCGGCAAGCCGTTCGTGCGTGGCGTCGTCCTCCGGGCGCGCGACGACGATCACCTCGTCGGGCAGCCGCTGCTGCCGCTGCAGCGCCAGCAGGCAGCGCGCGAGGTCGGCGGGACGCCGGTAGGTCGGAACGAGCACGGAAATTTTCATCGAGGGTTCTCCATTCGGCCGGGCCGATGCGGCGCGCGCCGGCCCGGTGTCGTGCAATGCGGTCAAGCGCTCAGGTATTCGTGCACGGCCGCATAGCCGCGGCCGTAGCCGCGCGCCTTCGGCGGCACGCCATTGAAGATCCCGCCTTCCAGATCGACGCCCGCGGTGCGCAGGCGCTTGATCGCATCGGCGATCTCGCCTTCGGTATGCATGCCCGAGCGCAGCACGAGGAACGTCGAGCCGGCCATGCGGCCGATGATGGTCGCGTCGGTCACCGCCAGCACCGGCGGCGAATCGATCAGCACGACGTCGTAGCGCTTGCCGAGCCCTTCGAGGTATTGCGGCAGGCGCGTCGACATCAGCAGCTCCGACGGGTTCGGCGGGCGCGTGCCGGCCGCGATGAACGACAGGCCCTGCACCGGCGTCTCGCGGATCGCTTCCTCGAGCGGCGACTGATCGCTCAGCAGCTCGGACAGGCCCGGCTGCACGGTGAGGCCGAAGTAGCGGTCGAGCATCCCGCGGCGCATGTCGGCGTCGATCAGCAGCACGCGCTTGCCCGAATGCGCGAGCAGCACCGCGAGGTTGACCGTCAGGAAGCTCTTGCCGATGCCCGGCGTCGGGCCGGTCAGCACGATCACGCGATTCTTCGCGTCCATCATCGCGAACTGCATCGCGGTGCGCAGGCTGCGCATGCTTTCGACGCTCAGGTCCTTCGGACGCAGGCTCGCGAGGATCGGCCGCGCGCGGCTGCCGCCCTTCTCCGCCGCCGCGTCGAGCTTCACCTGCTCGGCGCTTTGCGGCACCAGCCCGTACAGCGGCAGGTTGAAGGTGCGCTCGATGCGGTCGGGATCCTCGATGCCCTGGAACAGGTTGCGGCGCAGGAACACGACGCCCGTGCCGAGGATCAGCCCGAGGAACACGGCGGCCGACAGGATCAGCACCTTCTTCGGCTTGACCGGCGCGCCCGGACGCAGTGCCGAATCGATGAGATGGATGTTGCCGCCCGTGCCGGCCTTCTGCACCGACAGCTCCTGCACGCGGTTCAGCAGCAGCACGTAGATGTCCTCGGCGACCTTCGCGTCGCGCTGGAGCTGGACGGCCTTCACTTCGGTCGCCGGCAGGCTGCGGAAGCGGTTGCTGAACTTGTCCTTCTCGCCCTGCAGCTCCGCGAGCTGCTGCTTCGCGGCGATCACCATCGGGTGCGAATCGGTGAAGCGCTGCGCGAGCGACGCGAGCTGCAGACGCTGCGCGGCGATCTGCTGTTCGTACTGCACGCTGCCCTGGAGGTAGACCTTCGCCTCGTCGCTCGCGTTGATCGAGCCCGACGTGCGCTGGTATTGCGTGAGCGCGGCTTCGGCGCGCTCGAGGTCGGCCTTCAGGCGCGGTTCCTCGCCCTTCAGGAAGTCGAGCATCTTGGTCGCTTCCGCCTGCTTCGCGATCACGTGCTGGTTCAGGTACGACTGCGCGAGCGCGTTCGCGATCGCGGCGGTCTGGTCCGGGTCCTTGCCTTCGAGCGAGATCTGCACGACGCCCGTCTGCTTGCCCTGCTCGCTCACCTGGATGCCGGCCTGGAACCCGCTGATCGCGTCGAGATCGTTGTAGCGCACCACCGTGAACTGCGTGCCGGGGCGCGCGACGAGCTTGCTCACGAGCAGCGTCACGCCGCCGCCCTGCGCCGATTCGCCGACGCGGCCGGCCAGCAGCCGCGTGCCGTTCTCGTCGACGAGCGAATAGGTGCCGTTCGGGCCGGCCGTCAGCGTGAGCTTCTTGCCTTCGAGCGCCGGCACGACGCTGATCGAATCGACGTCGGCGACTTCGCCGCCCCACGCGTACGATTTCAGGCCGAGCCACGGCCGCGACGGCTCGCCGGGCGTCGCGACGCGCGCGGCGAGGCTGCCGATCACCGGCAGCGTCTTCGGCGCGATCGAGAAGTTCAGCTTGAACTGCTCGACCACCGGCGCGACTACGCCTCGGCTCTTGATGATCTCGATTTCCGCATCGGTCGGCGCCTGCTGCGGCCCGCTGTTGATCGACGCGCCCGTCTGCGTCTGCGTGAGCGCCTGCGACGTGTTGTCGTTGCCCTCGACCCGCACGTGCACGTCCGCCTGGTAGACCGGCTTCGCGACGAAGCAGTAGAGGCCGGCGAGCGCGACGACCATCACCGCGATGCCGAGCAGCAGCCAGATGTCGTCCAGGATGACCTGAAGCAACTGGCCGAGGACGACGTCCTCTTCCTCGGTCTTCGCGGTCAGGTCCGCGTAGGAGTGTTTCGCTTGCGTGTTCACCATTCGTTCCCGCTTGAGTGGTGCCGGGGGGCGGACGCCGCCCCGGCGGGCTATCAGCGCGTGATTTGCCGCATGTAGAAGATCGTCTGGATCGTCGGCAGCACCTGCTGCAGCACGCGGTTGAACTGCACCGAACCGGCCGTGCTGACGTAGACGACGTCGAGCGGCTGAAGCGGGAAGCGGCTCGACAGCATCAGCGCATCGGGCTGCGTCATGTCGAGGCGGTACACTTCGGGCTTCGTCGGGTTGTCGCGCATCCCGCGCATCACGTAGATCTTGCGCGGGTTCGCGTCGGTGTCGAGAATCCCGCCGCCCGCGGTCAGCGCATCGGCGATCGTCAGCTTGCCCTTGAGCATCGGCACCGTGACCGGCGTCTTGACCTCGCCCATGATGAACACGCGGCTGTCGCTGCGGTCCGGCACGTTGACGATGTCGCCCGGCTGCAGCATCACGTTCTGCTTCACCTCGCCGCGATCGAGCACGCCGTTCGCGTCGAGCGTGTACAGCTTGCCGTCGCGCGTCAGGCGCACGCGCTGCAGGTCGGCCTCGGCGGTCGAGCCGCCCGAGCGCGAGATCGCGTCGACGAGCGTGAGCGGCACGTCGCTCACCGCGAGCGGGCCCGGCTGCTTCACCTCGCCCGTCACCTGCACCTTCTGGCTGCGGAACGACAGCACGCGCACGTCGAGCTGCGGATTCTTCACGTAGCGCGCGAGGCTCGACGCCATCTCGTCGCGGATCTGCGCGACCGTCTTGCCGGCCACGCGAATCCGGCCGACGAACGGGAAGAAGATCGTGCCGTCGGCGGCGACCGTCTGGCCGTACGGATCGGCCTGGCCCGGCAGCGCGGTCGTATACGGCTGCTGCAACGCGCCCGCGACCGATTGCGTCGTGTTGCCGCCGCTCGAGAACGACTGGCCCTGCGGCGTCGTCAGCTCCGGGTGGTCCCACACGGTGACGCCGAGGATGTCCTGCGGGCCGACGCGATACGTGTACTGCGACGGATCGGTATAGCGCCCGGGCGGCAGCGGATGATCGACCTGCGCTTTCTGCAGCTGGTCCATCACCACTTTGGCGTCGATGTAATGAACCGGATAGGTTTCGGCCGCTTCCTGCCGGCCGTCGTCCTTCAGGTTCGACGAGTCGAGGTAGTTGCCGGGCGCGGTTGCACAGGCTGACAGGAAAGTCGTCAGCGCGACGGCAAGCGCCACCGGGCGCATCGGGCGTTTCAGCATAGTTTCTGTAGCCATCCTTGAACCAGACGTTCGATCAGTGAGTAGCTCTCGCGGTAGTCGGCCTCGGGGCCGCCGTGCGGGTCCGCGATCTCGGCCCCTTCCCACTTGCCGAGCAGGTGAACCTTGCCGCGTGCGAACGGATCGACCGATTCGACGGCCGCGATCTGTCCGCGCTCGCTGACGAGAATCAGGTCGGCGTCGCGCACGATCCGGCGCGACAGCCGCCGCGAGCGGTGGGTCGTCGCATCGACGCCCCGCTCGGCGAGCAGTTGCCGCATCACCGGATCGATGCCGTCGCCGTCGTTCGCGTGCACGCCGGCCGAATGGAACGTCGGCCGCGGGCCGCCGCGCGACGCGGCGTGCGACTTGAACAGCATTTCCGCCGCCGGGCTGCGGCAGACGTTGGCGTGGCAGACGATCAGGATGTTCCGGAACATGGCGTCTCGTAACGAGTGACGGAAAACGGGTTACGCGCTGGCGCGCGCGGCGCCCGGCACGCGCGCGGCGACCGCCTGGCGCGAGCCCGGCCGGCCGATCGGGTGGTACTCGATACCCTGCTCGCTCATCGTCTCCGGCTCGTACAGGTTGCGGCCGTCGAAGATCACGGGCGCCTTCCACAGGCGGCCGAGCGCGACGAAGTCGGGGCTCTTGAACGCCTTCCATTCGGTGACGATCACGAGCGCGTCGGCATCGCGCGCAGCCTGCGCCTCGTCGTCGACGAAGGAGAGACGCTCGAGCCAGCTCGGGTGATCGGCGAGATCGAGCGCGATCACGCGGCGCGCTTCCTGCTGCGCGACCGGGTCGTAGGCGGCGACGCGCGCGCCGCGCGACAGCAGCTCGGCGATCAGCTCGCGGCTCGGCGCCTCGCGCATGTCGTCGGTGTTCGGCTTGAACGCGAGGCCCCACAGCGCGAACGTGCGGCCGCTCAGGTCCTCGCCGAAACGCGCGACGATCTTGTCGGCGAGCACGCGCTTTTGCGTCGCGTTGACCGACGACACGGCCTTCAGGATCTGCAGCGACTGGCCGTGCTCGTCGGCCGTGCGGATCAGCGCCTCGACGTCCTTCGGGAAGCACGAGCCGCCGTAGCCGCAGCCGGCGTACAGGAAGTGGTAGCCGATGCGCGGATCGGAGCCGATCCCGCGGCGCACGGCCTCGATGTCGGCGCCGAAGCGGTCGGCGAGGTTCGCGAGCTCGTTCATGAACGAGATACGCGTCGCGAGCATCGCGTTCGCCGCGTATTTCGTGAACTCGGCCGAGCGCACGTCCATGTACAGCGTGCGCTCGTGATTGCGGTTGAACGGCGCGTAGAGCTTCTTCATCAGCTCGCGGGCGCGCTCGCCCGGCACGTCGTCGTCGCAGCCGATCACGATGCGGTCCGGCCGCGTGAAATCGTCGACGGCCGCGCCTTCCTTCAGGAATTCCGGATTCGACACGACCGAGAACATCTGGTCGCCGCCGCGCTTCGCGAGCTCCTCGGCGACCGCGGCGCGCACGCGCTCGGCCGTGCCGACCGGCACCGTCGACTTGTCGACGATCACCTTGAAGCCGGTCATGTAGCGGCCGATGTTGCGCGCCGCCGCGAGCACGTACTGCAGGTCGGCCGAGCCGTCCTCGTCCGGCGGCGTGCCGACCGCGATGAACTGCACGTCGCCGTGCGCGACCGCGGCCTCGACGTCGGTCGAGAAGCGCAGGCGGCCGGCCGAGCGGTTGCGCGCGATGACTTCCTTCAGGCCCGGCTCGTGAATCGGCACGCCGCCGTCGTTCAGGATGTCGATCTTTGCCTGGTCGACGTCGAGACAGAACACGTCGTGCCCGATGTCGGCGAGACAGGCGCCGGTGACAAGCCCTACGTAACCGCTGCCGATGATAGTCAGATTCATGATGTGTCGGACCCCTTGACCAATGATTCGAAATTCGGAAAACCGGAATGCCTGCGTGACGCGGCGCGTCGGCGTCAGTACGCGTTGCTGCCGGTGAAGCCTTTCCACAACGTCAGCACGACGATCTTGATGTCGAGCCAGAACGACCAGTTCTGCATGTAGTACAGGTCGAGCTTCACGCGGCCCATCATCTTCTCGATCTGGTCGGTCTCGCCGCGATAGCCGTTGATCTGCGCCCATCCGGTGATGCCGGGCTTGATCCGGTAGCGGAACATGTAGCCCTTGACCAGATCCTTGTAGATGTCGTCGTGCGCGAGCGCATGCGGGCGCGGCCCCACCACCGACATCTCGCCCTTCAGCACGTTGATGAACTGCGGCAGCTCGTCGAGGCTCGTGCGCCGCAGGAACCGGCCGACCGGCGTCACGCGCGCGTCGTTCTTGGTCGCCTGCGTGACCTGCCCGGCCACTTCCTGGTGCACCTTCATCGAGCGAAACTTGTAGATCTCGAACTCGTGCCCGTCGATGCCCTTGCGCTTCTGCCGAAAGAACACCGGCCCGCGCGAGGTCAGCTTGATCAGCGCCGCGATCAGCACCATCACCGGCGCGAGCGCCGTGAGCGCCGCCAGCGCGAACAGCCGGTCGAACACGAACTTCGGCAGGATCCGCACGTCGGTGATCGGCGACGCCGCGAGGTTGATCGCCGGCACGCCGAGCACCTCGACCACTTCCTGGTTGAAGAACGACAGCGTGCGCACGTCCGGAATGAAGCGGATGTTCACGAAGTCGTGGCGGAACACCGTCACGATATGGTGAATCCGGCGCTCCTCCGTGATCGGCAGCGTGAGCCACAGCTCGCTGATCGCGCGGCTGCGCACGAGCCACACCAGCGAGTCGAACTGCCGCTCGATGCGCACGTCGTCGAGCGCGACTTCGCCCGGCGCCTCGCTTTCGTCGTACACGCACACCGGGTTGAAGCCGGCTTCCGGCCGCGCCCGCATCTGCGCGATCAGCCGTCGCGCCGCGGGCGTGCCGCCGACGATCGCGACCGCCTTCAGGTTGTAGCCGCCGCGGCGCAACTGCCGCAGCACGACGTGCACGCAGGCTTTCGAGCCGGCGAGCAGCGCCATCGTCACGAGCGCCCAGTAACCGAGCCACAGCCGCGACAGGTCGCCCGACTGGTGAAAGCTGAAACTTAACAGGATGCCCGCGAGCTCGACCGCGAGCCACGCGAACGCCACGCGGACCACCAGCCCGACGAGACGCTTGCCGCGCCACGACTGGTAGATGCCGACGGCCGGAAAGAACACGACGACGAGCAGGCAATCGAACAGCACCGTCGTACGTTGCAGGTCGCTGAGCCCGATGCTGCCGTCGTGCAGCGCCGCCGCGATCAGCGCCCCCGTCACGACCATCGCGATATCGATGACTCTCGCCAGCACGCTCAACATGTCCGCTTCCTCTTTGAACAGGCGTTTGCCGAACTGCTCCTCGTGCGACCCGTGCCGCACCTTCGATTCAAACGTTGCATGACGCTATTGAAGCGACAAGAAAATTCCGCCTCAAGCGCACAAGTATTTCGAAAAATAATCGGAAATTCTTGCCGCGATCTTTTTTAATTAAATCGGCAGGTTTTCCCGAATCGGTCTGAAACGGGGATTTTTTCAGACGCATCGCGCTTTCCGCTCGCCCTTTGCGGACGGGCATGCCGGGCCGGCGCCCGGAATTATTTTTTATTTTTTTATTCCCTGCCGGTGCTACCGCGGAAAATTCTCCCGACCGCATGCGCGGCGGATATCCGGCATTGGGTCCGGTTTTATTGTCGATTTACTTCATGCTACAACGACAGGCACCGACTTCAACCATGGAGAGTGTCATCATGAATGCTCCGGCAGTGGCCGCCGAAACGCGCCATTCTTCTTCCGCCGCACCCGATGCCGGTACGCCCGCCGCCGGTACGCCCGCAGCCGGTACGCCCGCCGTCGGCACGCGCCTCGCCGTGCAGCCCGTGATTCTCGCCGGCGGCTCCGGCACGCGCCTGTGGCCGATGTCGCGCGAGCGCTTTCCGAAACAGCTGATCGGCCTGCTCGGCGATCATTCGCTGCTGCAGTCCACCGCACTGCGCCTCGACGGCCTGAGCGCCGATCATCCGCTGAACGACGACGTGCTGATCGTGTGCGGCGAGGATCACCGCTTCACGACCGCCGAACAGCTGCGCCTCACGGCCAAGCGCGCGACGATCATGCTCGAGCCGCTCGGCCGCGACACCGCGCCCGCGCTGACGCTCGCCGCGCTACGGCTCGTCGCGAACGGCAACGACGCGGTGATGACCGTGATGCCGGCCGACCATGCGGTCGCGGACGTGCCGCGCTTTCACGCGGCCGTCGCGGCCGGCGTGCACTGCGCGGCGCAAGGCAAGATCGCGACGATGGGCATCGTGCCAACGCACGCGGAAACCGGCTACGGCTACATCCGCGTCGGCGCGCCGCTCGGCGACGCCGGCACGGGCGCCCTCGACGTGCGCCGCCTCGACCGCTTCGTCGAGAAGCCGCACCTCGAACTCGCGCAGCAGTACGTCGCGTCCGGCGAATACTGGTGGAACAGCGGGATCTTCATCGTGCGCGCGTCGGTCTGGCTGAAGGCGATCCGGCAGCTCGAGCCCGCGATCTACGCGGCCTGCGAACAGGCCGTCGCCCAGGGCAAGGAAGACGGCGATTTCTTCCGCGTCGATCGCGACGCATTCGCCGCGTCGCCGTCGAACTCGATCGACTACGCGGTGATGGAGCCGCTCGCGAGCCTGCCGCAACTGTGCGAAAGCGTCGTCGTGCCGCTCGACGCGGGCTGGTCGGACGTCGGCTCGTGGGACGCGATCTGGCAGATCTCGCCGAAGGACGACACCGGCAACGTCGGCCGCGGCCACGTGCTGTTCGAAGGCGCCGAATCGACGTTCGCGCATTCGGAAAGCCGGCTCGTCGCCTGCGTCGGCACGCAGAACCTGGTCGTCGTCGAAACGCCCGACGCCGTGCTGGTCGCGGACAAGTCGCGCGTGCAGGACGTGAAGAAGATCGTCGGGCACATCAAGGCGCGACAAGGCACCGAAGCGACCGATCACCGCAAGGTGCATCGTCCGTGGGGCCACTACGACTCGGTCGACACCGGCGAACGCTTCCAGGTGAAACGCATCGTCGTGAAGCCGGGCGCGCAACTGTCGCTGCAGATGCACCACCACCGCGCCGAACACTGGATCGTCGTGCGCGGCACCGCGCGCATCACGCGCGGCGAAGAAACGTTCCTGCTGTCCGAGAACGAATCGACGTACATTCCGCTCGGCGTCTCGCATCGCCTGGAGAACCCGGGCAAGATGCCGCTCGAACTGATCGAAGTGCAGTCGGGTGCGTATCTCGGCGAGGACGACATCGTCCGCTTCGACGATACCTACGGCAGACGGTAACGCGTCATGCACCACAGGGCGCCGCTGTAACAGCGGCGCCCGGGCAACGCAGACATGGAGACACCGGACTCCCGCGCGGGCGTCGTGGCACACGACGGCCCGCGCGCGGCACGGCAGCGGCGATCAGCCCACGCGGTACGCGTATTCGTGACGCTCCGACTGCACGGGATCGTTGCGGCTTTCCGACAACGCACCCGCGCGACGCTCGGCGATGAAGCGCTTGATGTCCGATTCCGCGCGCGCCAGCGCCGACAAACCGGCCAGCACTTCGCCTTGCGGCTCGCGCGCCGGTGCGTCGCTCGCGCCGTGTCGATCGATCCACTGGCGCGCCCAGTCGAGCGCGTACTGCTCGGCCGCCTCGGCATCGGTGAAGCGCGGGCCGATCAGGCCCGAGCGCTCGACGCGCCGGTCGTCCTGCGAGATCTCGGCCCACGCGCGATACATCAGGTTCTGCACGGGCTGCGCGATGCCGCTGATCGTATAGCCGCGATATTCGTCGACTTGCGGCTCGGCCGCGGCGAAGCTCGCCGACGACGCCCGCGCATGGCGCAACTCCGCGGCCGGCGCACCGGGCACCGTGAACGACACGCGAGCGCGGCCGTCCACCTGGTCGTCGCGCATCGCGCTCAACGACGACGCCCCTTCGCCCTGCCAAACGTTTGCCTGCGCAACCGGCAATTGCCACGACTCGGGGTTCTGCCAGAACACGCCGCGCAGACGGTCGTTGTCGGGCACGGGCTCCGCGCGGCGAGCCGGCACGACTGCCTCCGGCGGCGGCGGAATATACGCGAACGTGCGCCCGCTGAACTGCGTCAGCACGTCGATCATCTTCAGCAGCGTGCCGTTCGCCAGCCACTCCTCGTAACGGCGGCGGCACGTCGGCCCGGACGGATAGCGGCCCGGCAGCTTTGACCAGGCTTCCCCGGTCGTCAGGATCCAGAGCACCGCGTTGGCGACCACGCGCGGTTCGGCGCGCGGACGCCCACGACGATTCAGCCGGATGGGTTCATCGGCGATCAGCGCTGAAAGGCGAAACCACTCTTCATCGTTAAGCTCATCGAAGAACATAGTCGATCTCTCCACGCAGCCAGGCCGGGGCTGCGATTGGCGGCGCCGTCGCGACACATCGCGTCGCGGGGCGGCCAGGTTGCACATTATGGTTATCCGGCGTTGTGCATACCGGGCGACACCGCACTTTCACGGTGCCGCGATTCCCGGCAATGGCGCACAAATCGCGGTCTCACTCCAATGTGGGAATTTTTGTGCACGAAGCATACCATCCCTAGGGTTTATCTCAATATGACAATGACTTAATGTTACGCACTGAAACAACCTGCCATGGGCGAGCAATCCATTTACGCTTGAATTTTTTTGCGGGATCTTTATATCGATCGCTGCAAAGGCCCGTCTGGCGGGGCGTCTCAGCGTCTGAAGAATGCCGTCGAACCGGCTGTTACCGCCTGATCCGACCCCGATCGGCAACAATCTCCGGGATTACTTCGGGAAATCGGTAAATCAGGGGAAAATTCGTAACAAGATATTCACGGATCGGTAAATCATTCAATTTGCGTTGAATCAAATTATCTCTCCGCACAATCTCTTTATTGTTTCTCTGCGGGTAATGAAAATACGCTGACGTGGCGCGACCGATGTGTCCCCGCATGCAAATCCGTCACGCTTGTTACATCTTCGCGGCGACCGGCAAGCGGCCGCGCCGCGCGGCATGTGGCGCGGCCGTTGCAGGCCGGAACGGAAAGGAGGAAGCCGGCGTGGTGGGCCGCGCGCGGCGGTGGCGGGTGGCCCCTGGGCCCGTCACGCGCTAGCGCAGATCGTCGGCCAGCGACGCGGCCACGTCCGCGTCGACACGCTGCGCCGGCATCGTATAGGCCGGGTGATCGCAGCCGATCGACAGCGCCGCCCCGCCCTTGAGCGCCGCGCGCATCGGCGCATCGAACTCGAAGCGGACGAAATGCACGGCCGACGTCTTCTCGGCGTTGTCGCGCTCGAGATCCTCGTCGGCGATCGCGTAGACGCTCGCGTGCCCGTCGACCCGCAGGTAGACGCGATCCTCGACCCCGATCAGCCGCGCGAGCGCCGCGCGCCGTTCGATCTCGTGCTCGTACTCGATCTGCATCGTCGCCTTCAGGTTGGTGCCGTCGGGCACCAACGGCAGATACGCGTCGAGCTCGGCTTCGATGCCGGCCTCGTCGAAGATCTTCTCGATGTGCAGCATCTCCTGGATCTGGTAGCGGATCGTCGTCTCGTCCTCGAACAGGAAGCGCAGGTGGTGGCCGAGCGCCACCGCGCGGCGGCGCTTGTACGCGACGAGCCGCGCGTGTTCGGCCTTGCGGATCTTCGCGTACGCTTCGAGCGTCAGCAGGGAGTCGCGGGTCAGCGTCATGGATGTCCTCGTGGATGGCCGGCAGCTCAGACGCCGTACGCGCGGCGCAGCAGCGTCAGCGGATGCGCGAGCGGCGCCGGCGGCAGTCCGTTCTCGTCGATGCCCTGCACGATGTGATGGCCGGCGAGCGCGCAGTCGGACGACACGACATCCGGCCGAGGCTCGGCCATCGCCTTGAACACGGGCGCACCGATCCGCATCGCGTCCGCATGGAATGCCTTCTTCACGCCGAACGTGCCCGCGTGGCCCGAGCAGCGCTCGACGACGTTCACGCGCGTGTCGGGCACGAGCGACAGTGCATCGGCCGTCTTGCGGCCGATGTTCTGCACGCGCGCATGGCACGGCACGTGATACGACACGGTGCCGAGGCCCGTCTTGAAATCGGTCTTCAGCAGCCCGTCGCGATGCCGCGCGATCACGTATTCGAACGGATCCCAGAACGCGTCGGCCACCGCGCGCACGGCTGCGTCGCCGGGGAACATCAGCGGCAGCTCGCTCTTGTACATCAGCACGCAGCTCGGGATCGCGCCGATCAGCGCATAGCCTTCGCGCGCATAGCGCTCGAGCACCGGAATGTTCACCGCCTTCTTCGCGGCGACGCCGTCGAGATTGCCCTGCTCGAGCAACGGCATCCCGCAGCAGGCTTCGCGCGTGACGAGCTCGTACGGGATCTCGTTGTGCGCGAGGATCGCGAGCAGGTCGTGGCCGATCCCCGGCTCGTTGAAATTCACGTAGCACGTCGCGTAGATCGCGACCTTGCCGGGCGTGCGCTCGCCGTCGCGCACCGGCGGGCCGTCCGAGCGCCGAGCGGCGCGCCGGAACTTGCGCGGCGCGAATTCCGGCAGCCACGCGTGACGATCGACGCCGAGCGCCGCTTCGAGCGCATGGCGCGCGGGCGGCGTGCGGTTCACCGCGTTGACCGCCTGCGTGACGACCGGAATGCCGGCGAAATGGCCGAGCGCATCGGTATTCGACAGCACCTTGTCGCGCAGCGTCGCTTCGCCGCGCTTGTAACGCGCGGCCTTGCCGCGCAGCATCAGGTGCGGGAAATCGACGTTCCATGCGTGCGGCGGCACGTACGGGCATTTCGTCATGTAGCAGAGGTCGCACAGGTAGCACTGGTCGACGACCTTGCCGAACGCGGCCTTCGGCACTTCCTCGACGTCACCCGCCGGCGTGTCGTCGACCAGATCGAACAGCGCCGGAAACGCGCCGCACAGCGACACGCAGCGCCGGCAGCCGGCGCAGATGTCGAATACGCGCGTCATTTCGGCGTCGATCGCGGCCTGGTCGTAGAATGCTTCGGACTGCCAGTCGAGTGGATGCCGGGTCGGCGCTTCGAGACTGCCTTCCTTGTGGGGCATGGGGCCCTCCAGCGTGGCGCGCATGCGCGCGGACGCGCCGCCCGCGCGGTGTGGGCGGCGAGCGGCGCACGGCCGCCGGTCGGCGAAATTGTCCGACCGGGCCGTGCGGCCTTGCAGGGGGCCGCGTCAGTCGACGAGTGCGTCCAGCGCCTTCGTATAGCGGTTCGCGTGACTACGTTCGGCCTTCGCGAGCGTCTCGAACCAGTTCGCGATTTCGTCGAAGCCTTCTTCGCGCGCCGCCTTCGCCATGCCCGGGTACATGTCGGTGTATTCGTGCGTTTCGCCGGCGATCGCCGATTCGAGGTTCAGCCGCGACGAACCGAACGGCAAGCCCGTCGCCGGATCGCCGACTGCTTCGAGATATTCGAGGTGGCCGTGCGCATGGCCGGTTTCGCCTTCGGCGGTCGAGCGGAACAGCGCGGCGACGTCGTTCTGCCCCTCGACGTCGGCCTTCGAAGCGAAATACAGATAGCGCCGGTTCGCCTGCGATTCGCCCGCGAATGCGGCCTTCAGGTTGGCTTCGGTTTTGCTGCCCTTGAGTTGAGCCATTTGCGCCTCCGTTCGAGTCGGCGCGGCCGCGTGCGACGCCGGGCCGATCAGATATGTGGGGAACGATGCCGCGCCGGGCGCGCATCGTGCTCTTCAATCTAGGCGCTCGCGTTCGCATCACCCAATAGGCTTTTTCAATGCGGGCGATAGCATGGCGGCAGAGCGCGCGTACCCAGGAAAACGGTGTTGCGCGGCGCGTGGCACCGCGCCCGCTCGTCAGGCGTCACGCATCCATCGCGCGCTTGAGCAGCAATTCGCGCTCGCGCTCGTTGCGCGTCAGTTCCGCCGCGCGGCGGAATTCCAGCTTGGCCTCGTCGGTGCGGCCGAGCTTCGCGAGCAGATCGCCGCGCACGCTCGGCAGCCAGTGATAGCGCGCGAGCGCCGGATCGTCGCGCAGCACGTCGACGAGTTCGAGCGCCGCGGCCGGCCCGAACGCCATCCCCACCGCCACCGCGCGATTCAGCTCGACGACCGGCGACGGCGCGACTTCGGCAAGCGCGTCGTACAGCGCGACGATCTGCGGCCAGTCCGTGTCCGCCGCCTGCCGCGCACGCGCGTGACACGCGGCGAGCGCGGCTTGCAGCGCATACGGCCCGCGCACGCCGCCGAGCTTCGTCGCCCGCTCCAGTGCCGCGAGGCCGCGCCGGATCAGCAACGGATCCCAGCGGCTGCGGTCCTGGTCGAGCAGCAGCACGGGCCGGCCCTGCGCATCGATGCGTGCATGCATGCGCGACGCCTGCAGCTCCATCAGCGCGACGAGCCCGAGCACTTCGCTTTCGTCCGGCGCGAGCCCGGCCAGCACGCGGCCGAGCCGCAACGCCTCGTCGCATAGCGCCGGACGCATCCAGTCGTCGCCCGCCGTCGCCGCATGGCCTTCGTTGAACACGAGGTAGATCACTTCGAGCACCGACGCGAGCCGCGCGGGCCGCGCATCGGCGGCCGGCACCTCGAACGGCACGTGCGCCGCCGCGAGCGTGCGCTTCGCGCGCACGATCCGCTGCGCGATCGTCGGCTCGGGCGTCAGGAACGCACGCGCGATCTCGCCCGTCGTCAGGCCGCCGAGCAGCCGCAGCGTCAGCGCGACGCGCGCGTCGGTCGACAGCACCGGGTGGCACGACGTGAAGATCAGCCGCAGCAGATCGTCGCCGATGTCGTCGTCGCGCGCGTCGGCGAGCGCGTCCGCGATGTCGGGGACGACATGCGCGTCGAGCGCGTCCATCTCGTGACCGAGCTGGTCGCGCTTCGCCGCATGAAGCGACTCCTGCCGGACCCGGTCGAGCGCGCGACGCTTCACGGCTGTCATCAGCCACGCGGCCGGGTTGTCGGGCACGCCGTCGACGGGCCAGTGCTCGAGCGCGGCGACGAGCGTGTCCTGCGCCAGCTCCTCGGCCACGCCGACGTCGCGCACCACGCGCGCGGCGCGCGCGATGATCTTCGGCGCCTCGATTCGCCAGACCGCCTCGATCGCACGATGCGTCGCCTCATGCGTCACGACGCCTGCCCCTGGGCGGACGCCTCCAGCGGCATGGCCATCAGCTCCCACGTGTGGCCGTCGGGATCGGTGAACCCGTGGCCGTACATGTTCGGGTACTCGCGCGGCGCCTGCGGCGCGGCCCCGCCGGCCGCCAGCGCCTTCGCGACGAGCCCGTCGACTTCGGCGCGGCTGTCGCACGACAGGCACGACAACACCTGGATGTGCGTGGCCGGATCGATGATGGTCTTGTCGGTGAAGGTCTGGAAAAACGGCCGCACGAGCAGCATCGCGAAGATCGCGTCGCTGATCTTGATGCAGGCGGCCTGATCGTTGGTATAGGCCGGCACGACTTCGAAGCCGAGCGCCTGGTAGAACGTCTTCGCGCGCGGCAGGTCGGCTACCGGCAGGTTGATGAAAACCATCTTGTGCATGACGGGTGCTCCCGGTGAGGTTGGATTCAGGCGTGGCTGCGGCCGACGTGAAGATCGCGGAACCGCTCGACCGCGTCGCTCGGCGTGAGGTCGTCGAGCTCGAACAGCGGCCGCACCTCGATCTCGCAATCGAGCTCCGCGCCGAACGGCGCGGGAAACCGGCGCGTCCATTCGAGCGCCTCGTCGCGCGAGCGCACCTGGATCAGCGTATAGCCGGCGATCAGCTCCTTCGTCTCGGCGAACGGGCCGTCGATCACCGTGCCCTTGCCGCCCGCGTAGCGCACGCGCCAGCCATGGGCGCTCGGCCTCAGGCCGTTGGCGTCGAGCAGCACGCCGGCTTTCGCGAGTTCCTCGTGATAGACCGTCATGGCCTCGACCAGCCGGTTGTCCGGCAACGCGTCGGATTCGCTGACGGCGTTCGCCCGGATCATGATCATGAATCGCATCGTTTGCTCCTTGTCGTCGGTGGAAGGCGACGCCCGTTCCGCGGCGCCTTACCCGGACGACGGCCGAACGACGGCCGGATCGACACGCGCCACGACAAATCAGGGTAAATACCGAGTCGCGACGCTCACAGGAAGCACGGGCCGACCGCGCGCACCTCGACCGTGCACCATTGCGCGGCCGGGCACTGGCGCGCGATCTCGATCGCTTCCTCGCGCGTATCGACGTCGACGAGGAAGAAGCCGCCGACCATCTCCTTCGCCTCGGCGAACGGGCCGTCGAGCAGGCGCGTCTCGCCGTCGCGCACCTGCACGCGCGTGCCGCGCTCGGAGCGCTCGAGCGACTCGACGCCGCGCAGCACGCCGCGCGCCTTCAGCGACTCGGCGAACTCGACCATCCGCGCATAGAGCGCCTGACCTTCGTCGAGCGTGCGCTCGGCGCGCTGTTCGGTCGGTTCGACAATCAACAGCATGTAAGACATGGATTTCTCCTGTGGGGGACGGGGCGCGGCGGCCTGCGCCGGGCGAGCGGCACACGACGCGCGGTGCGAAAGCGTAACAGCCGCGGAGCGGCTTGCCGCATCGTTGGCCAACCGGCACTGGCCGGACGGCCATTTCGGCCGCGGCCCGACATTTTGCCTTCAAGATGCGGTCCCGAACTGTCGGATTTTCATCCTGTGGACCGTCTCATGTCACGCCCGCTTCCCCTGTTTGCCGTCGTGCTGTTCGTGGTGTTGTCCGTCATGCCGCCCAAGGCACTCTTCGCCCGGCCGGCCGCCGCCGCGCTGCCCGTCAGCAGCGGCTGCGGCGGCGCCGCCACGGCGATTGCCGAAATCCGGCGCGCGGGCGGCCCGTCGCCGCTCGCCGGGCAAACGGCGTCGATCGAAGCGGTCGTCACCGCGGCGTTCGGCGGCGCCGACGGCCTGGGCGGCTTCTTCGTCCAGCAGGCCGACGCACAACGCCAACACCGGCCGGGCGTGCCGGAAGGCCTGTTCGTCTACGCGCCGAACGCGCGCGTGGCGCCCGGCGATCTCGTGCATATCACCGGCAAGATCGACGAGCAATACGGCCGGACGCAACTCACGCTGTCGGGCGACGTGGCCGTCTGCGCGCGCGGGCAGACGGTCACCCCGGCAGTGCTCACGCTGCCGGTCGCGTCGCCCGCCGTCCTCGCCGCGCACGAAGCCATGCGCGTACGCCTGCCGCAAACGCTGACGGTCAGCGATACCTACGAACTCGGCCGCTACGGCAGCATCGTGCTGAGCAACGGCCGGCTGCGCGCGCCGACCCAGGTCGCGCCGCCGGCCGACGCCGCCGCGCACGCCGCGGCCAACGCGCTGAACCGCATCGTGCTCGACGACGGTTCGAACCGCCGCGACCCGGCGGTCGTCCGCTATCCGCCGCCCGCACTGAGCGCCGCCAACATGCTGCGGGCGGGCTACACGGTACGCGACGTCGAAGGCGTGCTCGAGCTGCGCTACGGCGCATGGCGGCTGCAACCGGTGGCCGGCGCGGCGCCCGTATTCGAAGCCGCCACGAACCCGCGTACCGCTGCACCGGCCCGGCATCCCGGTGCCGACGTGCGCATCGTGTCGTTCAACGTCTTCAACTATTTCAACGGCGACGGCCACGGCGGCGGATTCGACGCGCCGGCCAACCGCGGCGCGAAAACGCCCGCCGCGTTCGCGCGGCAGGAAGCGAAAATCGTCGCGGCGTTGCGCGCGCTGCGCGCCGACGTGATCGCGCTGATGGAGATCGCGAACAATGGCCACGGCGACGCGAGCGCCATCCGTCGGCTCGCCGCGCAGCTCGGCGACGGCTGGCGCGCGGTCGCCCCCGGCACCGCGCGGCTGGGCCGCGATGCAATCGCCGTCGCGCTGCTGTACGACAGCCGCGCGGTCGAGCCGATCGGGCGCGCCGCCACCGTCTCGCTCGGCCGCCGCCACCGCCCACCGCTCGCGCAGACGTTCCGGCGCATCAACGGCACACGCACGTTCACGGTCGCGGTCAATCACCTGAAGTCGAAGAACTGCCCGCATGCGAGCGGCGTCGATCTCGACCAGTCCGACGGGCAGGGTTGCTGGAATGCGGCGCGCACGCAGGCGGCCGCGCGTCTCGCCGACTGGCTCGCCACCTCCCCGACGGGCATCGCGGCCGGCGGCGTGCTGCTGATCGGCGATCTGAACAGTTATGCAAAGGAAGACCCGATTCGCACGCTTGAAGCGCGCGGCTACACGAACCTCGTCGCCCGCTTCGTCGGCGATGCTGCGTACAGCTACGTATTTCGCGGCGAGGCCGGCAATATCGACCATGCGCTTGCCACGCCGCCCCTCGACGCGCGCGTGAAGGCCGTACGGTTCTGGCACATCAACGCGGACGAACCGGTTGCGCTGCAACCCGTGCCCGATTACAAAACCGCCGCACGGCGGTCGGCTTATTACGCACCCGATGCATACCGCTCGTCGGATCACGATCCCCTCGTCATCGACATCGCGCTGGATCGGGGCGCCGCGCCACCGGCAGCAGGCACGAATCGTGCGCACCGCTCGGGCGTCGAGTAGTGCATTTGCATCAGCATCCAGCCTGCAATGGCACTATTTACCTGAGGCCCGTGGCGACGCCATATTTACCGGACCTTCACTGCGACCTGCTGCTCGACACGCTGCTTCATCCCGAGACGCGAAATTTTTTCAAGCGCTGCGCGGCCCCGCGCGGCGGGCTTTCCCGGCGATCCTGCCGACGAATTGAAAATTTGTCTCGAAACTCAATGGGAGGAAGTGAATCACATGGGTTGCTGGGATTCGTCTTATCTTCAAAATGGGCCTGGAATCAAAGGAGGATAAACACCATGGCGCTTACCGACTCGATCGAACACAAGCTGGACCGCGGCCTGTCCGATATCCGCCGCACCGGCCGGCGCGTGGGCCGCACGACGCGCGCGGCTGCCCGCGATCTGCATGCCGACGTGACCGACGATCTGCGCGGGCTGGTCGACGAACTGGAAGATCTGCTGAAAAACGATGGCGATGGCGATATCGCCGCGCTGCGCAAGCGCGTGCAAGCCCGGCTCGATGAAGCGCGCGGCGCGCTCGACTACGCGTCGGGCAGCGCGGCCGCCCGGCTGCGCGATTCGGCCGAGCGCGTGTCGCAGGTCGTGCACGAGAACCCGTGGCAAACCGCCGGCGTCGTCGCGGGCCTCGCCTTCGTCGCGGGCCTGCTCCTTTCCCGCCGTTGAACGGGGCCGCGTGCACCGCCGCCCGCCCCGCCCGTCATCAATCAGACAACGAAGGAGAATCGCCATGCAGAAGTCCCTCGCCATGAAAGCCGCCGCCGCCGTGATGCTCGGCAGCCTCGCCCTCGCCGGCTGCACGACCACGTCCGACAAACCCGATACCGCCGCAGCCAGCGCGTCCAAGCGTCAATCGATCGACGCCAGCGTGAACGCGACGCTGTCGCGTCTGTATTCGACGGTGCCGGGTTCGCGCGACCTCGTCTCGAAGGCGCGCGGCGTCCTCGTGTTCCCGAACGTGCTGCAGGCCGGCTTCATCGTCGGCGCCCAGTCCGGCAACGGCGCGCTGCGCGTCGGCGGCAGCACCGTCGGCTACTACAACACGTCGTCGCTGTCGGTCGGCCTGCAGGCCGGCGCGCAGTCGAAGGCGGTCGTGTTCCTCTTCATGACGCAGGATGCGCTCGACTCGTTCCGCAAGTCCGACGGCTGGTCGGCCGGCGCCGACGCGTCGGTCGCGGTCGTGAAGGTCGGCGCGAACGGTGCGGTCGACTCCAACACGGCCACCGCCCCGGTGGAAGTGCTGATTCTGACCAATGCAGGCCTGATGGGCGACCTGTCGGTGAACGGCACGAAGGTCACCAAGCTCAACATCTGACGACGCCGCACGCGGCCTCGCGCCGCGTTCGCTTCCCGGCAGCGCCGCGGCCCCGGCCGCGGCGTTTTCGCATGTGCGTCACGCAGCGGCTATGATGGCGGCACCTTTGCGGGCATACTCCGCATGGGCCGCCCCGCGGATGGCCGCGGCGCGTTGCTCCGCGAACCCGTGACGTTCGCGAACCGATCGCGCGCGGGGCAACGAGATTCAATCAAACCACGCATCAATCTGCGCGAATGCACCCATGGATAGCGGACACGATCACCAAAAATTCTTCTATTTCCTGCTGTTCGCGGTTACCGTCGGACTCTGCTGGATCCTCGCGCCGTTCTCCGGCGCCGTCTTCTGGGGCACCATTCTCGCGATCCTGTTCCAGCCCGTGCAGCGCTGGCTGGCCGCGCGCTTCGGCAAGCGCCGCAATCTGGCCGCGCTCGTCACGATGTCGCTGATCATCCTGATCGTGATCCTGCCGCTCGTGTTCGTCACGGCCACGCTCGTGCAGGAAATCGCGTACGTGTACCAGGAGCTCAAGGACGCCCAGCCGAACTATTCGCAGTACTTCCACGACATCATTCACGCGCTGCCGACGTCGATCCAGAACCTGCTGCAGAAATACGGGCTGACCAACATCCCGGGCATCCAGAAGAAGCTGACCGACGGCGCCGCGCAGATCAGCCAGTTCGCGGCCACCCAGGCGCTCAGCATCGGCCAGAACACGTTCCAGTTCGTCGTGAGCTTCGGCGTGATGCTGTACATGGTGTTCTTCCTGCTGCGCGACGGCGGCGAGATCGGCCGCCGCGTGCGGCGCGCGCTGCCGCTCGACGAAGAGCACAAGAACCTGCTGCTCGCGAAATTCACGACCGTCGTGCGCGCGACCGTGAAGGGCAACATCGCGGTCGCGCTCGTGCAGGGCGCGCTCGGCGGCCTGATCTTCTGGATCCTCGGGATCGAGGGCGTCGTGCTGTGGGGCGCGCTGATGGCGTTCCTGTCGCTGTTGCCCGCGATCGGCGCGAGCCTCGTGTGGGTGCCGGCCGCGCTCTACTTCCTGATGATCGGCGCGGTCTGGAAGTGCGTGATCCTCGTCGCGTTCTGCGTCGGCGTGATCGGCCTCGTCGACAACCTGCTGCGCCCGATCCTCGTCGGCAAGGACACGAAGATGCCCGACTGGGTCGTGCTGATCTCGACGCTCGGCGGAATGGCGCTGTTCGGCATCAACGGCTTCGTGATCGGGCCGCTCGTCGCCGCGCTGTTCATGGCGAGCTGGGACATCTACGCACGCGCCGAACACGGCGAATGACCCGCGTCCGGCCGCCGGCGCTCCGCACGCGTGCGGAGATCGCCGCTCAGGGATGACGGATATGGATCACGACGGGCGCCACGGCGCCCGTTGCTTCATCCGCCGCAATCGTCATCACGCCGCCATACGGGCCGACGCGCTGAACCTGGCCCGGCGCCAGCGGCATGCTTTGCCCGGCGTGCGCATCGCGCCACGTTGTGCGCACCGCCGCGCCGCCGTCCGGCGCGAACGGCGCGCCGTCGGGCCCGACCAGCGCCACCTGCGCACCGGGCAAGCGCCGGCCATGCGCATCGAACCGGAGCGTGGCCGTTGCCGCGTCGTTGGCCGTCTCCCGTGCATCGACGAGCACGCCCGCCGGGGCATCGAGCGTCACGTCGTAGAGATCGACGAGCGAGCCGGTGAACCGCACGACGCCATCCGGCGCGGGCTGCCCGGCTGCCATCGCGTTCGACATGGCAGTCGACATCGCGAGTACGACACCGAGCCCGATCACCATCCTCCGTACGCCCCCGGCGCGCGATACCGCTGCCGATCCCGACCGCTTCGCGTTGTTCCGCATGTTTCCTCTCCTCTGCCGCGTCACCAGAAAAACAGGCGGCGTGACGCGTCGGTCACGCCGCCTGTCTGCTGGCAATCACTTTAGGGAGAGCGGCCCGGACAATATATGGGACAAGTCCTAAACTGCAGCCGGGTTGATCGAACTCAGTGCAATCGACATCGCCCCGCGGCCCGATGCGAACGGCGTTGCACGCCCGTCACGCGTCCGGATCGACCCGCAGCACGAGCTTGCCGCGATGGTCGCCGTCGAACAGCCGGTTCAGCACGTCGGGCGCGTTTTCGAGCCCATCGGCCACGGTTTCCTCGGCCTTGAGCCGGCCGTCGCGCAGCCAGCCCGCGAGCGTCTGCACGGCTTCGCGGCTCTTGCGGTAGTCGAGGATCAGGAAGCCGCGCATCGTCAGCCGCTTCGAGATCAGCACGCCGACGTCGTCGGCCGCGCGGCCGCTGTTGTAGTTCGAGATCACGCCGCACAGCGCGACGCGCCCGCCGATCACCATCCGCGACAGCACCGCGCGCATCACGTCGCCGCCGACGTTCTCGAAGTTCACGTGCACGCCGTCCGGCGTCGCCGCCTTCAGTTGCTGGCGGAAATCGTCGGCCTTGTAGTCGACGGCCGCGTCGAAGCCGAGCGTCTCGGTCAGGTAGCGGCACTTGTCCGCGCCGCCCGCGATGCCGACCACCCGCGCGCCGTGGATCTTGCCGATCTGCCCGGCGATCGAGCCGACCGAGCCGGCCGCCGCCGACACGACGAGCGTTTCGCCCGGCTGCACCGGCGCGATGTCGGTCAGCCCGTAGTACGCGGTCAGCCCGCTCATCCCGCACGCGCCGAGCAGCGTCGGCAGCGGCAGGCCCGACTGCGCGGGCAGCTTCACGAGCTGCGCGGCCTGCCCGGCCGGCACGACCGCGTAGTCCTGCCAGCCGACGAGCCCCTGCACGAGATCGCCTTCCGCGAACTCCGCGTTGCGCGACGCGACCACGCGGCCGATACCGAGCGCACGCATCACCTCGCCGATCGCGACGGGCGGCAGGTACTGCGGCACGTCGCTCATCCACACGCGGTTGGTCGGGTCCATCGACAGATACAGCACGCGCACGAGCACCTCGCCGTCGGCAAGCGCCGGCACCGGCGTCTCGACGAGCGAAAAATGTTCGCGGCCGACCCGCCCTTCCGGGCGCGTCTTCAGCAGCAGCTGGCGGTTCACGGGTGTCGACATGCTGTTCTCCTCCAATCGTTGTGGTTCGGGATGCGCGTCAGACCGCGCACATGCCGCCGTCGATCACGAGTTCGGCGGCCGTCACGAAGCGGCTCTCGTCGGATGCGAGATAGACGGCCGCGTGCGCGACGTCGTCCGGCTCGCCGAGCCGGCGCAGCGGAATGCCGCGCGCGAGCTTGCGCGTCGCGTCGCGTTCGCCGAGCGACTGGAACAGCGGCTCGACGATTCCCGTGCGGATGAACGCCGGGTGAATCGAATTGCAGCGCACGTCGATCTCGCGGCGCGCGCAGTCGATCGCGACCGATTTCGTCAGCGACGCGACCGCCGCCTTCGACGCGTTGTACGCGGTGAAATCCGGTTCGACCTTGAACGCGGCGACCGACGAGATGTTGATGATCGACGCGGGGTGGCTCTCGGCCAGATACGACAGCGCATGCTTGCAGCCGAGCACGATGCTCTCGACGTTGATCGCCATCACGCGCCGCCATTCGTCCAGCTCGATTTGCGCGGGCGAGCCGATCGAGCCGACGCCCGCATTGTTGACCAGCACCGACAGCCCGCCCATCGCATCGACCGCCTGCGTGAGCAGCGCCTGCCAGCGCGCTTCGTCGCGCACGTCCTGGGTCGCGGCGAACGCGACCGGCGTCGCATGGCCCGCGTTGAGTTCCTGCGCGAACGCATCGAGCACCGCCGCTTCCGCGATGTCGGTGACGAACACGCGCGCGCCGTGCTCGACCATCCGGCGCGCGATCGCGCGGCCGAGGCCGCCCGCGGCGCCCGTGATGTATGCGCACTTGCCGGCGAGGCGCGGGGAAACGATTGTCATGGGCCTGCTCCTGTCGTGAATCGTCGTCGCGGAACGCTGCCGCGACGGGGTTTTCGTGCCTGCCGGGCCGCCGCCGGCCGACGTGCGCCGGTTACCGGTACGCCGGCATGACGGCGCACCGCACGTTTGCGCGAGTATATCGAGATAAGCGCGACGCACGCCGGACCGGCCCGGCACGACAGCCAGCGTACGCGAACGCGGCCGATCGATGAAATGAATATTCGTGATGCCCGGTCATAAGCGCCGTTCATGGCTGGCGCGTCGCCGCGCCGATGCGCGAAGCGGCGGGCGCGGCCGGACGCGCGCACGAGCGGTGCCAGTCGATCATCGGCATGACTGGCGTTGGGTTGCGCATCAAGGAGAACGAATCGGGAAGATGAACCGGCGGCGTGGCATCGTGCCCCCGCCGGAAAGCGCCGGACGAATGCCGGCGGCAAGAAAGCGGCGCCGAAGCGCCCGCCATGGCCCGAAAGTCAGAAGCCGTCGCCCGACGGCGCGCGCACGAACGCGCAGAGCTGCGGCGAATGCGTGTCGATCATCTGCTGGAACGGCGCACGGTGCCCGTACGCGATACCCGACACGAGCAACAGGCAGACCGCCGCGACGCGCGGCGAGAACGTACGCTGCCGCGCGCCGTCGTAGCCGCGCAGGAACACCAGCGCGACCAGCGCGCCGAGCATCCAGCCGACGACGACTTCCGGCACCGTGTGCGAGTGATCGAACACGCGCGCGACGGCCGTGAGCGCGCCGACGGCCAGCCCGGCCGCGATGCCCGGCGCCTTGCCCGGCCGGAACGCTTGCCACAGCATCGACAGCGCGACCGTCCACACGGACGTCGACAGCATCGTGTGGCCGCTGATCACGCGGAAATCGAACTGCGCGAGCTCGATGCCGCATCCGGCGTACAGGATCTTCGTGGCGCCGACGAGCCCCATGCCGGCGGCCAGCAGCAGGCCCCAGCGGGCGGCGAGGCGCCAGTCGGTCAGCGCGAGCCACGCCGCGCAGGTCAATGCGATCGGCAAGGTCAGCGCGGCATCGCCGATGTTGCTGATTTCACTCCACATGACGGACTTCGGAGACGATCGAAAGGCCGCAGTTTACCGCATGCGCGCAGCGCACCTGTGTCAGCCTGTGACAGGCTGTATCAGCCCGCGACACCGGTAATCAACAGCAGGTTCGTGCCGGTGATCACGCCGAACAGCGCCCACGCGAGCACCTGCATCCCGCGGCCGATTGCGTGTTCGCCCATCGTGCGGCGATCGCTGACCGAGCGGATCAGCGGCCACATCGCGAACGGCAACTGCAGGCTCAGCAGCACCTGGCTCCATACGAGCAGTTGCCCGACCGAGCCGTCGCCGAGCCACAGCACGCCGATCAGCGCCGGCACGAGCGCGAGCCCGCGCGTGATCAACCGGCGCTGGTAGCACGGGATCTTCGTATGGAGGAAACCGTCCATGATCACCTGGCCGGCGATCGTGCCGGTCAGCGTCGAGCTCTGCCCCGACGCGAGCAGCGCGATGCCGAACAGCAGCGCGGCCGCGCCGCCCGCGATCGGCGTGATCAGCCGGTATGCCTGCTCGATGTCGGTCACGTTGTGCTGGCCCGTCGCATGGAATGCCGCGCCCGCGACGACGAGGATCGCCGCGTTGACGAGCATCGCGACGAACAGCGACACGCAGGTATCGATGCGCACGAGCGCGAGCGTGTCGCGGATCACGCCGCGCGTGCCGCCGACGACGTGCCGCGTCTGCACGACCGACGAATGCAGGTACAGGTTGTGCGGCATGATCGTCGCGCCGACGATGCCGAGCGCGAGCACGATCGCATCCTTGCGGTCGTGGCCGGGATCGCCCGGCACGAGCCCGCCGACCACCGCATGCCAGTCGGGCGGCGTGATCGCCACCTGCGCGACGAAGCAGAACGCCATCGTCGCGATCAGCCCGAGCACGATCGCCTCGATCTGCCGGAACCCCTTGCCCTGCAGGCCGAGCACGATCACGGTGTCGAGCGCGGTCAGCACGACGCCCCACGCGAGCGGCACGCCGAGCAGCAGCTTGAACGCGAGCGCGCAGCCGAGCACTTCCGCGATGTCGCACGCGATGATCGACACTTCGGCGGTCATCCACTGCACGACGCGGCCGAACCGGCCGTAGCGGTCGTAGCTCGCCTGCGCGAGATCCTTGCCCGCGACGAGGCCGAGCCGCGCCGCGAGCATCTGCAGGAAGATCGCCGCGATGCTCGAGAACGCGACGACCCACAGCAGCGAATAGCCGAACTGCGAGCCGGCCTGGATATCGGTCGCCCAGTTGCCGGGGTCCATGTAGCCGATCGCGACCAGCAAGCCGGGGCCGAAGAAACGCCTGAGCTTCTGCCAGCGCGGCGCGGCGGCGTCGATCGTGATGCTGCCCTTTACTTCCGACGGGCAGAAAGGGGCGGTGGCGGTAGAGGGGAGGAAGGGCATGGAAACCGGGAATCGAGGTCGCGACACGACGATTCTACGGGTATCCGTCCCGTTTTCCCGCGCGCGGTCGCGCACGCGTCGCAATTCGCCCCGTCGCCGTCGCAACACGCGGCGGCGCGCCCGTCATACGAAACGGGCGACGCCGCGCGGTGCGCGAGAATTTTTTCCCGCTCGGCGACGCGATATTCGGTCGGCGACATCAGCAGGCGCTGGCGAAACAGCTTCGCGAGCCGCTCGCCGCTGCCGAACCCCGTGCGCCGCGCGACCTTGTCGGCCGGCAGCGTCGTATGGATCAGCATGTGGCACGCCCGTTCGAGACGCACGTGCTGGACGAACTCGGTCGGCGTCACGCCGATTTCCTTCTTGAAGCGCCGCAGGAAATTGCGCTCGCTCATCGCGGCCGCCTGCGCGGCGTCCGCGACCGAGATGCGGTTCACGCTCTGCGCGCGCAACCGCTGCGCGGACATCCGGATCGACGGGCTTGCGCTCAGTTCGCGGAACGCCCACATCGACTGCACGTAGCGCTGCTCGACCGGCCGCGCCATGTTGCTGGCGATTTCCTGCGCGGCGCCGTCGCCGAGGTCGGCGCGAAACATGTCGAGCGCGGCGGCAAACACGTCGGTCTCGCCGGCCGGCGATTCGATCGTCGTGGTGACGCGGTGCCCGACCCTGCCCGGCCGCCCGTCGACCGACGCCGGCGGCCGCCGCGTGGCGGCGAGCGCGGGCAGATCCATCGCGTCGACGATCCAGCGCGCCTGCTGGCGAATGTCGGCCAGGCGCCGCTGCAATGCGTCGTCCCAGTTGACGGCCGCGCGCTCGCCATGAAGATGAAAGAACGCGAGCGCACGGCGGCTGTGTTCGTCGCCGAGCGGATCGGCCGCGATTCTCACGCCGGACGACGACTGCAACAGTCCCCCGCTTTCGGATACGTACTTGAGCTGGTAATCCACGCCGTACCCATGCAGGCGATTCGCCAGGTTGAAGGCCTCGCCAAGACGCGCGGCCTGGGCCAACGAAAACCCCGTGCTCAAATAGATGATGACCCACCGCTGATCTGCTGCATTCACTGGCCAAGCCCCCGACTTGTTCGACTTCTTCTAATACCGTCGAACTGTCAGGCTTATATTTGGTTTGAATGCGTGCGACAGGACGGCTATCCCGAAATATGAAGCGACGGCATCTTAGCCGAACGGGTAGCGCCTTTGGCGCGAAATGGCCGACGGGGACAGCATGATGGCGGATTACTACAGGCTGCCGCGCGCCGCTGGTATGCCGGCACTGAAACGCGTATGCGATGCGGCCGATTATTGCAGCCGCCATGCTCAATGACGAGTGTGTCCGATGGCGTCGTGCATCGGCAAAGCGAACGCTCGCGTATCGGCGCGAACGGCATCGACGTGCATCGAACGCGTGCGATCGCGTCGCACGCCGACGGGCGCATCCGTTGCCCGCGCATCCTTTGGAATCGATCGGTCCTTCACCACGCCGCCCGCGCGCCGCACGTCGCGCAACCGGCCGTCACGCATGCGCTCAACCCGCTGCGCGCGCATGTCGACGATCCATTCCCGCTGCTCGCGTACTGGCAGGAGTCACGCGACACCGACCGAGCGCATCAGCGGGTGCGCGAACGCATCGTCGCGCGCGTGCGCGGCAGCGCCGGCATCGCCGACGCGTCGCGCGCTGCGCACGCGCGCGCGACCGGGAAGGTATGCTGGCGGCTGCACGCCGCCACACGGCGCCTTCTTTCCTCGATCCGCTTACCGGAGACTTGCCATGTCGCTCATCCACGCCGCCGCCGTCCTCGATGCCGACGCACCCGACTACGTCGTCCAGTTGCAGGCCGGCACGCATGCGCTGACCGGCGACGAGGCACCGCGCGAAGGCGGCCAGGATCGCGGGCCAGCGCCGTACGAGTTCGTCCTGGCCGGGCTCGCGCAATGCACGGCCGCGACGCTGCGCATGTACATGCAGCGCAAGACGTGGCCGGCCGCGCGCATCGCGGTGCGCACCGAGCTGCATGCCGATCGCGAAGGCGTGCAGTACGTGCGCCGGGTCGTGACGCTCGACGGCCCGCTCGACGACGCGCAACGCCAGCGTCTCGCGGAGATCTGCGAGAAAACCCCCGTGACGCAGTTCATCAAGCGCGGCACGCGGATCGAAACGACGTTGAACTGACGCACTGACGCACCGACGCACGCCGCAGGCACTCACGCACGGCGCTCGAACGCTTGAAAAACGGAACGGGCGGGCCGCGCATCCAGCGCGACCCGCCCGTTCGTCGATCCCGCCCGACGCTTACAGTCCGAGCGCGGACAGATCCAGCTTGCCATCCTTCATCGGCGGGCACCAGAAATACGCGCCCGTCAGCGGCCGCGTGAAGCGGAACAGGCCGTCGACGATGCCGTCTTCCGCGCCGCTCATCCGGCGCATCTGCACGTCGAATGCGCGGAACGAGCAGCCGAACGCGACGAAGTAGAGGCCCGCCCGGCGCGTGTCCGACCACGGCGACGAACGGCGCAGCATGAACGCGTCGGGCGCGAAGCTTTCCTGCGCGGTGCGCTTCACGTGCGCGAATTCGGGCGCGTCGTCGAGTTCCTCGTTGTCCGAACGGCGGCGCCCGATGATGTCGTCCATCTCGCCCGACGGGATGCGCTCCATCTGGTCGAAGTCGTGCACCCACTGCTGCACCGCGACGAAGCTCGAGCCGTCGAGCCCCGCGCCCTGCCCCGTCACGATCGCCGCGGCCACCGCGTCATCGCCTTCCGGATTCTCGGTGCCGTCCTCGTAGCCGGACAGGTCGCGATCGTTCGAATAGCGGAAGCCGTCGACGGCGTCCTGCAGCACGAACGCCGGCGCCAGCGCGCGTTCGATCGCCCGCGCGCGCAGCACGATCTCGCCGCGGTCGTCCGAGCGCAGCCACACCCACACGTCGGCCGGCGTGATCGGCAGCGTGCGGTCGTTCACGGAGAACGCGGGGTACTCGGTGAGTCCCGGCACCGGGTGCCCGAGATAGGCAGCCAGCGCGTGCCCGAAGCCGACGACCGTGTCGCGTCCGTCGGCGATCTCGCGCAGCGCGGCCAGCGCCGCCGCGATATTGCCGTCATTCGACATCGTGAAAGTGAGGTATCGGGCTGCCGTATCGATCGGAGCCAGGATGCCTTGCTGAACGTCGCTCATCGTTTCCTCGGGAATGGTTCGGAGTGAATCTGTGCGGGCCGCATCGTCGCGCGCCGCGGACGCGCAAGTGTAATCGATGCGCCTGTCGGCCCCGTGCCCGCCATCGCGCAACGTACGCGAAAAGGGGCCAAAACCCCGAATACTAACCGTATCGACGCCGCAACGCCGCATTCGTCAGACGTTGCGGCGCGCGCGACACTCCTGATAAAATCGCGACACGTCTTTTTTCGGCGTCCTTTCAACCGTTCACTTCAGGGAGGTGCAGATGTTCCGAATGCCAGCAACCTTCCCGAACGTGGTCCCACGGCGCAGCTGATCCAGCCCGCCGTCCGCGCCGGCTCCCGAGTTTTCCGCTAACCCGTCAGCCGCGCTTTTCCCGACAGCCCGTTTCGTTCCGCCCGCGTGTTTCGCGCGGCCCGGCTGTTGCGTTTTCGACGTTCTCCGAACCGGAAAGTCCCGTCGCGCGATGCGCCGGGCAACGATACATGACCAGAAAAACCTCCCATCTGGGCGGCCACGCATTCCAGGCCGTCTTCGGCTTCACCGTCCGTTACTGGCGCAAGCAGCCGGCGCGCATCGCCGCGGTCGCGAGCCTCGCGCTGCTCGCCGCGCTCGCCGACGTCCTCACGCCGCTGTTCGCCGGCCGCCTCGTCGACGCGCTGTCGGCCGGCCTGACCGACCGCGCCGCCGCGTGGCATTCGGCGCTCGCCGCGTTCGGCACGCTGGCCGCGCTCGGCATCGGCGCGACCGTGCTGCGCCAGGGCGTCTACCTGAACATCATCACGCTCACGCTGAAGATGATGAGCGAGATCGCCGCCGCGTCGTTCCACCGCGTGCAGCGCTTCTCCACCGACTGGCACGCGAACAGCTTCGCGGGCTCGACCGTACGCAAGATCACGCGCGGGATCTGGGCGCTCGACCTGCTCAACGACACCGTGCTGATCGCGCTGCTGCCGTCGGTCACGATGCTGGTCGGCGCGACCGTGCTGCTCGGCACGCACTGGCCCGTGATGGGGCTCGTCGTCGGCGCGGGGTCGCTGCTGTACATCGCGGTGACGGTCGCGGTGTCGCTCGGCATCGTCGCGCCGGCCGCCCGGCTCGGCAACCTGTGGGACACGCGCATGGGCGGCGCGCTCGCCGACGCCGTGAGCTGCAACGCGGTCGTCAAGGCGTTCGGCGCGGAAACGCGCGAGGAAGCGCGGCTCGCGCGCGTGATCGGCAAGTGGCGGCAGCGCACGCGCCGCACGTGGGTGCGCGGCACGTTCAACGGCGGGCTGCAGGGTGCGATGCTCGTCGCGATGCAGGCCGCGATGATCGGCGTCGCGCTGCGGCTGTGGATGAACGACGAGGCGAGCGTCGGCGACATCGCGTTCGCGCTGACGATGTTCTTCATGCTGCAGGGCTATCTGCGCGACGTCGGCATGCACATCCGCAACCTGCAGCGCTCGGTGAACGACATGGAAGAACTCGTCGCGCTCGAACGGCAGCCGCTCGGCATCGACGATCGCCCCGGCGCGCCGGCCATCCGCATCGATCGGGGCGAGATCCGCTTCGAGCACGTGACGTTCCGCTACGGCAACCATCCGGTGCCGCTGTACGACGATTTCTCGATGCGGATCGCACCCGGCGAACGCGTGGGCCTCGTCGGCCATTCGGGGTCGGGCAAGACGACGTTCATCAAGCTGATCCAGCGCCTGTACGACGTGTCGGGCGGCCGCATCACGATCGACGGGCAGGACATCGCGCAGGTGCGGCAGGATTCGCTGCGCAGCCAGATCGCGATCGTCCAGCAGGAGCCCGTGCTGTTCCACCGCACGCTCGCGGAGAACATCGCGTATGCGCGCCCCGGCGCGAGCCGTGCCGACATCGAGCGCGCCGCGCGGCTGGCCAGCGCGCACGACTTCATCGCCGCGCTGCCGGACGGCTACGACACGCTCGTCGGCGAACGCGGGATCAAGCTGTCGGGCGGCGAGCGCCAGCGCGTCGCGATCGCGCGCGCGTTCCTCGCCGATGCGCCGATCCTGATTCTCGACGAAGCGACGTCGAGCCTCGACAGCGAAAGCGAGCTGCTGATCCAGCAGGCGATGGAACGGCTGATGGTCGGCCGCACGACGCTCGTCGTCGCGCACCGGCTGTCGACCGTGCGCGCGCTCGACCGGTTGCTGGTGCTCGATCGCGGCAAGGTGATCGAGGAAGGCAACCACGATGCGCTGATCCGCATCGACGGCGGCATCTACCGCCGGCTGTTCGAGCGGCAGGCGCTGGAGCTGGCGAAGGGGCTCGCCGATTCGCCGCGCCGCATGGTGGATCGCGACGCCGGGCCGCTGGGCGAACCGGTGGAGGCTTGACGCCGGCGCGTCGCGATGCGGCCCGGCGGCGCGGTCATCGCCGCCAGGCCGTGTCGTCGGCAATCGGTTCCGGATCGAGGCCGTGCCACGCGCACGGCCTTTTTCGTGCTCGCGGATCTTGCGCGGCGGCACCGGGCCGCGCGCCGCGTCCGTCGCCAGGATCACTTATCATGTCGGCCAGGCAATTCGCGACGAAAGGCAGACCATGTTTACAGGCATTGTTCAGGGTGTTGGCACCATCAACGCCATCAAGGATCACGGCGAGCTGAGGACGTTCAGCATCGAATTCCCCGAGCGCTTCACCGACGACATCGAGATCGGCGCGAGCGTGTCGGTCGATGGCGTGTGCCTGACGGTGACGACCATCCATTCGCCGGCGCTGATCGACTTCGACGTGATGCTGCCGAGCCTGCGGATCACCACGCTGGCCGACCTTACGACCGGCGCGCGGGTCAACGTCGAGCGGGCCGCGAAGGACGGCGCGGAGATCGGCGGGCATCCGCTGTCCGGTCATGTCGATTTCACGGGGACCATCGCGCACATCGCGTCGTCCGAGCACAATCGGATGATCCGCATCGGCGTGCCGGCCGAATTCAAGCGCTACGTGTTCGCGAAGGGCTATATCGCGATCAACGGCTGCAGCCTGACCGTGTCGGACGTCAATCGCGACGAAGGCTGGTTCGACGTCTGGCTGATTCCGGAAACGCGCCGCGCGACCACGTTCGATGCGAAGGGCGTGGGCGACAAGGTCAACATCGAGATCGAGCGCAGCACGCAGGTCGTCGTGGATACGATTCGCGAGTCGGTCAAGGAAACGCTCGGCGAATTGAACGGCGTCGTCACCGCGCTGCTCGCGGAAAAAGGCATCGATATCGAGGAACTGCTGGCGCGCAACGTCGCGCGGCTGCCGAAGCAGTAAGCGCGATGCCCGCGTGCCAGGTGATCCGCCGGATCACCGGGTACGGGATATCGCATCGCGCCGCGGCGATCGAACGACATCGGCCGCGGCCACCCGTCACTCCCCCTCCACCCGCGCCCCCTTCCCCACCGCCACGCGCTGCGCGCGATAAATCCCCGCGTGCCCGGAAAACAGATACGCGACGACACAGGCGACGATCGCATACACGCCGATATCCGCGCCGAACAATTCGATCGCCATGATCGTCGACGCGATCGGTGTGTTCGCGGCGCCCGCGAACACCGCGACGAAGCCAAGCCCCGCGAGCACGGGTACCGGCAGCGCCAGCACCTGGCCGAGCGCATTGCCGAGCGTCGCGCCGATGTAGAACAGCGGCGTCACCTCGCCGCCCTTGAACCCCGACGCGAGCGTGACGACGGTGAACGCGAACTTGCCCGCGAAATCATAAGGCGGCAGCGGGCCGTGAAACGCGGCCTCGATCGTCGGGATGCCGAGGCCGAGATACTGCGGCACGTTCAGCACGGTCGCGGCCACCGCGACCAGCAGGCCGCCGAGCACCGGCTGCAGCGGCGCATGGCGGATCACGCGGCGAAACCACGCGGTCAGCGCATGCGTCGCAAACGCGAACAGCCGCCCGACCACGCCGAACGCGATGCCCGCGACGACCGTCACGGCGAGCCCGGTCACGGTGACGGCCGGCACGGATGGAATCGCATAGGCCGTGTGATGGACGCCCCACGCGCGGCACACGACGTCCGCGACGATCGCCGACGCGACGCAGGTCAGCAGCGCGTCGTAGCGCAGGCGCCCGATCGCGAGCACCTCGAGCCCGAACACGGCGCCCGCGAGCGGCGTGCCGAACACCGACGCGAAGCCGGCCGCGATGCCGCCCATCAGCAGCACGCGGCGATGCTCGCGATCGAGACGAAACACGTGCGTGACGCGATCGGCGAGCGCGCCGCCCATCTGCACGGCCGTGCCCTCGCGGCCGGCCGAGCCGCCGAACAGGTGCGTGACGACGGTCGCGACGAGCACGAGCGGCGCCATCCGCTTCGGCACGAGCGCCTTCGGGTCGTGAATCTCGTCGATCAGCAGGTTGTTGCCGCGCGCGACCGACTGGCCGAATCGATGGTAGATCCAGCCGGTGGCGAAGCCGGCGGCCGGCAGCCCCCACAGCAGCCACGGATGCGCGACGCGCGTACCGGTCGCCCAGTCGAGCGCGATCAGGAACAGCGCGGAAGCCGTGCCGGCGAGCGCGCCGAGCAGGGCCGAAAGCGCGAGCCAGCGGCACACGTAGCGCACGGTCGCGAAAAAATCGGCAGAAGTCGTGAAAAACATGATTTCCCGGATTCGACGGAACATCAAAACCTGGGCGGCAGAATACCGGATGGACGGCCTGCGACCTCCTGACGACCCAGGAACACGCAGGCATCATCAGCCGGGCAAACCGGCGGTTGAGGGCCGCACCGCGCGCGCCACGCGCCGGGAACGACCGCAGGGAGGCATGCCATCTCCGCAGGCGGCAATTGTACGCGACGGCGCGCCACGCACACAATGCAGACGCCGCCGGGCCGCTGCGCCGTCAGTCGCGCGGCGCGAGCGCGATCCGCGCGATCAGCCGGGGCGCGATCTGCTCGAGCGGCAGGATCGCCGACGCCGCGCCGATCGCCGCGGCCGCCTTCGGCATCCCGTACACGGCGCTGGTCGCCTCGTCCTGCGCGATCGTGTACCAGCCCTTCGCACGCATCGCCTTCAGGCCGAGCGCGCCGTCGCGTCCCATGCCGGTCAGCAGCACGCCGAGCGCCTCGCCCTGCCAGCCGTCCGCGACGCTGTTGAAGAACACGTCGATCGACGGCCGGTACGGCGTGTCGGCCGGATGCCGCGTATAGCCGAGCACGCCGCGCGGCGACAGCGTCAGATGGTCGTTGGTCGCCGCGAGCAGCACCGTGCCCGCTTCCGGCACGCTGCCCTCCCGCGCGACGCGCACCGGCAGCCGCGTGTAGCCGTCGAGCCATTCGGCCATGCCGTACGCGAATGCCTGGTCGACGTGCTGGACGATCACGAGTGCCGCCGGAAAATCGGCCGGCAGCGCGCGCAGCAGCGCGGTGAGCGCGGTCGGCCCGCCCGCCGACGCGCCGATCGCGACGAGCGTCGGCTGGCCGCGCGCGGACGCGGGCCCCGGCGGCACGAGCGCCGCGGAACGGCTTTCGAGCAGCCGGCCGATCTGGTCGATCTTCGCGAGCAGCGCCTGCGGCGACGCGTCGGTCGACAGCCCGAGCGCGAGCGTCGGCGTGTCGACCGCGTCGAGCGCGCCCGCGCCCATCGCCTCGTACACCGACGACGTATTGGCGCTGACGCTCGCCGTCACGATCAGGATCGCGCACGGCGCGCGCGCCATGATCCGCCGCGTCGCGGCGACGCCGTCGACCTTCGGCATCACGAGATCCATCAGCACGACATCGGGCGGATGCGCGACGCAGAAATCCACCGCCTCGTCGCCGTCGGTCGCGACCCACAGCACGCGATGGTCCGCGCGCAGCGCGATCACGCGGCGCAGTGCCTCCACGGCCAGCGGCAGGTCGTTGACGATACCGATGTTCATCCGCGTGCGTCCCCGATCAGGTCGTGCACGGCGTCGAGCAGCGCTTCGTCGTGGAAGCTGCTCTTCGCGAGGTAGTAATCGGCGCCGGCGTCGAGCCCGCGGCGGCGATCCTCGTCGCGATCCTTGTACGACACGATCATCACCGGCACGCGCTTGAGCATCGGGTCGTTCTTGATCAGCGTGACGAGTTCGATGCCGTCCATGCGCGGCATGTCGACGTCGGTCACGACGAGATCGAATGCATCGCTGCGCACCGCGTTCCAGCCTTCCATCCCGTCGACCGCGACCGTCACGTCGTAGCCGCGCTTTTCCAGCAGCTTGCGTTCGAGCTCGCGCACCGTCAGCGAATCGTCGACGACGAGCACGCGGCGGCGCCGGTCGGCGAGCGCGAGCTGCGGATCGCGCGAGACCCGCGCGAGCTGCCCGCCGCGCACGAGCTTGTCGACCGAGCGGATCAGGTCCTCCACGTCGACGATCAGCACCGGGTCGCCGTTCTCGAGCAGCGCGCCGGCCGCGATGTTCTGGATCTTGTTCAGGCGGCTGTCGAGCGGCTGCACGACGAGCATCCGTTCGCCGAGGAAGCGGTCGACCGCGACGCCGTACAGTTCGGGTTCGCCGCCGACGACCACGACGGCCGTACTGGCGCGCGCCACGTCGGGTTCGCCCGCGTCGAGCAACTGGTGCGCGGCGACGAGGCCCGCGCGCCGGCCGTCGAACGGAAAATGCGGCTGCCCTTCGAGCACGTCGATGTCGTCGTGCGCGAGTTCCAGCGTGCGGCGCACGTGCGCGAGCGGGAACGCGTACGGCTCGCCGCCGACCTCGACGAGCAGGCTGCGGATCACCGACAGCGTGAGCGGCAACTGCAGCACGAAACGCATGCCGGCACCCGGCTCGTTGAAGATCCGCACCGCGCCGCGCACGCCGCGCACCATCTCCTGCACCGCGTCGAGGCCGACGCCGCGCCCCGATACGTCGGTCACCGCGTCGCGCATCGAGAAGCCCGGCAGCAGCAGGAATTCGAGCAATTCGGGATCGGACAGCCGCGCGGCCGTCTCGTCGTCGGTCAGGCGCTGGCGCACGACGGCCGCGCGCAGCGCGTCCATGTCGACGCCCGGCCCGTCGTCGATCACGCTGACGAGCAGCGAGCCGGCGCTGTGGCGCGCCTCGAGCGTGACGCTCGCCTCGGCCGGCTTGCCGCGCGCGTGCCGCGCTTCGGGCGAATCGACGCCGTGGTCGATCGCGTTGCGCAGCAGGTGGCCGAGCGGCGCGTCGAGCAGGTCGAGGATGTCGCGATCGACCTGCGTGCCTTCGCCGACGATCGAGAAACGCACCTGCTTGCCGAGCGAGCGCGCGAGATCGCGCACGATGCGCGGATACGCACGCGTCGCGTCGCCGAACGGCCGCATCCGGCATTGCAGCGCCTCGTCGTAAAGCTGCTCGGCGATATGCGTGCTGCGCCGCTCGAAGCGGTCGAATTCGTCCATGCGCTCGGCGAGCGAGCGCTGCAGGTCGTTGAGCATGTGCCGAACTTCGTTCATCGACGCGAGCATGCCGGCGTCGAGATCGTCGGCGAACTGCTCGACCATCAGGTCGAGCGAACGGGCCGCGTCGCGCTGCGCGCGCTTCACGCGCAGCATCGATTCGGCGAACGGCTTGAGCCAGCGCGATTCGACCAGCGATTCGCCGGACAGGCTCAGCAGCCGGTTCAGCGTATCGGCGCGCACGCGGCGCATCGCGCCGGCGCCCACCACGCGGCCGGCCTGGGCCGGATCGGGCGCCGGGCCCGACACGGCGAGCGGCGGCACCGCGGCACCGGCCCCGACCGGCTCGTTCGCGGCGCCGTCGTGCTCGCGATACGGCACGAACGACGGCGGCGGCGCGGCGGCTGGCGCCTGCATCGTCTGCGCGCCGTCGGCGCCCGTCAGCGCCGCCGCGAACACGTCGATCTCGGTCTGCGACACGGGGTGCCCCTGCGGATCGCCGACGCGCACCAGCAAATCGACGCCGGCCAGCAGCACGTCGACGTGCGTGGCCGTCAGTGCGATCGTGCCGGCCTGCGCGGCGACGAAGCACTCTTCCATCCGCCCCGCGATCTCGACGCCCATCGGCACGCCGACGATGCGAGCGGCGCCCTTCAACGAATGCGCGGCGCGCATGCACGCTTCGAGCGCGATGGAATCGGGCTCACCCGATTCGAGCGCGAGCAGCCGCTCCGACAGCGCCTGCGTCTGCGTGCGCGTCTCCTCGCGATACAGCTCGAGCAGCGACAGGTGGCTCAGGTCGTCGTCGCCGCTCATCGCATGCTCCGTGTCACGGCGTCGAACAGACGGTCGTCGTCGAGCAGCCCCACCGACTTGCCGCGCCACGACAGCACGCCGCGCGACAGGCCGGCGCTCGCACGCCCGACCGTCGCGGGCACCGGCACCCAGTCGGACGCGCCGAAGCGCAGCACGCCCTCGACTTCGTCCACCGGAAACACGACCGGTTCGCCCTGGTGCGCGGCCACCAGCAACCGCGTGAAACGGCCGTCGCCACCACCGCTCCCGCCGCGGCCGGCCTTGCCGGCATCGAGGCCGAGCAGCGCGCCGATCGAGATCGCGATACGCAGCGTGCCGCGGATGTTGACCACACCGCGCACGGCGGAATGGCGTCGATGCGGCAGCGAATGGATCGGGCGCGTGCCGGCGATCTCGCGCAGCACGCCGATCGGCAGCGCGAGCCATTCGTCGGCCACCCGGAACGCGAGCGCCGCATGGCGCGCGTCGCCGGCGGCGTCGCCCGCGCGCGCCGTGCCGAACGCGCTCATCCGGCGCGTGACGTCCGCCATCTCGGCCACGTCGAGCGGACGCTCGAGCAGTCTCGCCGCGTTCGACGCATAGACCGGGCAGTTCAGACAGCGCTGGCAGTCGTTCAGCCGTTCGCACGAGCGGTCGCCGCGCGTGCCGATCCGGTTCCAGCAGTCGTCGACGTCGAGCGTCGCATCGTCAGTGGCAGCGGCGTCGCGGTTCATGCATTCCTCCGGTCATCGCGGTGTCGGTCCCATTCCCGTCGTCGTGTCAGCCGGCCGAACGCCGGGCGCGTTCGAGCAGCCATTGCGCGCCCGCGCGATCGCCGCCGACGTCGAGCAGCGTCGCGAGATGCGTCAGCGCCTCGTGATGCGTGGGGCGCAGGTACAGCGCCTTCCGGTAGAAGTCGCTCGCTTCCGCGGCGCGCCCGCGCGCATCCGCGATCAACCCGTTCAGGTAGAACGCATCGGCATGCGGGCCGACGCGCGCCGAGAACTGCGCGAGCACGCGCTCGGCCTCGTCGAACGCGCCCGCGTTCGCCAGCGCCTGCGCATCCTCCAGCGTCGGGACATCGTCGATTGCCGGCGCAATGCCGTCGTAGGCCGGTACGGCCGCCGCGGCGGTCGCCACCGTCAGGTCGGCCCGTGCGTCGACTGCGGCCGTCTCCACGGCCGGCGCCGCCGCGAACGGCTGACGCACGTCGCCGAACCAGGCCGGGGGCGCGACGGCCACCACCGGGCGCGGCGCGGCGAGCGGGGCGACCGTGAAGCGCTCCGCGCGCTGGTGCGGCACCGCCGCGGACAGCGGCGCAACCGGCCGCGCCGCGCATGCATCGGCCGCCGCGCCGGCCGGCTCGCGATGAAACGCGAACGCCAGCGGCACGCGCGCCGAGCGCATCCCGTGCCGCATCGCGACGCCCGTCTCCGCCGGCCCGACGAACAGCATGCCGTCGTCGGCGAGGCGCGCGTCGAGCGAGCGGATCACGCGATCCTGCGCGTCGCGGTCGAAATAGATCAGCACGTTGCGGCAGAACACGAAGTCGTAGCGAATGCCGTTGTCGGCAACCGGTTCGACGAGGTTCGCGTGGCTGAACTGCACGCACGCGCGCACGCGCTCGTCGAGCAGCCAGCCGTCGCGGGTCGGCGTGAAATACCGCGTACGAAACTCCGTCGCCGTCCCGCGGAATGCATTGCGCCCGTAACAGCCGAGCCGCGCCTGCTCGATCGCGCGCGCGCTGAGGTCGATCGCGTCGATCGCGAAGCTGGCCGGCTCGAGCCCCGCATCCAGCAACGCCATCGCCGCCGAATACGGCTCCTCGCCCGTCGAACACGGCGCGCTCAGCACGCGGATCACGCGGCCGGACATTGCGGCGAGCCGTTCGGCGGCCAGCCGCGCGAGCGTCGCGAAGGCCTCGCGGTCGCGGAAGAACCACGTCTCCGGAACGACGAACAGCTCGATCAGCGCGCGCCGTTCGTCGGCCGACGCGTTGAGCTGCTGCCAGTACGCATCGAGCGCTTCCGGCGTCACGGGCGCCCGCGCAGCCGACGGCACGCGCTCGCCGTCGGCCTGCAATGCATGCACGCGATCGGTCAACGCCCGCATCAGGAAATCGTTGCCGAGCGAATCGGGGTCGATGCCGGTCTCGCGCAGCAACCAGCCGCGAAATCGCGATTCGGACACGTTCATGCAGACTCCTCCCCGTGGCCCGACAGGCCGTCGAACAGATACAGGCGCGCAACGTCGTCGATCAGGTCGGGCACCGACACCTGCTGCACGACGCCGTCGGGCGTGTTCGCGACCCGCCCGAGCCAGCGCGTGCGCGCGGTCGCGATGCCGCTCGCGCGAAACGCCGCGCGGTCGATCCGCATCGTCTGCGTCGCACGCTCGACGATCAGGCCGATCGTGCGCTCGCCGTCAGCGTGACCGGCGCGATAGCGGACCAGCACGAGCCGCGTCGAGCGCAGCGCCTGCGCGCGCCGCCCGAGCGCCAGCATCGGCACGTCGATCACCGGCACCGGCTGGCCGTCGCGCATCAGCAGCCCGGCGATCCAGTCGGGCGCGCCGGGCATCGCCTTCATGACGGCGAGCGGCAGCACCTTGTCGATGCCGGCCGCGTCGAGCGCATAACGCTCGCCGTCGAGCTCGAACATCAGGAACAGCGCGCGCGCGCCGTTCTGCGGATCGGCGCGCGTCACGCGTCGACCTTGAAGCGCGACACGCTGGTGCGCAACTGGTTCGCGACGAGCGTCAGGTCGTCGATCGCCTGCGACGACTGGCGCAGCGATTCGGCCGTCTGCTGCGCGGCCTCCGACAGTTGCGACAGCGCCTGCGTGATCTGCTCGGCGCCGTTCGCCTGCGTCTGCATGCCTTCGTTGACCATCTGGAAGCGCGGCGCGAGCGTCTGCACCTCGGCGATGATCTGCGACAACTGCCCGCCGACCTGCTGCACGTCGAGCATCCCGCGGCGGACTTCCTCGGAGAACTTGTCCATCCCCATCACGCCCGCCGACACGGCCGACTGGATTTCCTTCACCGTCTGCTCGATGTCGTAGGTCGCCACCGCCGTCTGGTCGGCGAGGCGGCGGATCTCGGTCGCGACGACCGCGAAGCCGCGGCCGTACTCGCCGGCTTTCTCGGCCTCGATCGCCGCGTTCAGCGACAGCAGGTTGGTCTGGTCGGCCACCTTGGTGATCGTCGCGACCACCTGGTTGATGTTCAGCGCCTTCTCGTTGAGGATCGCGAGCTTCGCGTTCACCGAGCCGGCCGCGTCCATCACGCTGCGCATCGTCTCGCCCATCCGCGTGAGCCCGCTCTGGCTCACGCCCGCGAGCGTCGCCGACTGCTCGGCCACGCCGGCCACCTCGTTCATCGTGCGCAGCAGGTCGCGCGACGTCGCGAAGATCTCGCGCGAGGTCGCGCCGATCTCGGTCGTCGTCGCGGCCGTTTCGTTCGCGGTCGCCTGCTGCTCGCGCGAGGTGGCCGCGATCTCGGCCACCGACGTCGTCACCTGCAGCGACGATTGCTGCGCGCGCGACACCAGCTCGGTCAGCTCGTCGGCCATCCGGTTGAAACCCGTCTCGAGCGTGCCGAACTCGTCGCGGCGACGCAGGTCGAGGCGATGTGTCAGGTTGCCGGTGCGCATCACGTCGTGCACCTCGACGAGCCGCGCCATCGGCACGGTGACCGACCGGTACAGCATGTAGCCGAGCCCGAGCGCGGACAGCAGCATGAACGCCAGCGCGGTCGCCAGCACGATCTCGGTGTCCTGCACGGATTCGCGGATCAGCTTCGCGGACTGCTCGGCGAACTTGCGGTTCTCCTGCACCAGCACGTTCGCGTTGCGCACGACCTCGGTCCACGCGGGCAGCGTTTTCGCGTACGCGGCGACCGCGTCTTCGCGCGACGCGCGGCCCTTCTGCACCGCTTCGTTCAGCAACGGCACGTAGTGATCGTAGGCGCCGCGGAACGCCGTGAAGCGCTGCCGGTCGTCGTCGCGAAACGTCGTGTTCTGGTAGTCCACCGTCAGCGACTCGACCTCCTTCAGCGCGTCGGCGATCTTCGCGAGATCGCGCTGCGCGGCGTCGGGATCGGTTTCGACGAAGATCGCGCGCTGCAGCAGCGTGAACGATTCGTTGACCGCGCCGCGCAGCGTCGACGCGAGGTAGACGCCGGGCAGCGAGTCGCGCTCGATGCTGACGGCTTCGGCGTTGATCGCACGCAGTCGCTCGTACGACACGCCGGCCGTCACCAGCATCAGCACGAACAGCACGCCGAAGCTGAGCAGGATGCGATTGCCGAGCGTCAGCCGGGCGGCGCCGATCGTCGGATGCAGGCTTTCATTGGTCGCGCGGGGCGTCACGGTGGCCATGTTCGTTATGGGCTTTCTAAATTCAGCGTTGAAAAAACCGCGCCCGCGTGCGCGCCGAATGGCGCGCCACGAGCGCATCGAGGTCTCTCGGGCGGCGCGGCGGCGGCAGGCCGCGCCGCGACGTCACCGCTCCGCCTGCGCCGGCAGCCGAAGCGCTACCATGAAACCGCGCGCCGTATTGCGCATCAGGATCTGGCCGCGATGCCGCGCCGCCGTTGCGCGGACGAATGCGAGGCCGAGGCCGAAACCGCCGCGCGCCGCGCCATGCGCGGATTCGAGCTGCACGAACGACTCGGTCGCAGCCGTGCGCTGCTCCGGCGCGATGCCGGCGCCGGCATCCTCGACGCCGATCAGCCAGGCGCCGTCCTCGCCGCCCAGCGTGCAATGTACGTCCATCCCGGCCGGGCCGTATTTCAGCCCGTTGTCGACCAGGTTCGCGACCGCGCGCGTCAGCATCATGCGGTCGCCCATCGTCACGCACTCGCCGTCGGGCACGTGCGCGATCACCCGGCAGCCAAGCCCGGCCGCCTTCTCCCACAGCTGGTCGACGGCGTCGACCACGATCTCGTTGAGACTCACGACTTCGTGCGCGCGGCGCTCGGACTGCGCGCGGGTCAGGTGGATGAAGCCGTCGGCGAGCGCGAGCGCGCGCCGCGCATGGCCGGCGATGCGCTCCATGATCGCCGGCATGTCGCCGTGTTCGGCCCGGTAGACGTCGAGCAGCGCGAGGATCGACGTCTGCGGCGAACGCATGTCGTGCGACAGGAAATCGAGCGCCTCGTCGCGCTGCCGCGACATCAGGTACGAATTCGAGTGGTAGCGAATGCGCGCGGTCAGCTCCATCGCGTCGGGAAGTTTCACCAGATAGTCGTTCGCGCCGGCAATGAACGCCTCGCGCTTGACGATCGGCTCTTCCTTCGCCGACAGCACGATGATCGGCACGCGCGCGGTGCCGGCGTCCGCGCGCCACGCGCGCACGAGATCGAGGCCGTCGATCTCCGGCATCACGAGATCCTGCAGGATGACCGTCGGCTTCACGTCGCGCGCGACCGCCATTGCCCGATGTGCGTCGGTGCACACGTGCAGGTCGATGTCGTGCTCGCTGCGCAACGCGCGGCGGATCACCTCGCCGACGAATGGCTGGTCGTCCACAAGGAGGACCGATAACCCCGATTCGAGGCAATCCGAGGCATTATCACTACTCGATTCTTTCATAAATCCAGTTTCAAACGCCGAATCTCCAAACGATTCTTTCATAGGAGTTGTTTATCCGACTGGGACGCCATCTTATATTGGCAGTTGAAAAACCCGCCTGATTCCGCCGATTAGGCCTGTCGGCACTGCCTTGCGGGGCTTCGGGCGCCGTTGTTTCCCCGTCGACGACCGCATTACCTCCGCATTCTTTCTCTCAATAAACATAACCGGCTGATTCTAAATGAAATTAGAACACAGCATCTATCTCCTTCCGGTTTAGTTTTGCCAAATATGCAGAAAGAGACGGCAACGGATAAATCGGATCATTTCCGGATTCGACGCACGATAACGTTTGCGAGACCCGCGCCATAAGGCTTGCATGTCGTGCAAGGCCGCGGGATCGGTCGTATTGGGGCCCGATCGTGGCGAGTCAAATCGGCCGTGCGAGGGGAAATCGCGCGGCGGGCGACGCTCGATCCGCATGCGTATGAGAACCGGCGGGGAGCCGGCAGGACGCCGGCCCCGTGGGTGTGAGTCGTGAGCCCGCGGCCGATCAGCCGCGCGCGTGCTGCGCGGACACTTCCTGCAGGTCGAGGTCGCGTTCGAGCGTGTGCAGCATCTCGTCGTGAATGCGCCCCGACCGGTGCAGGCGCAACAGCTCGGCGCGCCCGGCCCGGATCGCGGCCAGCACCACGTCGTAGTGCGCGGTGCGCACTTCCACCGGATACGCGGGCGCGTTCTTCGACCGCTCGGTCAGCTCGGCGCGATACGTGTACTGCTCGAGCAGGCGCGGATGGATCACGACGCCGTTCTCGTCGCGCACGAGCGGCTGGATCGCCGCGAGCTGCGCGGCCTCGACGTACGCCCACGTCTGCGGCTCGGTCAGGTGGTGCGCGGCGCGCTCGTCGCGCGGCGGCAGGCGCAGCAGCCGGATCAGCGGCCCGATCGTCGTGCCCTGCAGCAGCACGGTGACGAGGATCACCGCGAACGATGCGACCAGGATCACGTCGCGGCCGGGCAGCGCCTCGGGCAGCGACAGCGCGATCGCCAGCGTCACCACGCCGCGCATCCCGGCCCAGCTCATGATCGTCGCGGCCTTCCAGTCGGGCGCCTCGCCGCGGCCCGCGAGGCCGCGCACCGGCCACTTCAGCGCCTCGACCGCGTAGATCCACACGAAGCGCGACACGATCACCGCCGCCAGCACCGCGAGCACCGGCGGCACCATCGTGCCGAGCACCTGCTCGAAGCCGCCAAGCCGATGGATCGCGCCGCGCAGCGACAGCCCGATCAGCACGAACACCAGCGCCTCGAGCAGGAACACGATGACCTGCCAGAACGCGGTGCCGCGCGTGCGCACGGCCGCCGAAAACACTTCGTGCTGATGCCAGCCGACGATCATGCCGGCCGTGACGGTCGAGATCACGCCCGACACCTCGACCATTTCACCCGCGATGTACGCGATCCAGCCGGCGATCACCGCGACGGTGATCACGAGATAGTCGTCGTCGAGCAGCTTCAGGAACCACACGACGAGCTTGCCGACCACGAAGCCGACCACCACGCCGCCGAGCCCGAGCTCCGCGAAGCGCACGACCGCGTGCTCGAGGCTGAACGCGCCGGTGAGCGCGGCCGCGACCGCGAAGCGGAACAGCACGAGGCCGGCCGCGTCGTTCAGCAGGCTCTCGCCTTCGAGCAGCACCATCAGCCGGCGCGGCAGCGCGACGCGTTCGAGCACGGCCTTCGCGGCCACCGCATCGGGCGGCGACACAATCGCGCCGAGCGCGAAGCACGCGGCCCACGGCAGCGTCGGCACCACCCAGTGCACGGCGAAGCCGACCGCGAACGTCGTGAATACGACCGCGCCGATCGCCAGCATCAGGATGCCGCCGACGTTGCGCTTGAATTCTTCCCACACGGAGAAGTACGCGCCGTCCATCAGCAGCGGCGGCAGGAACACCAGCAGCACCAGCTCGGGATCGAGATCGATCGGCGGCAGGCCGGGGATGAACGCGATGCCGATGCCGCCGATCAGCAGCGCGGCCGCGGGCGGCAGCCGCAGCCGCTTGGCGATGCATTCGAGCGCGACGATCGCGAGGAATGACAACAGGACCAGCTTGAATGCCGAGACGGGGGACATGAATCGACCTCGTGAAGAATGAATTCGCGCGTTCCGGCGTCGTATCCCGGTCGGCAGTTTCGCGCGATTACATCACGAGGCGACGCCCATCGTCGAGCCCGTTTCGGGCAGTTCGGCGCGCGGGACACGCGCGGCGCCGCGCCGCGCTCGCGACGCGCGATGAAAGAACGGCACGCGGGCCGGCCCGATCGCCCGCCCGCGTGCCGTCGTGGCGCCGCGCCGCCTGCCGCGCGTTACCGGCGCCGCACGACCATCAACCGCGGCTCGGTCATGTCCTCGATCGCGTAGCGGACGCCTTCGCGGCCGAGGCCCGAATCCTTCACACCGCCGTACGGCATGTTGTCGACGCGGAACGACGGCACGTCGTTGATCACGACGCCGCCGACTTCCAGCTCGTCCCACGCGCGCTGCGCATGCGTGAGCGAATCGGTGAACACGCCGGCCTGCAGCCCGAAGTCGCTGTCGTTCACGCGCGCGAGCGCGTCGTCGAAGCGGTCGAACTTCTCCAGAATCGCGACGGGGCCGAACGCCTCCTTCCGGTACAGGTCCTGCTCGCGCCCGACGTTCTCCAGCAGCGTCGCCTCGAACATCGCGCCGTCGACCTTGCCGCCCGCGACGATCTTCGCGCCCGCCGCGACGGCCGCGTCCATCCAGCCCGACAGCCGGCGCGACTCGGATTCGGAGATCATCGGCCCGACGAACGTCGACGGATCCTTCGGATCGCCCATCTTCAGCGAACGCGTCTTCGCGATCAGCTTCTCGCGCAGCGCGTCGTACAGGTCGGCATGCGCGAGAATCCGCTGCACGCCGATGCAGCTCTGGCCCGACTGGTAGTACGCGCCGAACGCGAGGCGATCGACCACGTAGTCGAGCCGCTCGCGCTGATCGGCATCGACGATCGCGGCCGCGTTACCGCCGAGTTCCAGCACGACTTTCTTCTTGCCGGCCTTCTCCTTCAGCGCCCAGCCTACCGCCGGCGAACCGGTGAACGACAGCAGCTTGAAGCGCTCGTCGGTCGTGAAGAGGTCGGCGCCATCGCGATGCGCGGGCAGCACCGAGAATGCACCCTTCGGCAGGTCGGTTTCCGCGAGCACCTCGCCGATGATCAGCGCGCCGATCGGCGTGCGGCTCGCCGGCTTCAGCACGAACGGGCAGCCGGCCGCGAGCGCGGGCGCGACCTTGTGCGCGGCGAGGTTCAACGGGAAGTTGAACGGCGAGATGAACGAGCACGGGCCGACCGGCACGCGCTTCGTGTAGCCCGTATAGCCCTGCGCCCGCGCGGAAATCTCGAGATTGACGATCTCGCCGTCGACGCGCACCGATTCCTCGGACGCGACGCGGAACGTGTCGATCAGCCGCGTGACTTCGCCCTTCGAATCGTTGATCGGCTTGCCGGCCTCGATGCACAGCGCCTCGGCCAGCTCGTCGAAACGTTCGCGAAACCGCGCGACGCAATGATCGAGCACGGCCTGCCGCTTGTAGGCCGGCATCTCGCGCATCGGCTTCGTGGCGTCGACTGCCGCGGCGATCGCCGCGTCGATCGCCTTCGCGTCGGCCAGCGCGACGCGCGTGGCGACCTTGCCGCTGAACTTGTCGGTCACCTCCAGATCGGTGTTCGCGTAGACGGCTTCGTTGGCGAGATAGTACGGATAGGTTTCCTTCAACATGGAACGACTCCTTCCTGTGAACGGGGAATTCAGAGTTGCGCCGACAGGCGCTTGATCTCGCGGTTCAGCACGCGCTCGTTGTCCGAGTAGTCGATCGGCACGTCGATCACGTGCACGCCCGGCGACGCGAAGCATTCGCGCAGCAGCGGCTCGAGATCGTCGGCCGACTCGACGCGATGCCCGTGCGCGCCGTAGCTTTGCGCGTACGACACGAAATCGGGGTTCTGCAGCGTCATCGCGAAATCGGGAAAGTTCATGTTCTCCTGCTTCCAGCGGATCATCCCGAACGCGTCATCGCGCAGGATCATCACGACGATGTCGAGCTTCAGCCGCACGGCCGTTTCGAGTTCCTGCGAATTCATCATGAAGCCGCCGTCGCCGCACACGGCGATCACCTTGCGCTGCGGATGCACGATCTTCGTCGCGATCGCCGACGGCAGGCCCGCGCCCATCGACGCGAGCGCGTTGTCGAGCAGCAGCGAGTTCGGCTCGTGCGCACGCCAGTAGCGCGCGAACCAGATCTTGTACATCCCGTTGTCGAGACAGACGATGCCGTCCACCGGCAACGCGTTGTACAGGTCGTTCACGATCCGCACCGGGTACATCGGGAAGCGCGGATCGTGCTGGCCCTTTTCCAGATGCGCGTCGAAATGCGACTTGATCATCCTGAAGCGCTCGAAATCCCAGTGCGATTGCGGCGTCAGCGCCTCCTTCATCTGCCACACCGCATTCGCGATGTCGCCGACCACCTCGATCTGCGGGAAATAGACGGGGTCGACCTGCGCGCCGAGGAAGTTCACGTGGATCACGGTCTTGTCGTCGGTGCGCATGAAGAACGGCGGCTTCTCGATCACGTCGTGGCCGACGTTGATGATGCAGTCCGCATGCTCGATCGCGCGATGCACGAAGTCGCCGTCGGACAGCGTCGCGTTGCCGAGCCACAGCGGGTGCGTCTCGTCGATCACGCCCTTGCCCATCTGCGTCGTGAAGAACGGAATGCCCGTCTTGTCGACGAATTCGAGCAGCATCTTGCAGGTGGTCTTGCGGTTGCCGCCCGCGCCGATCATCAACAGCGGATGACGCGCGGCCTGGATCGCGTCGACCGCATGCGCGACCGCCTTCTCCTCGGCCACCGGCCGCCGGCTGTAGCTGCGCGGGATCGGCTTGCCGTCGCCCTCCTCGTGCGCGATGTCCTCGGGCAGTTCGAGGTGCGCGGCGCCCGGACGCTCTTCCTCCGCGCGGCGAAACGCCTCGCGCACGGCCGACGGGATGTTGCCGATCGACACGATCTGCCGCGTGAACTTCGTGAGCGGCTGCATCATGTCGACCACGTCGACGATCTGGAAGTGGCCCTGCTTGCTGGACTTGATCGGCTTCTGCCCGGTGATCATCAGCATCGGCATCCCGCCGAGCTGCGCATACGCGGCGGCCGTCACGAAGTTCGTCGCACCCGGCCCGAGCGTCGCGAGACACACGCCGGTGCGGCCCGTGAGGCGGCCGTAGGTGGCGGCCATGAACCCGGCCGCCTGCTCGTGCCGGGTCAGCACGAGCTTGATCTTCGATCGCCGCAGCGATTCGAGCAGATCGAGGTTTTCTTCGCCTGGAATGCCGAACACGTACTCGACGCCTTCGGCTTCCAGCGCCTTCACGAACAGATCCGATGCTTTCATGGGACTCTCGGTTATGCCGCCTGCCCGGCCTACGGACACGCGGCGTTCAGGACGCGCGCCGGCCTACGGCACGCGGACGCCTTACCTGCTGGACACAAACCACGGCACTGCTCGCCGCGCGGCACGCGATGCCGGAGCGTGATGCGCGATGCGCGGCGGCGCCTCCGGATGATGGAGGACGAACGGATCCGCCCGCGCGCGGCAGCTCGCGCGAACGGCAAAGACGTTTTCGATTGTAGACGGATTCCTGAAATTCCGGCTTCGACCGGATGGCCGGCTCCGCCAGCGGAAAGATCGGCCTGACGGCCAGTCAACACCCGCCGACGCGCCGGCCGGGCTGTAATGGCAACGATGTTCCATTCAACAGACATGTGAACCATGGTTGACACACTGCAATTCATGCCCTACAGTCCTCCTGCATTCAGCATCCGGACCACCGACGTCTTCGACGCCTGGTTTGCCGGCCTGCCCGATCGCATCGCCAGGCGCCGCATCCAGGCGCGCATCGACCGCCTGTCGATGGGCAATCCGGGCGACTGGAAATCCGCCGGCTCGCCCGTCGTCGAAATGCGCATCGATCATGGGCCCGGCTATCGCGTCTACTACGCGAGGCGCGGGACGATCTGGGTGATCCTGCTCTGCGGCGGCGATAAATCGACGCAACAGGCCGACATACGCGCCGCGCACGCAATGCTCGCGCACCTCGACATGGAGTGATCGATGGACAAGATCAAGACGCGGCCGTGGGATTCGGCCGAACACCTGAAAACCGAAGACGACATGGCCGACTACTTCGACGCCTGCCTGCAGGAGGCCGGCGACGATCCGGCCTTCATCGCGCACGCGCTCGGCGTGATCGCCCGCGCGCGCGGCATGTCGCAGGTCGCGCGCGATGCGGGCCTGTCGCGCGAAGGGCTGTACAAGGCGCTGTCGCACGACGGCAATCCGAGCTTCGGCACGATCCTGAAAGTCATCAAGGCGCTCGGCCTGCAATTGCACGGCGCCAAGGCGTCCGCGTGATCCGGCGGCGCGCGGCGTCGCGTCATGCGCGCAACGCCCGTGCCCGCGTCAGTGCAGCCAGCCGGCCGCCCAGCGCGGCGCCAGCGACACCAGATACAACCCGAGTCCGATCAGCCCGCCGACCAGCGTGCCGTTGATGCGGATGTACTGCAGATCCTTGCCGATGTTCAGTTCGATCTGTCGCGACATCTCGCGCGCATCCCAGTTGCGCACCGTGTCGCGAATGTGACGCATCAGGAAATCGGCAAAATCGGGCGCCATCTCGTGCACGGCCTTCTCGATATGCTCGTTCAGCGACGCGCGCAGCGCCGGGCTCTCGGCGAGCCGCGCGCCGAGCCAGCCGCCGAGCGTCGCGGCCTGCCGGTGCAGCGCAGAATCGGCGCGCGCGAGATCGGCCTTCAGCCAGGCCCGCAACTGGCCCCACAAGTCGCGCACATAGTCGTTGAACGCGTCGCCGTCGCGGATGTAGCGTTTGATCTCGTCGCCCTTCGCGATGAATGCGGGGTCGTGCTTCAGCCGCTCGGTCAACCGCACGACCGTCCGGTCGAAGCGTTGCCGCAGTTCATGCTCCGGGTCGGCCGCCACGCCTTCCAGCACGCGGCTCACCGCACTCGCGAGCATCCGCGCGCCGTTCTCGCCGAACCACTGCGTCGGCATGATCTTCTCGACCTTCGGGTATTGCGTCTTCAGCCATTCGACGATGAAGCCCGCGATCACCTCGCGGTTCTCTTCCTTGCCGAGCACGTCCACCACCTGTTCGATCGCGTCGTCGAGCAGCGCCTGGTGGCGGCCGTCCTTCGTCAGCGTGTCGAGGATCGCACCGGCCGATTGCGACAGGTCGACCCGGTCGATCACCGCGCGGAATGCATCGTGGACGAACGACTGGATCCGCGCGTCGTCGGTCATGTCGAGCGCGAAGCTCATCAGCTTCGTCACGTAGCCGCCGAGCGCGTCGGTGTTCGCCGGCTCGCCGAGCCACGCGCCGAGCATCCGCGCCGGGTCGTGCTGGCGGATCTGCGCGGCGAGCGCGTCGGGGCCGAGGAATTTCTCGCGCACGAACACCGCGAGGTTGTCGGCGATCTTGTCCTTGTTCTTCGGGATGATCTCGGTGTGGCGCGACACGAACGGGATCGGCACGCGGCGGAACAGCGCGACGACCGCGAACCAGTCGGCGAGCGCGCCGACCATCGCGGCTTCGGCGACGGCCTTGAAACCGTCGACCCACGGGCCGCGCGGCAGCAGGATGGTCGTGACGAACACCGCGACGGCCGCCAGCAGCAGCCACAGCGCACGGCGCTTGCTTCGTTTCAGTTCGAGGGCTTTGTCTGGCGTCATGGAGGACGGGCGGATCGGCGATGTCGTTAATATCCCCGATTTCGCCGCAGCCGACAAACCCGCGGTCGGCGTCGCACACACGGCGCATGCGCGCCGCGAGTGCCCCGCTACATGAACGCCTTCAGGCTGACCGCCGGATCGGCCAGCTTCACCGGATCGGGCGCCGCGCCTGCCGCGATCAGCCGGCGCGACGCGCCGATGTCGCGCCCGAGGTTCGCCGCGGCCACCGCGACGATCCTGCCGTCGTCGCCGAGCCCGAACACCGTGAACGGCCCGCTCGCCGGATCGCCGCGCACGACGATCGTGCGTTCGCCGCCGAACAGCCCGAGCATCTGCAGGTTGCAGTCGTACTGATCGGACCACAGCCACGGCAGCTCGGCATAGCGCTCGTCGGCGCCGAGCAGGTTCGCGGCCGCGACGGCCGGCTGGTTCTCGGCCACCTGCCACGATTCGATCCGCACATGCCGCCCGAGCAGCGGATTGAAGTGCATCGTCACCTCGCCCGCCGCGAAGATCGCCGCATCGGCCGTGCGGCAGCCCGCATCGACGCGTATCCCGTTGTCGACGTCGAGCCCGGCCGCCTGTGCGAGCTCGACGTTGGGCACCACGCCGATGCCGACCACGACGATATCGGCCGGCACGTCGCCGCGATCGGTTTCGACGATCGCGCCGCCGCCCGGCGCGCGACGGATCGCGCGCGGCAGCGTCGCCAACCGGAAGCTCACGCCGCGCGCATCGTGCAGCCGATGCGCGAACGCACCGACCACTTCCGGCAACGCGCGCTGCAGCAACCGGGGCGCCGGATCGATCACCGTCACGTCGCAGCCGAGCTGGCGCGCCGCCGCCGCGACCTCGAGGCCGATGAAGCCGCCGCCGAGCACCGCCACGCGACGCCCCGCAGCAAGTTGCGCACGCAACGAACGTGCATCGCCAACGGTACGCACGTAATGCGGCACGACGCCCGCGTCGACCGGACCACCGAACGCACGCACCCGCGAACCCGTCGCGAGCACGAGTCGCGCATACGGCAGCGTCGTCCCGTCGTCGAGGCGCACGCGCCGTGCATCGCGCTCGATCGCCTCGACGCGCGTGCCGAGCCGCAGCGCGATGCGCTGCGCGTCGTACCACGCCGCATCCCGGATGAACGCGCGCTGTTCGCCGCCATCGCTCAGCAGCGCGTCCTTCGACAGCGCCGGCCGGTCGTACGGCAGCTCGCGCTCCGCGCCGATCATCACGATGCGCGCCGCCGCATCGCGTGCGCGCAGGGCTTCGGCCGTGCGCCGCGCCGCGTGGCCGGCGCCGACGATCACGACCGGATCAGCCGACATTGACTTCCACCTGCCCGTCGACGATCCGGATCGGATAGGTCCGCACCGGCTCGGTGATCGGTGCGCATTTCGGCGCGCCCGTGCGAATGTCGATCAGCCCCTGGTGCAGCGGGCATTCGACGCAGCCGTCCTCCACATAGCCTTCGGACAAGCGCGCGTGACCATGCGAACAGAGGTCGTGCATCGCGAACAGTTCGTCGCCGATCCGGAACACGGCGATCGGCTTCTGGCCGGCGACGCGCGCCGCCGGTTCGTCTTCGGAGAATTCGTCGAAAGCGCCGAGCGGATGCCACTCGGCCAGCGTTGCTTCGGTCATGTCGTTTCCTTGCTTCGTCGGAGCGGTCAGATCGGCGTCGCGAGCAGCGTCTGCACGCGCGACGTGTCGTAGATCACGCGCTTGGTCTTGTAGCGCAAGCCGTCGGGCGTGCGGACCACCGTGTCGTAGTACTTGCCGGCCTGGTACACGTTCGATTCGCCGTTGCTGCGCGTCTGCACGACCACGTAGTTGCTCTCGGTATCGAATTCGCCGTCGCGTTCGGCGACGATCGTCAGGCCCGACGTCATGTGCCGGTACGTATGCTCCTCGTAGATGTTCGCGTGCCGCAGCGACACCACGCGGTCGCGCAGCATCCGCTGGTTCGTGCAGTGGACGATCCCGACCGGCAGCCCGAGATCGGCGTTCTCCTTCGGCACGATTTCGTACGTGCAGTCCTCGGTGAACATTTCCGGCCAATGTTCGAGCCGGTCGTTGTCGAGGTGCCCGATGTAGCGGTTCTGGAGCATGTAAATCTCGAACCACGTCTTCATGTCTTCCGTCATTTCTTGCTCCCGCCTCAATAGCCCATCAGCTTCTGATAGCCGACCCAGAACTTGCGGATCAGGCTCTCGGTGATCACCGTGTCCTGCTGGTCCGGATTGCCGCGCGACATCTCGATCACCGACGTCGCGTCGGCATCGCGCACCGTGCCGCGCTGCACGAGCTCGGTCGCCTCCGTGTCTTCCATCGAGATATAGCCGGCCGGCCCGACCAGGTTCGCCTGCTTGATGCGCAGCGCGCGCAGCTCGGGCGTGTCGTCCGCATAGCCGAAGAAGTGGAAGATCAGCTCGAAGTTGTCCGGCCCCTTCGGCAAGATCTGCCTCGCGACCAGCGTGTTGTGGATCTGCTGGATCACGAGCTGCGGGAAGATCGGCTGGATATGGTTCGTGCAGTCCTCGTCGTATTCCGACACGAGATCGAGGATCGACTCGTCTTCCAGATGGAAGCCCTCGTCGAACGAACGGATGTTCTGCTGCTTGTACGCGGCCGACGTGTCGTCGCCCGTCTTCGTCACCGTGATGATGCTGTGCAGCCCGTGATTCGCGTCCGGAATCGAGCGCGCCTTCATCCCGACGCGGAAGATGTTGAAGGTCGTATGGAACAGGTGCAGCATGCTCGCGTGATACGGGTCCTTCACGTTCTCCATGTACAGCTTCCAGTTCGACTTCGAATACTGGCGCGTGCAACCGAGATACTCGATCGGCTTGTGGAAGATCCGGTCGATCCACGGGCGCATCTGCTCGCCGAGATAGTCGGGCAGCGGCGCGACCTCGTCGCTGAAGGTCGCGAACACGAGCCCGCGATAGCTGTCGACGCGCAGCTTGCGCAGCCCGTGCTGCTTCGGATCGAAATCGGCCGGCATCCCGGTCATTCCCTTCTGGCCGCGCCGGAACGGCACGCCGAGCAGGTTGCCCTGGTTGTCGAAGCTCCACTGGTGATAGACGCACGTGTGCGAACTCGCGTTGCCGCGCGACTTGCGGCACACCTGCGCGCCGCGGTGCGCGCAGCGGTTCACCCATGCGGACAGCGCGCCGTCCTCGGTGCGCGTGACGACCACCGGCGTGTCGCCGACGAACGTGCTCTTGAAGTCGCCGGCGTTCGGGATTTCCGCTTCGAGCGCGACGAAATTCCACGTCGGCCCGCGGAAGATGCGTTCCTGCTCGCGATCGTAGACCGCCCGCGAGCTGAACACCTTGTACGGCACGCGCGAGCCGTCGTCGTGCGGGAAAGTCACGTCGGATGCGTCGCCGCGTGCGGCGAAAACGACGGGCGATTCTGTCTGCTCCATGTCGGACTCCTTGTCGATCCGTTGCGTTGAATGCATGGAGCCGATTTTTGAAAAGCTAATATTCGGCGTCTATCCGGAAAGTGCGATTGCGGCGGCGCAATATCCACTTTCGGCGGATTTCTGCGCTAGCATGACGGCACACGCGGCTGGCGCACGATCGCGCCCCCGTTCGCCGGATCGAAGCGCGTGCCGTCCATACCAAGGCTGAAGCCCATGTCCCCAACGTCGTTCGAGCCGCTCGCGCTGCGCGCGCACCGGCTGTTCGAATCCCGCGATCTCGACGAGACGCGCGAGCGGATCTCGCGCGTGATGCAGCCGCACGCGCTGCTGCCGAGCGGCCGCGTGCACGGGGCGTCGCACATGGATTTCGTCAGGCTGGGCGGGCTCGGGATCGGCACGATCGCGTTCGGCGACGCGATGCGCGTGCAGGTCGACGCAGTCGACGGCTATTACCTGCTGATGTTCTGCCTGTCCGGGCACGCGGAAGTCCATGCGATGGGGCGTCGGCTCGGCGTCGACGGCCAGACCGGCGTGCTGTGCGCGCCCGGCGAGCGCTTCGACGCGGTGCTGTCGGCCGATTGCGAACAATTCGTGCTGCGCATCGACGCGGCGACCGTCGGCTCGCTGACCGGCGACCCGCGCGCGACGCTCGATCCCGTGCTGCACGTCAGCGACGCCGCGCTCGCCGCGTGGCGCCAGCAGTTGATGCTCGTCGCGCGCTCGCCCGAGCTGCTCGAACGCGCGAACGCGAACCCGCGGGTCGCGTCGCAGCTCGAGCATCTGCTGATCGACCTGCTGATCGAAGGCCATCCGCCGTCGTCCGTGCCGCACGCATCGCACCGCGACCCGGCGCCGGGCTTCGTGCGGCGCGCGCAGGAGTTCGTCGATGCGCATTACGCGCAGCCGCTGCAGCTCGCCGATATCGTCCAGGCCGCCAACGTGCCCGAACGGACGCTGCGCGACGCGTTCCTGCAATTCCGCGGCATGAGCCCGATGCAATACCTGCGCGCGACGCGGCTCGCGCACGCGCGCGAACTGCTGTGCGGCGCGGCATCCAACCGGCGGATCGCCGATATCGCGCTCGACTGCGGGTTTACCCATCTCGGGCGGTTCGCGATCGCGTATCGGGAAAAGTTCGGCGAATCGCCGTCGGAGACGCTCGACGGGCTGCGCTGAGCGCACGTCCGCGCGCTTTCGGGCGGACGCGCCCGCGGCAGCACGGGCGGTTGCCTGTTGCATGGCACGCGCGCACGGCGACAAGCGGGCCGACGATCATTGCGGTACCGCGCGGCGCCGACCGCTTCGGTGGCCGCGGCCGTCTCCGGCACCGGTTGCTGCGATGGCGCGCGCAGCGCGAGCGGCGTCAGCGGCGTCAGCGGTTAGTGCCGCTGGTGCCCATGCCTGCGCCGTTTGCGCCGGTCATGCCGGTTGCGCTGTGTCGGCAGCGCCCGCGGGCGGCAATCGCGGGCCATCCAGTCGCGACGACGCGCAGGCCAGCGCACGTTCCACCTGTTCGAACATCGCCCGCGTGGCGGGGCTATGCGGGCACGCGCGCAGCAGCAATTCCAGCCATTTCAGCCGCCGCGCCAGCATCGGCACGACCATCGTGCGCACGATCAGCCGCTGATCCGCGTCGGACGGATCGAAACGCGCGCACGTGTCGACGAGCGCGTCGAGCGTCAGTACTGCCTGAGTCGGGTTCGTCATGAGCGTCATGAACAGATCCACCGCCCGCATCGCCGCGGACGGATCGTGAAAGTGAACGGCGAACGCGCGCGCCGGCGTGTCTGGCGCACCGGCATGCACGTCGCCACAAGCGCGGCCCGCGTGGCATTCAAAACGCGTGCCACTCGGCGGCCCGACCCGCTGCCGCTACCGGCACGCTCGGCGGCCGCGCCGCCGCCGGAGGCTGCACCCGCGCCGCAGGCGCAACCGCCGGCGCGGCGGGCTCGTCCGGGGAGGCCTCCGCCAGCCGGAACGCCGACATCGCCGCCTGCAAATGGCCGGCCTGCTCCTCGAGCGAATGCGACGCCGCGGCCGCCTGCTCGACGAGCGCCGCATTCTGCTGCGTCACGCCCTCCATCTGCCCGATCGCCACGTTGACCTGCTCGATTCCCTGGCTCTGCTCCCGCGACGCAGCCGCGATTTCGGCGACGATGTCGGACACCTGCTTGATCGCCTGCTTCACCTGCCCCATCGTCGCGCCGACGTCCGCGGCCTGCTGCGCGCTGTCATGGATCATCGACACCGACGCGCCGATCAGTTCCTTGATCTCCTTCGCGGCACTCGCGGAGCGCTGCGCGAGGTTGCGCACTTCGCTCGCGACCACCGCGAAACCACGCCCCTGTTCGCCCGCGCGCGCCGCTTCCACCGCCGCATTGAGCGCGAGAATGTTGGTCTGGAACGCGATTCCCTCGATGACGCCCGTGATGTCGGACACCTGGCTGGAGCGATCGCTGATCTGCTCGATCGTCGCGACCATGTGCTGCACGGCGTCGTGGCCTGCGTCCGCGATGTCCGTCGCGCGGGTCGCGAGCGTGTTCGCCTGCTGCGCGTTGTCGGCGTTCTGCTTCACGGTCTCCGTCAGTTGCGTCATGCTCGATGCGGTTTCCTCGAGCGACGCGGCCTGCTCCTCCGTGCGAGCCGACAGATCCGCGTTGCCGCTCGCGATCTGGTGCGACGCGATCGCCACCGATTCCGCGCTGCGCTTGATGCCGCGCACCGTCGTGCCGAGCTGCCGGTCCATCGTCTCCAGCGCGCCGAGCAACTGGCCGAATTCGTCGTGCGAGTCGATGTCGATCCGGTTGTCCAGCCGGCCGCCCGCGATTTCGTCGGCCACGCGCACGGCCTTGCCGAGCGGCGTCGAGATATGCCGCAGCAGATGCGCCGACGCCCACACCGCGACCAGCAGACCGACACCGATCAGGCCGATCGCGATCCACAGAATGTTGCGGAAGGTCGATTCGCTGTCGTCGACGAACGATTTCGCCTGCTCGACGTTCAGCGCGATGTCGTCCTCGAGCGCCTGCCTGAGCAGGTTCGCGGTCGGCGACAATCGCTCGATCACCGCCCTGGCCGCGTCGTGATCGCCGCCGTTCATCGCCGCGGCCACGTCATTCACCCCGGCCCGGAACTGCGGCAGCACGCTGCGGATGCGCTCGGCGATGATGCGCTCCTTGTCGCTCGTGATCGATTCCCCGTAATAACGGCCCCAGATCGTATCGAGACGGCTTTGTTGCGTGCGAATGTCGTCGACCGCGCTGCGCATGAGCACGGGGTCATGCTCGGCCTGCAGCCGGCGCATTTGCAACCGTATGTTGAACGCGAGCGCGCTGATTTCCGTCAATTCGACGATCGGCACCGTATTGCCCGTATAGGCGCGATGGAGATTCGAATTCAGTCTGGACAGACCGAATACACCGAACGCGCCAATTGCGACCATCAACGCGACGCACACCGCAAGGGTGGCAAAAATCCTGAACTTTATGCTTTTCGCAAATCGACTCACCTCGTTCCCCTCCGGTTTTCCAGGTCGGCAATGAATGAAAAGTGCCGCTTCATGACCCTGGTTTACGGGGAGAAAATCAGATTATTTATGATTCGATATTGCAACAATTAAAACCGCACACAGCAAGAATCAATATGCGTCGCCACCCATTATCTCATTATTACGTTTATTTTTTAATACATTAAATTGAGTGCAACCTGAGAGACGCTTATTTCGCCGGCCAGTTATCTCATTAATAGGGCGGCCGGCGCCCGGTCGACGGCACGAAGCCGCGGCGACAAGCCCGATTCCCTTTCGGAGGAGCGCGCCAAAATAGGCCGTTAGTTGCGATTCGCGCTCGAGTCACGTCACGCCGCCGGCACGAACATCTCCCGTGCAATCGCACAGAACGCCGCCGTGGCCGCGCTCTCACCGTGCAGCCGGCGGCTCATGATGATCGGCGACGTCGCGGCCGGCTCCGGCAGCCGCCGGTAAACCACCCCCTTCACGCGCACGCCCTCCACGCTTTCCGGCACCAGCGACACGCCCACCTGCGCCGCCACGAGCCCAAGCGCCGTCTGCAACTCGCGCACCTCGTGCACGGCCGCCGGCACGACCGCGCCGTCGCGCAGCGCCGACAACTGCTGATCGGCGAAGCTCGGCCGCGGCGTGCTCGGGTAGACGATCATCGTCTCGTCCGCGAGATCCGCGAGCGTCAGCGGCCGGGCCGGATCGGCGAGCCGATGCCCGAGCGGCAGCGCCGCGATCAGCTTTTCCTCGATCAGCGCCTCGCGCACCAGTTGGTCGTCGTCGAAGCGCAAGCGGCCGAACCCCACGTCGATCCGCCCGCCCTTCAGCGCGCCGAGCTGTTCGAGCGTGAACATTTCGATCAGCGACAGCTCGACGTCCGGCTGCGCCTCGCGAAACGCGCGGATCACGTCCGGCAGCGCGCCGTACAGCGTCGACGGCACGAAACCGATCACGATCCGCTCCGACAGTTGCGCGAGCCGCCGCGTCAGCGGCCCCAATTCGTCGGCCTGGTCGACCAGACGTTTCGCCTGCGCATGGAACACGCGCCCGGCATCGGTCAGTTTCAACGGCCGCGCGCCGCGCTCGAACAGCGGCAGCCCGATCTCCTCCTCGATCGCCTGGAGCTGGCGGCTCAGCGGCGGCTGCGTCATGTGCAGCCGCTCCGCGGCCCGCGTGATGTTCATTTCCTCGGCGACGGCGATGAAGTAACGGAGCTGACGCAATTCCATTTCATGCCTCAAAGGTATGGAAGTAGTCGGAAAGAGTGTTGGACGACGCGGGGCGGGAATTCCTACCATGTGCACCAACAGGAGGAATCGCATGATAGCAACTGCCGCCACTATCGAACGCATCGAGACGCTGCTGGTCGACGTGCCGACGATCCGGCCCCACAAGTTGTCGGTCGCGACGATGAATTGCCAGACCCTCGTGCTCGTCCGCGTTCGATGCACGGACGGTATCGAAGGCGTCGGCGAGGCGACGACCATCGGCGGCCTCGCCTATGGCGATGAGAGCCCCGAAAGCATCAAGGTCAACATCGATACCTACTTCGCGCCGCTGTTGCGGGGCATGGACGCGACGCGCCCGGGCGCCGCGATGGCGCGTGCGCGCAAGCTGTTCCAGGGCAACCGCTTCGCGAAATGCGCGCTCGAGACCGCGCTGTTCGACGCGCAGGCGCGGCGCCTGGGCGTGCCGCTGTCCGAGCTGTTTGGCGGGCGCCGGACCGATGCGGTCGATGTCGCGTGGACGCTCGCGAGCGGCGATACCCAACGTGACATCGCGGAAGCCGAAGCGATGCTCGACGCACGCCGCCATCGCGCGTTCAAGCTGAAGATCGGCTCGAACGCGGTCGCCGACGACGTGGCGCACGTCGTCGCGATCAAGCGCGCGCTCGGCGAGCGCGGCGACGTGCGCGTCGACGTGAACCAGGCCTGGAGCGAAACCGATGCGATCTGGGCCGGCGCGCGGCTCGCCGACGCCGGCGTGAGCCTCGTCGAGCAGCCGATCGCCGCGACCAATCGCGCGGGGCTGAAACGCCTCACGCAGCTCGCGCAGGTGCCGATCATGGCCGACGAGGCGCTGCACGGTCCCGTCGATGCGTTCGCGCTCGCGCAGGATCGCGCGGCCGACGTGTTCGCGGTGAAGATCGCGCAATCGGGCGGCCTGCAGGGCGCGGCGAGCGTCGCGTCGATCGCCGCGGCCGCCGGCATCGAGCTGTACGGCGGCACGATGCTCGAAGGCGCGGCCGGCACGATGGCGTCCGCCCAGTTGTTCAGCACGTTCGACTCGCTGAAATGGGGCACCGAACTGTTCGGCCCGCTGCTGCTCACCGAGGAGATTCTTGTCGAGCCGCTGCGCTACCAGGATTTCAAGCTGCATCTGCCGGCCGCGCCCGGCCTCGGCATCACCTTCGACTGGGCCCGCATCGAACGGATGCGACGCGGCGCCCGCTGACCCCACACGACAACCGAAACCGGAGACACAGATGAACAAGCAAGCCATCGACGCCCTGCTGAAGACCTTCGACGACGCGGCCGAGAAGCCCGGCAACCCGCGCGTGCGCGCGATCGTCAACCGGATCGTGAAGGACATCTGCTACACGATCGAGGACTTCGACGTGCAGCCGAGCGAATTCTGGACGGCGCTCAACTTCCTGAACGAAGCCGGCCGCGAATTCGGGCTGATCGCCGCAGGCCTTGGCCTCGAGCGCTTCCTCGACGTGCGGATGGACGAAGCCGAGGAAAAGGCCGGCATCCAGGGCGGCACGCCGCGCACGATCGAAGGCCCGCTGTATGTCGCCGGCGCGCCGGAATCGGTCGGCCATGCGCGCCTCGACGACGGCACCGATCCGGGCCAGACGCTGATCATGCGCGGCCAGGTGCTCGGTGAGCATGGCGCACCGCTCGCGAACGCGCTGGTCGAGGTGTGGCATGCGAACCATCTGGGCAATTACTCGTACTTCGACCCGTCGCAGCCCGCGTTCAACCTGCGCCGCTCGATCCGCACCGATGCCGAAGGCCGCTACAGCTTCCGCAGCGTGCTGCCGGTCGGCTACAGCGTGCCGCCGGGCAGCAAGACCGAGCAACTGCTCGACCAGCTCGGCCGCCACGGCCATCGTCCGGCGCACATTCACTTCTTCGTTTCCGCGGACGGTTATCGTAAGCTGACGACGCAGATCAACATCGATGGCGATCCGCATCTGTGGGACGACTTCGCGTTCGCGACGCGCGACGGGCTGATCCCGCCGGTCAGGCAGGCCGAGGGCGCGGAAGGCAAGCCGTACGGCGTCGACGGGCAGTTCGCGCTGATCGACTTCGACTTCTCGCTGGTCAAGGAAAAGCAGGACGTGCCGGGCAGCGAAGTCGAGCGGGCCCGCGCGCAGGCGTGAGCGCCCTTCCCGTTCGACGAATCGACAACGCAAGGAGTGCAGGATGCTGTTTCATGTGGAAATGACCGTTCGCCTGCCGGCGGACATGGACCCGGTCAAGGCGGCCACGCTGAAGGCCGAGGAAAAGGCGATGTGCCAGCGGCTGATGAACGAAGGCGTCTGGCGCCATCTGTGGCGCATCGCCGGGCAGTATGCGAACGTCAGCATTTTCGACGTCGAGAGCGTGCAGCAGCTGCACGACGTGCTGAGCCAGTTGCCGCTGTTTCCGTACATGGAGATGGACGTGCGGGCGCTGTGCCGGCATCCGTCTTCGGTACGGGACGACGATCGGTGATGCCCTTGCGGCCCATCATCGCCGGGCAACCGGCGCATGGGCCGCATTTTCAGTTCAAGTCGCCTGCGTCAGCGCGGTCTCTTTCGCGCCCCCGACAGCAGTGCGATCACTTCGATCTATCCCCCGCCATCTGCAATCCGGTCGACGTCAAACCGACGCGTAGCGGCTTGTCCGGATCGAGCTTCCTTTTCTCGATGATGCGCTTCCAGCCGCCGGCTGCGCCCGGGACGCGATACAACGCGACGATCGCCACATACTCCGTCTCGCGTTGCATCGGTTGAGACAAGCTCGACGACGCCCCGGGGTTCACGACGGCCGACATTTCGGCCTGCAGATCCTGAGCAAGCACCGTCCGGTCGTTCTTCAACAGATCGTCGTACGATGCTCCGTCGAACATCTTGCGGTCCTTCAACTGGTAGACGCGAACGGCAACCGACGTCGGCCGCCCTGCGTCGTCGGGGTTCAGTTCGGCACGGGCGACCAGATCGACGTCAAGCACCTTCACCTGCTTGAAAAACACGGCGCGATACGCATTCGACGATGCGTCCGACACGGACTGCCAGGCACCGCAACCTGACAGCAGCAAGACGGCGACAGCGATGGCACCACTCATTCGATAGAACATGGGAACTCCGGAATCAGATCGTGCGCGGCACGAGATGCGGGTTGGGTTGCGGTACGGGAAACGCCTCGTACACGCCAAGCGCGATGCCGATCATGCGTTCATCGACCGACGGCAGCACCGTCGTCCAGCCGAGACGCGGCGCCGGGCCGGCATGTTCGACGCCGACGGTCGGATGCGGAACGAACCTTGACGACACTTCCATCCGCAAATGCACATCGGCCTTGACGCCGACATACAGCTGGATGAATGCCATCACCTCTCGATGCAGCCGCGCACCGGGCAACAGGTCCTGAGCCTGCCGTTCGTCGACCGGCCGCAATGTCACGCGCACCGCGCGGCTGCGATACGCGAGACGCCTGCCGAGCACGTAACCGCCGCCGAGCCCGCCTCGCTTCCCGTTCGACAGCACGTCCGCATCCGGCTTCGCCGACGTCAACGGCTTTGGCCGACCGCTACTCGTCGTCACCGCCCAGAATTCGTCCACCCGAACATCGGCTCCCGGCGCGGCGAGCGCCACCACGCCGGCCAGCCCTTCCGACGTGCGTGTCCGCTGGATCAGCAGCCCCAGCAGGGCGAGCATCCGGGAATCCGGCAAACCCGCACGCAAGGGCTTGTCGCCCCATCCGAATCCGGCGAGACACAACAGGCTGCGCGAATAATCGTCGACTCCGCCGGCCTGGAAACGCTCCGGATAACGATATTTCTTCCATGCGCGATACAGCAGCGTCGCCATCCGGTGGTTGAACGGATCGAGAAACGCCTCGACCGCCTCATGCCCTTCCTCCCGCAGTACGATCTCGTCGATCATGTGCGACGGCATCGCCGCATCGACGCCGTAAAGCCCCATGAACGTCGTGCGCACGGTCGGCGGCGCCTCGGGGTGCTCGTCGTCGAATTCGACCGCGGCCATCTCGCCCGCCGGAAACCCCAACCGCGGACGCGGCCGGAACCGTACCGGCTCATGCTCCGGCGTATCGCGCGTACCGAACCCGGCGCGTTCGGGCGCACACGCCTCCAGCAGCCGACAGAACTGCATGAACGTCATCTTCGGCGCTCGCTGGAACAGCGTCCCGGCAACCGTCGGCGCCGCCTTCGACGCGGCAGCTTCGGCCACCATCCGATCGATCGAAGCCGTCATAGCGGCGCCCGCCGGGCCTTGCTGCGCGGCCATTCCGTCCGCGACCGGGACGGCAGGCTGACGATCGCCAGCTTCGTGAACAGATTGATCTCCGCATACGCGCCGAAGAACCGATGCAGCAACTCGCCGAACAGCATCACGTCGCCTTCGCCGGAGAACGCGTGCGAATCGAGCGTGATCTCGATCAGCACACCGCGCTCCACCGCGCCGCCCGATACTTCTTCCAGCATGTCCTGCGATACATGCAGGATGCCGGCGAGCCGCCGCCGGTTCAGCTCCTCGTTCGTCCAGTCGTACAGCGCCAACGCGCCGCGCAATACCTCCGCGTTCATCATCGACAGGAAATTCGGCGCGAGATGCGACAGCACGCGCCACTGGAAGCGGTCTTCGGTCGGCGGATACAGCGGCAACGTCGGCGCGACGAGATTGCGCACACCCGCGACGTTCGGCGTGCTGGCCGCCAGCTCGTCGAGGCTCGCCTCGCGCAGCCCCTTGCGCGGCAGCAGCCCGTTCGTGCCCGTCACGCGCAGCGACAGGCTTTCCTCGGGCAGCGTGTCCATCGACTCCCACGCGTGCCCGCCGAGGATCACCCACATTTCGTGCAACCCCGATACGCCCGAACGCACGCGCGTGTGGAAATAGCGCTCCGGCGCCTCGTGCCGCAGCATGCCGCCGCGGTGCCGGAACGTCGCGAACGGCACGTATTCGTATCGCTCGGCCGTATCGTGATCGAACGTCGCGACCGCATCGACCGAATACGTCTCGACATGCTCGCCCTGATGGCCGGCCGGCACCACGCGATATTCGGTTTCGTGATGATCGATCTCGATCGGCTCGGCATCGAGTCCGAACAGGTTGATCACCGGCGAGCAGAACAGCCGCACGTTTTCCGCGTTGAAGCGCTGGTCCGACGGATACGCGTCCTTGAGGACTATCTCCAGCTCGAAGCGGGTCGATGTTTCCGGAAGCGTGGAGATGTCCAGCCCGCACAGATCGACGAACAGAAACTTCTCGCGGAACGTGAAGTATTCGAGCAGCAGTTGATATCCGGAGAATGCCGCATCGGCTTTGGGCCACAGCCGTTCTTCCGTCGAAAAGCCGGCCGGCTCGATCGTGATGCCCGGCAGCGGCACGGCTTCTCCGTCGCGTATTTCCGGAACGCGCCAGTGAATCGCATCGACCTGGCGCGTCAACGCAAGATGCATCGCAAATGCGGTCGGCAGATCGGCGTTCAGGTGCAGCCGCAGCCGAGACAGATCCGTCTCCTTGCGCAGCGCCGAGCCGTGCAACGCGAAGCCCAGGCGGATCACCGAACGGCCGTCGTGACGCACGGCCGGCCCGGCATGCGTGAGCGACACCGGCTGCAACGCGACGGCCTGCGTCGTACGGTACAGACATTGCACCGTGCGCGGCGCCACGCCGCCGGCGCCGTCAGGAGAAGGCACGTTGATCGGCGCGGAACGCACCGGCACGCCGGCCGGCACGACGATCGTTTTCTGAAGCGTCTCCGCGAACGGGGTCAGCTCGACGATCGATAGCGACGGAATCATCCGCAGATAGTGCGGCCACAACAGGCTGACGAGCCCTTCGGTCAGCTCGGGCAATTCATCGTCGAGTTTCTGCCGTAGCCGGCCCGTCAGGAATGCGAAGCCTTCGAAAAGGCGTTCGACGTACGGATCACGATCGCCGACGCGGTCGAGATTGAGCAGGCGCGCCCGATCGGGGTGCGCCTTCGCGAATTCCTTGCCGGATTCGCGCAAGTACCGCATTTCCGCTTCGTAGTAGCGCAGGATGGGATCGTCGTTGTCCATGAAAAATCCATTACGAAAGAGTCAATGCGCGCGCGGGATCGAGGACCATGAGTTCCGCATGCAGTTCGCCGATCCGGCGCGCGAGCGCGGGCTTGTCGGCATCCTTGCGGCTGCTCATCGCCTTCAGTGCCTTGACCAGTTGTTGCTTGACCTCGAACGTCAGCGCGGGCTCCCAGCGCATCAGCGGCAGCGAGCGGGATGTTGCGTCGAGTTCGACCAGGAGCGCGAGCGCCGCATCGTGACGGCCGGCGTGGTCGGCCAACCGGGCCATCACGAGCCGCTGCAAGTAGCGATGTCGATCGGTTTTCATGCCGGGCAGCGCTTCGAGCCACGCGAACGCCGCCTCGATACCCTCACGCCCCGCCAGTTCGCGGGCCTGGGCTTCGATCTCCGGCCAGTCGCCGGTTGAGTCGCTTTCGCTATCCGCGGAGACCGGCAGCGGCGCAACGGCCTCTCCCGCCTCCAGGTCGCGCACGACCGCGTGCCGGGCAATCCATTCGAGTGTCGTGTCGTCGGCGAACGGCGTGCCGTCGCTGAACGCGAGCCGCTCGATGCCCGGCAACCGTTCGAGGAACAGCGCGAAGTCGGCGCGCAGCACTGCTCGCCACGCGCTGTACGGCGTACCGACGTGATCGAGCGCCACATGCTGGAAGTACTGCAGATCGAACCACAGGTGATTCACGCCCTCCATGAACGCGCCTTCGACCCGCTCCAGCAACTCGTGCCAGTGCTTTTGCAGCACAAGGCGTTTCATCTGCTGGCGCAACTCGGCGCGGGGTGGCGCCAGCCGCGTATGCGACGCGGCATCCGACGGCGGCACGTCGTGCAACGTGTCCCATCGGATGTTTCGCACGACGCGCACCGACGGCAAGTAGCCGTTTTCCTGATCCCGAAGCCACGCCGACATTGCACGTGCCTGATCGAGCAGATCGCGCGTCGACGCGATCGAGCCGATTGACGTCTTGCCCGGAGCAGTTGCTGACGGCACTGCCATGCCGGAATCGGCGCTGTGTGCCGGTGCTTCCTTTTTATCGAAGCGCGACACGAGCGGCTGCAAATTCGGACGGGCGGCGTCGGGCCACGCCTGCGTGCACGTCACGAGCACGCCGAGTGCTGCAAGCGCACGCTCGAGATCGGCCGGCGCGAAATCGCCGTGGCGATCCAGCGCGTCGATCACGCGCGCGGTGGCGAGCATTTCCAGCGCGGCTTTCTTCGCTTCGTGGCGGGCGGGCAACAGCGCCTCGCCGAACCGGTCGACAAGCGCCGCGGCCAGTTCGAGCCCGTCGGCGAAACCGGCCGGGCCGTCCTGCCGCAGGCGCGCGAACGCGTAGTAGCCGGCCACGCGCAAATCCTTGCCGGTTTCCTTCAGCAGGTGTTCGCATGCGCGGGCGATCAACCCGTCGTCGATTCCCGACAGCTTGCCGGCTTCGTCCTTCATTTCGAAGAACGCTTCTTCGTAGCCGGGATCGCGCCCGCACGCATGCTCGCCCGGTATCGGCGCGATCCATGCGGCCCAGGTGTCCGTGCGTCCCCGATGGAGCGAATCGGCACGCGTGCCGCCGACAAGGGTCTTCACAAAATTGGCTAGCGTCATCGCTGGTCTCAAAAAACGAATGCGTCGCCCAGCAGCGTGAGGGCATGCCGGAACGGGCTGGCGGGCGAATCCGAAAGCGTCGACGTCGTCACCACGGGCGAGATCGCAGGCTTCTGCGGCGTCGTTCGTGTCGTCGGGACAGAGGTGGTCGTTTGCGTACGCACTGGAGCCGGCTTGAGATCGGCATTCCGGCCGGATGCCTTCTCCGACGCCGCCCACCTCGCTTCATCCGGCAACGGGTTTCTGCCCGGAAGCCCCGGCGGCAGCGGCACGGCCGCATGCTTCGCGGCCTCGATCGCCGACGGCGGCAACGGCGGCGGACCGCTCGCCGAAACCCGCGCCCCTGCGTTCGCCGCCGCCGTCACGAACACGCGTGCCGGCAACGCGAAATGGCGCAACTGGAGCACGTCGAGCGGGCCGGCGCCGGCTTCGCTGCGCAATTGCACCCTGAGCGGAACACCCTGGCTCGTATCCGGCGTCCAGGTCAGCAGATAGCGCGCGTTGTCCTGTTGCTCGACCTTCGCGCGCTCCAGCAGCCGGATGAAACCGAAGCGCCCCTGCGAATCGAGCGCGGTGCGCAAGCCGCCCTGCTCCGTCTGCCATTCGATGTGCGACAGGTTCTCGAGCGACTGCCCCGGCCACTCGAACGGCGTCCACTCCTGCTTCTGGTTGAAGTAATGCAGTTTGCGGCCGGACAGCACGAATCGCATGTCGGTGACGCCCGGCGTCGGCTCCGCTCTCAGCTCGTAGCGCACCCGCGCATCGCCGGACGGGAACAGCACCGTCGCCGTGCGCGCGAGCTTGTTCAAGCCGTTGAGGAAAGCCGGATCGATCGTCAATGCGCCGGAGTCCGCGCCCTGCGAGGCCACCCATCGATCGCCATGCCGTTCGACGACACCGGCCAGTTGCGACGTCACGAACTGCGCGATCACGCCGCTGTCCGGACGCATGAAGCGCGCCATCTCGGGCAGCGACGCATCGTTGTCGGAATCCGCGAACGGATAACGGCCGCCGAATGTCCTGTTCCAGTCGGCAAGAATCGCGGTACGCCAGATTTCGTTCAGGCTTGCAGCGGCCGGCTGCACGATGACTTGCCAAGACTGATCGAACGGCGCACGGAACAATGCACCGAATCCGGACCATTGTTCGCCGAGGCTTGCAGCGACGCGGCTCGCGTAATCGCGACTGTCGGCGATATCGGACGTCTTGCCCTGCAGCACGGACTGCGCGGCCACGCGCGCAATCGAATCCGGATACGGACTGGAGACGATCTGAGCCGTTTTCAGGCGCATCGCGGTGATTCGCTCCAGGTAGCGCGCCAGGCTCAGGTCGCCGGTTGCCGCGGGCGGGCTGACGCCCTTGCCGCCGGATCGCGCCGCCGAAACGAGATCGCTGCCGGTCAGACGCAAGATCGGACCGAACGCGGCCGCGAGCGGCGCAAGTGGTGGCTTCGCCTGCTTCGACGGATCTTTCTCGTCGGCGCCGACCAGTTGCTGCGCCTTGCTGATCAGCGTGTCGGACAGCGACTGTGCGTTGGCGCCCGTTCCCGCCTGATAGACGACCGCATTCATCAGCGCGACGAGCGGCGAGCGCTGCGGGTCGCCCAGCAGCGTGAGTTGATCGGCCGTGGCTGATAGCGTAGGTGCGGGTTGCCAACGCAGACTGTTGAGGAATAGCCCCCATGCCCGCGCGTAATCGTCGAAATAGCGCTGACGCAGTTCGGCCTTCAATGTCGACGGAGATGCATTGGCAACCTTGGTGTCGGAGAGTACCCAGTCGCTCGCCACATCGCGTTGTTCGCCGGCTTCGTCGATTGCCTTCGAGATGCGTTCTTCCCATGCTGCACGCGTGAATACGCCGGGTACCGTGGCGGTCGTGCCGAACAGGCCTCGGCTCGTTGCACCACCGGCAGAGGATTGCGACGCCGCGTCGCCGAGCAATGTCGCGAGTGATAGCGGCGGGTATTTCGGTGTCGCTTCGTCGACGATCTGCTCGTAGATCGCATCCCCCGAGTTCTGAATGCCGCGCACGCCGACAATCGTCTGGCGGGTGGACGCGATCAGCGCGCCGTCCGGGACGATCGCCGGCGCGGTGCGGTCCGCTCCGGCTCCGTGCCCGATGTGATTGGCAAGGAACGTGATCGCGTGCTGACGCATATCTTCCCATTTGCCGCGCGACAGTTGCGAACCGGCCGGGCGTTCGGGCGCGGACGTCGCGACGAGTTGCGGCGCCAGGAACGCGGCCACGGCCTGCTCGGGCCTGGCAAGCATCAGGTACGTCTTGAGCGTGTCGTAAGCGGCCTGCACCTGGGCTTCGCCGCCGCTCGCGATTTCCGCGTCGGACAGCGACGCGAGTTGATGCAGTCTTGCCTCGAGCTTCCGGCGGATCGGACCGATGAGGATACGGTTCGCGGCATCGGCGTAGTGCGGCCAAAGGGCGTCGAGCAACGCTTCGTCGCGATTCAGGCCGAAACGGGCAATCAACGGCGCACCGGTGCGCTGACGGATTTCGAGCGTGTCGATCTGGCGATCGAGGTCGGTGAGCGTTTGCAGTGACTGTGCCGGGTTCAAGGCGCCAGTGAGCTTCGCAACCGTATCCGTTGTACTCGAGATCGTTGCACGGTTGCCGAACCCGGACAGCATCGTGCCGACGAGCCAGCAGCCGATCAGCACGGTCGCCATCCACGCCGCCGTGGTCGATAGCGAAAAGCCGATGCGGCGGCCGTGTACGTTGCGGCTGTGGGCGGCGACGGTTTGCCAGATGGTGCGGTGGTGGGGATTGTCGAGCGTATCGTCGTCATTCTCGATACTGGAATCCGGCGACATCACGTCACGCTCCTTGAACAGCGGCGTAAACATCAGACCGTGAACCGCATGCCTCCAGATACTGGATTCAGACGCTTGCCGCACCAAGTTCGACAGCGCCTCGTGCAGCCTTGAAACATGCTGGGACAATTCCGCGGGATAACGATCGCGGGCATCCGCGGCGAGGCGCGCGACACCCGCATCCGCGAGGTTGCCGGCGAGGTTCCGCAGCGATACATCGATCGCTTCTCCGCTCATCGACGTGTTGGCCCACGTCAAGCCGATGGCTTCGTCCGGATCCAGCCACTCGCTACCGAAATCCGTGACATTCAGAAGGTAAGCGGGCGCGGCCCAGCGTAGCGCGCGCGCATGGCGCGCTAGACGCGTAGCGAGCTCATCAGTGTCGAACGCAGTATTCGCGGCGCTACGGTTGCGGGTAACCGCTACGATCGCATCGATCGGACGGCGCCGCCGCAGTCGGCGGATTTGATCCAGCCATTCGGTGTCGAGTTGGTCACGGGTCTGGTTTGCATGCAACACGACCGTGTTACCGAGAACGATGTACCCGATGTCGGCCAGTTCGGGAGCGAGACGCCTGACGAGAGGCGTGTCTCCGGCGACAAGCAGCCAGCGGTCACGATAACCCCAACGCCAGCCGTAGCGGTTACGCAGAACCTCGCGAAGCGCAGCAGCGCGATTGATCTGTCCTGGTGACAGGTTCGGATCGTTGCGCTCGCCGGATTCGGCGCGCTTTTCGGCATCGAAACGAGCGAACCATCTGGACGCCCTCAACACCGCAATCTTCAGCAATACCCACTCGAAGAACTTGACCGCCAGGATCGCCAGCAGCAACGCACATGCCAACGCAAGCTGGCCGATGATCAGGATTTCGCGCGACCACCCGCGACGAGGCCCCTCCACCCACACTGCGATACTGAGTGCCAGGAATACGATGACGGCCGCGACGCCAATGAAGAAACCGGCCGATCGTGTTTTGTTCTCGCTTTTGTCGTTCATGTCCGTTTTCTGCATACGAGTGCGAAAAGTTCCTCATCGTCGCCACAAAGCACCAATTGCGGATCGCCCGTCGTCCGGGCCGCTTCTGCAGCGAGGGCCACGGCCAACCAGGGCCCTGCGCCCGAACAGTCGCCCACCGCTGTCTCGAGCGCGATCCAGCATGCGTCGTCCGGCAACGGCGCCGCTTGGCGAACGCTACCGATACCGTCGCCGACCAGGCCATGCGTCCATACCGTACGCAGACGGTCGGACGGAGTTTGTCCCCACCGTGCAGCAAGCTCGAGTGTTGCGGCAGGAGAATCGAGCGAGCCTTTGGCAGGCCGATGCAAAAGAAGTCCGCCGGACATCGGCGACGACTCGGGGCGCAAACGCCTAACCAGCAGCGCGACGCCCGCCTCCGCAACGCCGTCGGACAGTACCGAGCTGATTGCATTGCGAAGCTCGACGGCGACCAGAAGGTAGGCGCTCCCGGCGTCTCGATCGTCGTGCCAGGCATCCGCTCTGAATACCGTGAGCGCGGGTTCGCTGGCTCCCATCTCCACGTTCAATGCAGGGGCTTGTTCAGCGAGTAGATTCAGTATCTGAGTCTCGACGACCTCGTGCTCCAGCCACGAGTGGTGACTCAGTTCGACGTAGAGTCTCGTTCCCCGCGGCAGTGCGCGGAGCTGCGGCAGCAGGCCGTCTATCAGGCGCTCGAGCAGCCATGTACAAACGGAACGATGGCGAACATATTCCGAGATTTCGTTACCCGGATAGAAACGAATATCGGGAAGGTTGAGCCAGCGTGCATTGACTTCTCTATCCGCCACTGCATCGCTTGGTCGCGATTTCGTTCCTTCGACGCCCGTCAGTATCTGTTGTAGTGAGTTTTCCGAATCGTCAGTGGAGACGCACCAGGCATGGCCTGCGATCGTCAAAGGTCTGGCTGCCATTGCATGGCACGCCTGCTCTGCGTCATCGCTCACGCGATTGGTCGCAATCGCCTGATTGCGACAGGCATAGCCGTATCCGAGCCACGCGAACAGCAGGAATGCCCATGCCAGAAATGGGTAACCCGCGACGCAAAACCAGAACCATGGCGTGTTCGCAGAGCGGTCCGTCGGCCAGAGCGCGATCGTCAGTCCGGCTCCTGCTCCCATTACGAGTACCAGCAAAATCGTCCAGACGAGCGCCGAGACCCGGGGCGCAGCCGACACCTTCACGCGCGGCGGCACACGATTGAAGTCGATGGGCATCGTTTACCGGACCCGCGCCCCGCTGGACGAAGCGATCAGAACGGCTCCGCACCGTGTGTGGTCACCGTCGCGCGATAGCTGTGTCGTACCGTCCTTCATCCTGCTGCTGCCTTCGACGATTTCATTGTCGCCGTGGATCGGGCATGAGACTTTGTCGCCAATGCGGGCTGCGCGGCGTCCTTTCACCTTGATGCGATCGGAGCCAGTCAGGACTCGGCCGCCGTGGGTCGTTGCGTCACCTTCGTATGCGAGATTTTTCATTTAAGCTTTCCCTCGTGAATATTCAACAACCATCGACCAACCCGGCTTCGGACATGTCCACACGTTTCCGTGGCACGAAAGATCATCCTTAAACACCACAATGCCATTTTTACGGCTTGAAATCGGCATAAACATAGAGATCCTTTTGAGTGGAACACACCCATGATCTAGAACATTAGCCCATCCTGCCGACCCGCGAGAGGCGGCGGCGATCAAGCAGTTTAAAAAATTTCAGATCTGACAGAATTATCAAATTCCCTAACCACAAATGGCGCGACCATTTAATTATCCACATCATCAACAACCGGAACGGTCATTATTCCGCGGAATGCCCGCCGACTCAGCAACGGATAATCTCCTTGCTCACACGCGTAATTAGAAACAAGATGGCCATTTTTTGACGTACACCCCACTCGGAGAACCCCGATATATCACGTAATCATATGTTCAAACCCTGAATTTCACGTGCACAAAATTCAAGCGTCCGATGGAAATATCGCTCATACCGAAATACCTTCCCGGAGGGTACGGTTTATTCGGAAACTGTAGATCGATATGGTCTGGCCTACCATACCTGTACTGAACATATCCATTGTCTGGAGAAACGTTACCCGATGCACACAATGAGACCATCTTTTCACCCAATGAACAGCTGAAGTAAATTTCCTCGTGCGGCTGACACAACGTAACTTCATCTGTATATGCGCAGCCTCCAACACCAAATGCAAAAATCGCCCCAAATCGACCAACCAAAGTACTGCGCGAGCCACAAATCAATCGACCTCCTTCTTCCATTAGTGTCAGCCCCCAGACAGTTAGCGCTTACTAATGCACATCAACTTCAGAAGGCAATACCCATTTCACCCCATCCGACACATTATCCGAGAAGTTTTTGTACTTCGATGATCGACATTCTTGATCCATAATCACCCTTCCATTTCTCGAAACGTACACCCCTCCCGGCCAAACGGAAGATACAACATACACGTAAGCTCCATTTGTTATTTTTAAATGAAGGCCACGGATACTACCTTCCGACACATCGGATATTGAAAACAAATTACCCGAACCAATATGCCCCTCCAAAATCTCCAAGAAACCATCATTTCTTCCATATCGATATTTTATATATCCCTCTCCGGGCTCATAGTTATTCTTCGCGCAAATTGAAATCACTTTCTCATTTGCGAGCGGACAACTAAAATAAATATCTTCATCTACTCGACACAGAGTTTCTTCGTCCCTCACCGCACCGACTCCAGCGCCGGCCACACTAATTTTCGCCACGCACAAGAGAATTACAAAAGCAAATTTCCTATTTGTCATCTCAACCCCTGTCAGCCACGAATAGGCATGAAATTATTTCTCCGATCAACAATATCCGACATATTTTCATCAGAAATTGGCCGGCGAGGGCAGCGACCTAGAAGTCCAAAATTTGCAATTCTGTTATGCCACCTACATCTACGCTCGCATCATCACGATCAGAAATTTTATACAATTTACTATGACCCCAGTATCTAGCAGCTGACTAGTTGCGTGTTTTTTCGCAGTACGAATTCACTTATCCATATCAATATGATCGAATAATTTTCCCGAATTTTTCCCTTGAGATCGATGGACGACATTTTTTCGCAATATGCCCTATAAAATACCGCAGCTTGCTCCTTGTACTCACTATCACAATACGCGTCGGCCAAATTGAGCTTCGCAACCGCCCGACCCGGAAAGTCTGAAATGATCTTTTCAGGAAGAGGAATAGCGTCATACACCCTTCCATTTTTAGAAATATAAAATTTAAGGCCATTGATACCGCTAGTATTTCGAGAATCCAAATAGTCAACAAACTCAAAAATACTATAACTCCTAAAACAAACACGAAAGCCACGAACCCCAACACCTCGCGACCTCTAAGATCGATTTAAAATAATCAAAACATAGATTCTTCACCTCTACTTTCCATGCTGATCAAGCTTATCGGCGTTATCCATGACCCCATATTCCACACCACTTCGAACAGCTTTATCGAACGGGATATATGCATTGCCTTCGCAAATCTGACCGAATACCAGTTTCCCATTTTTCGAAACATAAATTTCCCCAGGCACGAGCGCATTTGAGACTACGTAGGTGTAGGGCCCGCTTGTAAACTTTAGATGACTACCTAAGCCTTCAGATAGCCTTGAGACATCAATGATCGAAATTTTTCCGCGCGGGTGCAAGAGTTCGCCAGGGTACTTGTATTCAATATTACTCTGTGTCCCAAAGCGATATTGCACATATCCATGATCGGGTGACGAGTTGTTAGACGCACAAACCGATGCAATCTTTTTTGAGTCCTGTAATTTGCAATTAAAGTACTCGACTTCACCACAATGACAGAGACTCCCCGCATATAGATAATCTTCGCTCGCAGCAGAGGCCACGCTATTACAAATAGTTAACAACACCAAGACACCCACCTTTGAGATCGTTTTCACACAAGGCATCCTCAAGCATTTACCAATTCACATCAAAACCAGCGATCAAGCATTTTATAAATTTCCAATTCGACAGAGACGCCAAACGATCGAACCACGGATGGCGCAACCATTAATTATCCACACCATCAACAATCGGGACCGTCACTATTCCGCGAAATACTCGCCGGCTCAATAACGGATAATCTCCATGGTCACACACGCGATTCGAAACAAGATCGCCGTTTTTTTTGACGTAGACCCCGCTCGGAGATCCTTGATATATCACGTAATCATATTTCCCAATTCTGAATTTCACATGCACAAAACTCAAGCTTCCGATGGAAATATCACTGATACCGAAATACCTCCTCGGCGGATACGGCTTATTCGGAAACTGTAGATCGACATGACCTGGCTTACCATACCTGTACTGAACATATCCGTTATCTGGAGAAATGTTACCCGATGCACATAATGAGACCACTTTTTCCCCGACTGAACAACTGAAGTAAATTTCTTCGTGTGGTTGACACAATGTAGCCTCAACCGCATGTGCCATCCCGACTAGATTGACAGCTAGAACCGCACCAACCAGGAAAAACAAAGCAGCCAGCAAATGACGTTTCAATTTAAATCTCCTCGCGCGTTAATTTTTTCGAAATTTTCCACTCGCTTGGCGTAGCTGTCTGTTTTTTTATTTATAACTGCAGTAATTGCATCAACTTGATTTGCCGTCGCCCCTCTATCGGCGATAGCAGGCAGCTGGCGGCTTACCCAAAAATATGCAGCTGACCGGGCAGCATACTTGGCCTGCATCAAGAGATCAGGATTTTCTTCGAAATTCGGAATGTCGTCAGGCCATTGAGCCTGATTACGCTTATTCCAACTTGTAAAATCCCTATAATTTGCGCGCCCCGTGAGCTGCTTCATACCTCGGCCCCGGTATCTCCATCCATCCCCGCTATCGTAGTCCCCATTACCTAATTCAGCCCGCCCGCCATATGCGCCATTCGCAATGATTTCGAAATCCTCTCCGCTCATGGGAGTTCCGTCCGCTTTGACTCCCCTCTTTTTATCATAGCCATGATTCTTGGCAATTTTTGGATTTTTCTTAAAATAGGAGAATTTTATTATCAGCGTATCAGCCTTCCAGACAAAGCCTTCTTCAATATTTAGAGAAGGCCCCGTTTCTTGCATTACTTGAGCAAAGAAATGTGCCCTACGAAGCGGTGAGTTCAATTTATAAAAATCAATATGTGCATTGAACTCGTCGATCACGGCTTGGAGAGCATCTACCTGTGCACCCGGGAATATTCGCCTCATCATTTGCATAGTGAATTGAAACTTCCCCCCGAAGAAATTACCTATCATCCCGATGGCATTGACGTGAAAAACCTCCGCCCCGGGGAAGCCCGACACCCCAGCCCCCACCTCATCCCACCACGCCAACTTCTCAATCCGCTTCCGCTCTTCCTCATGCTGCGGCTTAGGCCCCGTCTGCTTCTCCAACTCGGCGATCAACTGCTTCCACTTCGACGGATTCGCCCACTCGCTCTCGTGCTTGACGATCAGTCGCGACGCCGCTTGCATCAACCACGGATATCCATCCCGTTCGCCTGTCGACAACGTGCAAAGCTCGTCAGCCGCGCGGCTACCATCACCCCTCTTGTACAGTGCGTCGTATACCTTGAGCATCAACGGACTGAGCTTCGAACACGATGCGAGATCAGACGCATTCGCACCGCTCGCGTAATCAATCCATGATTGCGTCGTCGCAAAAATCGTATGTGCCGGATCGTGGGTATCTGCCAAACACTCGAAATCGATCCACTTCTGTGCGAACTCACGGGTCACTCGCCCGCCAGCAAAGTTGAAATCGCACACCCAGCCTTCAATCGCGTGCCCGTGGGCGTTCACGCCGTCGACATGCCACCAGCTCACCGGATAACCTGGATCGGGATTCGGTCCGGGCACCGGAACACGCCGTCTCGAATCACGCGCCAGTTCGGCGAGCGAGTACACCTGCACACGGTCTGTTTTTCGCGATTGCGGATCCGCGCCCTGTACAAATTCGTTGTTCGGCGTACGCTGATACAGCACCGTACCCGGCTCGATTCGCAGAATGGTCGGTTCCGACGGAAGCCCGAGCTCGGCCCAGTCCTCCTTGCGCGAACCATGTTGGCTAACCCATGCACGCCCTTGCTCGAGGAACGGCCGGATGCTGTCATCACAGAAAACCTCGACGTGCGCCATTCGAACGCCCGAGCTACGTTGATTCAACGAGTCGTATCGCCCCAGGTGTCCGATCAGATCCCCCGCCTTGATTGGAATACCGGGGGTGTCCCCAGGCTTGGCTTGATCCGTTACCACGACAACCCGATCGAACATCGCGTCCTCGACAGCCTCCTCGGCAACCGGCCCGCCATTTTCCTGGCCGAGGAAAACCCACCCACCGATCGCGCTCGAGGGCTCGACATAACCGCCCGCGTGTTGCGGATACAGCGATGCCCCGTGTAGATCCGTCAGTTGCCCCCACACCTTCCCGTGCTTCGTCTCAATCTTCCCGATGCCGACGCTGGTCCCCTGAGGCACGATGCCAATAGGCGCACCGTTCGGAGCCTTGCGGACTCGCAACCCCTGCTGCGCCGGATCGGGAGCCTGTCCGTTTTTTCCCGACACCGGTTTATCCTGCGCATACTGCGTCACCCGCCATTGCCGCGGCCAATACGACGGCTTCTCCCGTTTCGGGAAATTTGCGTAGTCCTCCCAGGACATCAGGTGCATATACAAGCTGTAGAACGTCAGCTTGGTATCCCGCGGGAACTCCATCGTATGCCGCACCAGCGCGAAGCCCGTGCTATACGGCGCTTCATACGGCGCCCCACTATCGGCAGCCGCCATTTCGCTGACCGGATAGGTCTTGTTGGCGCGAAACGCAATCAGCATACCGTCGGCGATACAGCGCAATCCCCCGTCGAGGTCCAGCGACTGGCCCGCACCGGCCTCCGTGATATGGATGCCGCCGTGCCACATGCCGTTGCTGCTCGAAAGATAGGTGCCGGACGGTTCACGCTCGGCCAACAGCCGATAGATATCGTGCTCATCGGTGAATCGGGTTGACGCATCGGACACGCCATTGCCTTTACGCAAGAACGGAAATGCGAACGACAGTTTCTTCAGAGCAGGCTTGGCAGGCGTCGGCGTTGACTTGGGCGGCGTCGCTCGCTTCGGCGCATTTTTCGATGTGCGTTTGGTCGCCATGGTCGGGCTTACTCCGAAAAACCGAAATTCAGTGTGTTTTTCACGTCCTTTGGCGGCACCGAGGACCACGTCGGAAACTTGAAACTCCCGCCGTCGGCGTCATTGACGGTCAGGTCGCCTTTCAGCTCGATTTCCCCCGCAGGACTCCCGAGCACGATCTTTCCGCCTGACAGCTTGATATAGGCACCCGAGCCATCACCGATCGTGACGCTTTTACGACCGGTTATCGTGATTCCGCCATCCGAAGAACACACGTGCACGTCCTGCATCGCCATCAGTTCCATGCCGTCGCCTTGCGCCTGAATCTGCACCTTGCCCTTTGCCGCGAAGAGTCGAATTCCCAGCCTCGCCGCGAAGAACGAAATCGCTTCACCGGCCGCCGCGGTGATACGCTTCATGACGCCGATGTCCAATCCTTCGCCGGCCGTGATGAACATCTGCTTGCGTGCAGCAACCTGAACGTGCTGCCCGCTCGCGATGCCGACACCTTCCGGCGCACTTGCGACGATGACGGGTTTCTGGAGGCGGCTCAACTTCTGCTCAATCAGCACGCGTTGCTGATTGGCCTCGGCCTGTAGTGCCTTTGCGGCGTTCGCGGCATCATTGAGCGAACGCAGAATTTCTTCGGCCTGCGCGAATGTTGCGTCCGCGTTGTGCATGGCAAGCTGCTCGCCGGCCGCGCCCGGTTGCGCCTCGGCCGATACGAGCACGCCGTCTGCCGCCCGGATCGACGCATGACCGTCGGTGGCGAGTTCAGCCCCCGTTCCGCGCGCGTTGCGATCGATGTCCACCATGAAGCCCAGATTCAGCTGACTTGCCCGGAACGGCGTGATTAGATGGACATGCTCGTTGCCCTCCCTATCCTCCATCCGCAACTCATTGCGCGCAGCCGTCCGAATCAGGTTCCGCGTATGGTTCAGGTTGTTGACCAGATCCGGATGCACGCTGTCATGCATCGCCCCGATGATCACCGGCCGGTTTGGATCGCCGTCCGTATGGACGATCGCCACCTCCGCCCCGTCGATCAACGGAAAGTGATGCCCATAATCGCCACCGCTATACGGCTTCGCCAACCGCACCGGCCGGCTCGTCCCACCCGGGCTCCATTCATCGAGATCGAATGGCAGCTTGATGACGTACCAGCCCTGCTCGGTCAGGTACGCATACTTGTAGTTGCCTGGCGACGTAATCCGCGCTGGCAGAATCCCGTCGACCACCGGCCGCGAAATCGAGGCCATCGACGTGCGCCACACGCGATCCGACGGAATCCCTTCGAACGCCACCCAGTACGACTCGTTACGCCCGCCGTGCGACTCGACCGACGTCACGAAGACCCCATGTTTCGCATCGGCTGGCTTCGGCTCGACGCGCATGACCTCGCCGGCTTCGAGCCAGAACGGATTACCCGTTCCCCTGAACGTGATCTGCCCGGCCAGATAGGCCTCGTGCCGCAACCGCGCCACCCGCTTGCCCTCTTCGGGCGTCTCGTAATGCTCGCCCCAGCGATAATCGACGGCGTTCGTCGTCTTGTCGTCGCGCGCCGTGTTTTCCTCAACCAGCAGCGACACCCCGGCCTGTCGATGGTTGTAGTCATGCAACCGCACCGCCTCCGGCACGCGCTTCATCTCGCGCCCGAGCGTCTTGATCGCATCCGCACCGACACTCTCCAGCCCCGAATCACGCCGATACGGCACCGTGCGCTGCTTGCGCGCATACGCATCGAGATCGTCGCCGAACACCACCACCGCGCGATCCTTCTTCTGCTCCCAGCGAAACCAGATCCCCTCTTCCGCACACATGCGCCGGATGAACGCGAACGTAGTCTCGTGATACTGCGTCACGTATTCACGGCGCTTGTACTGCCCGCGCAACTGGAACTGAAAATCCACCCCCGCGCGATAACCGTAGTGCCGAAGCGTGTCGGTCACGATCTCCTCGACCGACTGCTTCTGAAACAAGCGGCTGGTCACGCCGCGATCGAGATCCGCGAGCGTCGGTTCCAGCACGACGCGGTAACGCGTTTCGTCCGCCGAAGTCTCAAGCTCGTCGAATTGCGTGATCACACCATGAACCGTATACGCCGCCGGCTTCGTACTGAACCGAGCCGCGTTCTCCCCGAACATCTTTCGCAGGTAATCCATGTCCGGGTCGACCGGATCCGCAACGAACTTCGCCGGCCGGCCCAGCACCTGGTCCATCGGGATCCCGGCCACGGGGCTTGTGAATTCGATCTCGTACCGATAAAGCTGGCTCACGCGGTCCAGCCCCGTGAACTTCAGGATCGAGAACGGCGCCGGATGCGGCGCCAGCTTCAATTCATAAGCCTGCGTAGGCAAAATCATCGACATCGACTCTCTCGGTTGCGCAAACAGGCGGTGCCGCCGGGGCAATCATCGTCACCCCGGCGGTTCGCCATCACACGTCGGATCAGTTCTTGGCCTTCGGCATCTGCGACACGAGCGACAGCCCGATGTCCATCCCCTCGACCTGGAAGTGCGGGACGATGAACAGCTTGATCCGGAAGAAGCCCGGGTTGTCCTCGATATCCTCGACCGTGACCTTCGCCTCGCGCAGCGGATGCGACGCCTGCAACTCGTCGCCCGGATCCTTCATCTCGGTGACGAGCCCCTTGATCCAGTTGTTCAGTTCGAGCTCAAGCAGACGGCGATCCTTGGTCGTGCCGATGTTTTCGCGCTGGATCAGCTTCAGGTAGTGCGCGATGCGAGACAACAGGAAGATGTACGGCAGCCGCGCGTTGATGCGGCTGTTCGCGGTCGCTTCCTTGGTTTCGTACAGCGCCGGCTTCTGCGCCGAGTTCGCGGAGAAGAAGCATGCGAAGTCGTGGTTCTTGTAGAACGACAGCGGGATGAAGCCGAGATTCGCGAATTCGAATTCGCGCGTCTCCGGGATTAGCACTTCGGTCGGGATCTTCGGCTGGTAGCCGGTGCCGAGGTCGTACAGGTGAACCGGCAGATCCTCGACCTTGCCGCCCGCCTGCGGCCCGCGGATCTGCACGCACCATCCATTGCTCACGAAGCTGCGCACCATGTTCGCCGCGAACGCGAACGACGCGTTCATCCACAGGTACTTGTCGTGATCGGGGCCCTTGACGGCCTCCTCATAGTTGAACGCCCGCACCGGCGCCGTGTCCTTGCCGTACGGCAAACGGCCGAGCACGCGCGGCATCGTCAGGCCGACGTAACGCGCATCGTCGGTATCGCGGAAGCTCTTCCACTTGATGTATTCGGCGCGATCGAAGTAGTTGCCGATGTCCTGGATCGCCGCCACTTCCTCCATCGACCGCTTGCCGAAGAACGCCGGCCCGACCGAGCCGATGAACGGCATGTGCGCGGCAGCCGCGACCTTCGAAATATTGCGCAGCAGCGCAACGTCCATCGGTGAATTCGCGAACTCGAAGTCGCTGATCATCGCGCTGATCGGCTGGCCGCCCGGCGTGTCGTATTCCTCGATGTAGGTGAGGCGATACAGGCCGCTCTGGATCAGTTCCGGCGTGTCCTCGAAGTCGCGCTGCAGCGCGTCCTTCGATACGTCGAGCACCTCGATGCGCGCGTTCTTGCGGAAATCGGTACGGCTCACGAGCATCTTCAGGCCCCGCCAGCGTGCTTCGAGCGCCTGGAATTCCGGCGTGTGCATCACGGCGTCGAGCTGGCGGCTGATTTGCCGGTCGATCTGGCCAATGTGGAAGTCGAGCAGCGATTTGTCGAGCCGGTCCACCGGCTGGCGCGCGTTCGCGACGAGTTCGAGGAACGCGCTCATCCCGCGCGCGATGCGCTCGTCGGCCGACGCCTCGGACAGCATGTCGTTGTCGCGGAACGCCTCGAGCGGGCGCGCCTCGCTAATGGGCTTCAAGTTGATCTTGCTGCACAGCGACGCATAGACGCTGTCGATATCCCCATGCGGGGCGTCCAGCACGACGGTCTCGGTCGCGCCGGCCTGCTGCGTTTCAGTGGGTTTCATCTCGGATCCTGTCTGCGGTCGAATGGCTACGAAGTTGCGGAATGCGCTGAACGCGCGTTTTGCCCGGCGTCGCTCACGCATGCCCTTCAGGCTGCGTCGCGGCGGTCGCGATCTGCGCGAGCTCGCCGCGCAGCTTCGCGGACAGGCGGTCGTCCTTCAGCACCTTCTCGAACTCGCGACGGAACGTCCCGTTGTCGAGCAAATTCGATTTCAGGTCGCGCAGCAGGTTGCGCATCGCGAGGAGCGCCTGAAGCTCGGGAATCTGGCGCGCCACTTGCTCGGGTTCGAAATCCTTGATCGACCGGAACGCCAGGTTGACGGGCAACTCGGAACCGTCGCCGGCCAGCGTGTTGCTCGCGGCAATCTTGAGATCCGGCGCGTAGTCGGCCAGCACGGCATCGAAATTGTTCTTGTCGATGTTCACCTTCTTGCGCTCGGCAAGCGGCGCCTGCTCGCGGCCGGCGCTGAAGTCGCCCGCCACCAACAGCTTCAGGGGCAGCTCGACCTTCTTCTGCGCGCCGCCCGTATGCAAGTCGAGAGTGATCGACACCCGGCTCTTCGGGATCTCTCGCTGAAAGCTATCCAATTCGTTCTCCTTATCTCAGAAAGCTTGAAGATTCCGCGATATGCACCCCGGACCACGAGTGCACCGTCGTTCACGTCACTTTTGTAGAAAATCGCAACCCGTATTGACGCACGACCGAATCGGATATTCGCGGCATGACGTGCCGATTCAGACGGCAGAAAATATCATGCAATTTCATGAAAAGTAAACAGACAGAAATCAAAAATCACATCCGACCTAACGAGAAACGGATCAATTAATACTCGTCCTATATCACCCCCTCGCCCGAGGCAGACATGAACTACACCAAAATCAATCTCAAATAACTGAATGCTCACCACAACTCATTGATATTTATAACGAAATTCAGCAAACGACACTCGCAAAAATCTCGATAAATCAGCGCACACAAATTCCCGTAGATCACAAAAACAATTCACACCACAATCTCAAAATCAACCCCACTCTTATCTCGATATAAATGACACATTCGTCAACAAATTACCCGATGACGGAGTGACGAAATCGGCAAATGATGGTTAGAATCGGCGCCTCATAACTTCTGATCGATATTGACTACACCATGCGGATCGAAAAGCCGCTCTGGCATGAAGGGCTGATTCTCACGCAGCAGCATTTCCAGCAGCAGGACCGCTGGAACGGGTTCGCGCTGCAACAACTGGCGTCGGCGGTCGCCGCGTCGCCGTGGGGAACGCTGAACGTCGATGTCGACGAAGAAGCACTGGCGTCCGGCCGTCTGAAGCTCACGCGGCTTCGGCTACGCTTTCCGGACGGCACGCCGATCGACACGACCATCGCCGACGCACTGCCGCCCGCGCGTGACCTCGGCCGCGAAATTCCCGCCGATACCCAGACCGTCGACGTGCTCGCCGCACTCGCGCTGCCCGATGCGAACGGCGGCAACTGCCGTTTCGACGAGACGGCGTTGGCCCGTCCGCGTCGCGCGTATCGGGAGTTCGTGAAGGTGGTGGACCTGAACGGCGCGGGCGAAGCCGAAATCGCAGCCGAGCGCCACGCCGTCCGCTTGCTGTTCGGCCACGAATCGCATGCAGACGACACCGCATGCGCAATCGCTCGCCTGACGCGCACGACGAGCGGCCAGTTCCAGATCGATCGCGAATATGTACCGCCCTGTCTGTCGCTGTCGGGTCATCCGCTGCATATCGAACGCATCCGGCGGCTCGCGGATATCCTCGCCGCCAAGAGCGCGCTCCTCGGCGCGCGCCGCAGCGAACGGATCGAACAGGTTGCCGAATACGGTGTCGCCGACGTCCAGCTCTTCTGGCTCCTGCACTGCATTCATCAGGCGTGGCCGCAACTGCGCTTCCTCGCGTCGCATCCCGCGCAGCCCACGGATCGTCTGTACCAGGTGCTCGCGCAATTGGCAGGCTCGTTGATCACTTTCTCGACACACGTGTCGCTGACCGACATCCCGCCTTACGATCATGCCGGCGCACACGAGGTGTTCGCGACGCTCGAGGCGTTGATCCGCGATCTGCTCGACGCGATCATCCCGTCGCGGGTCGTGTCGATCGGGCTCTCGCACACAACGCCGACCACCTGGGCCGGCCAGTTCCTTGACGAGCGGATCGTCGAGGGCGCGGCGGACTGGTACCTGTCCGTCAATGCGGCGCTACCGGCGTTCGAGCTCGTCGAACAGTTCCCGCGCCTGTGCAAGATCGGTGCGCCGGACGACGTCGAGCACATCGTCAATTCCGCGGTGGCGGGAATTCCGCTCAAGGCCGTGCAGCGCGTGCCGGGCGCCATTCCGGTGCGGCTGGACAACCATTATTTCGCGCTGGATGCGCACGACGCCGCCCATGCGCGAATGCTGGCCGCGCGCGCTTGCCAGATCTATCTGCCGGCGTCGGTTCCCGACGCATCGATCGAACTCTACGCGGTGCTGCGCTGATGAACGCCATCGTCTCCACACGTCACGATTCCGCGTTGCTGGCGCGGGAGCCATCGTCCAGCCACGCGGCCGGGCCTTCGATGCGTGCGCTGCTGCGCGATACGGCACTGCTCGTCGCGCAGCTGTCGAGCGGCGGCGAGGTCGACAACCCGGAAGGGCTGCGTCAGCAGTGCGCCCGGCTCGTCGCGCAGTTGGCGACGGCACTCGATGCACAGGGGGTTGCCGCCGACATACGGGACGATTTGCTCGTCGCGCAATGCGCGCTGATCGATGAAACCGCGCTGCGGCATCTGCCCGCCGCCGACAAGGCGAACTGGGAGTCCAGGCCGCTGCAGGTCGACCGGTTCGGCACGCACGACGCAGGCACGCGCATTTACGAGCGGCTCGAGTACCGGATGCGCGAACCCGCGCCGAACGTCGATCTGCTCGAATGCTATGCGGCCATTTTCGGTCTGGGATTCCGCGGCCGCTACGCCGCTCGCGCGGGCTCGTCGGCGGACGCCCACGAAGGCGAGGCAACGCGTCTGGCATTGCTGGCTGCGCTGGTCGCGCAAATCGATCAATTACGGCCGGCTGTGCGGCCGGGGTTCGTCACCGATCGTTCGAACACGCGACTGATCGACCGGCTCACACATCTGTCGCCATGGGCGATCGCCGGAACGGCCTGCGTGATCGCGATACTCGCATGGTTCGCGTGGGATCGCATTCTCGACGCGGAACTGGCGCAACTCGTCCAGAAAGTGAAGCGGCCGTGACGTCGGATACCCCTCTCCCACGGGTGGCGACCCACGTCGAATCCGATGCCGCAAACGCGGCGCTGTCGGGTCTCGGCTATCCGCTGCGCACGATCGTCACGCTATCCGCGACGCTCGCGCTGGCTATCATCGGATGGGTTTTGGCCGTCGATCGCGGCGTCATGTGGGGATTGACGGCGAGCGTCGCTGTGCTTTCCGCGCTCGTCGTCTGGCTGCATTCGCGCCGGCTGACGCGTGCCCGCGAACGGAACGTGCACGCGCTTGCGCAACTGGGCGCGGCCACCGCCGACCTGCCCGTCGCACTGCGCACGAAAATGCCGCTCGCGCTCGTCACCGGCGACGGCCTGTCCGCCTTGTTCGATCGCGATACGGCGCGCGCACGTTTCGTTCACGTGGGCGACGGCGCAATCTGGCTGCGCGCCGATCGCCCGCAGGATCTCGCCCGGCTTGCCGTCGCCGTCCGTCAGTGGCGAGACGGCCATGCACCCGATTGCGTCGTGCTCTCGGTCGCGCCCGGCCTCCATGCGAGCGACGATACGTTGTCGCAGAACCTGCGCGTGATCCGGCAGGCCGTCGCCGATGCGTGTCGCATGCTGGGCGCGTCGCTGCCGGGCTATGTCGCCGTCTATCAGCGACTGTCGGATGCGAGCGTGGCGACGAAGGCCGCCGCCGGCGCATCGGCGGCGCAGTGGTACGGTATGTCGACCGGCTCGGCCATCGCGAATCTGCACGGCTTCGACACCGCAATCGAGGCGGCCGAGTCGGACGCACTCCATGCAGACGCAAATCCGGCCGTCTCGGCCCGCGCCGCCGGAATCGCGTCGATCGTCGGATGGACCCGCCGTCTCGTGTTCGACACGCTGACGGACCGACGTCAGCCCGCGTCGCCGTGGCCGCTGCTCGGCGCCGGCTGGATCGATCACGGCCCGGCGTCCGGCCCAGGCAAACCATGGGAACGCGAAGTGCGCGCGCTGACGGGTATCACGCCGGCCACATTGCCCGCGTCGCCGCTCCCGTGGCCCTTTCCGCAACCGCTGATCGATACGATGCCGCGCCGCGCGTGGCGATCGCCGCGCGTCGCCGCAGTCGCGCATGCGATTGCGATCGTCGCGTGCGCGGCGGTCGTCGCCATTTGCGCAGCCGCCCGGAACAATGAAGCGCTGATGGCCCGCGTCGGCGCGCATCTGGAGCGCTACAACCGCATCCCCGTCACGCAGGACGCCGCGAAGCGCGACGCGCTGCTGTCTCTTGCAGCGGACCGCGATCAACTCGACCGATACGCCCGCGTCGGCGTTCCGCTGCGGCTGTCGTTCGGCACCTATCGCGGTGCGCAGCTACTGCCGCTTCTCGACGACGCGATCGCCTCTTACGAACCGCCCCCGCCGCCGCCCGCCGTCGTCACGCTGGACAGCATGTCGCTGTTCGACAGCGGCAACGCGCGGCTCAAGGCCGGCACCACGCGCGCGATGGTCGATGCGCTCGACCTCATCAAGGCTCATCCGGACAAGCGCGTGCTCGTCGCCGGTTACACGGACGATCGGGGTCGGCCCGATCGGAACCTCAAGCTGTCGATCGATCGCGCGTCGGCCGTGCGCGACTGGCTCGTCGATGCGTCGGGCATCCCGCCGACGCAGTTCGCGATCCAGGGCTACGGCGATACACGGCCGGTCGCGGACAACGCGACACCGCAGGGGCGAGCGAAGAATCGCCGGGTCGAAATCACGCTCGTTCCCGATGCGCCGGTGCCGGCCGTCCCGACGAGCACCGCGCGGTAATACGCAACATTTTTGGGTCCCGGGGCGACGCCTCGGGCTTGTCAGCGCCGGAACTAGGTTCCGGCGATTCGCAGTACGAAAAGAAGGAGTGAACAAATGGCAATTCCGGCCTACATGTGGCTCAAGGACGACGGTGGCGCGGACATCAAGGGCTCGGTAACCGTCCAGGATCGCGAGGGCAGCGTCGAACTGGTCGCGTTCGACCACGGCGTGCACATCCCGACCGACGGCAATACGGGCAAGCTCACCGGCACGCGCGTGCACAAGCCGATCATGCTGACGAAGGAAACGGACGCGTCGACGCCGTACCTGTACAAGGCCGTGACGAGCGGCCAGACGCTGAAGTCGGTCGAGATCAAATGGTATCGGATCGACGACGCGGGCAAGGAGAAGGAATACTTCAACACGAAGCTCGACAACGTGAAGATCGTCGCGGTGAAGCCGAAGATGCTCGACATCAAGAACCCCGACTACGAGAAGCACAACCATCTCGAAGACGTGGAACTGCGCTACGAGACGATCACGTGGTCGTACAAGGACGGCAACATCATCCACAAGGACACGTGGAACGAACGTTCCTGACGTGTTGACCGGCCGGGGGAATCCGGTGCGTGCGCGCACCGGATTCCGCCGGTTCGCATGCGCATCGACGGATGCGCGCCCTCTCCCTCTCCTGATCCGCTACCGACATGACGCCGCCGCTCCGGGATGCTTCCCATCTCATTCGCCGTCTCAATCCTAATTGCACGCGTGCGCTCGAAGCCGCTGCAAGCCTTTGTCAGACCCGGCTCGCCGACGAAATCGCGGTCGAGCACTGGGTGCTGAAGCTGATCGAGGCGGACGACGGCGATATTCCGGCGATCCTGCGTCACTACGATCTCGACATCGATGCCGTCTGGGATGCGATGATCGACGTGATCGACCGCATGCCGCGTACGCTGCGCGGCGTGCCGGCGTTGTCACGGCAGCTCGCCACGGTGATCGAGGACGCATGGGCGCAGGCGGTATCCGACGACCGCGACGGCGCCATTCGCTCCGGGCATCTGCTACAGGCGATCGTCGACGCACCGCATGTGCTGCGCACCCAGCGGGCATGGCCGCTGCTGTCGGTTTCGAGTACGCAGATCAGGCGTGTGCTGCCCCGGCTCGGGCGGCGCTCGTGTGAAAACGCGCGCGACGAAACGGTATCGATGCGGGAGACCAACCCGGCCGGCAGTCAGCGCGGCGCCGGGACGGCGGCATCGACCCCCACCGGCAACGCGGCCCCGCATGCGCCGCACGTGCCGGCGCGCGCGATCGACGGCGATGCGCTCGCCCGTTTCGCGCTCGACCTGACCGAAAAGGCGCGCGAAGGCGAGATCGACCCGGTATTCGGCCGCGACCACGAGATCCGGCAGATGATCGACGTACTCGCGCGCCGCCGCAAGAACAATCCGATCCTGGTCGGCGAACCAGGCGTCGGCAAGACCGCGCTCGTCGAAGGGCTCGCGCTGCGTGTGGTGGAAGGCAGCGTGCCGGAAACGATCCGCGACACGCGCATCCTGACACTCGATCTCGGCTTGTTGCAGGCCGGTGCGGGCGTCAAGGGCGAATTCGAGCAACGGCTGAAGAACGTGATCGACGAAGTGCGCGCGTCCGAAACACCGATCCTGCTGTTCATCGACGAAGCCCATGCGTTGATCGGCGCAGGCAACGCGGCGGGCGGCGCCGATGCGGCCAACCTGCTCAAGCCGGCACTCGCGCGCGGGGAATTGCGCACGATCGCGGCCACCACGTGGGCCGAGTACAAGCAGTATTTCGAGCGCGACGCCGCACTCGAACGGCGCTTCCAGGTCATCAAGGTCGACGAACCGGACGACGACACCGCCTGCCTGATGCTGCGCGGGCTCGCGAGCCGCTACGCGAAGCATCACGGCGTGCATATCCGCGACGAAGCGATCGTCGCGGCCGTGCGGTTGTCGCGCCGCTATGTTCCCGCGCGACAGTTGCCGGACAAGGCCGTCGACCTGATCGACACGGCCGCCGCACGCGTGCGCATGTCACTCGACGTGCCGCCCGCGGAACTGCAGCAGGCGCGTGCGACGCTGGCGGCGCTCGAACTGGAGCGCGCCGCGCTGGACGCGGACCGCCACGCCGGGATCGCCGCTGTCGCCGAACGGCGTGCGTCGATCGACACGGAATACGATACCGCCCGCGGCGCGGCCGACAGGCTGCTGGATCAGTACACGCGGGAACGCGAACTCGTCGGCGTCGTGCATGCCCTTCGCGACGTAACGAATCAGATGGTCGATCCGGCAGCCGTGTCGGATGCGCTCGATGCGTTGTCGGCCGTTCAACGCAAGTCGCCGATGATTGCCGCCGACGTCGACGCGCCGTCCATCGCGCGCGTCGTCGCCGAATGGACCGGCGTACCGGTCGGCAACCTCGTCGAGGACGAACTGCGCAACCTGCTCGCCCTCGAAGCGACGCTGGCGACGCGCGTGGTCGCACAAGACGATGCGATCGCGGCATTGGCCGAGAGCCTGCGCACCGCCAAGGCCGGCCTGAAGAGCGAACACGCGCCGCTCGGCGTGTTCCTTCTGGCCGGGCCGTCCGGCGTCGGCAAAACCGAAACCGCGCGAGCGCTGGCCGACCTGTTGTTCGGCGGCGACGCCGCGCTGACGACCATCAACCTGTCGGAGTACCAGGAAGCGCATACCGTGTCGCAACTCAAGGGCTCGCCGCCCGGCTACGTCGGCTACGGGCGCGGCGGCGTGCTGACCGAAGCCGTGCGTCAGCGGCCGTACAGCGTGGTGCTGCTGGACGAGGTCGAAAAAGCGCATCGCGATGTGCTCGACATCTTCTATCAGGTATTCGACCGGGGCACGATGCGCGACGGCGAAGGGCGCGAGATCGATTTCCGCCACTGCGTGATCGTGATGACGTCCAATCTCGGCAGTGCGCAAATCGACGATGCGACGGCTGAGGACGCATCGATCACGCAGGCGGCATTGCGGGAAGTCATTCACGCGCAACTGGTCGCGCATTTCCAGCCGGCACTGCTCGCGCGGTTCCAGACGCTCGTCTATCGGCCGCTCGATGCCGTGGCGCTCGCGTCGATCGTGCGCATCAAACTGGACACGATCGCAGCGCGCCTGCTCCGGCAACACGGCGTGACACTGACGTGTGCGGACGATCTGATCGACTCGATCGCGCGGCACTGCGTATCGCGGGAATCGGGCGCACGCAGCGTCGATGCATTCCTGAACCAGCGCGTGCTGCCCGTCGTGTCCCGCGAATTGCTTGCGCGGATGGCATCGGGCATCGCGCCACGGCAGATCTCGTTGTCCGCGACTGCCGAAGGCACGTTGACGATCGATTTCGTCGATGCGCCGACGGCCGCCGACGACGGCACCGAACGATGGAGCCGACAATGACCGCCGGCCCGTCGCTGTACGACATGCTGCTCGGCCAGATCGGCGGCGAACCGATCGGCGCCTACGACGATCGCACGCTTGAATGCCTGAGCGTCCAGCAGAACGTCCGCCGTATTCTCAATACGCGAGCCGGCGCGCTCAAGCATCTACCCGACTACGGGCTGCCCGACCTGACGAACATCTACAAGGCATTGCCCGCGTCCGCGCATCTACTCAAGCAGCAGATGGAGGCGACGCTGTTGAAATACGAACCGCGCATTCGCGCGATCGACGTCGCGATCGTCGACAACCGCGATCCCGGCATCCTCGTCAGCTTCGAGATGACCTGCCATCTGAAGAACGCCGGGCTCGTACGCTTCGGCACCTACTTCGAGCCGCCGGGCCGCCTGCACGTCGTCCGGCGCATCGACCCATCGTGATCGCGCACGATCAACCCTCGTGCGCCAGATGCGCACTAAATCCAACCTTCCCCGGCGCGATCCCGTCCTTCAGCGTCAGTGCCGGAATCTCGTAATCGCCCGCGTTCTGCCGGCGAAACGGAATCGGCTGCGTGGTCCACAGATCGTCGAGACGCCGGCCGAGCGCCGCGCGCGTTTCGTCGAAGCGCGCCGCGTTCATCTTGCCCGTCCGATAGATCACGAACGGCGGCAGCACGTCGAACCCCGGGTAATACAGCATGCCGTGCTGGATCGGGAACAGCAGGTCGTCGATCGGCCCGTTGATACCGCGCGGGCTGTAGTGCGGTTCCCACCCGCCCGTCGTGACGATCACCATCGCCCGCTTGCCGGCGAGCGACCCTTCGCCGTAGCGATCGCCCCAATGCGTGTCGGAATGCTCGCCGACACCATAAGCAAACCCGTACGCGTACACGCGCTCGAACCAGCCCTTCATGATCGCCGGCATCGAGAACCACCACAGCGGGAACTGCAGAATCACCGCGTCCGCCCACTTCAGCTTGTCCTGCTCGCGCGCGATGTCGTCGCGCTGCGTGCCCGTCTCGAACGCACGCTTCGAATCGAGCGCCGGATCGAAGCGATCGTCGGGTGCACGGCCGGTCATGTCGTGCGCATCGAGGGTCGCCTTCCAGTTCATCGCGTACAGGTCGGTCACTTGCACCGTGCGGCCGGCCGCTTCGAGGTGCGCGACGGCGAAGTCGCGCAGCGCGCCGTTCAGCGAGCGCGGCTCGGGATGGGCATACACGATCAGCACATTCATGTTCGTCACTCCGTGGATTGAATGACTGCAGGATGCCGCCTTCAACGGTATATTTGAAATGAATTCCTGATATCCCAGGTATAGCGATGAATAATCTCAGAAGGCTCGATCTGAACCTGCTCGTCACGCTCGACGTGCTGCTCGCCGAGCACAACGTCACGCGGGCGGCCGAGAAACTGAACATGTCGCAACCGTCGGTCAGCGTCCAGCTGCAAAAACTGCGCGACGTGTTCGGCGATCCGCTGCTGCTGCCGGGGCCCCGCGGGATGCGGCCGACCGCGCGCGCGGAAGCGCTGCGCGAGCCGTTGCGGGAGGCGCTCGAGGCCGTCGAGCGGGCCGTGGTTCCGGCCACGCCGTTCGACCCTGCAACCGCGACGAACACGTGGCGCGTGGCCGCGACCGACTACGGCGAATCGACGATCGTGCTGCCCGCGCTGCACACGCTGCGCTCGACCGCGCCCGCCACGCGGCTCGCCGTCGTCGAGCTCGTGCCGCCGCGCATCGAGCAGGAGGCCGAACGAAACGGCATCGACCTGGCTTTTCACACGACCGAAGGCTCGCCGCCCGGCATGCGGCGCCTGCCGCTGTTCGTCGAGCGTTACGTCCTGATCGGCCGTGCCGGCCATCCGAAGCTGAAGCGGCGCCCCACGCTCGCGCAGTTCGGCTCGCTCGAACACGTGATCGTGTCGCCCGACGGCGGCGGCTTCTTCGGCGTGACGGACGAAGCGCTCGCCAAGGTCGGCGCCGCCCGGCGCGTCGTGCTGTCGGTGCCGCACTTTCTGTTCGTGATGTCGGCCGTCGCGAGTACCGATCTCGTCGCGATGGTGCCTGAACGGCTGGTGCGCGACGTGCCAGCGCTGCGCGTGGTGGACGCCCCGGTCGAGGTGCCCGGCTATGAAATGTCGATGCTGTGGCACGAGCGCATGCATCGCGATCCGGCGCATCGATGGCTGCGGGAGACGATCGCGGCGGCGGTCTGACACGCCGGTCATGGCGCGGCTGACATCTGCTGTCACCGGGGGCTTGAAAGTCGGTCGATCACTGTATATATTTACAGTGTTTCTGCGTCATTTGACCCGAATTACATCATCCCGAGACGGTCTTTAGTGAGGCGACCATGTTCCAGTCATCCGCATTCGATCCCGAGCAACCCGGCTTCAATCCCGTCCATTTCGAGCGCGCCGCGCAGCGGGCGGTCGTCGATCTGCAGCGTGTCGTCAGCGGCCCTGCCCAGCGGGCGCTCGGCCTGCGGCGCCGCACCCACCCGGCCGCCGTCCGCACGATGAGCTGGCAGGCGCTGTTGAACGTCGAGGAGCTGGCATTCTCGAATGCCGGTTTCCTGAGCCGCAACGAGCCGGCCGTCGTCGATGCATTCATCCGGCTGCGCGACAGTCGGCTGGTCGCCGCGGACGTCGAGGAGCCGGTCGACTGGCGCCGCGACGACGACGACCTGCCGGCCGTCTATCTGATCGTCAAGGCGATGCTCGAAGCGGAAGAGGAAGAACGGGCCGAAGCGGCCTGAGCCGCGCGGGCCTTGCGCGGCTGCGTTCTGCCGCACGTCGGGTGGCAGCGCGATCGACGCGGCCGCTCATCGCGGTTCGGCTTCCGCGGTTCGACGCATCGGCGCAGCGCGCGACAAGCCCCGCCCGCCGCGGATCACCGCCGGGGGACTGCCGCCGCGCGAACGGCGCAGCAACGCCCGTTACAGCCGCGCCGCCAGCCGCGCCCCCTGATCGATCGCACGCTTCGCATCGAGTTCGGCGGCCAGTTCCGCGCCGCCGATCAGGTGCACCGTGCGCCCGGCCGCCTGCAGCGGCGCGAGCAACGTGCGCTGCGGCTCCTGCCCCGTGCAGAGCACGACCGTGTCGGCTTCGATCAATTCGTGATCGGTGCGCTGCTCGCCATACGACACGTGCAATCCGCGTGCATCGATCAGTTCGTAATTCACGCCGCCGATCATCTTCACCTGCTTCATCTTCAGCGTCGCACGGTGAATCCAGCCGGTCGTCTTGCCGAGGCCCTTGCCGAGCGGTGCGGCCTTGCGCTGCAGCAACGTCACCTCCCGTGCGGGCGCCGACACCCGCGCACGCGTCACACCGCCGCGCGTCGCGGCCGGGTCGGTCACGCCCCACTCGGCCTTCCACGCGTCCAGATCGAGCGCCGGCGACTCGCCGTCCTGTACCAGATATTCGGCGACATCGAAGCCGATCCCGCCCGCGCCCACCACCGCGACCCGCCGGCCGACCGGCTGCCTGCCCGCGAGCACGTCGATATAGCTGAGCACGTTCGGCCCGTCCTGCCCCGGAATCTTCGGGTCGCGCGGCGCGACGCCGGTCGCGAGCACGATTTCGTCGTAGCCGCCCGCGATCAGGTCGCTCGCGTCGACGCGGCGGTTCAGGTGCAGCTTCACGCCGGTCAACTCGACCTGCCGGCCGAAGTAGCGCAACGCTTCGTGAAACTCCTCCTTGCCCGGGATCCGCTTCGCCATGTTGAACTGGCCGCCGATCTCCGGCGCCGCGTCGAACAGGTCGACCTGATGGCCGCGCTGCGCGAGCACCGTCGAGCACGCGAGCCCGGCCGGCCCCGCGCCCACCACCGCGATGCGCTTCGACTGCGGCGCGGGCGTGTATTTCAGCTCCGTCTCGTGGCACGCACGCGGATTCAGCAGGCACGACGCGATTCGGTTCTTGAACGCATGATCGAGGCACGCCTGGTTGCAGCCGATGCACGTGTTGATTTCGTCGGCCCGGCCCTGCGCCGCCTTGACGACGAACTCGGGATCCGCGAGCAACGGGCGCGCCATCGACACCATGTCCGCGCAGCCGTCCGCGAGAATCTGCTCGGCCACTTCGGGCCGGTTGATCCGGTTGGTCGTCACGAGCGGGATGCCGACCTCGCCCTTCATCTTCTTCGTCACCCACACAAACGCGCCGCGCGGCACCGACGTCGCGATCGTCGGCACGCGCGCTTCATGCCAGCCGATCCCCGTGTTGATGATGGTCGCACCCGCGCGCTCGACCGCCTTCGCGAGCTGCACGGTTTCGTTCCAGTCGCTGCCATCTGGAATCAGGTCGAGCATCGACAGCCGGTAGATCAGGATGAAGTCGCGGCCGACCGCTTCGCGCGTGCGCTCGACGATCTCGATCGGCAAGCGGATGCGGTTCTCGTACGACCCGCCCCACTGGTCGATGCGCTTGTTCGTATGCATCGAGATGAACTGGTTGATCAGGTAGCCCTCGGAGCCCATGATCTCGACGCCGTCATAACCGGCTTCGCGCGCCAGCGTCGCGCAACGCACGAACGCGCGGATCTGCCGCTCGACGCCGCGCGCACTCAGTTCGTGCGGCGCGAACGGCGAGATCGGCGACTTGATCTTCGACGGCGCGACCGCGAACGGGTGATAACCGTAGCGGCCCGTATGCAGGATCTGCAGCGCGATCTTGCCGTCCTCCGCATGCACCGCATCCGTGATCTCGCGATGCCGGCGCGCGGCGGCCGACGTCATCAGCGTGCCGCCGAACGGCTTGGTCCAGCCGGCCACGTTCGGCGCGAAGCCGCCCGTCACGATCAGGCCGACGCCGCCGCGCGCGCGCTCGGCGAAATATTCGGCGAGGCGCGGCAGCGTCTTGCGGCTGTCCTCGAGGCCGGTATGCATCGAGCCCATCAGCACGCGGTTCTTCAGCGTCGTGAAGCCGAGATCGAGCGGAGCGAGCAGGTGGGGAAAGGGGGTCGTCATGATGATTCGGCCAGTAAGCGATGCCTGCCATCGTAGGCGGGCGGCGCCTTGAACGTGAGGGGGCAAACAGCCATAATGCTTGTCATTTCCGGCCAAAACGACATGACCTCCCCGTCTCGCAAGGACCGCCTCGGGCTGCGCCGGCCGACGATTCCGGTCGCCTATACGCGCCTGCTGCTGCAGGCGCTGGCCGCACGCGGCGTCGATCTGGCCGCCGTGCGTGCCGGCACGGGCCTGCGCGACGCGGTGCTGGCCGAACCGGATGCGCGCGTCGCGCCGTCGCAATGGGGGCGGCTCGTGCTCAACGCGATCGAGATCGGCGGCGATCCGGGCATCGGGCTCGCGTTCGGGCTGCTGCTGAAGCCGACCGTGCACGGCTTTCTCGGCTATGCGACGCTGACCGCGCGGGACATCCGCGAAGCATTGTCGGTCACGCAGCGCTACTTCCGGATGCGCAATCGCCAGTACCGGCTGACCTATGCGGAAGACGAACGCGGCGCGACGCTCGAACTGCACGGCGTGCAGGCGAATCCCGTGCTGCAGCATCACGTGATGTTCGAATTCGTGCTGACGGGGCTCGCGCAGAACATCGCGCAATGGGCCGGTCGCCCGTCGCCGCCGATCAGGCTGCAATTCGCGTGGCCGGAGCCCGCGTATTTCGCGCGCTACCGCGATACGTTGCCGCCGGTCGAATTCGGCTGCGCGGCCAATGCGCTGTGGGTCGCGCACGACGTGCTCGACTGGCCGCTGCCGCTCGCCGATGAAGTCGCGCACCGGCAGGCGCTCGTGCAGGTGGAACGCGAATATGCACAGGTGCGGCAGGAGGAAGGCGATCTGGTCGAGCGCGTGCGGGCGGAACTGGCGCGCGCAGCCGGCGATTATCCGGGGCCGGACACGCTCGCCGATGCGCTGCTCGTGTCGACGCGCACGCTGCGGCGCCGGCTGGAGGAAGCGGGATCGAGCTATCGGCAATTGCTCGACGAAGCGCGGTTTCGCGACGCAAAGCAGTTGCTCGCCGCATCGGATCTCGACCTGAAAACGATCGCCGAGCGGCTGCAATTCACCGACCCGGCGAATTTCACGCGCGCGTTCCGGCGCTGGGCCGGACAAACGCCGAGCGCATACCGGGAAGCGGGTGCGGCGCGCGACTGATACGCAACCACTGGCGACACGAGACACCGGCCCGCGATTTCACCGGTACTGCGCGTCGCGTTCAGCTTGATCGTGTGGCCCGACGTGCATGCCGCGACGAGCGCGCGACGCATCAGCAGCCGATATCAATCCGCGCCCCGCCGTCCCCCTCACCAGCCTCGATGCGCACGTCGCCCGTCGCGGCGGCAATCGCGTCGTACACGTCGTCCGTCACGCACACCACCGGCACCGCGATCGCATACAGCTCGGCGGCCACGATCGCGCCGATCGAGACGATCAGGTCGCGCTCCTTCAGCACGATCCCGACTGGCCCCGTGCCGTTGCGCACCGCTTCCGCGAGCACACTGCTGCTCGAACTCGAGCCCTTCGCGTGCGGCATCACCATCACCTTGCCGGCAAGGCTCGCGCCGGCTTGCGGATGCCCGCAATCGACGATCCTGCCCGCGCCCGAGTCGTAGCCGCCCCAGAAGCTCAGCGGCTTGTCGAGCACGAACGGACACGCACACGCGCTGCCCGGCACGAGCGTGTCGCCCGTCAAGAATTTGCCCGTCGCTTCAGTCATCGAATCGCACCTTGCCTTCGTACGCGGACCGCACGCATTCGCGCATGCTGCCGTACGCGACCGTCACGCCGATGTTCGCGGGCGCATACGACGCCCATTTCCCCGAGTTGGTCATCACCAGCCCCGACAACTGCTTCATCACCGGCGTGATGTACGTGCAGGTATCGACGACGATCTGGATGCCGCGCGCGGCGAATTTCTCCGCGAGGCCGGCTTCTTCCAGCTCCCACAAAATGAAGCGGCTCGTGTTCACGTAGAAATCGCAGGCCGGCTTGCCGTCGAAGGCGTCGAGCAACGTGTCGAGCGTGCGGAATTCGGCCAGCGAAAAATGCGGCGTGCCGAGCGCGACCGCGACGAGCGCGTCGCCGGCCGCGCCGTGATTCAGCGTGCGGCGAATCTCGTCGAGATCGGCCATCGTGATATCGACCGTGCGTTGCGCGGCGCGCCCGTGCAACGCGGCGTCGAGCGTCGGCGCCTCGGGCGTCACGCCGACCGCATGGAACAGCGCGACGGCCCCGCTCGATGCGGCGGCCGCGCCGAGCGCCTTGAGTTCGTCCTCGGTGGTGTCCGCCGGCAGCCCGACGATCGCCGGCACGACCGCGCCCGCGATCTTGCCGACCGCCAGCCCGAGCGCGGCGAAATAGATGTCGCGCGACGGCAGGCTGCTGAAGTCCGGCGCATTGAACACGATCCGCGCGGCGCGGTTCGCGTCGACATGCAGCCCCGCATACGGCGCGCGCCCCGTGATCGCGGCAGCCAGGTCGAGGAAATCGCCGTAGCGGCTCGTGCGTGCGCCCAGCACCGAGTTCGCGAACACGATCGCATTGGATTCGGCCCACGCGATCTGCTCGCCCAGCGCGGGGCGATGCTTCAGCTGATACGGCGCGCACGTGAAGCTCGATTCGCAGCCGAGCAACAAATGCGCGTCCATCAGGCGCCGCGCATCGCGTTGGATCGTGCGATCGCCGTGGTACAGCTCGGGATGGATCAAGTCGAGCGAGCCGACGTTCAACGTGGTCGGCACCGCGACCTTCGCGCCCGTTTCGACGAAATAGTCGACGAAGTCGAGGCTGGTCTGGCCGTGGTACAGGCAGCCGTCGATATGCGCGGACGTAATGTCGATCAGGTGAGGCGCGGACATCACTTGCGCGGTGCGCGCGACGATTCGCATCGCACGGGCGACGCCGTCGCCGAAATCCCCGCGCAACATCGCGTCGTCGCGGTCACTCAACTGCAGCATCCGGTTGCTCCTCGTGACGCGTGCCGGCGGCGCCGGCTGCGTGAAATCCGTCAGAGGACTCTACAACTGGAAATAAAAACTGTCCAGATTTTCACGAATCCGGACCCACACAAAACCACTTTCAGCGAAATTCGGCAACTAAATCACATAATGGCTCGCATTCCAATCCAGTTCGCCCTAACGCTCCGCAGTCAGGCTGAACAACTCGTCACGCAGCGCCTTTGCGCGATCGCGGCCGAACTGCGCGTCGAATTCGTCTTGCGCGGCCTGCCACGCAACTTTCGCCTGCGCGAACGTGCGCTCGCCGAGCTTCGTGAGATGGAGCGCATGCGCACGCGCATCGTGCTCGGATGCAGCCGTCGCGACGAAGCCATCGCGCTGCAACGGCTTCAGCGCGCGCAGCAAGGTCGTGCGATCCATCACGAGCGTGTCGGCGAGTTCGCTCATCAGCAGGCCGGGCCGGCGTTTGAGGTTCACCATGATCGAGAACTGGGCGGGCGTGACGCCAACCGGGGCCAGATGGCGTTCGTACAGTTGCGTGACGAAGCGCGCCGCCTGGCGCAGCGCGAGACAGTTGCACGCCTCGGAAATCGGAATGTCGTTCATGTTCCGGAATCTATATGTGCATATGCATAAAGTCAATGTACACTCCGCGGTAACAACGGCCGGCGGCCGGCCATCGCGTCAAGGAGACGGACATGGACTACATCGACAAGCTGCGGATCTTCCGGTCGGTGGTGGAGATGCGCAGCTTCACGCGCGCCGCCGACATGCACGGCCTCGCGCGGCCGGTCGTCTCGCGCGCGGTGGCCGATCTGGAGGCGCGTTTCGGCAGCCGTCTGCTGCACCGGACCACGCGCCAGGTGTCGCTGACCGAGACGGCCGAGCGAATCTACGAGCGTTGCGCGGCCGTGCTCGACGAGCTCGACGCGCTGGAAGTTCAAGCGCAGGCACACACGCGCGAGCCCGAGGGCCTGCTGCGCCTCGTCGCGCATACGACGGCCGCGCTGAACCGGCTCGTGCCGCTGATCGCCGGCTTCAAGGCCGCGCACCCGAACGTGCGCCTCGACGTCACGCTGACCGAGCGCCCTGTCGATCTGGTCGGCGAAGGCTACGACATTGGCATCGTCGTGCCGTACATGCTGACGAGCGAATCGACCGTCGTGCGGCTGATCGAGCGCATTCCGGTCGTGATCGTCGCCACGCCTGCGTATCTGCACGCGCATGCGCGCCCCGAAAGCCCGGCCGACCTCGCCGATCATCCGTTCGTGCCGATCTCGCCGTCGCTGCGCCGCCCGGCGCTGTCCTTCCGCGTCGACGGCGACACGGTCACCGTGCCGTTCCGTTTCGACATCTCGTCGAACAGCCCCGTGTTCAACCGCGAAATGGTGATGCACGACTTCGGCATCGGCGTCGTCCCGAAAACGCTCGTCGAGGCGCAACTCGCGTCGGGCGCGCTCGTGCAGTTGCTGGAAGGCGCCGATCTCGTCGATGCGTTCGTCGAAATCAAGCTCGCGTACGCGAACCGCTCGCTGCTGCCCGCGAAGGTGAAGGCGTTCATCGACTACACGGCCGCGTATTGCGACCGCGAAGGCTGGAGCGTTCCGGCCGCGGCGTGACCGGGCGCGGGAACGCGCCTTTGCGACGCCGATTGGTACAGCCACGACACCAATCTGATCCTGTCCCGCCCCTCGCTTCGCGCCGCCCCGCCCCCTAACATGTGCACATGCACAAGACCACGCTCACCGATGACGATTGCTTCGCGGTCCGGCAAGCCGCCCGGCGAATCTCGCAGTTCTACGAGCGCTATCTGTCGCGGGCGGGCGTCACGCCGTCGCAGTACAGCATCCTCGCGCTGCTGCGCGAGCGGCCCGGCCTGACGATGGCGACACTGTCGAACGTGCTGGTGATCGAACGCACCGCGTTGCTGCGCGCGCTCAGGCCTCTCGTCGGCGCGGCGCTGGTGACGGGGCGGATCGAGCCGCCATGCCGCGGCCAGACGTTCGCGCTGACCGCGCACGGCGAAACCAAGGTGGCCGATGCGCACGTGCACTGGCTCGCCGCGCAGGAAGCGTTCGAGCGGTACTTCGGGTCGGCGCAGGCGGCCCGACTGAGAGACGAATTGTTCCGGATCACGCACAACCTGCCGGAACGCTAACCCCTTCCCCGATCGACACGACGACGTCGATCGTTTTGATCAGTGCATATACATAGGTGAATCGATGGATACGACTCAAGACGCTGCCTCGTCACGCGAAGCAGCCACAACCGAGCGGCCCGCGAAGCAACGACGCCGCGTGCCGTGGATGCGCATCGCGGTGGGCGCCGCCGTCGTCGTGGTCGCGGCCGCCGCGCTCGACTGGCTGTTCGTGCTGCGCTTCCAGGAAAGCACCGACGATGCGTACGTCGGCGGCGACGTGACGGTGCTCGCACCGAAGGTCAGCGGTTTCGTCGACAAGATCCTCGTGACCGACAATCAGCGTGTGAAGGCCGGCGACGTGCTCGTGCAGCTCGATGCGCGCGACTACGACGCGAAGCTCGCTCAGGCCAGCGCAGAAGTCGACAGCGCGCGCTCCGCCGTGACCGAACTCGAAGCGAAGCAGCAGCTGCAATTCGCGGTGATCGGTCAGCACGCGGCAGACAAGAATGCGTCGTCGGCCGAGTTGACGCGCGCGGCATCCGATCGCGTGCGCTATCGCGAACTCGTGAAGTCGGACGCCGTATCGAACCAGATCGTCGAGCGCGCGGACGCCGATTACTCGAAGGCCGGCGCGGCCGTCGAACGCAGCGACGCCGCGCTGCTCGCATCGAAGCGCCAACTCGACGTGCTCGGCGCGCAACTCGCCGATGCGCGGGCCCGCGTGAAGACCGCGCTCGCCGCGCAGCGCGTCGCGGCGCTCAACGTCGAATACACGACGATCCGCTCGCCGGTCGACGGCTACGTCGGCAACCGCACCGGCCGCGTCGGGATGCTCGCGAACGTCGGCGTGCCGCTGCTGACGGTCGTACCGGCCTCCGGCCTGTGGATCGATGCGAACTTCAAGGAAGACCAGCTACGCAAGATGCGCGCGGGCGATCGCGTCGACGTCGCGCTCGATGCGTCGAGCACGCGCCTGCACGGCCGCGTCGACAGCCTCGCGCCCGCGACCGGCGCGACCTTCAGCGTGCTGCCGCCCGAGAACGCGACCGGCAACTTCACGAAGATCGTCCAGCGCGTGCCCGTGCGCGTGCATCTCGATCCGCAGCCGGGCATCGAGCAGGTGCTGCGCCCCGGGCTGTCCGCGGTCGTGACCGTGCATACCGACCACAAGAACTGAGCGGGAGCCGACGATGACCACCGCGTTTTCCGGCGACCCCGCGTCACAACCGACCAGGCAGCGCGTGTTCGCATTCGCGCTGATGTGCGTCGGCTTCTTCATGGCGACGCTCGACATCCAGATCGTCGCGTCGTCGCTGCGCGACATCGGCGGCGGGCTGTCCGCGAGCCAGGACGAATTGTCGTGGGTGCAGACGGCCTACCTGATCGCCGAGATCATCGTGATCCCGATGTCGGGCTGGCTGTCGAAGGTGATGTCGACGCGCTGGCTGTTCGCCGCGTCGGCCGTCGGCTTCACGATCACCAGCATGCTGTGCGGGCTCGCGTGGGACATCAACTCGATGATCCTGTTTCGCGGCATGCAGGGCGCGCTCGGCGCCGCGATGATCCCGACCGTGTTTACCACCGCGTTCGTGCTGTTCCCCGGCAAGCAGCGGCTGATCGCGTCGACGACCATCGGCGCGCTCGCGTCGCTCGCGCCGGCGATCGGCCCCGTGATCGGCGGCTGGATCACCGACCAATGGTCGTGGCACTGGCTGTTCTACCTGAACCTCGTGCCGGGCATCGCGGTAGCCGTGCTCGTGCCGCGCTACGTGCATATCGACGCGCCCGATCTCAGCCTGATCAAGCGCGGCGACTATCTCGGCATCGCGTTGATGTCCGGCTTCCTCGGCTGCCTCGAATACGTGCTCGAGGAAGGCCCGCGCAAGAACTGGTTCGGCGACGACGCGATCGTGATCTGCGCGTGGATCGCCGGCATATGCGGCTTCCTGTTCATCGTGCATGCGCTGACCGCGAAAGATCCGATCGTCGACCTGCGCGCGCTCGCCGTGCGCAACTTCGGGATCGGCAGCCTGCTGTCGTTCGTGACCGGCATCGGGATTTTCGTGACCGTGTTCCTGACGCCGCTGTTTCTCGCGCAGGTGCGTGCGTTCAGCTCGTTGCAGATCGGCATCGCGCTGCTGTCGGTCGGCGCGTTCCAGTTGATCGCGTTGTGCGCGTATGCGTTCGCCGCGCGCTACTTCAGCATGCGTGCGCTGCTCGTGTTCGGGTTGATCTGTTTCGGCCTCGGCTGCTACCTGTATACGCCGATCACGCACGACTGGGGCTGGCGGGAACTGCTGCTGCCGCAGGCGCTGCGCGGCATCGGCCAGCAATTCAGCGTGCCGCCGATCGTGACGATGGCGCTCGGCTCGCTGCCGCAGTCGCGGCTGAAATCGGCGAGCGGCCTGTTCAACCTGATGCGTAACCTCGGCGGCGCGATCGGTATCGCGGTGAGCGCGACGATGCTGAACGACCGGCTGAATTTTCACTATCTGCGGCTGAACGAGCACGTGAGCGCCGGCGAACCGCAGATCGCGTCACTGCTCGACCGCCAGGCCGCGTACTGGGGATCGGTGGCCGGCAATACGCTGAATACCGCGCAGGCCGGACTCGCGAACCTGCATCGGCTGATCTACCGAGAAGCGCTGACGCTGACTTATGCGGATGCGTACTACGCGCTGTCGCTGTGCTTCGTCGTCGCGCTGCTTGCCGTCGTGTTTTCCAAACCCATTACGTTGAACGCGCCGCCGCCGGACGCGCACTGAGGCCAAGGATCATCATCATGAAGAAGTTACTCGTCGCGCTGGCCGTCAGCGCATTCGCCGCCGGGTGTGCGGTGCAGCCCGCGCAGCATCCGGCGCTTCAGGATTCGGTGCGAACGCTCGCGCCTGATGGTTGGGATACCAATGTGCCGCGCGCGGATATCGACGCCGCCGCTTGGTGGGCGCAATTCCACGATCCCGTGCTGGACAAGCTGATCGCCGCGGTGCTCGACGGCAATCTCGATCTGCAAGCCGCGGCCGAACGCGTGAAGCAGGCGCAGGCGCTGACCGTTCAGAAACGCGCGGTGCTGCTGCCCGAACTCGACGCGACCGCGCATGCGGCCGACGCGCGGCAAAACACGCCGCCGCCGCTCGGTTACGTGCGGCAGGCCGGCGCCGGGCTCGCGCTGAGCTGGTCGCCCGATGTGTTCGGCGGAGAGCGGCTCGATCTGCTTGCTGCTCAAGCGGAGTTGGTCGGCCAAAAGCATGCGGAAGATGCGATGCGGCTCGCGCTCGCGGCCGATGCGGCATCCGCGTATGTCGATCTGCGCTGGGCGCAGCAAGAATTGAAGATCCTGCAGGACAACGCGAAAATCCGCCAGCATGCGCTCGAACTCACGCGCAAGCGGCAGGCGTTCGGGCTGTCGACGGAACTCGACGTGACGCGGGCGCAGAACCAGCTCGATGCACTCGAAGCCCGGATTCCGCCGACGCAGGCGCAGATTTCGCATCAACTCAATCTGATTGCCGTGTATTCCGGGCGCACGCCGGAATCGGTCGATCGGCTCGTGCTGGCGCAGGCTGGCGAGATTCCCGCGCCGCCGGCTGGCGCGCCGGGGACGTTGCCTTCGCAAGCGTTGTTGCGGCGGCCGGATGTGCTGACTGCCTATGCTCAAGTCGAGCGGCGTGCGGCACAAGTCGGCGTGGCGAAGGCCGAACGGTATCCGAAGTTTTCGTTGAACCTGACGGACGGGATTCTCGCGGCTTCGTATCTCGGGTTGCCGACGTTGACCGATAACCTGTTCAGCGCGGCGTTGAGTGCGACGAGTCCGATCTTCAACGCGGGACGAATTACCGCCGATATCTCGCAGAGCGAAAGCCGGATGCGCGAGTCGGAACTCGGGTTACGACAAACGATGCTGCAAGCGTTGCGGGAAGTCGAGGATGCGCGCGCCAATCTCGTCAGTTCCGATGAGGCGACGCGGCGACTCGATAGTGCATTGGCGGCTTCCGATAAAGCGCTTGGGCTGGCGAATCAGCTTTATAAGGGCGGTGCGACGGATTTTCTGGATGTGCTGTCGGCGCAGGAGGTGTATCTGCGCGATTCGGATTCGCTCAATCAGGTCAAGCGCGAGCACGCGCTTGCAGCGGTTGCGTTGTATCGGTCGCTGGGGGGTGGGTGGAGCCGGAATGATGCGGCGGGTGGGACGCAGACGGAAACGGAGGCTGTGGCGAAGAACTGACGATCAATGGGATATCGGGCGGATGGAGGCGGCCTCGCTTGTTCGGACAGTACGCTTAGATTTTTAAGTGGAACGTCGGAAGCAGCCATACTGCCAATTTGATCGCAGGCAGCGTCGGAGCCTATCCGAACCTTTGTGTGTGAGGCATAAACTGATGGCCAAGGAGCCACGTTATGCCACGCAAACGTAAGGAAGAAGCGACCGTAGAACCGGGCAAGGGCTTGAACCTGGACCCGGAACTGATCAAGCAACTGGTGCCCGGAACGCTGGATCGGGCGACGATCAACGAGCAGCTCGCTGCGCTCAAGAAGGCGATCTTCGAGCGTGCGCTGGGTGGCGAGTTGACCCACCACCTCGGCTACGAGAAGGGCGAAGCCAAGCCGGCCGGCCGCACGAACCATCGCAACGGCACCAGCCGCAAGCGCATCGCGACCGACGACGACCTGCTCGACGTCGAGATTCCGCGCGATCGCGAAGGCACCTTCGATCCGGTGCTGATCGCCAAGGGCGAGCGACGTTTCACCGGCTTCGACGACAAGATCATCGCGATGTACGCACGCGGCATGAGCGTGCAGGAGATTCAGGGCTTCCTGCAGGAGATGTACGGCATCGAGGTATCGCCGGACTTCATCAGTACCGTCACTGACGCGGTGATCGACGAAGTGCGCGAGTGGCAACAGCGGCCGCTCGAGCCGATGTACCCGGTGGTGTTCTTCGACGCCTTGCGCGTCAAGATCCGGGACGAAGGCGTGGTCCGCAACAAGGCGATCTACCTGGCGCTGGGTGTTCGCCGCGACGGCACACGTGACGTGCTGGGCCTCTGGATCGAGCAGACCGAGGGGGCCAAGTTCTGGCTGCGGGTGGTGAACGACCTGAAGCTGCGTGGCGTGCAGGATATCCTGATTGCCGTGGTCGACGGACTGAAGGGCTTCCCGGAAGCGATCAACACGGTGTTCCCGGAAACGACGGTCCAGACCTGCATCGTGCATCTGATCCGGAACTCGCTGGACTTCGCCAGCTGGAAAGACCGGAAATCCGTCGCAGCGGCGCTCAAGGAGGTCTATCGGGCACCGTCGGCCGAAGCGGCCGCCGTGGCGCTGGATGCGTTCGATACGAGCCCGTGGGGGACGAAATACCCACCGATTGCCGCGCTCTGGCGCCGGGCCTGGGATCAGGTGATTCCGTTTTACGCCTTCGCGCCCGACATCCGGAAAATTGTATATACGACCAACGCGATCGAGTCGCTGCACATGCAGCTTCGGAAGATCATTAAGGCGCGCGGCCACTTCCCGTCGGACGAGGCCGCGCTCAAGCTGATCTGGCTGGCGCTGCGCAACGTCGTAGCCAAGTGGACGGGTTCCCGGCACGATTGGAAGAGCGCCATGACTCAGTTCGCACTGCTTTACCCAGAACGATTCAACATTGGAGTCTGAATCTCAACCCGCCTCACACACTAAATTCCGGATACCTCCCAGCGTCGCGAAGTAGCCTCATCTGGCCTCTGATCCGCCAAGCTCGAATGAGGCCGTTTCCGGTTGTACAGCTTGACATACTCGCCGATGGAGCGGCCGGGCATGGCGACAGCCGGATGTTCCGGCCCAGCACGGCCTCCGCGAGCACGTCCGCGTGCACTGGATGCCCGGGCCCACGGGGCTCGCTCGAGGGCGCCCCGGTCGTACCGAACACGGCGGCCGCGCGTTCCTGTAACTACCGCTTCCATTCCGTGATCTGGCTCGGATGCACATCGAACTGCTGTGCCAATTCGGCAAGTGTCCGCTCGCCTTTGCCCGCTGCCAGCAATCTTCGCATTGAACGCCGCCGACCACGTCCGCCGGGTTCTCTTCGTCCTTTTGCCGTTCCTTTGCCAGAATTATCGTTGGCTCAAGGCCCGACCGCTCCACTTATTCCGCTGTCCGATTTTGCGCGGACACCTCTAGTCGCCCACACGAGCAGTCAAACTGCCAATTAACGTGCACCCACACTCGGTATGATGGCCGTGCAACGCAACGCGTTGACCATCGATCGTTACCGTCGGATGCGCCTCGATTATCTTGTTAACTCCATGTGGTCGTCCGTCCGGATATTTTTCCGGACAGTCCACCAGATCGTGCAACCGCGCAATATTTTTGCCATCGATGCGATGTGTTTCCGATCCGGTGATCACTCGCCCACCATGTGAGGTCGCATCGCCGACCACGATCATCTGCAATGCCATAACATGCTCCCTATAACGTAACCGACTGCGAAGCGCTCCCTGCGTCATGCGTGCCCATCCGCTCAATCTCGGCCCATACATTTGCCGGGACGCGAGTGATAGCGACACTAAACGACTCATCAGACTGCTGACGCTGAATCAGTAAATCATGAACGAACCGATTCCGATCGAAATCCTGTCCATACATATAGGTGTGCTGGCAGAAAGAAAGGCGGTCCCCCGGCTCGCGGATCCCCCACTGCACCGCACGGAGGTAGCGAGGAATGAAATCCTCGAAGCGGTCAAGGTAGGTACGCTCTCCGTCGACATCGCCGGAATCGATCAGTGCAGCCAGAATCTCGTCGGGCTCCGTGTGCGCCATGAGGGCATTGACGTCCGACGGCTCGAGCTGAACCATGACGGAACGGCAGATCCTCGCGCTCGCCATCGATTCGTTCCGAATGTGCTGCCACTCCCTGTGACGCCCCCGGTACATCCATTGCTCGATAGGGCTCATGAACATGGCGCGAATCTGCTCACCCCACGTGTTCAACACCGCCGTTGTGTTACGCGGATCAAAGAACCGCACCATCGCGGTCATGTTGTCGCCAATATCCGCAAACAAGAATGCTTGCAGATGCGTGACCAGTGCATCCATCTCCACCCTGCTAGAGATCAAGGACAGGCATGGACTCTGGCGATCGAGCTGATCGAGCTCTACAAACCAGTCCGCCTCGGTGTCATCGATCGACACCAAAAATAGTGAAGCTGGTCCGAGTTCCTCTTCAGGCAGACCAGCGAAAACAGAGAGAAACGGTACGCCAGCATGCTGCAGCAAAGGCACCACTTTCGGCGGACATACCGCCGCGTCGACCAACCCCATCAGGCGAGTTTGCGAGGATGTAGCTTGTAGTTCCATCTGGAATCCTGTTTATCGGCTTGCTTCCCACTCGCCTCAGGCCCACCCGGCTTGGGTCCTGCCATTACCCAAGTCGAGCTGCGAAGCGTTTGACGCAAGGCCGAGATATGCCTTGCGCTTATCTCCGCCAACAAACACGACTCGCGGGAAACCATACCCACCTGGCGCGTACTCGTGAAAATACGGCACCCGGAACCAGCAGCGGCTATCGTGCACGTAGTCATCAAATAGAGTGATGGCTCCTGCAGGCAACTTGTTCACGGCGTCGGGAGACGTATGCTGGCGTAGGAACGACTCCACGCCAGGTAATGGCGCAGCCATAACGTCGTCCTCTACGCGGTAATTTTGCACAAGCGTCGACCAGACCGTGTTGAGCAGTATTCCGCTATACGCCAGCGTAACGCACGGGGAATCACTCCCGGGCTGATCATGTTCGACGACAAATGTCGGTGGCACCTTGATCACGTCGCCCCCGCGAGTCACTATTGGACGATGATCCGTGCGCTTTACTTTCCACCGCTCGCACTGGTCCGGATACAGGTACCCGAGAAGCAGCCGCATTTCCTCCGCGCCCTGCCGAAGGTCGGTCTGATCGTTGGTCACAACATCGAGTGGCCCCTCTCCAGGACGGGCAGGTTTCGGGTTAGCGACACCAGGATGAGCAATTGCACCGCATAGCTGCTCGTTGCGCCGGTCCATGGCTTCGTTCAGCGCCGTCACCTGCCCCTTTTGCGTGCTCATGTATGACGCATATCCCGCTCCCATTGACAAGGCGTTCGCCTGGAGCAACTGAGATTGCGACCTCAGCTTACTCATAGTCGGATCATTTTCCGACGCCTTTGAAACCCCCTGCTGCACCTTATGCGGCGTCATCTTGTCTTCGTGCGCGCGCTTGAAGAACGACTGTCCCGTAACATAGCGCTGCGGATTACCAATGTCTGCGCGCAGCGTCCGCCACGCCAACATCTGGCCCAATCCGACCTTCAGCGCATCTTCCACACTGTTGACATTCTCGACGGTCTTGCGCCACGCGTTAAATGCATCGATCACCGACTGGTCGAGAGCAAAGTCGGCAACCAGATCGGCACGTTTAGTTATCGTATCGCTATCCATCAGCGGCACACCATACGAGGCGGCCTTCAGATACATATCGTGCAGCGGAATCTGGCTAAGTTTGTAGCTGTCGTCCCCAGCTTTCGCTGCAACCCCTCCTTTACCCTGTTCGCATGGCGCATAGCCGCCCCCCACGTCCGAATGGACCCCCGGATAGGCCACCTCGTCACGAATCCCGCTGCCGTAGCTGCCCCCGTTGCGGATTGAATCAAGCGGAAAACTCATACGCTGCTCGTGCACCGAAAACGCGTGGTAACAGAATCGGACATCCTTAGGAATATCAAGCCGACCGTCGTTAGCGAACGCGAAGTGCCCATCAAATGTGCCAAAGTCCACGGTCGCACGAGTCGAATCGGGGGGGCCTACGGAGGCAACTGTATCGAAAAGACCAACGAAGTTGACCTTGTAATTCAGCGCATATTTTCCAGTCTGGTATCCAATCCGCCCGTCCCGTGCCCATTCATTGATCAGCTTGTTGACGAATACGCGTGCGCATGCCGCCCCCCGCGAAAAACCAATTACGTTGATCCAGATCTGCTTGACCGTCTGCGGATATCGCCCCTCGTCGATCGCCTGCTTGTGAGCGAGACCCAATCGATCGGTGTAGCCAACCAGCGGGAGTTTGTGACCATCGGCCACTTCCGTGCAAACTCTTTGGACGTCGCTATCCGGAATCAGATTTCGGGTCTTGTCCGTAGCAATAGCCCGATATATAGCATTCAGTACTCTCGTGTAGCCCCACACGCAGCGACTGCCAAAACCGGATGCCATTGACTTGCCGGAAGTCGAGTACGTCTGCTCACCAATACTCTTGAATGGTGTACCCACACCTGCAATATAGAAGCGAAATATCCCCTCTTCTGATCGGTCCAGTGCCGCGTTGTACAGCCGCGCAACATTGGAATGTGTGCGAACAAGTGAATCCCGGAAAGGATTTGTCTGTTCGTCGTTATTGTTCGTACCATCAAAGAACAGTGTGATATGAAGTGTCTGAGGGCAAGACATTAGAGCATCGCACACCAGCGCACGCCCCTTTCTCAACGCCGTGATACTGCCCGCTATACGCCCACCCTGAGGCATCGGATCCGCCCATTTGAGGCTCATTGCGCACTCCCTCCATCCCGGTACATCCGATTCCACTCTTCATCCAAAATCCCATGCGCGATGTACGGATCGGTGTCTGGAGGACGTATGCCCGGGTCGTTCAAGTCACCTTTCTGGCCGTCAGCAACCATGATACGAACCCGATCACCCGGCAAGAAGACCGCCCAAAGCCCACCCATAACCTTCCCATATTTCGGGATCCGAACGTTTTCCGCCTTGTACCAGTACCCTGGCGTCTTTCCGTCCTGCTTCTTGTCAACCAGCCAGCGCACCGTCAGCTTCAGGTCCGGCTGCCATACAGAGGGGATGTCGCTGCAGCACATATCACCGCCACCACCGTACGGCTTATTGTCTGCTTCAGCAGGTAATACGTTGGGGCCACCACCGCTTACCCCCGATCCCTTCGGCCCTTCAAATCCCCACTTATGGATGTACCAAGGGGAGTAGTTCAGAGTCGAGGCGCCAACACCCAGCGTATCGTAGTGCTTCGGCAGGCTCGACAGATCAAGCGGCTGTGCCATAGCGCCGGGATGCTTATCGCATGCCCCGAGGCCAAAAACGGCAGCAAAGGCGACGGCCTGGATCGCACGTCGCCCGAAATGGGAAAGTCGGTCTGTCATCATGGATAAGTCTACGGATTAACGGGGCACCAAGGCCGCTCCGCCCCGGGCTGCCTTAAGCATGCATTCCACACAGATCTTCTTCGGAGATAAATCGACCATCTGATCCTTCGGGCCTGGCAAATCATGAGAAGCTGCGTACGCGGTAAATTTGCCTGTCGTACCGCTCACCACGCCGCTCGCATCCATATTCAGGAAGCTGCCGTTTACCTCGACCCGGAATTTGTGGGCACGCAGCAGAATCTCCTCGCTTTCCAGCAGAATCTGCTTCTGTGCTCGCGCCACGATTGACTTCGTCAGCGCGTTCAATACGATGTCGCCCGCAGCCGAGACAAGATGCATTGGGCCAGTCTGCGCAAACAAACGAAGCGTGTCTCGCACCGTCGCGAAAAGGCTGCGGCCACTCGCAATACCAATATGACCTTCTGTTGTGATCGCGGCCTGCTGAGACGCCACATGCACGGTCGCTGGCGTGGTGATTTCGATACCCGCCTTGCCGTCAATCACCAGATGCGGCTCCGACAACTCCGGAAACTCGTTGTTGCTGCCGGCACCCGTGCCACGAATCTGCTCGTTCTGTGCCGCAATGGTATTGACGATGTCAGCCTGATGGCCATCCGCATCCTGCGCTTCGCTCTGCTGCGCGATCTTCGTCAGCGCATCATGTAGTTGCTGAGCCTTTCCAAGACGGTCAACGGTCTCGCTCATATCTTTCGCGGCGGCCGTTGCGCCCGCCCGCGTCTCGGTCGTCACTAGCATGCCACGGTTCGCGCGCAACACACCCCAGGAATCCGTTGCCAACTCCCAGCCAGTGCCGCGAGCTCCGTTTCGCCCCGCATTGCCGTCAATGCGTGTGTTGTAGCCAACTACGAGGCGTGACTGCTCGTAGTCGCTTGACACTTGAACCTGCAGTTTTCCTGGTGTGTCGTCGGCTACAACTTGATTCGCCTGCGTTCCCTCGAGATCTCTGGAACGCAGCCCCGATAACGCCTGGTTATCTGGCAGTTTCCACTGCACGAAGTTATTTCCGTTCGACACCCGACCTGTAATGAGCGGGCGGTCCGGTGCCCCGTCCAAAAACGACACTACGACTTCGTCGCCGATTCGAGGAACATGGATCATCCCAAACCCCTCGCCTGCCCAAGGATGACTCACGCGGACCCAACAGGAACTGCGCTCATCACGCCGACCGATCCGATCCCAATGGAACTGAACTTTTACTCGGCCCAACTCATCCGTATAAATACGACGACCTTGCGGACCGACAACTGTCGCCGTCTGCATCTGCATGACGGGTTTATGGTGTTCGTACGGGCTACGGAAGGGCACCGATTTACGTTGTGCCTCGATTTCAACCAAAAAGAAACCTTCAGACCCATCGAAATGAGTGACCCCAGAGGTCGGTTGCCCGTCGAAGGTAGCTTTCGCTTTAGCCAAGCGCCCATTCAAGCTGTGAGGAAGGGCTCCGTGATGATTCGATCCCGGCAGGTTGTTCTCGATCAGCCATATCACTTCGACGACTGCGAATTGGCTGCGCTCGCTCGACTCCCGATCATGCTCCGGATGGCCAACGAGCTCGAACCACCGCCCAGCGTCGATACCGCGCAGCGCCCCCGTGCCGTAGAACCGCTTTTCGCGTGACTCCCACTCCTCCATGCGTACCTTGGTGAGATGATCGCCGCGCTCTTGGTCAAGATACGTATAGGGGCCCGTATACTCATACACCTCCAACTGCTCCGGCAACTGATGTGACACGGTCGGGATATTGGTGCCCTTCGGATTCGCAAGCGGCGACGGATACTTATAGTCGAATGTGCGAGTGGTCAGGGCCGCGCTATGGAGGCTTCGCAAGCAGGACCAGTGAACCAGCGCGTCAACCTCGCTATTACTACCGTATCGAGAGAACTGAACCGACCGCGCGGCGAGGGGCTCACACGTATCTAGGTGATCCGTGATAGTCAGGGTATGGGAGTTACCATCATCGGCCTGCTTCCAGATGCTGAACAGTCCTTCCTCTTCCATCAACCGATGGACGAAATTCCAATCATCTTCGTATTGAGTACAGTACGACCTCGACGGAAGCGGCCTGGACAACGCAAATTCAAATCGGCCTTTCGCCTGCGGATGTGCGTTGAATACATCCCGGAGGATCTCATCAACAGGCTTGTCCTGCCAGATACGCTGATCGCGGCGAAATTTCAGAAAATGCATCCATGACGCAAAGCTGATCTGGTAACCGGTCAGTCCGCCCTCTGATCCCAGTCTTCGGGCGGCATAGACGTAACCGTTTCGCGGCTGATAGGACCGATCTGTCTGCTGAATCCAGAGGGTAACGGATTGACCGATCAGGTCTTTCAGCTTGAGATCGCTTCGTGTCGACAGGACGTCGACCGCAAAGTCGAAATGCCGGCCGATCCGAGACCAGCCCACAGTGCGCTGGGGTAGCAATACATTTTCCCCAAAGGGAGTGTCGAGTTTCAGCAGCCGATCTTGCTGAAGCAATCCGCCCTGCATCGCCCTCACGATGTCTTGCGCATCCATTTCCATCCTTTTATTACTTTTTGCTTACTTTATTGTCAGTAGTATGACACAAGCTCTCTGGCGCGATTCTACAGTCAAATGCATCGCCAGCACGGTGAACTCCAGCGCATGGATTTGAGCTGCGTACATGCGTGAGTGCCTTACATCGTGAGGGCACTCGCCGACGGAGCTCGAGGTGGGTCAGTGCAGTGTGTCCGACTGATTAGCAATGGCGGGAACGGCCGCATTTTGGATTTCTCGTGTGTTTGCCGCTGCGAGTCATTCGGTGGCCGGCCAGCGGTAGCCGATCACTTCGTTCAGCGGGTACGCGAGTTCGCGAACTTCTTCCAGCTGGTTGCCGCCGAACAAGTGGACGTGCTTATCGTCGTGACGCAGGTAGAAACCGACGTGCCCTTTCCAGCTCGTCGGGTCGTCACGCGTCAGGATCGCGATGCAGCCGTACACCGGACGCTCCAGCGGTTTTCCCCATTCCAGCCACGAGCGTGCGAGCGCGGAGCCGGTGCCGCGGAATCCGGCGTGCGCCATGCACCAGTTCACGAACGACGAGCACCAGGAAATCTTGTCGTCGTAGCCGACCAGGTTCGTCTGGTTGTTGTATTCGACGATGCGTGCGTTGATGCTGCCCGGCGGATGTCGGCGAATGCCGCGTTCGGCCAACGCGACGAGCATCCAGGGTGGGTGGGCGGCTTTCACTTTGCTCTCAGGGTTTGATAGGGTCACGTCGTTCTCGGGAACGTGTCGGTGTTGTTTCGCTCAATCTTCGCACGAATAAAGCGAATCCACGACGCTCTTCACAGATTACGATTTCCGTCGCCTCCACCCGTATCATGGAGGCAGGCCCTCGACTCCCTGCCCGCCATGCGCATCACGCCCCTGCCGCCTCTTCAGTGCCTCGTCGCGTTCGAAGCCGCCGTGCGGCACGCGAGTTTCACGAAAGCCGCCGCCGAACTGCACCTGACCCAAAGCGCGATCAGCCGCCAGATCCAGCAGCTCGAGGAATTCCTCGGCCGCTCGCTGTTCGTTCGCGAACACCGTTCGCTGCGGCTGACGATCGCCGGCGAACAATACGCGGCCCAAGTCCACCATCTGCTCACGCAATGTGCGCAAGCCACGCACGACGTGATGAAGCCGTACGGCGATCTCGAACTGACGATCGCGTGCTCATCCGGCGTCGCGCTGCTGTGGCTCACGCCGCGGCTACCGAACTTTCGCGCCACGTATCCCAACATCAAGCTGCGCCTGATCGTGCGCGATAGTCTTGCATCGATGTCGCCCGCGGAATTCGACGTCGGTGTCTACTACGTGCGCCAGCAGGCGCCGGCCGAATACACCGCACGCCGGCTGTTCGACGAAGAAGTGTTCCCCGTCTGCGCGCCCGGCTATCTGGCCGGCCGCACGCTCGACCCGGCCGACCTCGCGAACGAAACGCTGCTGCGCCTCGAAGACGGCCAGCGGCAATGGATGTCGTGGTCCGAATGGTTCGACATGAACGACGTCGACCGGCAGAAGGCGCAGCCGCAGGACATCACGATCAACTCCTATCCGCAGATCGTGCAGATGACGATTCTCGGCCAGGGCGTGTCGCTCGGCTGGCGCTACATGATCGACGCATGCATCGAAGCCGGGCTGCTCGTGCGCGTGACGGCGGCGTCCGCAAGCCACGGCGGCGGCTATTACGTGATCTCGCCGAACGACCGCGCTCAGAACCAGGCCGCCCGCCTGTTCACGCGCTGGCTGTTCGAACAGGCGGAGAAGCAGACCGGGGCCTGAATGCCCCGAACGCCCGAGCACGACGCATGCGTATAGCGCATGCGTGCATGCGAATCTTTCGTTTCAGAAAAAAATCCCGCTCTCCTTAGTATGGGATTCACGCGGGGCAGCCGTCCCGTCTTCTGACCAAGGAAGAGACCATGCAAGGAACGCTTTCCCCGCGCGCCGCGCCTTCCGTCGATGCGGCGGTGCAACAGCGCCGCCGCGCCATCGTCGCGACCGTCATCGGCAACGGCCTCGAATGGTTCGACTTCACCGTCTACAGCTTCTTCGCGGTGATCATCGCGAAGCTGTTCTTCCCGACCGGCAACGAACTGACATCCGTACTGCTCACCGTCGCGACGTTCGGCGTGGGCTTCTTCATGCGGCCGGTGGGCGGCATCGTGCTCGGCGTCTATGCCGACAAGGTCGGACGCAAGGCCGCGCTGTCGCTCACGATCCTGCTGATGGCGGCCGGCACCGCGTTGATCGGGATCGCGCCGACTTACGAACAGGCCGGCATCGCCGCGCCGCTGATGATCGTCGTCGCGCGGCTGCTGCAAGGCTTCTCGGCCGGCGGCGAGATGGGCGGCGCCACCGCGTTCCTCACCGAATATGCGCCGCCGGAGAAGCGCGCGTATTACTCGAGCTGGATCCAGTCGAGCATCGGCTTCGCGGTGCTGCTCGGTGCGGCGACCGGCACGTTCGTCACGACGTCGCTCGACACGCAGGCGCTGCATAGCTGGGGCTGGCGGCTGCCGTTCCTGCTCGGGATCATCGTCGGGCCGGTCGGCTACTTCATTCGCAGCCATATCGACGAGACGCCCGCGTTCAGCGCTGTCGAATCGCAGGCGAAGGAAAGCTCGCCACTGAAGGAAGTGCTGCACACGTATCCGCGCGAGACGTTCGCGAGTTTCTCGATGGTCATCCTGTGGACCGTCTGCACCTACGTGCTGCTGTTCTACATGCCGACCTATTCCGTGCGCACGCTGCATCTGCCGCAATCGACCGGCTTCACGGCCGGCATGGTCGGCGGGCTGATGATCATGTGCTGCTCGCCGATCGTCGGGCGACTCGCCGACGCGTGGGGACGGCGCGTGTTCCTGTCCGGCTCGGCGCTCGCGATCCTCGTGCTCGCGTGGCCGATGTTCTCGTGGATCAACCATGCGCCCGGGTTCGCGTCGCTGATCGTGTTCCAGGCCGTGTTCGGCGTGCTGATCGCGACCTATACGGGGCCGATCCTCGCGGCGTTCGCGGAGCTGTTTCCGACCAAGGTGCTGTCGACCGGGTTGTCCGTTGCGTACAACTTCGCGGTGACGATCTTCGGCGGGTTCGCGCCGTTCCTGATCACGTGGCTCATCGCCCGCACCGGCAGCAACATGGCGCCGGCGTTCTACGTGATGCTCGCGGCGGCCGTCAGCTTCGTCGGCACGCGCTTCGTGAAGGATGCGAAGCGTGCGGCTTCCGCGACTCGATAAGGATTTTTTCCCATGACCATTACCGTACTTCAAGGCGGCAACGTGCTCGACCTCGAACGAGGCGTGTTGCTCGAACATCATCATGTCGTGATCGAAGGCGAGCGGATCGTCGAAGTCACCGATCGGCCGGTGGATTTGCCGAATGCGCAGGTGATCGACGTGCGCGGCAAGACCGTGATGCCCGGGTTCATCGATTGCCATGTGCATGTGCTGGCGTCGAATGCGAACCTGGGCGCGAATGCGACGCAGCCGAATATTCTCGCGGCGATTCGGTCGCTGCCGATTCTCGATGCGATGTTGTCGCGTGGGTTCACCAGTGTGCGGGATGCGGGAGGCGCGGATTGGAGCCTGATGCAGGCAGTCGAGACGGGGCTGATTCCGGGGCCGCGGATTTTTCCGTCGGGGAAGGCGTTGTCGCAGACCGGCGGGCATGGGGATTTCCGGCCGCGCGGCGATGTGCTGGAGCCCTGCTCCTGCTGTTTCAGGACGGGGGCGATTGCGCGGGTCGTCGATGGTGTTGAAGGCGTGCGGCTCGCCGTGCGCGAGGAGATTCAGAAAGGCGCGACGCAGATCAAGATCATGGCGTCAGGCGGCGTGGCTTCGCCGACCGATCCGATCGCGAACACGCAGTATTCGGAGGACGAGATTCGGGCGATCGTCGACGAGGCCGAGGCCGCGAATACGTATGTGATGGCGCATGCGTATACGGGGCGGGCAATTGCGCGGGCCGTGCGATGCGGCGTGCGGACGATCGAGCATGGGAATCTCGTGGATGAAGCGGCTGCGACGCTCATGCATGAGCGTGGGGCGTTTGTAGTGCCGACGCTTGTGACTTATGACGCGCTTGCGAAACATGGAGCGGAGTTCGGGATGCCGGCGGACTCCATCGCGAAGGTGGCTTCCGTGCAGCAGAAAGGACGCGAATCGCTCGAGATCTATGCAAAGGCCGGCGTGAAGATGGGGTTCGGGTCGGACCTGCTCGGCGAGATGCACGCGTTTCAGTCCGGCGAGTTCCGGATTCGGGCGGAGGTGCTTGGGAATCTGGAAGCGCTCAGGTCGGCGACGACGGTGGCGGCGGAGATTGTGAATATGACCGGGCAGCTTGGGGTGGTTGCCGTGGGGGCGATCGCCGATCTCGTCGTGCTGGATGGGAATCCGCTCGAGGATATCGGAGTCGTGGCCGATGAAGGCGCGCGGGTCGAGTATGTGTTGCAGCGGGGGGCGGTTGTGAAGCGGCGGGTTGGCGGGCGTTGATTTGAGGCCATTTGGCTATTTCGGCAGGCGCGGTGTGGCCTCACTGGCCTTGTGGTCGTGACAGTTGTTGACGATGGCTATCGGTGTGAGTCGCGGCGTTCGCGACAATGGCCGGGGCGGTGTCGCCCCGGCGGTCAAGCGCATTCGGGAAACGCTTGCGTCCCAGTCGCTAGAGCCGCATCAAGCGGCCCTTGCAGACGTTATAGCGGCGACGGTCCCCGGTCAGGATCGTGGTACGACTGCTCTCGCAACGCCAACTGGCTGTAGTCCGGCGTGATCGTGATCTGCCGGGTCACGTAGTTGGTGTCCAGGTATACGCGGTCGCCAGGCTTGAATCCGAAGTGACCCTGAACCAGAATTAGTCCCGGTCGGAAGTGGAGATTTCCGGCTTGGTTGAGTTGTCAGGCGAGGCGGATTCCCTTGCCTGACGGGCGAATTCGGCGGGCGTCATCCACTGCAATGCAGAGTGGGGGCGCACCTCGTTATAGTACGTGCGCCAGTCGTCGATTTTGCTCTGCGCGTCGGCCAATGACAAGAACCAATGTGCGTTCAGACATTCCTGCCGGAAACGCCCGTTGAAGCTTTCGACCTTGGCATTGTCAGTGGGCGTGCCCGGCCGACTGAAATCCAATTCAACGCCATGTTCGTAGGCCCAGCGATCCATTGCCTTCGAGATGAACTCGCTGCCATTGTCGACCTTGATCGTGGCGGGGTGCCCACGTGTTGCAGTAATACGCATCAGCGCTTTGACCACATGCTCTCCCTTCAGACTTTGTCCGACCTCGATGGCCAAACATTCCCGTGTGTAGTTGTCGACGACGGTCAGAGTCCGAAGGCGTCGCCCATCGAACAGGGCATCTGCAACGAAATCCATGCTCCAGATTTCGTTGATCGCGGTCACGATGTGCTTGGGCTGTCGCAGCCGAGCCGATTTGTTACGTCGTGGTCGCTTATGCCGCAGTGACAGGCCCTCCGCACGATACAGCCTGTAGACGCGCTTGCAATTATCTCGCCAGCCTTCCCGTCGCAGGACCACATGAACGCGTCGATACCCGTAGTGCACGCGCGTGGCGGTGATTTCCTTGATACGCATGAGCAGCGCCGACGAATCGCGCGCAACCGACTGATACCGATACAGCGAACGAGACATGCCAAACAACGCGCATGTCTTCGTCAAGCTGGTTCGATAGCGATCACGCAACTCATCGATCAACATGCGCCGACGGGAAGGCTTCAGAGCTTTTTTGCGAGTACGTCCTGCAGCATGGCCTTGTCCAGGCTCAGGTCTGCTACGAGCCGCTTCAACTTCGCGTTTTCCTCTTCGAGCTGGCGCAAGCGGCGCAACTCAGAAGGTCCCAGACCTCCGAATTTCTTCTTCCAGTTGTAGAAAGTCGCCTCGCTTATTCCGAGCTTGCGGCAGATCTCTTCGACCTTCGTCCCCAACTCGGCTTGCTTCAGTGCAAATGCGATCTGCTCTTCCGTAAACTTGCTTGTCTTCATGGCATAGCCTTCGTGTCCGCTTGGACACATCATGCCGAATTTCTCTACTTTTGAACCGGACTATTTCTTGGGTCAGGGTCAAACCGACTCTTCTTCATGACTTCCCTTTCTCCGTTGGAAGCCATTCTCTCAAGTTTCAACTGGTCCGAAAATTCTAGGGTAGGTCAATTTCGTTTTACGTGATTTATATCCATCTAATTTTAAATAAATTGCACGCCCCGTTGATATGGAGTGAGAATAATTCAACGTACCCAGGAAGTTCAATCCCTACTTGATCGTCACGCGATTTTTGGGGTGTGAGCTCTCGCGCTATTGTGCTGGCCTCGCCCCATCAACTTGACAAAGCCTCTGCTATGGTGCGCTCTATAGTTGAGGGGGCCGATGGTTCGGAATCAATCCTTCGGTGCAACATACATGGTGCTACGGCGCAACAAGAAGTTTCGCAACGAAACAAGAGGGATTTCGAAGTCAATCGGCCTGGGACCCCGATATGGGACCGCGCAGCTTTTTTGTGCTTGCTTTTTTATGAATGGCTGCAGCATCTATCGGTAACTCAGCGCTCGATGCCATTATCATCTGCCTTCGCTTGCCGCGTTTTTCTGGGTGAGGCAGGAATCGTCGCAGCCGGCGCTGAAGCGACCACTGCGGGCTTGAAGTTCGCCCATGCATATGGCCGGCAAAACGCACAAACGTGAATCGCGCCAAGCTTGTTCATGCCCGACGTCGGAAACGCCAATAGATCGCGGGTCACGCGATTGCCGCGGTCCTCGTCATACCAGGCGCGATGTATACCACTCAACAGATGCTGGATGTAAGCGTTCTTGGTCGTCATGTTGTTGCCACCCCAGATGTAACTGCACTGCAACGGTTTTCTCTCAGCCTCATCTTTCTTCTTGCGCTCGGGATTATCACGGCGCGACCTCCCTTGCGTGCGCAGGATAAACTTGTCGAATACGATGACGTAGTCGATCAGTTCGTTCCAAGAATGAAGATGTGTATCGCCGCGAATATCAGTTTTCGGCGCAAAGCTCGACTTGATTGCAGCAAACGCCGCCTCGGCTGCAGACTTCGGATCACTCTTTTCGCAATCGAAAGCGACAAGCGCCAGCATGGGCTTAGGGAAACTCATGCCGCTGGCCCGCGCACCGATCGCCGACAGGGAGTCCAGTTCACCCGGAAGCTGAGCATCGTACAACTTGCGCTTTACGGAAATAACCCCAATTACCGACTCAAGCGGCACGATTACCGCATCCCCATAGCGCAACAAAGGCGCAAACTTAACACTATCATACAGAATGATGTCGATCTGCTTCGAAACCCACTTGCCATGTACATCAACAACAAAGCCGCCACCGATGCCTATGCCAGTCGGCAGTTTCTCGCGCAAATATTCTGCCAGCACCATTTCGATGAAGCGTCCTTCTTCACCCGAATGCACGGACGCGTCCCTATCCGGGGCTGGCACTAGGCCACGAAAAAGGTCTACTGCTGTCGTGAGCATATCGTCCCCGCCATTCAGGAAATTCTGCAGGCTTTGGGCGTCCATGGGCACGCTGTCTGATGTCTGTTTGAAGGTATTGATTTAGCGAAAGATCGAAAATAAGATCAATGACAACTGTTTATCATATTCCTACACACCATTCGACCCAAGAAACAAGACTTTGTCCTTTTCAAGGAGCCGTTTTAACGGAGAATTGGGTGCCAGCGCCGAAAATCCCGTCAACAATTGCGCGCGTCGCTTCGGCTGCATGTCATCCTCGGAAAATTGCCAGCGCGACGCTGATTTGTCTATCATAGCAGCGATTTCATCCGGGAGTTGAACGCCGTCGTTCACCACATGGCTGTCGTGAACATGCGAGGAAATTTCGTGCCATGATGCAATCAGATGGTCGATCTTTCCGTGAAAAACATCCTGCACTGTGCCCACGAAAATGAAGGGGCCAAGCTTCGCATATACGACATTTCGATAAGGAACGCCAATGAAGTTGGTGACAGATGTCACTCCCTGTTCGATCGTAAAGCGTAGGTCCACGTGATTCAAGTAGCGTGATAATTTGATCTGCTCCTCGCTGAACTCACGATCGAGAAACAGATAGCACTTGTGCTCTCCAAGTTCGAGTGCGTCGCCGCGCAGGTGAGCGCGCCACGCTCGCGCCGTCCGGGCTAGACAAGGCATCCACTCCGGCGGCACCCCTCGATTCAGAGTGTGGACCAGTACTCGCCAGAGGACGGATATCGCAAACGCCAGCAGCCGTGCATCGTGTTTGATCACGATCCGGTCGTCCATGAAGTAAGGACGCAGATGCGAGCGAGCAAAATCGTTTTCGTAACACTGGAATTGCGCCTCACATTTGCTGCAGGGCAACGGCACCACTGTTGTCCGCTCCACGCGCAACCGCGGTGCGGACATTTCTCGGAGTCCACGGACTCCCAAATCCTCGCAGATGGCGCGCACAATCAACTTCGGCAAGATGTGGCTGTTTTCAATGGCAGGCCGCTCGCGACAAAGAAAACAGGTTGTGGTACTTACCATGATGTCCATCAGCAGTGTGTCAATGTATAGCGGCCTACAGTCTATATTGCTGAGGCAACTGGAGAAAAATTGAGAATAAACACCGTCAACGCGAACGCATCGAATCCCGACTGGGCTTCTTCCGACGCGGGCCAACAAGAATATACCGACGCGGCTCGGTCATTTGTTTAATGAGATCAAAGCGGTAAGACCGTGGTTCGCCGACGACTGAACGCCCGTCCTCCACGATCGGGGGGGTCGGTGATCGCGGAGTAAACGACTATTGCGCGTCCGAGCGTTGCCGCGTGTGAACGACGGCTTCTGGCAGAACGCCGGCCGACCACGCCCTGCAACGCACGCCCGCTGTTGTCTGGGGGTTCGATACGACCTTACCGGCAGGTTCCAATGTGCATCGACCATTAATAACCGCGCCGAGCTTAGTCAACGATAGCTATCCGCAAGTCCCAAGAGCTGTGCCTTCCAGAAGGGACATAGCGTCGCCCCGGAAATGTTTGAGCGAGAGCGACAAGTCGTGACATCTGTGCAAGATCGAAGCGCCGCCAGTCCGGGAGTCCTCCGTTACTACTACGCCCCCCCGTCTGATAGACGAGAAGTTGCTTAACTCCATTTGTAACGCCATAAACATGAGGTTCGCCGATTCTCACGAGATTTTGATAAACAAACTCTATCATTTTCTTATTTTTTATCGCTTCCAATATCAGCATTTCCATACATTCCCCTCCTTATCAATCGACGAATCTCTTGACGTCGAAGGCACGCTAGCGGACAACCTCTTCTACAATCGCTTGCACCTCCGGCGCCAGGGTACGGATAGCTCTGCTGCGTGGGCAAATACTTCACGGAACAATACTGACGCTTCTCCTCGACCAACGCCCCGGCGCCGCAAACCGCGATATCCGGAACGCCCATGCCCCTCCAGACGATATAAACTGCCCTCGTTGTCTAACCGCCACCGTACACGCATTCAGTGTCTTCACCATCCGATCCCAACTTTCACCGAGCAGCACTGCCTTCACCACCATATCAGCCGGTTCCTGCTTCACTAGCAGTTGAGCAAGTCGATAGGCCACCACATCATCATCGAACACATCTGTATAACGGTCTCGTTCTCTAGGATAACGGCAACATCATCCGCGGACTTGATCCCCACACCAGCCTTCTTCGCTCCCGCTGCAACCCTCCAAACCTCAAATGTGGAAATACGTTTCCTTTCTACAAACGCTGTCACATTCGGGGCCTATAAACAAAAACGGCCACCGTGATCCCTGGAGCGGCCCCACGTATCTGAGGACACGAGGACTCTCTTAAAATAAGGGATAGTCTTGTGCCTATCAGTAAGCCTAGTCATTACGTGGAAAGCATCGAAATTCTGACCGAGCCGGAGCGCCGTCGTCGGCGCACGGCGCAAGAAAAAATCGCCATCGTGCAGGAAACATTGGAGCCGGGAGCGTCGGTGTCGGCCGTTGCACGTCGGCACGGCGTCAATGCCAACCAGGTGTTCGGCTGGCGCAAGCAATACCAGGAAGGCAGTCTGGCGGCGGTGAAGGCAGGCGAAACCGTTGTGCCGGCATCTGAGCTGGCCGCCGCCATCAAGGAAATCAAGGAACTGCAACGGCTACTCGGGAAGAAGACGCTGGAGGTCGAAATCCTGAAAGAAGCCGTGGAATGGGGCCGTTCAAAAAACCTGATTGCGCGCTCGCCCTTGCTGCCGGGGGACGACCGATGAAGACGGTCTGCGAAGTTCTCGGCGTGGCGCGCTCTGCCGTGGCGGTGAAGCGAACTCGCTCGTCTGACTGGCGCGATGGTCGCCGTGCCCGCATGACCGATGATGCCGGGCTGGTCGAGGAGATTCAGGCCCAGGTGGCGCATCTGCCGACCTACGGCTACCGGCGTGTCTGGGCGCTGCTGCGCCGCAGTCGGGAGCAGACCGGTGCGCCGTGCATCAACGCCAAGCGCGTGTATCGGGTCATGCGGGAGCATCAGTTGCTGCTGCGCCGCCCTGGCGTGCGGCGAGACAAGCGGCGACATGACGGTCGCGTTGCCGTGGACCGCAGCAACACCCGCTGGTGCTCCGATGGCTTCGAGTTCCGGTGCGACGATGGTACGCCGCTGCGCGTGACGTTTGCGCTGGACTGCTGCGACCGCGAGGCGATTAGCTGGGCAGCGACGACCGGCGGGCATAGCGGTGATATGGTGCGCGACGTGATGCTGGCCGCCGTCGAACAGCGCTTGAGCCTATCCGAATCTTTGTGTGTGAGGCATAAACTGGCGACCAAGGAGCCACTTTATGCCACGCAAACGCAAGGAAGAAGTGACGATTGAACCGGGCAAGGGCTTGAATCTGGACCCGGAGTTGAT
>NZ_JAUJRI010000013.1:0-153063 GCF_030504405.1 Burkholderia sp. AU44665 | reverse complement strand
GTGGCCGGACGGGCGAGCGGCGCGGCGGCGTCCGCGGCGAGCGCGGCGGCGTCGATACCCTCACCGTCGGCCAGCGCCGCGGCGGATGCCGCTTCGGCCGGCGCGCGCGGCGCCGGCAGGCAGCGGGTCGCGGGCACGGCGCTCAGGTGCCGGTGGCCGGCCGCGGTGAACGCGTCGCAGATCGTGCGGAACCACGCGCGATCGACGACGGCCAGCACGCGGCGCCCGTCGGGCAGGGCGGCCGGATCGAGCGCGATGTGGCAGCCGAGCGGATCCTGGATCAACTGATCCTCGACGATGTTGGGCAGCGCCTGACGCAGCTTCGGCCCCTTCAGCGGCGGCACGGTCGCGGCCAGCAGCAGCACATCGCGCGCGGCGACGATCAGCACCGTTGCGTTCGCGCGCGGCAACAGCGCGAGCGCGGCGCGGCCCGCGCGCTGCACCTGGCCGGCCTTGTCGACGAGCATGAACGGCAGCTCGGGCCACTGCCATTCCTGCAGCGGCACGGCCGGCTCGCGCGGCGGCAAAGAAACAATCAACGTGCTCACAAGCGCTCCTCTCCCGATTGGCGTCGTTATAGCTGATCGCGGATGCGCACGATCCGCGTCGAGTGCGTGGTCGGATCACGATACACGAGCGAGGTACGGTCGACCTCCGCGCGTTCGTGCTGGATCCGGCCATGCACGATGAAATAGCTCGAATTGACGTCGACGAGGCTCGAGTCGATCGTCACGTTCGGCGGCGCGCCGGCGCCGCGCAGCGCGAGCTGCACGTCCCCGACGTTTCGGAAAAACACGGTCTCGCGGCGCGCGACGAGCGCCTGCGCGGACGACACGCTCATCCCCGGTATCAGCGCGGCGATCACTTCGGCCGGCGCGGTGTTCATGTTCACGGGCGTCGTGGTCGGCAGCACGGTGACGAACGGGCGCAGCCGCGCGACCATTTCGGGTGTCACGCCGTCGACGTCGAGCAGGCTGTCGACGCGCGTCATCATCAGCGGCGCGGGCCCGCGCTCGCCGCCGGCCATCCCGGGATCGTCGGTGAAGCCGCTGCCCTGCATGTCGCCGCTCGTCACCGGTGCGGTCGCGGCATTCGCCGCGGTGCCGCCGCCGCCGGGCAGGTTCGGCATCTGGAATCGCGTGGCCGAATGCAGCAGCCCCGCGCGCACCTGCAGCGCGATGCGCTTCGCGAAGGCACTGTCGTAGCCGAGCGTCGTCAGCAGGCGCTGGAACGCCTGCATCTGCGTGACGTTCAACTGCAGCACGCCGGGCGCCGGCGACGACACGAGGTTGCGCAGGTTGAACTTCGCCTGCGCGTCCTCGATCGAGCCGGACAGGTAGGTGTCGTCGCCGCCCGTCTCGTTGGGCGCGCCGATCCGGCCGAGGAAATCCGACAGCTTCGTCTTCGCGATCGGTACGCCCCAGATCCCGCCGAGATACGTGATGCCGGGCGCGGTGTCGCCTTCGGAGCGCAGGATCATTCGCGTCCAGTCGAGCGCGCCGCGCGCGACCCACTGTGCCTGCGCGATCACGCGCTGGTTCTCGATGCGGCGGATCTGCACCTGCTGGCGCCACAGCATCCCCGACACGAGGATCGCCGACAGCGCGACCACGAGCAGCGCGGTGATGATCGCCGCGCCGCGCTGGCGGCGGGCAGGCATTCGACGGAAAGGGCGCGCACGCATCGTCATTCCCCGACGAGGAAGATGCGCGTGACCGGCACGCGCAGCGACGTCGCGCCGATGCTGACCTGCAGCCCGGTCACCGCGCGCGCGGGCGGCGCGTTGCCGAGCTGCGGCACCTTGAGCGCGTCGTTGTTCTGCGCGAGCGCTTCGTCGGCCGTCTGCAGGTTGGTGGTCCAGCCCACGCGCGGCACGTACAGCTTCGCGTCGATCGCGCCGACGCCGCCCATCAGCGCGACCCAGCTCCAGCCTTCGACGCTGCTGTCCTTCAGCATCGTGCGCAGCCGGTTCGTGTCGTCGACCGGCGGCGACGCATAGCGCACGACGCGCCCGCCGGCGATCCGGTAGCGGACCACCTGCAGCCGCGGCGCGACGCCCGGCACGTCGAGCTCGCGCACGATCTGCAGCGTATTGCCGGCGACGCCGATCGCCGGCTGGCCGGCCTCGTCGTCGGTCGCGGCGAGCCGCGCGTCGATGCGCATCTGGTCGAACATCTGCGCGAACACGCGCTCGTCCTCCATCGCGGCGGCCACCTTGTCGCGGCCGCGCATGATCTGGTCGAGCCCGCGCCAGGCGAGGATCGCCACCACCGCGAGGATCGCGATCGCGATCATCAGCTCGATCAGCGTGAAGCCGCGGGCGGCACGGGCGGACGGGCGTCGCATCGGCGCGTCAGAGCGGACGGCTGGTTTCATTCGCGACCACCGTCACCATCTGCGCGAGCACGCCGGAACGGCCGGGCATGCTCACCGAAATCCGCACGCGCCGAAACACCGGGTTCGGCGTGGTGCTCACGCGCTGCGTGCAGACGAGCTGCACGTTGCCTTGCGAGCAGTCGAAACTCTGCTCGCCGACCTCCGGCCACGCATGCGTGAGCCGCAGTTGCGCGAGCGCGTTGTCGGCGCTCCAGCCGGCGAGCAGGCGGCGATGCAGGTCGGACGCATTGGTCGCCATCGTGCCGACCGCGCGGATCGACGCGGCGAGCGCGACCGCGATGATCGCGAGCGCGACCAGCACCTCGATCATCGTGAAGCCGCGGGCGGAAGAAACGGGGAAGGGCAGGCGACGACGCATCGTCATTGCACCTCGTAGCGGCCGTTGCCGGTGCCGACGATCGTCGCGCTGCCGGCGGCTGAATGCAGCGTCACGCGCACCGGCGTGTCGATGCTCTCGGTGCCGAACACGACGCGGTTCGCGCGCGTGTCCGACCCCGGGTAATCGATGTCCGCGCCCGTGACGCCGCCGTCCCAGTCGCGCGGGCGCAGCAGGTCGTCGCGCAGCGTGCGCCAGCCGTCGGGCGAGCTCACGTCGAACTGGAAACCGTGCGCGGTCGGCTGCCACGCGATCGGCCGCGCGCGCACCTGCGCCTCGTCGCCGGCCGTCTCGAACAGCAGCGCGATGCGCTGCGCTTCCTCGCGCAGGTCGGTGCGCGGATTACGCGTCAGCGACAGCGACGCGAGCGACACGAGCAGCCCCGCGATCACGAGCACGACCAGCATTTCGAGCAGCGTGAAACCGCGCGCGCGACGCCGCGCCGCGCGGGGCGTCGTCAAGCCGCCATCGGCGCCCGCCGGGACGGACGGCACCGCACCGCGATGCGCACGGCAATCGCGGCCGCAGCGGGAGGTCGTGCGAATGGCGAGCATGAAGAACGGGAATGAAACGTCGGGCCGATCAGCGCCGGCTCATTGCCACGAGCCGATGTCGGAGTCGTTGCTTTCGCCGCCTTCCTTGCCGTCGGCGCCGTAGCTGAACACGTCGATCTCGCCGTGCACGCCCGGGTTCAGGTACTTGTACCCGTTGCCCCACGGATCGTTCGGCAGGCGCTCGAGATAGCCGCCGTCCTTCCAGTTGTTCGGGATCGGATCGGTGGTCGGCTTCTGGATCAGCGCGTTCAGGCCCTGTTCCTGCGTCGGATAGCGGCCGTTGTCCAGACGGTACAGCTTGAGCGCCTGCATGATCGTGCCGATGTCCTGCTTCGCGGCGATGCGGCGCGCCTCGTCCGGGCGGCTCATGATCTTCGGCACGATCAGCGCCGCCAGGATCCCGAGGATCGCGACCACCACCATGATCTCGATCAGCGTGAAACCGCGCTGACGACGCACGGCCGCGTTGCGGCGAGTGATCCACGTTTGCATGACTGACTACCTCTTTCCAAAAAATGTCGTCGATTGAGTGACGCACCCGACAGGCATTCCGGAATGCCGGCCTGACGACAGGCTTCCGATACCCCGGGCGCGGAGCCCGCATTGTAAGGCGCGCATCGCCGAGGGCTTTCACCCAACGCAAATTTCACATACATCCGTACAATAGCGCGCATGAACGCGCTCTCGATCCGGATCCTTTCCCTCGCCCTCTTCGCGGGTTTGTGCGCGACGGCCACCTACTGGGTCGTCACGCTGTCGGCCCGCGAAGCGCCGCTGCCCGCCGCCGCCGCGCGGCTGCCGATCCGCACCGAGGACGCCGCCGCGCTCTTCGGCGGCCAGCTCGACAAGAATCCCGTCCAGGACATTCACCTGTTCGGCATTCTCGCGCTCGATCATGGCGGCGCCGCGATCGTCGGCATCGGCGGCGAACCGCCGCGCGCCGTGTCGCTCGGCGCGGAGCTCACCCCCGGCGCGAAGCTCGCCGAAGTGCGCAGCCGCTCGATCATCGTCGACCGCAACGGCGCGCGCGCCGAAGTCCAGCTCCCGGCGAACACGCCGTCCCCCGCGATCTACATGCGCTGACGGCCGCGGCCCGGCACGCGCGATCGGGCCGCCACGTCACTGCACCATGTTGTTCAGCTCGATGATCGGCAGCATCACGGCCAGCACGATCACGAGCACGATGCCGCCCATCGCGAGGATCAGCAGCGGCTCCAGCAGGCTCGTCAGGAACATCGTGCGGCGCTCCAGCTCGCGCGCCTCGCCTTCGGCCGCGCGATCCAGCATCGTCGTCACGTCGCCCGTCGCTTCACCCGAACGAATCAGGTGCACGAGCACCGGCGGAAACGTCTTCACGTTGTTCAGCGCGCGCGACAGCGCGGAGCCTTCGCGCACGCGCACGATCGCGTCGTCGATGTTCGCGCGCATCGCGCGGTTCGACAGCGTCTCGCCGGCCGCCTGCAACGCACGCAGGATCGGCACGCCGGCCGCGGTCAGAATGCCGAGCGTGCTCGCGAAGCGCACCGTGTTGTAGCCGCGCACGAGCTTGCCCGCGAGCGGCGCGGTCAGCACCCAGCGATCGAACGCGAGCCTGGGCCCGGCGCGCGACAGCGTCGCCTTCACGAACCACACGACGAGCGCGACCGCGATCAGGATCGCCCACCACCAGTGCCGCACGAATTCCGACAGCGCCATCATCACGACCGTGAGGATCGGCAACTGCTGCTTCGTGCTCGCGAACACGTTGACGACCTGCGGCACGACGTAGCTCAGCAGGAACGTGACGATGCCGAACGCGATCAGCGTGACGATGCCCGGATACGTGAACGCCAGCAGGATCTTCTGCTTGAGCGCATTGCTCTGCTCGATGTAATCGGCGAGGCGCGACAGCACGATGCCGAGCTTGCCGGTGTGCTCGCCGGCCGCGACCAGCGCGCGGTAGATCTCCGGAAAATCGCGCGGGTGCTGGCCCAGCGCATTCGCGAGCGAATGGCCGCCGAGCACTTCGGCGCGGATCGCGGCCATCAGTTCGCGGATGTAGTCGCGCTCGGCCTGCTCGGTCAGCACGCCGAGCGCCTCGTCGAGCGGCAGCCCCGCGATCAGCAGGCTCGCGAGCTGGCGCGTGAGAATCGCCTGTTCGCGCTGCGACAGCTTGCGGCCGAACGCGAGCCGCTGCGAACGCGCGCCGCGCGTGGCGCTCGCGGCCGGCTCGACGACGAGCGGCGTGAGCCCCTGCGTGCGCAACTGGCCGCGCGCGGCGCGCGCGCTGTCGGCATCGATCACGCCTTTCTGCGCGCGTCCCGCCGCATCGATTGCTTCGAAACGGAATGCCGGCATCGCGCTATGCGCCTCCCGTCACGCGCAGCACTTCCTCGAGCGACGTCGCGCCGGCCGCGAGCCAGCGCTCCGCGTCGTCGCGCAGCGTGCGCATGCCTTCCGCGCGGCCGGCGGCCAGGATCTCGGCATCGGCCGCGTTGCGGTGGATCAGCGCGCGGATCGACTCGTCGACCAGCAGCAGTTCGTAGACGCCGCGCCGGCCCGAATACCCCGAATGCCCGCACTTGTCGCAGCCGACCGGATGCCACACGGTACGGCCTTCCTCGTGCCGTTCTTCCTTGCAGACCGGGCAGAGCTGGCGCACGAGGCGCTGCGCGAGCACGCCGAGCAGCGACGAAGCGAGCAGGTACGGCTCGACGCCCATGTCTGTCAGACGCGTGACGGCGGACGCCGCGTCGTTCGTGTGCAGCGTCGCGAGCACGAGGTGGCCCGTCAGCGACGCCTGCACCGCGATCTGCGCGGTTTCGAGGTCGCGGATTTCGCCGATCATGATCACGTCCGGGTCCTGTCGCAGGATCGAGCGCAGCGCACGGGCAAAAGTCATCCCGATCCGCTCGTTCACCTGCGTCTGGCCGATGCCGGCGAGATCGTATTCGATCGGGTCCTCGACGGTCATGATGTTGGTCGTCGCGGTTTCGAGCCGCGACATCGACGCGTACAGCGTGGTCGTCTTGCCCGATCCGGTCGGGCCGGTGACGAGCACGATGCCGTGCGGGCGGCCGATCAGCTTGTCGAACTGGACGAGCGTATCGCGGCCCATCCCGAGCGCTTCGAGGTTCAGGCGCTGCGCGTCCTTTTCCAGCAGACGCAGCACCGCGCGCTCGCCGTGCCCGGTCGGCAGCGTCGACACCCGCACGTCGACCGGCCGGCCGCCGACGCGCAGCGTGATGCGGCCGTCCTGCGGCAGGCGCTTCTCCGCGATGTCGAGCTGCGCCATGATCTTGATCCGCGAGATCAGCGCGCCGTGCAGCGCCTTCTTCGGGCGCACGACGTCGCGCAGCGTGCCGTCGACGCGAAAGCGCACCACCGACGCATTCTCGAACGGCTCGATGTGAATGTCGGATGCCTGTTCGCGGGCCGCTTGCGTGAGCAGCGCATTGATCATCCGGATGATCGGCGCGTCGTCTTCCGATTCGAGCAGATCCTCGACTTCGGGGATGTCCTGCATCAGCCGCGACAGGTCGACTTCGCCTTCGACCTCGCCGACCACCTGCGCGGCGCTGCCGTCCTGGCGCGCGTAGGCCTGGTTGATCGCCTGCGCGAGTTCGTCGGCCGGCACGCGGTGCACGGCGATCGAGCCGAAGTTGCGCGCGATCTCCGCGAGCGCGGCGTCGCTCGTGCGTTCGCTGATCCACACCTCGAGCGTGTCGTCGAGCTGATGCGCGATCAGCACCTGGCCGCTCTTCGCGAAGCCGTACGGCAGCAGGCGCGCGGCCAGCGGCGACGGCGGCTGGCGCTCGCCCGGCGCGCCGTCGTGGGCGGAGGACGCGAGCACGTCGCTCACTGCGAGGCTCCCGGCGCGGTGGTCAGCGGCTGTTGCGGCACCGCCTGCTGCGGCACGCTTTGCGGCTGCGCGGGCGTCGCTTCGGGCAACGGCTGCGCCGGCACGGGCGCGACCTGGCGCTGCAACTGCTGCCGGCGCATCTTGTCGAGATCGAACAGGTTGCCGGCCGGCGTGCCGCCCTGGCTCGGGCCCAGCGGCATCGGCGGGACGACCGGGTCGTCCTTGTCGCGGATCACGTTGTTGTCCGACTTGTACGCGCCCGTCACGCCCTGGATGTAGTCGTAGCGGTTCGCGGTGACTTCCTGCGCGGTGCTGCGATCGGAAATGATCACCGGGCGCAGGAACACCATCAGGTTGGTTTTCGCGCGCTGCTTCGATTCCGAGCGGAACAACTGGCCGATCCACGGGATGTCGCCGAGCAGCGGCACCTTGCTGTTCGACACCTGGTAGTTGTCCTGCATCAGGCCGCCGAGCACGATGATCTCGCCGTTGTCGGCCAGGATCGTCGACTGGATCGAGCGTTTCGTGAAGGTCGGCCCGGTCTGCGCGTTGGTGGTGCCGCTGACGACCGCCGAATCCTCCGTGTAGAGCTGCAGCTTGAGAATCCCGCCGTCGGTGATCTGCGGCTTCACGTGCAGCGTCAAGCCGACGTCGCGCCGGTCGTAGGTATTGAATGCGTTGCTCGTCGTACCGCTCGTCAGGTTCGAATACGAGCCGGTCGCGATCGGCACGTTCTGGCCGACGACGATCTTCGCTTCCTCGTTGTCGAGCGTGATCAGGTTCGGCGTCGACAGCACGTTCGCGTCGCTCACGCCCGCGAAATACTGCAGCAGCGCGCCGAGCCCCTGCACGCCGAACATGTTGTGCAGCCAGCCGATGTTGAGCCCCTGGCTCAGCGAGCCGAGGTTGGAGGCCAGCCCGCCGCCGGTGATCCCGCCGGCGGCGTTGGTCACGCCGCCCGCCGTCAGGTTGATGATGCTGTTGCCCAGCCCCAGCCCGGGGTTCAGGTTCGTGCCGCCGAGAAACTGGCCGCTCGCGACCTGCCACTGGATGCCGAGGTTGCCCTGCGTCGTCGAGTTCAGCTCGACGATCAGCGCTTCGATATAGACCTGCGCGCGCCGCGCGTCGAGCTGGTCGATCACCGAGCGCAGATTCCGGTAAACCGGATCGGACGCGGTGATGATCAGCGAATTGGTGGCCGAGTCGGCCTGGATCATCCCGCCCGGCTGGTTGTCGTCGCCGCTCTTGTCCTTGTCGCCGCCGAGGAGGCCGCCGGTGCCAAGGCCGCCGCCGGACGAGCCGCCGCCATACGCGGACGAGGACGACGAACCGCCGAGGCCGCCGGACGGCAGCGGCGGCGTGCCCGACGTGCCGGTCGAGAAGTTGCCGCTCGACGACGAGCCGCCGTTCTGGTTGAAGCTGTTCGCATCGTTGGACGACGCCGACGAGCCGCTGTCGTTGCCGCCCTTGCCGAGCATCCCGCGCAGCGTCTTCGCGAGCTTCACCGCATCGGCGTTGCGCAGCGGCACGACGTGCATGTTGCCGGGCACCGCGCTCGGCGCATCGAGCTGCTGCACGAGGCGCTTCGCGGCTGCGAGGCGCGACGCGCTCGACGCACGCAGCAGCAGCGCGTTGGTGCGCGGGTCGGCCGTGACCGATACCTTCAGCGTGGCGTCGCTGTTGCCGATCGCGCCCGGGTCGAGCATTTTCTGCAGTTGCGCGGCGAGGTCGATCGCGTTCGCGTTGCGCAGCGGCACGACCTGCACCTGCGCGCCCGCGGCGCTGTCGACGCCTGCGATGATCTGCGCGATGCGGCGCACGTTGTCCGCATAGTCGGTCACGACGATCGTGTTGTTCGCCGGGTAGGCCGTCACCGTGTTGTTCGGCGAGATCAGCGGCCGCAGCACGGGCAGCAGGTTGTTCGCCGATTCGTTGCGAAGCTCGAACACCTGCGTGATCACCTGGTCGCCGCGCGCCTGCGGCGCGTTGCCGATGTAGGTCGGCACGCCCTGCAGCTTCGCGTCGGCTTCCGGCACGACCTTCAGCACGCCGTGATCCTGCACGAGCGCGAAGCCCTGCATGCGCAGCGCGGACTGCAGCGTCTTCAGCGCCTGGTCTTCCGGCACCGGCCGTTCGGCCACGAGGTTGAGCTGACCCTTCACACGCGGGTCGACGATGATGGTCTTGCCGGTCGCGGCGCCGATCGCTTTCGCGACCTGGTCGATGTCCGCATTCACGAAGTTGAGCGTGACCTGAGCGTAGGCGGCCTGCGAGACGATGATGCCGGCCACGAGCAGGGTCGTGGCAACACGCCGCATAACGAAGCGATTTCTTGTCATGGATAAATGGGTCGATGCCGGCTCAGGCCACTTCCGGCGGTAGTGCTGAGATCCAAGTCCGAAAAGGGCGACATTAGCAGTTTTTCATGTCCGAAATATCACATTGATCCGAAGACTGTCTCACATACGACATGCGTGCGGTAAATCGTATGCAATATGTAAGGATCGGCGCAACCCTTCGCGCGGCGGCCCTCACGCTTTTTGCGATGAGCCGAGACGAAAATACGGTATAACCGGGCTGCCGTATTCCTGCCTGTCGCAATTCGACGGTCTGCCGGTATGATACGGGCGGCACGTTTCTCGTCGCACTAATAACACGCACGGGTTTTCCCGAGCTTCGCGCCATTCCTTTTCGTTTTTCGCACGATGAACAGACGGTTCGCTTCGATCGCGTTGATCGCCGCTGGCACATGGTTCGCCAGCGGCAACGCGCGCGCGGATTGTTTCGACGAAGCGGCCAGGTATCAGCAGGTCAATCCGCTGATCCTGCGCGCGATCGCCTGGCAGGAGTCGCGCAACCGGCCCGATGCGCTGAACAAGAACACGAACGGCTCGGTCGACTACGGCCTGATGCAGATCAATTCGATCCACCTGCCGACGCTGTCGCGCTACGGGATCGGCCGCGACACGCTGATGGAGCCGTGCAAGAACGTGTACATCGCCGCGTGGCATCTCAAACAGAAGATGAACCGCTACGGCAACACGTGGCAGGCGGTCGGCGCCTATCATTCGGAAACGCCGTCGCTGCGCGACAAGTACGCGCGGCAGATCGCCGGCATCCTCGCGCAATGGAAGCTGCTGCCGCCCGTGCAGACGACTCAGTCCACTCAGGCCGCGCAGACCACTCAGTCCGCTCAGTGATTCCGCGCCGCGTCGCCGGCCGATGCCGGCCGGCGCCGGGCCGGCCGCGCGCGTTTGATGCACAATGCGGGCTGACGCCGCCGTTTCGCCCGTGCGCGGGCCGATCGCGCCCCGCCAGGGCGCCGCGGCCGCTTTTTCATCTTTTCCGTTGGTGCAAATCATCATGAATCCGGCAATGAAACAGCCGTTGCCCGTCACCGTGCTGTCCGGCTTCCTCGGCGCCGGCAAGACCACGCTGCTCAACCACGTGCTCGCGAACCGCGCGGGCCTGAAAGTCGCGGTGATCGTCAACGATCTCGCGGCGGTCAACATCGATGCGTCGCTCGTGCGCGATGCGCAGGCGCTGTCGCACGTCGAGGAGCGCCTCGTCGAAATGTCGAACGGCTGCATCTGCTGCACGCTGCGCGACGATCTGCTCGTCGAGATCCGCAACCTCGCATCCGAAGGCCGCTTCGACGCGATCATGATCGAATCGACCGGCATCGCGGAGCCGATGCCGATCGCCGAAACGTTCACGTTCGTCGACGACGACGGCGCGTCGCTGTCGGCCATCGCGCGGCTCGACACGCTCGTCACCGTGGTCGACGCGTACAACTTCCTGCGCGACTACGGCTCCGACGACGCGCTCGCGACGCGCGGCATCGCCGCGTCGGAAGACGACGACCGCACGCTCGTCGAACTGCTGATCGAGCAGATCGAATTCTGCGACGTGCTGGTGATCAACAAGGCCGACCTCGTCGGCGCGGACGATCTCGCGCGCCTGCAGCACATCCTCGCGCGCCTGAATCCGCGCGCGCATCAGGTCGTATCGACGTTCGGCAACGTGCCGCTCGACGAAGTGCTGAACACCGGCCGCTTCGATTTCGACGAAGCCGCGAATGCGCCGGGCTGGCTCGCGTCGCTCGATCACGATCACACGCATTGCGACGATCCCGACTGCCATGACGACCATCATGCGCACGTGCACGGCGAAGCCGACGAATTCGGGATCGGCAATTTTGTTTACCGCGCGCGCCGTCCGTTTCACCCGGCACGGCTATGGGCGCTGCTGCACCAGGAGTGGCCGGGCGTGCTGCGCAGCAAGGGTTTCTTCTGGCTCGCGACGCGCAACGACATCGCCGGTTCGCTGTCGCAGGCGGGCGGCGTATGCCGGCATGGCCCGGCGGGTTTGTGGTGGGCGGCGCAGGATCGCGCGGAATGGCCGGACGACGACGAGCTGCTCGCCGAAATCCGCACCGAATGGCTCGGCGATCTCGACGATCGCACGGTCGGCGATCGCCGGCAGGAACTCGTGCTGATCGGCATCGCGCTCGACGCCGATGCATGGCGTGCGAAACTCGATGCGTGCCTGCTCACCGATGCGGAGTTCGCGCTCGGCGCGGCGGGATGGGCCGCGTTCGACGATCCGTTCCCGGCGTGGGACGTCGATTCCCACGACGACGACGATCACGGCGACACGCAGATCGTGCATGCGTGATCGCGTGGTAACGGCTTGTAAAAGTAACCGTTAACTTTTGCAAGAGCGGCGCGAACTGTGGCGAAAATGCCGCGCGCGCCCAACAAAAAACCCGCCGAGAGGCGGGTTTTTCTGGAACAGGCGCGGGTTTAACGCTTGTTGACGGCGTCCTTGAACGCCTTGCCGGCCGTGAACTTGACCGTCTTGGCTGCCGGGATCTTGATGGTTTCGCCCGTCTTCGGGTTGCGGCCCGTACGTGCTGCGCGCTTGCCCGAACCGAAGCTGCCGAAGCCGATCAGCTGAACCGCATCACCCTTCGACACGGCCTTCTTGATGACTTCGAGCAGCGTGTCCAGCGTTTCGCCGGTTTGAGCCTTGCTGGCGCCCGTTTGGGCGGCGACGGCGTCGATCAGTTCCTGTTTGTTCATTAAGGTTCCTTTATCAGGTTAGGTTGACACGAACAGCGCGAACGCGCCGATTATACGTGCGCGAACCGTGCCGTCGAGAGTCAGACTCCGACGACACAGCGCCGAATCCTGGCCCGCGCGACGCGCCCTCCGGCTTGCCGGCGGCCACCCCGCGGTACGGCGTTGCTATGATAGCGCAGCGCAAACCCAATAACGACAAGGGTTTCAAAGATTTTCATCGGTATTTCGCCGAATGAATCGTCGATTGACCGTTTTTTGACCTGCGCCAACCGGACGGGATGCGCAGCGCGGTCCGCCCGAGCGTCGCGCCGTTGCCCCTTTCCAACGGCCGCTCGGACGGCCGCCCGCAATCCCTTGCCAGGCTTGGCTGCCACGTTTTTTGTTTCGCATGCCCGACCGACTTGTTCCCGCCACGTTCGCCGTTCGCGACGACGGCACGCTCGTCTCGCCCGAGTTCGGCGACATCTATCACAACGTCGCGGGCGCGCTCGCGCAGGCGCGCTACGTGTTCATCGCCGGCAACGGGCTGCCGGCGCGCTGGCAAGGCCGCCGCACGTTCACGATCGTCGAGACGGGGTTCGGCGCGGGCGCCAACTTCCTCGCGACCTGGGCCGCGTGGCGCGACGATCCCGCGCGCTGCGAGCGGCTGCACTTCGTCTCGTTCGAGAAGCACCCGTTTTCGCGCGACGACCTGCGCCGCGCGCTTTCCCATATCGTTGCGAACACAACGATCTCGGCGGAAGCCGCCTTGCTGGCCGACGCGTGGCCGATGCTCGTGCCGGGTCTGCACCGGCTCGAGTTCGACGCGGGACGGGTCGTATTGACGCTCGGTTTCGGCGACGCGTGCGCGTTGCTGCCAAAACTCGTCGCGCGCGCCGATGCGTTCTATCCGGACGGCTTCGCGCCGGCGAAAAATGCGGATCTCTGGTCGGTCGACGTGTTCCGCGCACTCGCGCGCGTCGCCGCGGAAGAGGCCACCTTCGCGACCTACTCGAGCGCGGGCATGGTGAAAAAAGCGCTCGTCGAAACGGGATTCACGTATCGCAAGATGCCCGGGCTCGCCGGCAAGTATGCGATGCTCGTCGGCGAATATGCGCCGCGCTGGCGCTCGCGCCGGCACGAGCCGCCACGCGCGCTGCCCGTCGCGACGCGCCGCGCGATCGTGATCGGCGCGGGCCTCGCCGGCTGCGCGGTGGTCGAACGCCTGGCCGCGCGCGGCTGGGACGTGACGCTGATCGAACGGCACGAACGAATCGCCAGCGAAGCATCGGGTAATCCGGCCGGCGTATTCCATCCGCTGATGACGCGCGACGACAACGTCGCGAGCCGGCTCACGCGCAGCGGCTTCCTGCACGCGATCGCACGCTGGCGCGCGCTCGAACACGCGGGCCATGCGTTCGCACGCAGCACGCACGGGATGATCCATCTCGCCGAATCGGCCGACGACTTCGCGCGGATGCGCGACGCGTTCGAGGCGTTTGGCGCGCCGTCCGACTACGTGACGCTGCTCGACGCCGACGCCGCGCGCGCACACCTGAACCTGTCGGTCGCGCACGGTGGCCTGCTGTTTCCGCACGGCGGCGCCGTCTGGCCGGCTGGGCTGTGCGCCGCGCAATATGCGGCGGCCGGCGAGCGCGTGCGCCTGCTCGCGTCCACCCGCGTCGCACGGCTCGAACGGCGGGGCGACACCTGGCATGCGCTCGATGAGACAGGCGCCACGCTGGCCGACGCGCCCGTCGTCGTGCTCGCGAACGCGGGCGACGCCGCGCGTCTTGCCGGGCTCCAGCATGTCGCGCTGCAACCGGTGCGCGGCCAGCTCACGCTGCTGCCGCCGGGCACGACGGCGCCGCTACCGTGCCCCGCGATCGGCGACGGCTACGCGGTCCCGCTCGACGACGGCACGCTGCTGATCGGCGCCACGTTCGAACCCGACGATACCGATCCCGCGATGCGCGCGGCCGGCCATGCCGAAAACCTCGAGCGCGTGCGGCGCCTGCTGCCGGGCCTGATCGGCGAGGTGCCGGATCCCGCCACGCTGCGCGGCCGCGTGGCGTTCCGCTGGGTCGTCGGCGACCGCCTGCCGCTCGTCGGCCCGCTCGCCGACGAAGCGCAGGCCACCGCGAACGCACGCGCGCTGGCCGGTGCGCAGGCGCGCGACCTGCCGCGCCTGCCCGGGCTCTACGGCGCATTCGGCTTCGGCTCGCGCGGCCTCGTGTGGGCGGCGCTCGGCGCCGAGCTGATCGCCTCGCAACTCGAGGGCGAGCCCTGGCCGCTCGAGCGCGAACTCGCCGACGCGGTCGATCCCGCCCGCTTCCTGATCCGCGCACTGCGCGCCCGCCGCGTGGGCTCGGCCGGCTGACCGATCGCGCACCTTCTTCACAGTTTCCCGATTTTTCCGTGCAAGGTTATCCACGCGACGCTGTGGATAACCGCGTGGAATCCGTACGCACTTCGTGTGCAATCACAGTGGACGTAAACTGGGCAACTCGGCACAGCTGTGCGGCGGCCCGAAAGTTGCTCAACTCAAATGCCTGTGCACGAACAGCCTGTGCAACCGGTTATGGTTTCGCCAACCCATTGATCCGCCGATGTAAACCGGAGTTATCCACAGAACTGTGCGTCCTTTGTTAACTTCTACTACGTATATATACAGGTAAACCTTTGAAACCAAAGACCTGCGGTGCCGCACAGCGCCGCGAGTCGATTCAATCGGTTCCGGAGCGAAAAAGCTGTGGCACAATCGGTTTCCTTCGCGTTCGTTCGGCCAGGCGCCGGACATGCTTCAATGGAACGGTCGGCACGGTTTCGAATCTGAATCTTCGGGACTGCGCAGTCCGTTCACACACCAGGCCGACAATCCAGATCGGCAACCTGAACGACGTTCCGCCCTGTGGTGGAACAGGCGGATCCCATGTACCGCCGTCGTCGAGCACAACAATCACATTCGGGGCGATACCCAGCCGGCGCGCATCCATTCCTGTCGCTTGACCCGCGTCGCTGGCGGTTGCTTCCAAAGGAGAAGTCACCACGATGAAGTCGGCGTTCTCATTCCTGCCCAACTGGCCGCTCGCGCCGGATGCCGTGTTCTGGGCCGGGCTCGCGCTGTTCGCAGCCGGCCTGTGCGGCGAGCTGTGCTATCGCGCGTGGCGCCTGCCGCGCATCACCGGCTATGCCGTGATCGGCCTGATCGCCGGTTCGTTCGGATTCGGCGTGATCGACACCAGCACCGACGAAACGTCGCGGCTGCTGATGGACGTCGCGCTCGGCCTGCTGCTGTTCGAGCTCGGCAGCCGCCTCGACCTGCGCTGGATCCGGCGCAATCCGTGGCTCGTCGCGTCGAGCCTCGCGGAAGCCACGCTCACGTTCGTGCTCGTGCTGTTCGTGATGCTCGCGCTCGGCGTATCGGGAATGGTCGCGCTCGTGCTGTCGGCGATCGCGATTGCCACATCGCCGTCGATGGTGATCCAGCTCAAGACGGAACTGCGCGCGGAAGGGCAGGTGTCGCAACGCCTGATCACGCTCACCGCGCTCAACAGCGTGTACGCGATCGTGCTGACCAAGCTCGTGACGAGCTGGCTGCACCAGGAAGCGTACGGCAACGTTTTCGCGACGATCCTGCAACCCGTCTACCTGATCGCCGGTTCGTTCATCGTCGCGTATCTGGTCGCGCGTTCGTGCAATTACCTGTTCCGCCACATGACCGCGACGATGCGCGACGAGCATTCGTTCGTCGCGCTGTTCGGGCTCGTGATGCTCGCGATCGCCGTCGCGCAGGCGCTGAAGCTGTCGACGCTGCTCACGCTGCTGCTCGCCGGCATCATCGTGAAGAACCTCGAGGCGCGCCCGCAGCTGTGGCCCGAGCACTTCGGCACGGCCGGCTGGCTGCTGACGGTGGTGCTGTTCGTGCTGACGCTCACGTCGTTTACGTGGGGCGACATCGCGCTCGGCGGCCTGCTCGCGATCGTGCTGATCGTCACGCGGCTCGCCGCGAAGCTGGCCGGCGTCGTCGCGTTCGCGAAGCCGAGCGGCCTCGGGATGAAGCAGGGCGTCGCGCTCGGCATCGCGCTCACGCCGATGTCCGCGCTGTCGTACCTGCTCGTCGACGATACCTACCAGCTCTATCCGAATTTCGACCCGCACCTGCGCGCGATCGTGATGTGCTCGATCGTGATCCTGCAGCTCGTCAGCCCGTTCGTCGTCTACCGCTGCCTGTCGGCCGTCGGCGAACGCAGCGACAGCAACTGATTCCGGAACCTGCCATGGCACTCGAAACCTTCGTCAATTCCGAGCCGTTCACGTTCGGCGTCGAACTGGAGATCCAGGTCGTCAACACGCACAACTACGACCTGACCAAAGCGGCCTCCGACCTGATGCGCCTGATCCAGGCCGAAACTTTCCCGGGCAACATCACGCCGGAAATCACCGAAAGCATGATCGAGTTGTCGACCGGCATCTGCCATTCGCACGAGCAGGCCGTCAGCGAGCTGCATGCGATCCGCGACGTGCTCGTGAAGGCGGCCGACCAGCTCAACGTCGGGCTGGCCGGCGGCGGCACGCATGCGTTCCAGCAATGGAGCGACCGGCAGATCTACGATGCGCCGCGCTTTCAGTACATCTCCGAGCTGTACGGCTATCTCGCGAAGCAGTTCACCGTGTTCGGCCAGCATGTGCACATCGGCTGCCCCGATCCCGACAGCGCGCTGTTCCTGCTGCACTCGATGTCGCGCTTCATTCCGCACTTCATCGCGCTGTCCGCGTCGTCGCCGTTCGTGCAGAACGTCGACACGGGCTTCCATTCGGCGCGCCTGAATTCGGTGTTCGCGTTCCCGCTGTCGGGCCGCGCGCCGTTCGTGCTGACCTGGGACAGCTTCGAGGAGTACTTCACGAAGATGGTGAACACGGGCGTCGTCAATTCGATGAAGGACTTCTACTGGGACATCCGGCCGAAGCCCGGCTACGGCACGATCGAGGTGCGCGTGATGGACACGCCGCTGTCGGTCGATCGCGCGGCGGCGATCGCCTGCTACATCCAGACGCTCGCACGCTACCTGCTGACCGACCGGCCGCTGAAGCTGTCGGAGGACGATTACCTCGTCTACACGTTCAACCGTTTCGAAGCGTGCCGCTTCGGGCTCGAGGGCACCTGCGTGAATCCTCAGACGGGCGAGCGCCGCACGATCGCGGAAGACATCCTCGACACGCTCGACCGGATCGCGCCGCATGCGGCGGCCCTCGGTTCGCGCGCGGCGCTCGACGAGATCGGCGCGCTCGCGAAGGCACGCGTGAACGACGCATCGTGGTTGAGAACCGTTTTCAAACAGGAAAAATCGCTGAACGAGACGGTCCGGCAGCAGTGCTTACGTTGGCGTGAGTGAAAATATGTTTTGCAGATTGCAGGATCGACCGCGCCGCGATTCGCTGAACGGCAGTCCGCGCCGGGTCGGCCCGCAATCGTCGGCAGGCCTCCTGAAAATCTGTGGATAACCGGATATTCCGCTGCAAAGTCAACGCTCTGCGGGCGGGATAACCCGGTGGATCATCACCGTGCGGCCGATGGCCGATCCGGACAGGACAAGGTCGGCGCGCCCCGTCTCGCGGGCGCGCGACATTGCGCGCACAACGAAAAATTACGGTTATTCAGCGATTTTCCACAGCGCGCAGGGGATAACTTAGCTGTGCGATTTTCCGCTCTCGCTTAGAATGTCGGCTTTGCGGACGCCGGAACGATGCGTGTCTCTCCGGTCGCCGCGAACGCGACCGCCGCGTGTGCCTCGCGACGGCCGTGTCGACGCACTCGACAGAGCGCGTCTGTTTTGAGATAGATTCGATCTCCACACTACGGCCGCTCGGCCAACCGGGCGGCGGCAAAGCGAAAAGACTATGAGCGAAGGCGTTTACGGGAACCAGGCTGCGGGACGTGTGACCCATAGCCTGCTGCGGTTGAGCACGGCCATGCGGAGCGAGGCATGGGATTGGGCGGAAGGCGCCGGCCTCACGCCGACGCAGGGCGAGATTCTCGTGCTGCTGCTGCAGCGCAAGGGCCCGATGCGGCTCGGCGAGATCGCGCGCGAGACGCAGCTCACCGCGGCCACCACGAGCGATGCGGTCAGCACGCTCGAGACGAAGGGGCTCGTCGAAAAGCGCCGTGCGCTGGACGACGGCCGGGCACTGGCCGTGCGCCTGTCGGCGCGTGGCCGTACGGCCGCGAAGAAGGCGCTGCAATGGCCTGAATTCCTGACGAAGGCGGTCGGCAAGCTCGGCGCGGACGAGCAGGGCACGCTGTATCGCGCGCTGCTGAAGACGCTGCGCGAACTGCAGGTGGCCGGCGCGACGCCGCCGCAGCGCATGTGCCTGACGTGCAGCCACTTTCAGCCGGGCAAGCCGTCGAAGAAGACGGTGCATCACTGCGCAGTGCTCGACATCGCGATGTCCGACAGCGATCTGCGTCTCGACTGCTCGGTGCAGGAAGAGGCCGACGCGGCGACGCAGAAGAAGACCTGGAAGATTTTCGCCGGCTGACGTCCGTCGATCGACCGGGAGGCCGATGATGAACGCTGAAGTCGTGGCGATCCGCCACGTGCATTTCGAGGATCTCGGGAGCTTCGAGCAGGTGCTCGGCGAACGCGGTCGACGGGTGCGCTATGTCGATGTCGGATCGTCGCGGGTCGAGGTGCTCGACGTGCTCGAGCCGTCGCTGCTCGTCGTGCTCGGCGGGCCGCTCAGCGTGTACGACGATGCGCAGTACCCGTCGATCGCGCCGCTCCTGGCGCTCGTGCGCCAGCGCATCGACGCGGGGCTGCCGATCCTCGGCATCTGCCTCGGCGCGCAGTTCATCGCACGGGCGCTCGGCGCGCGCGTCTATCCGGCCGCGCAGCACGAACTCGGCTGGGTGCCGCTGACGCTCACCGACGCCGGCCGTGCATCGCCGCTGCGCCATCTCGACGGCGCGACGACATCGATGCTGCACTGGCATGGCGATACGTTCGACCTGCCGGGCGGTGCGATCCATCTCGCGTCCACACCGGCCTGTCGCCACCAGGCGTTCGCCTGGGGGCAGCACGTGCTGGCGCTGCAATGTCATCCCGAGATCCGTACCGATCGCTTCGAACCGTGGCTGATCGCGAACGCCGGCGAAATCGCCGCGACGCCCGGCGTCGACGCGCGCCGGTTGCGCGCCGATACCGCGCAGCACGGCCCCGCGCTCGAGACGGCCGCGCGCCGCATGTTCGCCGACTGGCTCGACAGCGTCGGGCTCTGACGCCGCGGGCGACCCCGCTCGCGGCAAAGCGCTGGCCCGGCCTGCATGCGGTGCGGGCCGGCGCATCGCCGTACACCGCACGTTCTCCGCACCGTCGGCATCCGGCCGGCCGTACCTGACCATCCGCTTACTGCCGAGCACGCCGTCTGCACGCTTCGAGCCTGCGTGCTACGCTCGTCCGCTCTTTCCCTTTCCTGGCGAGCGGCTTCCATGACTGCGCTGTTTTCTCCGTTCACGCTGCGCGGCGTGACCCTTCCGAACCGGATCGTGATTTCGCCGATGTGCCAGTACTCGGCCGAACGCGGCGAAGCGACCGACTGGCACATGATTCATCTCGGCCATCTCGCGCTGTCGGGTGCGGGGCTGCTGTGCATCGAAGCGACCGCGGTGGAACCCGACGGACGCATCACGCATGGCGACCTCGGCCTGTGGGACGACGTGACCGAAGCCGCGCTGAAGCCGGTGCTGGCCGCGATCCGCAAGCATTCGCCGATCCGCATCGCGATGCAGTTGTCGCACGCGGGGCGCAAGGCGTCGAGCGCGGCGCCGTGGGAGGGCGGTCAGCTCGTGCCGGTCGCCGACGGTGGCTGGCTGCCGCACGGCCCGTCGGCCGTGCCGCACAAGGACGGCGAGACGCCGCCGCTCGCGCTCGATGCGGCGGGCCTGAACCGCATTCGCGACGCGTTCGCGGCGTCGGCCAGACGGGCTGCGCGGCTCGGCATCGACGCGATCGAAGTGCACGCGGCGCACGGCTACCTGCTGCATCAGTTCCTGTCGCCGCTCGCGAACCGGCGCACCGACGAATACGGCGGCTCGCGCGAAAACCGGATGCGGTTTCCGCTGGAGATCTTCGAGATCGTGCGCGCCGCGTTTCCGGAAGACCGGCCGGTCGGCGTGCGCGTGTCCGCGACCGACTGGGTCGAAGGCGGCTGGGAGCTAGACGATACGATTGCCTTCGCGCACGAACTGAAGCGCCGCGGGTGCGACTGGATCGACGTGTCGTCCGGCGGCGTGTCGCCGCTGCAGAAGATTCCGCTGTCGCCCGGCTACCAGGTGCCGTTCGCGCAGGCGGTGAAGCGGGCGGTTGGCATGCCGACGATCGCGGTCGGCCTGATCAACGAACCCGCGCATGCGAACCGGCTGATCGAGGCCGGCGATGCCGATTTTGTCGCGATGGCGCGCGCGATGCTGTACGACCCGCGCTGGCCGTGGCACGCGGCGGCCGAGCTCGGCGCGCAGGTGACGGCGCCGCCGCAGTACTGGCGCTCGCAGCCGCGCGAGCACAAGGCGCTGTTCGGCGACGTCTCGTTCGGCCAGCGCTGAGTACATCGCGCAATATTGCGCGCGATGTTGAACGAAGCAATCGTGAACGTGTAGGATGCGGGTGATTCGCCGCCTCCCCCGACGCGGCACCGACCGGTGCCGCGTTTTCGTTTGGCGCGGCGCCCGGCCGCGATCGCGGCCGCTTCCGTTCAAGTCGTCTTCACAAGGATTGGTTCGATGAGTTCACGCAGGATCGCGGTGCGCCGCTCGGGAGTACACGGCAAGGGCGTGTTTGCCGTGGCGCCGATCAAGGCCGGCGAGCGCGTAGTGGAATACAAGGGCGAGCGAATCTCGTGGAAGGAAGCGCTGCGCCGTCATCCGCACGACCCGAGCGAGCCGAATCATACGTTCTACTTCGCACTCGATGAAGGCGGCGTGATCGATGGCAAGGTCGACGGCAACAGCGCGCGATGGATCAATCATTCGTGCGCGCCGAACTGCGAGGCCGAGGAAGTCAAGGGCCGCGTATACATCCACGCGCTGCGCGACATCGGGCCGGAAGAGGAGCTGTTCTACGACTATGGCCTCGTGATCGACGCGAAGCTGACGAAGAAGCTCAAGCGCGAATACGCGTGCCACTGCGGCGCCGAGTCGTGCCGCGGCACGTTGCTCGCGACGTCCGACGAAGGCGGGAAGAAGAAAAAGAAGAAGGACAAGAAGGACGGCAAGTCCACCTCCGGGTCGAAGGACAAGAAGAACAGGAAGTGATGCAGGCGGCAGCGCATCGCGCGCTGCCGCCGTCGTTTCAGCCGACGGTTGCCGCGTCATGGCGGCCCGTCGTCCGCTTTCCGCCTTTCCATTCCTTTCCGGCGCGCGGCCCGAGCAACGGGCCGGCGGTTGCCCGCCGCGAATCGACCGGTGATCGTTCAGTGCGTCGGCGCCGCGGCCGGCGTTTCGCTGGCCGGTTTTTCCGTGCGCGCGGCGAGCGGCACCCTCACCACGAAGCGCGAGCCGCCTTCCGATGCATCCTCGTACGACACGGTGCCGCCGTGCATCGCGATGATGTCGTGCACGATCGCGAGCCCGAGCCCGGCGCCCGTTTCAACGCCGTTGCCGCTTTGCGCGTCGCCGCGGAAAAAGCGCTTGAACAGGTCGGCCTGCTGATTCGCGGGCACGCCCGGGCCGTTGTCCTCGACCACGATCTCCGCGGCCGGCTGGCCGTCGTCGAGCGTACCGCGCGCGACGTTGACGGTGATCCGCGCGCCGTCCGGCCGCGCGAGCGGCACGTACTTCAGCGCGTTGTCGAGCAGGTTCGCGATCACCTCGCGCAACAGAACGGGGTTGCCGCGCACGTTCAGCTTCTCGTCGTCGCCCGGGTCGTCGCTGCGCTGGAAGCCGAGGTCGACATGCGATGCGAGCGCGCGCGGCACCCATTCGGCACCTGTCTCGAACGCCATCGCCGCGAGATCGACATCGACGAAGCGGGCGGCCTGTTCGCCCGGCTCGGCACGCGCGAGCGACAGCAGCTGGTTGGAGAGCCGCACCGCGCGGTCGGCGGCCGCGCGCAGCTCGCGCACCGCGGCGAAGGTCTGCTGCGGATCACGCGCGACGGCCGCCTGCTCGGCATGCAGCTTCACCGCGGTGAGCGGCGTGCGCAGCTGGTGCGCGGCATCGGCGATGAACTTGCGCTGCGCGTCGAGCGCGGTCTTCAGCCGGCCGAGCAGCGCGTTCATCGCGCTCGTCAGCGGCCGGATCTCCAGCGGCACGTCGGTTTCGTCCACGGGCTCCAGCGACGTGTGGGTCTGCCGGTTCAGCGAATCGGCGAGATGCGTGAGCGGGCCCAGCTGCTGGTTCACGACGCGCCATACGATGCCCCAGCCCGCGAGCAGCAGCAGCAGCAACGGCATCATGATCGCGACGAGGAATTCGGCCGCGATCCGGTAGCGGTGCCGTACCGGCTGAGCGACTTCGACGACCATCGGCTTGCCGCCCTCGACGTCGTCGACGCGCACCTGCGCGACCCGCACCGCGCGGTTGTCGTACTCGGCCTCGAACACGTACGCGTGATGCATGCGGCGCACGTTGATGCCCTGCAGCGGCAGCTTCGGGTCGCCGGCGAGTTCCTGCTCGCCGTCGCTGATCCGGTAGATCAGCGCTTCGGCGGGATCGGAGAACATCGCCTGCGCGAGCGGCGGCACCGTGAACGGCGCGTCCGGGCCGGCGATCTGGATCTGTTTGGAGATGGCGGTCGCGAGATCGGCGAGCGAGCGGTCGATCACGTGCTGCGTGTATTGCCACGCGAGCCAGTAGGCGATCAGGCCGCTCATCAGCGCGAGCATCGACAGCGGGGCGGCGAGGCGCCGGAGCAGCGAGCGGCGCAGGCTGGTGGTCACAGCCGGATCAGAAGACATTTCGACGGGCAAATGGATAAGCGCCGCTCACGGAGAGCGGCGCGGTCGTGCGCCGGGCGGCGATGCGGAGCCGTCCGCACGCGGCCGGCCGGCGCGCGGCGTCGCTCAGACGCTCGCGGTCTGGCGGATTTCCTGCAGCAGGTAGCCGAAGCCGCGCACCGTGACGATTTCGACCCGGCACTGCTCGAGTTTCTTGCGTACGCGATGCACGTAGACTTCGATCGCGGTGTCGCCGAGATCGCCGCCGAAGTGCGTGAGGTGATCCTGCAACTGGGCCTTGCTGACGACGCGGCCGTGACGCAGCAGCAGCATTTCCAGCACCGCGAATTCGCGCGGCGACAGTTCGAGCGGCTTGTCGTCGTTGAAGATGCGGCGGTCGACACCCGACAGGCGGACGCCGCCGAGCGACACTTCCGGACGCGGCATGTCGCTGTGCGGGCCGCTGCGGCGCATCACCGCGCGGATGCGCGCTTCGAGCTCGGCCGGCTCGAACGGCTTGAGCATGTAGTCGTCGGCGCCCGAGTTCAGGCCCTGGATCCGGTCGTTCAGCTCGTCGCGCGCGGTCAGCACGATCACCGGCGTGTGGCGGTTGGTCTGGCGAAAGCGCGTGAGCAGCGTCATCCCGTCGATGCCCGGCAGGCCGAGGTCGAGGATCACGAGTTCGTGGCGATTCTGTGCCAGCGCCTGTTCGGCAAAAATGCCGTCATGCACCATGTCGACGGTGAAGCCAGCCTGCTCGAGGCTGCTCTGGATACCGCGTGCGATGGGGCGGTCGTCTTCGATCAGAAGGAGTCGCATGAAGTTCGCTCAAGTACAATGGGTTGGCGGTTCAGGCACGCGGACAGCACGAAGCCGTTTCCACAGGGGCGCCGCATCGCCTGACATCAAGCATGGCGGCCAGCGAACGATTAAATCCAATCATGTCCGATATTTCGATCCACGACCTCGAAGCCGCGATCAATTTCTGGCGCGCCCGCTCGCCGTCGAGCGGCGACGAACTCAAACTCTGCGAAGAGGCTAGCGCGCTTTCCAAGCCGTATGCGCTGCTGATTGTACAGCGCGAAAGCGCGCTGCAACTGGAAGGTTTAGACCCCAAGGCGCGGAAAGCGTACGAGACTTACGTGCGCCTTAAGGATGGCTTGGAAAGCTGAAGGCTTTCGCTGAGTACATCCTAGAAAACGTTCAGCGAAATGAAAAGTTGACGCGCCGCGCAACGAACGATGCGCGGCGGTGCAGGCGGGACTCAGGCACCCGGTTGCGCGTGCGCGGCGGCACCGTCGATGAACCGCGCGAGTTCGATGTCGCGTTCGGTCAGGCCGTCGGCGTCGTGGGTCGACAGCGTGACGTCGACGCGGTTGTACACGTTGAACCATTCCGGATGGTGGTTCATCTCCTGCGCCTTGATCGCGACACGCGTCATGAAGCCGAATGCCTCGTTGAAATCGGCGAAGCGCAGGCGGCGCTGGATTGCGTCGCGGCCCGCCACGGCCGTCCAGAGCGGCAGGCCTTCGAGCCGCGTCTTGCGTTCTTCGGATGTGAGCTTGTGGATCATCTTGCACCTCTCGTTCGGTAACGGCGCCCGCGCGCGGCTGCGCCGCGCGGCGCAGCCGGCATCGTTCATTGTTTCATAGTTGCGCGAAAGACGACGGGCGGGCGGCGGTTCGCGCGGGCGCCCGGCGCGTCACGCGTCGGCGTCGTCGGGCCAGCCTTCGCCCGTGCCGCGATGCAGCACGCGGTCGGTTTCAAGCACCGCGCCGGCCGCGAATTCGGGCAGCGCCGCGAGCCGGTCGGCCAGCGCGCGGCCGTCGACGTCGGCGAGCGCGAACAACTGCGCGAAATCGTCGATCACGAAGTAGGTCTTCTGGAACGTGTCGATCCGGTACTTCGTGCGCATCACGCGCTCGAGGTCGAACCCGAGCCGGTTCGGCGCCGCGCTTTCGAGGCTGTACAGGCTTTCGCCCTTGCTCGACACGATGCCGGCGCCGTAGATCGACAGGCCGTTCGTCCCGCGCGGGTCGCGAATCAGCCCGAATTCCACCGTATACCAGTAGAGCCGCGCGAGCCGCGCGAGCGCTGCTTCGTCGTCGGCGACCGCGAGCGCGACGCGGCCATACGCCTGCATGTAGTCGGCGAACACCGGCTCGATCAGCAGCGGCACGTGGCCGAACAGGTCGTGGAAGCAGTCGGGTTCCTGCAGGTAGTCGAGCTGGTCGGGGCGGCGCATCCACCAGGTGACCGGGAAGCGCCGGTTCGCGAGGTGCGCGAAGAACACGCGGTCGGGCACGAGGCCCGGCACCGCGACGATTTCCCAGCCGGTCGCGGGCTTCAGCTGGCGGTTCACGTCGGCAAACGACGGCACGCGATCGGCCGGCAGCGCGATCTTGCCGAGCCCGCCGACGAACGCGTCGCACGCACGGCCGCGCAGCAGCGCCGACTGGCGCGCATAGAGCTGCTTCCACACCGCGTGGTCGACCTGGCCGTAGCGCTGCAGTGGCTGGTCGATGGTGAAATCGGCACGGGTTTCGAGGCCCGCGTCGAACTGCTCTTGCAGTTTCGCGGTGACGACGGTGGACATGATCAGGCTCTGCACGCTGTGGTTGGGAACCATGCAAGTGTAGAGCGGGATGCGCGCGGATTGGGCGCATAGTTGGCGAAGATTGGCATGATGATGCGATAATCGCGCATCAAATCACGAATCAATGCGGAGAACACTCATGGTGGAACTCGATCACTTCGATCTCGCGCTGCTGGACGTGCTGCAGCGCTTCGGTCGCGCGACGCATCAGCAGCTGGGCGAGGAGGTGCCGCTGTCGCCGTCGCAGATCGGGCGACGGCTGCAGCGGCTCGAGGCGGCCGGCGTGATCGAAGGCTACCGCGTGATGCTGCGCCCCGAAAAGCTCGGGCTCGGTGTGACCGCGTTCACGAGCCTGAAGCTCAAGCATCACGGCGATTCGATCATCGAGCAGTTCCAGCAGCAGATCGACGTGCTGCCCGAAGTGCTCGAATGCCACGCGGTGGTGGGCGATGCCGACTACCTGCTGCGGATCGTCGCGCCCGATCTCAACGCGCTGTCGCAGTTCGTGATGAAGAAGCTGATGCGGGTGCCGGGCGTCGACAGCGTGCGCTCGAACATCGTGCTGACGACCTTCAAGCGCAACGGTGCGCTGCCGCTGGCGCACCTGGCGCCGGGGGCCGCGTGACGGCGCGCCGACGCTGACGGCAGGGCGCGCGGCCCCGCCGCTCGTGGGGCCGGATCAGGCCGCTTCGGATTGCGCGTCGGCGTTCAGCAGGTCGACATAAGCGACCGCGACGAGGTCCTCCTGCGCGACGCCGAGCTTCGCGAACACGTCATGCGCCTCGGCCTCGCCGCCGGCTTCGTCGTCGTCCGGGCCGAGCACGACCTCCAGCTCGATGAAATCGCCGAGGCCGTCGACGCGGTCGAGGTGAATGCGCGTACGGCCCGCGAGGTACACGTGCCGCTCCTTCGTCACGATCCCGCGCGTGGTCAGCGCGGTGGCGAGCAGCGCATGCATCGCGTCGGGGTTCGTCACCGGGCTGCGCGTGTAGTACGACGCTTTCGGGCCGTCGCGGTCGTCGCGCTGGTAGAAGATCAGCTCGGCCGGCGTGCCGTCCTCGAAGCGGCGCAGCTTCAGCCGGCCGCGCGGCACGTCGTAGAAGAAATCCTGCTGACGGTAGAAGAGCGGCGCTTCGGTCGCGAGCTTCGCCGCCTGTTCGCGCAGCCGGTCGAATTCGCGGGCGTGGGCTTTGATCTCGATGTTGCGGGCCATGCGGGTCTCCTTCAATCGGGGTCTCGCGGTGTGCGAACGCACAATCTAGCAAAAAGCCTGGGAAGGTGGCGTGACGTGGGCGGTGAGTCGACTGCTGCGGCGGGTAGGGGCGCAATGCGGGGCGTGCAGGGATCAGCGCGCGCGCCGAAACGATGCCAGTTTCGCCGACAGGCGGCACAGCAGGAAGGTGCGGCGGAGCGCTTGAACTTTCTCGTATTCCTGATTGATGAAGCGTCGGCCGGTTTGGCGTTCGTACCGGTATAACTCGTACAGGTAGGCCACTCTCGGCCCGATGGAGACGGCAGTGACGTAAGAAAATGTCAGCGTGTACAGCGATGCCACGATCAGAATCGCGCCGCTGCTTTCGCCGATGTAGGTGTTCAACGCGATCGGCAGGTTGACGGTCAAGGCGATGGTTGCTGGCGCGAGCCTGTTGGTGGGAACGGTCTTGCCGCAATTGGGATCGATCGTGAACGAACGGATATCAGCGAGGTATTCGTTATTTCTGAAACGGCGATCGGGATGGCGCTTGAGTTCGCGGAGCTTGAGGGCAAACGGAAACGCGAGCGAGGCCAGCACGGCCGCGTGATAGAGGAAGACGAAAAGTAGGTACGGCTTGGTGGATGCTGGATTTTCGATGAATGACCACACGCTCAACATAGCGGTACCCATCAGAAGACCGAATACGGCAACGATATAGACTGTGAACGCCGCCAGAAAACGTACGGACAGCGTGGAGCGATACTTGATCTGGTATCCGGCAGCCATCCCTGCGACAAGAATCGCAAGCATGGGCCAGCTCATGATCTGGAACGCGATGCCGTTTGCCTTCGCGATGGCGTACAGGCAGAAGCCGACGATCATGACGCTGCAAGGGCCGAGGCAAAGCGGGGCATGGCAGAGAAGCGGCCGCGCGCGCTCGAGGTCGGGAAACATCATCAGTGCGCGCGCCGAAACGATGCCAATTTCGCCAACAAGCGGCACAGGAGGAAGGTGCGGCGGAGCGCCTGTACTTTCTCGTATTCCTGGTTGATGAAGCGTCGGCCGGTTTGGCGCTCATATCGGTACAACTCATACAGGTAGGCCAGTTTCGGCCCGATGAAGACGGCGGCGACGTAAGAAAATAACAGCGCGTACAGCGATGTCGCGATCAGAAGCGCGCTGCTGTTTTTGCCGATGTAGGTATTCAACGCAATCGGCAGGGTGACGGTCAGGGCGATGGTCGCTGGCGCGAGCCTGTTAGTGGGAACGGTCTTTCCGCAGTTGGGATCGATCGTGAACGTGCGGGTATCGGCGAGGTATTGGTTATTCCTGAAACGGCGATCGGGATGGCGCTTCAGTTCGCGGAGTTTGAGGGCAAACGGCAACGCGAGTGCGGTCAATATGGTTGCGTGATAAAGAAACACGAAAAGCAGGTACGGCATGCTGGACGCCGGTTTTTCGATGAGCGACCACGCACTCAACAAAGCGGTACCCATCAGGAGACCGAATCCGCCAACGATATAAATCATGATCGCCGCCAGCGAGCGTACGGACAGCGTGGAACGGTATTTGATGTGGTATCCGGCAGCCGGTCCCGCGACAAGGATCGCCAGCATAGGCCCACTTATAAGCTTGAACGCGATGCCGTTAGCTTTCGCGATGACGCTCAGGCAGAGGCCGACGAGTATGAAGTTGACGAGGCCGAGGTAAATCGGCGCATGGCGAAGAAGCGGGCGGGCGCGCTCGAGATCGGGAAACATCATGTCAGTTATCCAGCAGGCGTCGGGCTTGCGATTCTGCAAGGTCGGGGCCGATGGAGGCGTTCCAGAGCACTTGTATGCCGAATCCGACTCCGAACGAGAACAGAATGACCGGGAGCGCACTGGCGCCGGCCCAGAGGAGAATAGCGGACGTTGCCGTCGAAAAACCAAACCCGAGTAGATTCCCGCTTTGACTCCGCGCAGACGCGAGCATGAACGCACGACTGTCGAATCTCAACGCGCCCTGCGTATCCCGGCTGATACTCGCCGCCATGTCGAGTGCCAGACTCGGCGCAAACGTCAGAACACCGCTGCCGATCAGGCTGCCGGCGTACAGGTGCCTGAGTGGCGAAATCCTGGGCGTGAGCTGTTTGAGATCCGCCGCCTTGAGCGCGGCAGTCGTGGTTTGCGTGCGCGGATTGTGCTTCGCATGCGGCCCGAGCGCCGGCTGGACGCTCTGGATCGGCAGGTTGCGTATCCGCAGCTTCGGACGGGGTTTTCCCTTTCCCGTGGTGTTGGCGTCATAGAGCGTGACGGAATGGTTGATCTTCACGCTTGGTGCAGCGCGGCGGAGCAACGTCTGCGCGCCCGCGTCGATGTTGCGTTTCAGGGACAGCGCATGCGCAGCATGGGCCGCACCGAGCCCGGTGTTGAGGTTTCCGACGATGCTTCCCGGCCCCACCAGGTTGTTGCGGCCTTCTTCGTAAAGCCGGGCGAGCGTTCCTGGATCGCCGGTATGCCCGCTGTCCGCGACGTCATGCACCCAGTCGGACGCGGAACACTGGCCCGATGTGACGAGCGCGTGCAGAAGCTCGCTCGCAAGATGCGGATCGAGATCGAAATCGCCACTGAAGGAATCGTCGCCGATCAACCAGCCGTTGCGTTGATGCGTGCGAATGCTGGTATGGGGAGGCAGGTTTTCAGCGAGCGTGCGGCGATGGCGTCGCAACGCATCGCATACCGCGAAGCTTTGCGATCGCGCGTGATCGGCGAGCGGACCGGTCATGTCTGGATTTCCCGTGTTCGATAGACGAATCAACGAGATTACAAACGTCTTTCACTCGCTTCAATTGGACCGGAACGAAAGTTGAACCGCCGGTCGATCTATCCGCGCGATCTTTTCACCCGCCAGCCCGATCACGCACGATGAGCGTCGCTCATATCGCCCACTGCGCTTCGATCAGCCGCAGCGCGGCCGCGATCGCCGGCTCGTCGCGCCGCTCGGCGAGCGTCACGAACGTCAGTTCGGTGGGCACCGTCACGCGTTCGACGATCGTCAGCGCATGCGCGTGCGCTTCGGCCAGCGCGGTCGAATCGCGTGCGAGCGTCAACCCGATCCCCGATTTCACGAGGTCGAGCATCGACTGCTCCTGGTCGACCTCGGCCACCTTGACCGGCTGCGCGCCGGCCGCCGCGAACAGCCGCGACAGCAGCCGGTGGTGCGCGGACGCGGGCGGCGTCCAGATCCACGGCAGCGCGGCGAGCGCGCGCCAGTCGTGCGCGCGCTGCACGCGCTCCTTCCAGCCGGCCGGCGCGAGCACGCGGTACTGGAAATGCGTCAGCGTGACGGTGTGGAACAGCGCGTTGTCGCGCGGCGCGTCCTCGTCGGGCCGGCCGATGTAGTAGCCGACGTCGAGCGCCTGCGCGCGCACCTGTTCGAGCACCCAGCCCGACATCCCGTGCCGCAGCGCGGTCTCGATCTGCGGATGGGTCTCGACCAGCGCGCGCAGGAAGCCGCCGAGCCGCAGGAACGCCGGATCGAGGATCGTGCCGATCCGCAGCCGGCCGCGCACCTCGTGACGCAGCGCGGCAGCGGCGCGCTGCACGTCGGCGGCCGCGGCGAGCGCGCGTTCCGCATGCGGCAGCAGCGTCTGGCCGTCGCGCGTGAGCGCGAGCCCGCGCGACGTACGCGTGAACAGCACGACGCCCAGCGTTTCCTGCAGATGCTTGATTTGCAGGCTGACGGCCGGCTGTGTCAGATGCAGCTGTGCGGCGGCGCGCGTCAGGTTGCCTTCGCGCGCGACCGTCGCGAACGCGCGGAGCAGGGTGAGATCCATCGTCGTGATATGAGCGCGGCTTATAACGCAGTTCAGCATAACTCATTGGATCGGCGGACGGCGGCGGGAGTACGCTTCATCGGTCGCGTCGGCCCCGACGCACTATGCTGAAAATGACGTGCGGGAACACACGCGCGGCACACAAGAACGAAGGAGACAACACCGTGAGTACACCACGCACGCTCGAGGGCGAATTCGACTACGTGATCGTCGGCGCGGGCACCGCGGGCTGCGTGCTCGCGAACCGCCTGACCGAGGATCCTGACATCCGCGTGCTGCTGCTCGAAGCGGGCGGCAAGGACGACTATCACTGGATTCATATCCCGGTCGGCTATCTGTATTGCATCGGCAACCCGCGCACCGACTGGCTGTACAAGACCCAGCCCGAAGCGGCGCTCAACGGCCGTGCGCTGTCGTATCCGCGCGGCCGCGTGCTCGGCGGCTGCTCGTCGATCAACGGGATGATCTACATGCGCGGCCAGCGCGAGGACTACGACAACTGGGCTCGGGAAACCGGCGACGCCGGCTGGTCGTGGGACAGCGTGCTGCCGATCTTCAAGCGCAGCGAGGATCACCATGCGGGCGCGAGCGACGCACACGGCGCGGGCGGCTACTGGCGCGTCGAGAAGCAGCGGCTGCGCTGGGAAATCCTCGAATCGTTCGCGCAGGCCGCGCAGCAGACGGGCATTCCCGCCACCGACGATTTCAACCGCGGCGACAATGCCGGGGTCGGCTACTTCGAGGTGAACCAGAAGCGCGGCGTGCGCTGGAATACGTCGAAGGCGTTCCTGCGGCCCGCGATGGCGCGCCCGAACCTGACCGTGATCACCGGCGCGCATGCGCAGCGCGTGATTTTCGACGGGCGGCGCGCGGTCGGCGTCGAATACCACGGCGGCGGCACCGATTACGTCGCGCGGGCGAGCGCGGAAGTGCTGCTGACGTCGGGCGCGGTGAATTCGCCGCAACTGCTCGAACTGTCGGGTATCGGCGACGGCCGGCGGCTGCAGGCGCTCGGCATCGACGTCGTGCACGATCTGCCGGGCGTCGGCGAAAACCTGCAGGATCACCTGCAATTGCGGATGGCGTTTCGGGTCGACGGCGTGCGTACGCTCAATACACTCTCCGCGCGCTGGTGGGGCAAGCTGATGATCGGCGCCGAATATGCGCTGCTGCAGCGCGGGCCGATGTCGATGGCGCCGTCGCAACTGGGCGCGTTCGCGAAATCGGATCCGGACGATCCCGCGCTCACGCGCCCCGATCTCCAGTACCACGTGCAGCCGCTGTCGCTCGAACGCTTCGGCGAGCCGCTGCACGCGTTCAACGCCTTCACGGCGTCGGTGTGCCACTTGCGGCCGAGCTCGCGCGGCAGCGTGCACGTGACGAGCGCCGATCCGCGCAGCGCACCGGCGATCGCGCCGAACTATCTGTCGACCGATCACGATCGGCACGTCGCCGCGAACGCGTTGCGCCTCACGCGCCGCATCGCGTCCGCGCCGGCGCTCGCGCGCTATCGCCCCGAGGAAATCCTGCCGGGCACGCAGTACCGGACCGAGGCCGAACTGGTCGATGCGGCCGGCGTCGTCGGCACGACGATCTTCCACCCGGTCGGCACGTGCCGGATGGGGCGCGCCGACGACGAGCGGGCGGTGGTCGACAGCCGGCTGCGCGTGCGCGGCATCGCCGGGCTGCGGATCGTCGATGCGTCGGTGATGCCGTTCATCACGTCGGGCAACACCAATTCGCCGACGCTGATGATCGCCGAGCGCGCGAGCGACATGATCCGCGCCGACCGCCGTGCGGCGCGCGAAACGACGTCGGTGCGAACCGAGGCCGCGGTGACGGCGGCATGAAGGCCCGCTGACATGCGCACGAGCGGGCGGTTGCGCGAACGCCCGCTGATTCGCGATGCGAAACAAGCTGCCGGTGCGCAAGATCCGTGCGAGCCGCGCGTCGTCGCGCGGCTTTTTTCGGCGCGTGCGTACCATGTCCTGCAGCAGCTCAACCGGTAATGATGCACGTGTCAAAAAAGCACGGTGAAATTCGCGCGCGGTCGCATCCGACAGGGTGGCCATCCCTATAAGTGCAAATCCCGATGATTGCACTGCACCAACGGCGCGACAATGTTGCGCAATGTGCATACGCGTCGGCGCGGGAGACCACCCTCGAGGCGTACCACGGCGCCCGGGGGCAGCCGGCTGATCCGCTGACCTGTTCGCGGCCGCTTGCGCCAGGCTTCCCGGTGCTTCGCCTGACTTCGTACGGAAGGGAACATGATTCTCGGCGACACGATTCTGGAAACACGCGGACTGACGAAGGAATTCAGGGGCTTCACCGCCGTGAACGGCGTCAACCTGCGTGTGCGGCGCGGTGCGATCCATGCATTGATCGGGCCGAACGGCGCGGGCAAGACCACCTGTTTCAACCTCCTCACCAAATTCCTGACGCCGACGGCCGGCCAGATCGTCTTCAACGGCATCGACATCACCGACGAGCGGCCCGCGCAGGTCGCGCGGCGCGGCATCATCCGCTCGTTCCAGATCTCGGCCGTGTTCCCGCACCTGACCGCGTTGCAGAACGTGCGCATCGGCCTGCAGCGCGCGCTCGGCACCGAATTCCATTTCTGGCGTAGCGAACGCACGCTGAAGCGGCTCGACGATCGCGCGATGGATCTGCTCACGCAGGTCGGCCTCACCGATTTCGCGCACGTGCCGACCGTCGAGCTCGCGTACGGCCGCAAGCGCGCGCTCGAGATCGCGACGACGCTCGCGATGGAGCCCGAGCTGATGCTGCTCGACGAGCCCACGCAGGGCATGGGCCACGAGGACGTCGACCGCGTGACCGCGCTGATCAAGAAGGTCGCGAGCGGCCGCACGATCCTGATGGTCGAGCACAACATGAACGTGATCGCGGGGATCTCCGACACGATCACCGTCCTGCAACGCGGCGAGGTGCTGGCCGAAGGCTCGTATGCGGAAGTGTCGAAGAATCCGCTCGTCATCGAGGCCTACATGGGCAGCGCCGACGCGGCGCTCGCGGGGGCGCACGCATGAAGCACAGCGAACGGGAGGAACGCGAATTGAGCGGCGTCGAGAGCGGTACGCCTGCGCTGGAGATCACGGGCCTGGAGGCCTGGTACGGGGAATCCCACATCCTGCATGGCGTCGACCTGACCGTGCATCGCGGCGAGGTCGTCACGCTGCTCGGTCGCAACGGCGCGGGCCGCACGACGACGCTGCGCGCGATCATGGGCCTCACGGGCCGCCGCAGCGGGTCGATCAAGGTCGCCGGCCACGAGACGATCGGCCTCGCGACGCATCGCATCGCGCATTACGGCATCGGCTACTGCCCGGAGGAGCGCGGGATCTTCTCGAGCCTGTCGTGCGAGGAGAACCTGATGCTGCCGCCGCTGATCGCGCCGCGCGAGCATGCGATGTCGCTCGACGAGATCTACGCGATGTTCCCGAACCTCGCGTCGCGCCGGCAGAGCCAGGGCACGCGGCTGTCGGGCGGCGAGCAGCAGATGCTCGCGGTCGCGCGGATCCTGCGCACCGGCGCGAACCTGCTGCTGCTCGACGAGATTTCCGAAGGCCTCGCGCCGGTGATCGTGCAGGCGCTCGCGCGAATGATCGTCGCGCTGAAGGCGCGCGGCTACACGATCGTGATGGTCGAACAGAATTTCCGCTTCGCCGCGCCGCTCGCCGACCGCTTCTACGTGATGGAGCACGGCAGCATCGTCGAGCATTTCCGCGCAGCCGAACTGGAAAGCAAGATGCCGACCCTGCACGACCTGCTCGGAGTATGACGCCCCCCCCCGTTTCCCTTGCCGCTGGCCGTGGCGGCCCTCGAACAACCACAACGCATCAGAACAACAGGAGACGTCAATGAAAATGAAGACCCTCGCACAGGCCTGTCTCGCGCTCGCGAGCGCCGCGTTCACCGCCGGCGCCGCCCACGCGGCGGATACCGTGAAGATCGGCTTCATCACCGACATGTCGGGGCTTTACGCGGATATCGACGGGCAGGGCGGTCTCGAGGCGATCCGCATGGCGGTCGCGGACTTCGGCGGCAAGGTGCTCGGCAAGCCGATCGAGGTCGTCTATGCCGATCACCAGAACAAGGCCGACATCGCCGCGTCGAAGGCGCGCGAATGGATGGACCGCGGCGGGCTCGACCTGCTGGTCGGCGGCACGAACTCGGCCACCGCGCTGTCGATGAACCAGGTCGCGGCCGAGAAGAAGAAGGTCTACATCAACATCGGCGCGGGCGCCGACACGCTGACCAACGAGCAGTGCACGCCGTACACGGTCCACTACGCGTACGACACGATGGCGCTCGCGAAAGGCACCGGCTCGGCGGTGGTGAAGCAGGGCGGCAAGACGTGGTTCTTCCTGACGGCCGACTACGCGTTCGGCAAGGCGCTCGAGAAGAACACGTCGGACGTCGTGAAGGCGAACGGCGGCCAGGTGCTCGGCGCGGTGCGCCACCCGCTGTCCGCGTCGGATTTCTCGTCGTTCCTGCTGCAGGCGCAATCGTCGAAGGCGCAGATCCTCGGCCTCGCGAACGCGGGCGGCGACACGATCAACTCGATCAAGGCCGCGAAGGAATTCGGCATCATGAAGACGATGAAGCTCGCCGCGCTGCTGATGTTCATCGACGACGTGCACAGCCTCGGCCTCGAAACGACGCAGGGCCTCGTGCTGACCGACAGCTGGTACTGGAACCGCGACGCGGCGTCGCGCCAGTGGGCGCAGCGCTACTTCGGCAAGATGAAGAAGATGCCGTCGAGCCTGCAGGCGGCCGACTATTCGTCGGTGACGACCTACCTGAAGGCCGTGCAGGCCGCCGGCACGACCGATTCCGACAAGGTGATGGCCGAGCTGAAGAAGATCAAGATCAGCGACTTCTACGCGAAGGGCTACATCCGCCAGGACGGCAGCATGATCCACGACATGTACCTGATGGAAGTGAAGAAGCCGTCGGAATCGAAGGAGCCGTGGGACTACTACAAGGTGCTCGCGACGATTCCGGGCGAACAGGCGTTCGGCACCAAGCAGGAGACGCGCTGCGCGTTATGGAAGTAGGCATCGCGTAGCGGCGCGCACGGGCGCGTCGCACGGTGGCGGCTGCGGCGACGTGCCCGCTGCGCCGCCCGCATGCGCGCTGCATGAAAGTTGCGTGCGCAACGAAACTCATTCTGACGGCTAAGTCGATGGAAATCTTTGGCATTCCGTTGCCGGCGATGCTGAGCCAGTTGCTGCTCGGGCTCGTCAACGGCTCGTTCTACGCGATCCTGAGCCTCGGGCTCGCGGTGATCTTCGGGCTGCTCAACGTGATCAACTTCGCGCACGGCGCGCTGTTCATGCTGGGTGCGATGCTCGCGTGGATGGGCCTGTCGTATCTCGCGCTGCCGTACTGGGCGATGCTCGTGCTGGCACCGCTGATCGTCGGCGTGTTCGGGATCGCGATCGAGCGCTCGATGCTGCGCTGGCTGTACAAGCTCGATCACCTGTACGGGCTGCTGCTCACGTTCGGGCTCACGCTGGTCGTCGAAGGCGTGTTCCGATCGATCTACGGATCGTCGGGTCAGCCGTACGACGTGCCGTCGCAGCTGTCGGGCGCGACCAATCTCGGCTTCATGTTCCTGCCGAACTATCGCGCGTGGGTGGTCGTCGCGTCGCTTGCGGTGTGCCTCGCGACGTGGTTCGTGATCGAGAAGACGCGGCTCGGCGCGTACTTGCGCGCGGGCACCGAGAACCCGAAGCTCGTCGAGGCGTTCGGCGTGAACGTGCCGATGATGATCACGCTCACCTACGGCTTCGGCGTCGCGCTCGCGGCGTTCGCGGGCGTGCTGGCCGCGCCGGTGATCCAGGTGTCGCCGCTGATGGGCCAGCCGATGATCATCACCGTGTTCGCGGTGGTCGTGATCGGCGGGATGGGCTCGATCCTCGGCTCGATCGTCACGGGCCTGCTGCTCGGCGTGATCGAGGGCTTCACGCGCGTGTTCTATCCCGAAGCATCGGCCACCGTCGTGTTCGTGATCATGGCGATCGTGCTGCTGTTCCGCCCGGCGGGCCTCTTCGGCAAGGAAAAATGATGCAGAGAAAAGTGCTCTACGGCGTGCTGCTCGCCGCACTGCTCGCCGCGCCGTTCATCGGCGCGTATCCGGTGTTCGTGATGAAGGTGCTCGCGTTCGCGCTGTTCGCGGCCGCGTTCAACCTGCTGATCGGCTATACGGGGCTGCTGTCGTTCGGCCATGCGATGTTTCTCGCGACAGCCGGCTATGCGACCGGCTATTCGATGCAGACGCTCGGTTTCACGCCGGAGCTCGGCGTGCTGGTCGGCACCGTCGCCGCGACGCTGCTCGGGCTCGTCGTCGGGCTGTTCGCGATCCGCCGGCAGGGCATCTACTTCGCGATGATCACGCTCGCGTTCGCGCAGATGGTCTACTTCATCTATCTGCAGGCGCCGTTCACGCACGGCGAGGACGGCCTGCAGGGCGTGCCGCGCGGCCGCCTGTTCGGGCTGCTCGACCTGTCGAACGACGTCGCGCTGTACTACGTCGTGCTGGCGGTGGTCGTGGCCGCATGCGCGTTCATCGTGCGGGTCGTCCATTCGCCGTTCGGCCAGGTGCTCGTCGCCATCAAGGAGAACGAAGCGCGTGCTATCTCGCTCGGCTACGACACCGACCGCTTCAAGCTGCTCGCGTTCATCCTGTCGGCCGCGCTCGCGGGGCTGGCCGGTTCGCTGAAGGTGCTGGTGCTCGGCTTCGAGACGCTGTCGGACGCGTACTGGACGATGTCGGGCCTCGTCGTGCTGATGACGCTCGTCGGCGGGATGGGCACGCTGTTCGGGCCGCTCCTGGGCGCCGCGCTGATCGTCGCGCTGGAAGACCGGCTCGGCGACATCGGCGAATGGCTCGCGTCGACGACGGGCGTCGCGTGGTTCCATTCGCTCGGCGAATCGGCGACGATCGTCACCGGACTGATCTTCATCGCATGCGTGCTCGCGTTCCGGCGCGGCATCGTCGGCGAGATGGTCGCGCGGATCAAGCCGCTCAGGGCGACGTCGTGAGCATGCCGTGCGCGTCGCCGCGCGTTGATGCGCAGCACCATCCGGCCCGCCCGGAAAGGGCGGCGCGGCCGCTGGGGCCTGCACCGCGCGGCCCGCTGGTGCCCCATTTTCGTGCGGCGATGCACCATAGGGGTAAATGCTAAGTTGTCGTGGTGCTTAAGCCTCTTTAAGATTCAACCTAGTTCTGATGCACCGCGAAACGAATTTGCAGGTGGAGAACGAGGAGACAATCGAGGCACAAAGTGCCCGGACCCTAAAGCGCTGTTGGACGGAATCCAACAGCGCTTTTTCATTTGCGTGCACGGATTCCATCGATGGTGCATCGGCCGGCGTGACGGCCGCTTCCCGCGTTTGCGTTCGCACCGCGTCTTTTCCGCGCTTCGCGCCTCTCGTTTTTCCTTTCCCGCGATTCGTTCGCCGACGATGCGCAATCCTGCACAGGCGCTTCGGGCTTACCCGGTTGGCGTGCGCGAAAGGCGTCCGTTACACTCGGCTTTCGCCGACCGTGCGGTCGGGAAAATCGGTCGGCAGTTCTCCTACAAGCACAATGCAGAACAGGGAGTACGGTTGGATGAGCAGCGCAGCACGGTGGATCGGGGCAGCAGAGGCGGCGGGCGCCGTTCGTGCATCACGGGGTGCGCGACGGGGCATCGCGGCATTTCCGAGCCGTTCCGCGGCCTGTATGCGCGTCCCGGCGCCCGTGTGGGTCGTTGCACTCGCATCCGTCTCTGCATCCGTATTCGCATTCGCATGAGCGGCCGGCTGCCCGATGTTGCATCGCTCGCCGCGCGTGCCGACCATCGATGCGCGCGCAACCAGCTTCCGCACGCTTTCTCGTTTCTTCGCCGTCTTCATCCTGACGACACCGCTGCTGCGCATCGTGACGGTCGAACGGCCGTTTCGATCGGCATGCGGCGCATGGGTGCGGCGTTTCGCGGGAAAACGAGCATGGGCGCGGATGGACGAGATAATTAAGATATTAACTTGTTTGGGGACCGGGAGCCGCCCGAGCAACCGTGGTTTTTCGAGCAGCGTTTGGAGACAACGTAAATGAAGATGAATCGATGGATGGAGGCCCTGCTTGCCGCGGGCCTCGTGTGTGCGGCGGCCACGGCGTCGGCGCAGGTCAAGATCGGCGTGACGCTGTCGGCCACCGGCCCGGCCGCCTCGCTCGGGATTCCGGAAAAGAACACGATCGCGCTGCTGCCCAAGGAAATCGCGGGCAAGAGCGTGCAGTACATCGTGCTCGACGACGCGTCCGACACGAGCCGCGCGGTGCAGAACGTGCGCAAGCTGATCGACGAGGATCACGTCGACGCGATCATCGGTTCGTCCGTCACGCCGAACTCGCTCGCGATGCTCGACCCCGTGTCGCAGGGCAAGACGCCGACGATCTCGCTCGCGGCGAGCGCGCAGATCATCGCGCCGATGGACGCGAAGCGCGCGTGGATGTTCAAGGTGCCGCAGAACGACCAGCTGATGGCCGACGCGATCGCCGGCTACATGGCGAAGCACGGCGTGAAGACGGTCGGCTTCATCGGTTTCGCCGATGCGTACGGCGACAGCTGGTACAAGACGTTCGACGCGGCAGCCGCGAAGAACGGGCTGAAGCTCGTGTCGAACGAGCGCTACAACCGGACCGACGCGTCGGTGATGGGGCAGGTGCTGAAGCTGCTGGGCGCGAACCCGGATGCGGTGCTGATCGCCGGCTCCGGCACGCCGGCGGCGCTGCCGGCCAAGACGCTGAAGGAGCGCGGCTACAAGGGCAAGGTGTACCAGACGCACGGCGTCGCGAACAACGATTTCCTGCGCGTGTGCGGCAAGGATTGCGAAGGCGAGATCCTGCCGGCCGGCCCCGTGCTCGTGACCGACCAGCTGCCCGATTCGAATCCGGTGAAGAAGCCGGCGCTCGGCTACAAGGCCGCGTACGAGAAGGCGTACGGCGCGGGTTCGCTGTCGACGTTCGGCGGCCATGCATGGGACGCGGGCCTGCTGCTGCAGCGGGCGATTCCGGAAGCGCTGAAGAAGGGCCAGCCGGGCACCGAGGCGTTCCGCGAAGCGCTGCGCGCATCGATCGAAAGCGTGAAGGATCTGCCCGTCTCGCACGGCGTGATCAACATGACGGCGACCGACCACAACGGCTTCGACACGCGTGCGCGCGTGATGGTGCAGATCGTCGACGGCAAGTGGAAGCTGCAGGCCGAGTAAGCATCACGTGAAACCGGCATGCATGGCGCGAACGGCGCCGCGCATGCCGTCGGCAGGGTGACGCGCCTGACGGCTCGCACCCGTGCCGCTTGGCACCCCGGGGCCCGCCGCGTGGCGCGCGACGTGCCGATCGTGTCGCGCGCGCCCCGGCCGTTTCCGCCTTTCGTTTCTCCGCAGCATTCTCTCGATACACGAAACGTATGGATCTCTCGATTGCGGCGATCCTCGCGCAAGACGGCATCACGACCGGCGCCATTTATGCATTGTTGTCGCTGGCGCTCGTGCTGGTATTTTCCGTCACGCGGGTGATCTTCATTCCCCAGGGCGAATTCGTCGCCTACGGTGCGCTGACGCTGGCCGCGTTGCAGGCGCAGAAATTCCCCGCGACCTGCTGGCTGCTGTTCGTGATGGGCATCGCATGCTTCCTGCTCGAGGCCGGCGGCCTGATCCGGCATCGCGAACGCCGCCATCAGCTCGGCCGCACGCTCGCGACGCTCGGCAGCCGCTACGTGCTCCTGCCGCTGGCGGTGTTCGCGATCACGCGCAGCTTTGCCGCGCAGCCGATGCCGATGCTCGCGCAGATCGCGCTGACGCTCGCGATCGTCGTGCCGATGGGGCCGTTCGTCTACCGGCTCGTGTACCAGCCGATCGCCGAAGGCACGACGCTGCTGCTGCTGATCGTGTCGGTGGCCGTCCATTTCGCGATGGTCGGCCTCGGCCTCGTGATGTTCGGCGCGGAAGGCTCGCGCACCAACGGGTTCTCGGACGCGTCGCTCGCGATCGGCAGCCTGACGGTGTCGGTGCAGAGCATTCTGGTCGTCGTCACGGCGCTCGTGCTGATCGGCGCGCTCTACGTGTACTTCGGCCGCACGATCGCCGGCAAGGCGCTGCGTGCGACGTCGGTGAACCGGCTCGGTGCGCGGCTCGTCGGCATCGGCACCACCGAAGCCGGGCGGCTCGCATTCACGTTCGCGGCGGGGCTCGGCGTGCTGTCCGGGATCCTCGTCGGCCCACTGACGACGATCTACTACGACTCGGGCTTCCTGATCGGCCTGAAGGGCTTCGTCGGCGCGATCATCGGCGGGCTCGTCAGCTATCCGCTCGCGGCCGCCGGCTCGCTGCTCGTCGGCGTGCTCGAATCGTATTCGTCGTTCTGGGCGAGCGCGTACAAGGAGGTGATCGTGTTCACGCTGATCATTCCGGTGCTGCTGTGGCGCAGCTTCGTGACGCCGCATGCGGAAGAGGAAGAGGAGTGACGCGATGAAGACGATGGTACGCAACAAGGCCTTCTGGCTGTTTCTCGTGGTGCTGTTCGCGCTGCCGGTGCTGCCCGGCGCGCTGCAGGTGCCCGAGTACTGGATCACGCTGCTGAACTACATCGGCCTGTATGCGATCGTCGCGATCGGGCTCGTGCTGCTGACGGGCGTCGGCGGGATGACGAGCTTCGGGCAGGCCGCGTTCGTCGGCATCGGCGCGTATGCGACCGCGTTCCTGACGACGCGTTACGGCGTGTCGCCGTGGCTCGCGCTGATCGTCGGCGTGGTGCTGACGGCGCTCGTGGCGCTCGTGCTCGGTGCCGTGACGATGCGGCTGTCCGGGCACTTCCTGCCGCTCGGCACGATCGCGTGGGGGCTCGCGCTGTTCTACCTGTTCGGCAACCTCGAACTGCTCGGCAAATACGACGGGATCAACGGGATTCCAGCGCTGAACCTGTTCGGCATCGTGGTCGAAAGCGGGCGCAGCCTGTATTTCCTGATCTGGGCCGTGGTGCTGGCCGCGATCGTGTCGGTGCAGAACCTGCTCAACAGCCGGCCCGGCCGCGCGATCCGCGCGCTGCGCGGCGGCGGCGTGATGGCCGAGGCGATGGGCGTGAATACCGCGTGGATGCGCGTCGTGATTTTCGTCTACGCGGCCGTGCTCGCGGCCGTGTCCGGCTTCCTGTATGCGCACCTGCAGCGCGCGGTGAACCCGACGCCGTTCGGCCTGAACCACGGGATCGAATTCCTGTTCATGGCCGTGGTCGGCGGTGTGTCGCACGTGTGGGGCGCGGTGCTCGGCGCGGCGATCCTGACCGTGCTGCAGGATTATCTGCAGACGCTGCTGCCGAAGCTGCTCGGCTCGGAAGGCAACTTCGAGATCATCGTGTTCGGCGTGCTGATGGTGCTGCTGCTGCAGTACGCGCGCCAGGGCGTATGGCCGTTCGTCGCGAGACTGTTCCCACGCGGGCCGCGCGCGCACGTGCCGGCGCAGGCCGACCCGCTGCCGCAGCGCGCCAAGCCGGTGGCCGGCGAGCCGCTGCTCGTGGTCGACAACGCACGCAAGCAGTTCGGCGGGCTCGTGGCCGTCAACGACGTCAGTTTCGACGTGAAAGCGGGGCAGATCATCGGGCTGATCGGCCCGAACGGCGCGGGCAAGTCGACCACGTTCAACCTCGTGACCGGCGTGCTGAAGCCGACCGGCGGCGCGATCACGTTCCGCGGCGAGCGTATCGACGGGCTGACGTCGCGTCAGATCGTTCGCCGCGGCATCGGTCGCACGTTCCAGCATGTGAAGCTGCTGCCGGCGATGACGGTGCTCGAGAACGTCGCGATCGGTGCCCATCTGCGGGGTCATACGGGCGTGTGGCGCAGCATTGCTCGGCTCAATGCGCATGAGGAAGCGCAGTTGCTGGCCGAAGCCGCGCGCCAGATCCGCCGCGTCGGGCTCGAGAAGCACATGTACGACGAAGCGGGCAGCCTCGCGCTCGGCCAGCAGCGGATTCTCGAAATCGCGCGGGCGCTGTGCTGCGATCCGACGCTGCTGCTGCTCGACGAGCCGGCCGCGGGCCTGCGTTACCAGGAGAAGCAGCAACTCGCCGACCTGCTGCGGCGGCTGAAGGCAGAAGGCATGAGCGTGTTGCTCGTGGAACATGACATGGATTTCGTGATGAACCTCACCGACCGGCTGGTGGTGATGGAGTTCGGCACGCGGATCGCGGAAGGGCTGCCGCAGGATGTGCAGCAGGACCCGGCCGTGCTAGAAGCGTATCTGGGCGGGGTGGAGTGATGACGGACACGACGATGCCGATTCTCGAGGTGCGCGGGCTGGCGGTGCGGTACGGGAAGGTGGAAGCGCTGCACGGTGCGGCGATCAAGGTCGGGGCGGGGCAGATCGTCAGCGTGATCGGCCCGAACGGTGCCGGTAAATCGACGCTGCTGAACGCGATCATGGGGGCACTGCCGGTAACGGGGCACGCGTCGGGAGCGGTCGTATATCGCGGCAACGATGTTGGCGCCTTGCCGGTCGAGCAGCGCGTCGCGCGCGGGATGTGCCTCGTACCGGAAAAGCGCGAGCTGTTCAGCACGATGACGGTCGAGGACAACCTCGTGCTCGGCGCGTACCGGCGCAAACAGGCTGGGGAAGCGAACTTCCTCGATCAGCTCGACCACGTGTTCGCGCTATTCCCGCGGCTGAAGGAGCGCCGCAGGCAGGCGGCCGGCACGCTGTCCGGCGGCGAGCGGCAGATGCTGGCGGTCGGCCGTGCGCTGATGGGCAAGCCCGACCTGCTGATGCTCGACGAACCGAGCCTCGGGCTGGCGCCGCTGATCGTGAAGGAGATCTTTCATATCATCAGCGCGTTGCGCGGCACCGGCGTGGCCACGCTACTGATCGAGCAGAACGCACGGGCGGCGTTGCAGATCTCCGACTACGGCTATGTGCTGGAGACGGGCGAGTTCGCGTTGGAAGGGGCGGCTGCCGAGCTTGCGCAGAATCCGCGGGTGATCGAGACGTATCTCGGGTTGACGAAGAAGACGGCTTGATCGCTGATGCGGTGGGGGAAACGGGCGGCGTGTTTCACGTGAAACACGCCGTTTTTGTTTGTGACGTTGGCGGGGGCGCTCGATGCATCGGTCGCTCGGGATTGGGGGATAAGTCCCGAGGTAATCGAGAGAAATACTGTGTCCTTGCCACGGACGCGGATCAGACGAACCAGCGGGGTTGTGCACATGCACGACAATGTGCGTCGAACCACGCGTCACACCGCCCAAGCAGGCCCGCCACGACAAATTCGCCCGCCCCCAGCGAAAAAATCGCCGAAATGCACAGACCCTACCATTCGGACGGCCTTCGGGGGAAAAGCGAACCCGCTATAATTCGGCCCATACATTTCTCTGATAGGTTCGTACGCAGCTCTGCGTACGGAATCCACCATGCTTTTTCCCACAGAATTTGACGTCATCGTCGTCGGTGGCGGTCATGCCGGCACGGAAGCCGCGCTGGCGTCCGCCCGCATGGGCGCGAAGACCCTGCTGCTGACCCACAACATCGAAACGCTCGGGCAGATGAGCTGCAATCCGTCGATCGGCGGCATTGGCAAGGGCCATCTGGTCAAGGAAGTCGACGCGCTGGGCGGCGCGATGGCCGCCGCGACGGACGAAAGCGGTATTCAATTCCGGATCCTCAATTCATCGAAGGGCCCGGCCGTGCGCGCGACGCGTGCGCAGGCCGACCGCATCCTGTACAAGGCCGCGATCCGCCACCGGCTCGAAAATCAACCGAACCTGTGGCTGTTCCAGCAGGCCGTCGACGACCTGATGGTCGAAGGCGACCGCGTGGTCGGCGCCGTCACGCAGATCGGCATCCGTTTCCGCGCGCGCGCGGTCGTGCTGACGGCTGGCACGTTCCTCGACGGCAAGATCCACGTCGGGCTGAACAACTACACGGGCGGTCGCGCGGGCGATCCGGCGGCCGTGTCGCTGTCGTCGCGCCTGAAGGAACTGAAGCTGCCGCAGGGGCGCTTGAAGACCGGTACGCCGCCGCGTATCGACGGCCGCACGATCGACTTCTCGAAGCTCGATGAGCAGCCGGGCGACCTCGATCCGATCCCCGTGTTCTCATTCCTGGGCCGCGCGGAGCAGCATCCGCGGCAGTTGCCGTGCTGGGTCACGCATACGAACGAGCGCACGCACGACATCATTCGCGGCGGTCTCGACCGGTCGCCCATGTATACAGGCGTGATCGAAGGCGTGGGCCCGCGCTATTGCCCGTCGATCGAAGACAAGATCCACCGGTTCGCGTCGAAGGAATCTCACCAGATCTTCCTGGAGCCGGAAGGGCTGACGACCAACGAGTTCTATCCGAACGGAATCTCGACGAGCCTGCCGTTCGACGTGCAGCTCGAGCTCGTGCATTCGATGCGCGGCCTGGAAAACGCGCATATCCTGCGCCCCGGTTACGCGATCGAATACGACTACTTCGACCCGCGTGCGCTGAAGGCGTCGCTCGAGACGAAGGCGATCAACGGGCTGTTCTTTGCGGGCCAGATCAACGGTACGACCGGCTACGAAGAAGCGGCTGCGCAGGGCTTGCTGGCCGGTCTCAATGCGGGGCGCTACGTGCAGGAGAAGGATGCGTGGTGCCCGCGTCGCGACCAGGCCTATCTGGGCGTGCTGGTCGACGATCTCGTCACGCGCGGCGTGGCCGAGCCGTACCGGATGTTCACGAGCCGGGCCGAATACCGCCTGAGCCTGCGTGAAGACAATGCCGACATGCGCCTGACCGAGATTGGCCGCGAGCTGGGGCTGGTCGACGACGTCCGCTGGGACGCTTTCAGCCGGAAACGCGACGCTGTTTCACGTGAAACCGAACGCCTGAAGTCGACGTGGGTCACGCCGAAGACGCTGCCGGCGGAAGAAGCGACGGCGTTGCTCGGCAAGGCAATCGACCACGAATACAGCCTCGCGGAGCTGCTGCGTCGCCCGGGTGTCAGCTACGACGGGGTGTGCGGGCTGAAGGGCGGAGAATGTGGCCCCGCGGAGCCGCTGACGGACGACCCGGTGCTGCTCGAGCAGATCAAGGAACAGGTCGAGATCGGCATCAAGTATCAGGGCTATATCGAGCGCCAGGCATCCGAGATCGAACGCAACGACGCGAACGAGAACACACGCCTGCCGGACGGTATCGATTATCGCGAGGTCCGTGGTTTGTCGTTCGAGGTCAGCCAGAAGCTCAACGAGTTCCGGCCGGAAACGATCGGGCAGGCGTCGCGTATCTCGGGCGTCACGCCGGCAGCAATCTCGCTGCTGATGGTGCACCTGAAGCGTCGCGGCCTGGGCCGCCGTAACGGCATGGCCGCAGAGGCCGCGGAGCAGGGGGACGGCACCGTCCCGACACAACGATGACGGCGCGTCGCGCGCCGGCGGTTAACCGGGACGTACTGGAACAGATGCTCGTCGAAGGCACGACGGCACTGGACCTCGCGCTGACGGATACGCAGCGCAACCAGCTACTCGACTATGTCGCGCTGCTCGGCAAGTGGAATGCGGTCTACAACCTGACCGCGATCCGCGACCCGAAGCAGATGCTTATCCAGCATATCCTCGACTCGCTTTCCATCGTCCCGCATCTGCGTGGCCGTGCGTCGGCGCGTGTGCTCGACGTCGGCTCGGGTGGCGGGCTGCCCGGTATCGTGCTGGCGATCGTCGAGCCGGGCTGGCAGGTCACGCTGAACGATATCGTGCAGAAGAAGTCGGCCTTCCAGACGCAGATGCGCGCGGAGCTGAAGCTCGCGAACCTGTCGGTCGTGACCGGCCGCGTCGAATCGCTGCGGCCGGGGGTCGAAGTGCCGGAAAAATTCGACATGATCGTATCCCGCGCTTTCGCGGATCTGTCCGACTTCGTTAAACTTGCTCGTCATCTGGTCGCGCCGGGCGGATCGATCTGGGCGATGAAGGGCGTTCACCCGGACGACGAGATTGCGCGGTTGCCGGAAGGCAGCCGCGTCAAGCAGACGATCCGGCTGGCGGTACCGATGCTCGATGCGGAGCGGCATTTGTTCGAAGTGGCCGTCGACGACGCGAATTGAAGGCGCGCGGTAGCGCGCCGTTTGTTTGAAGGTAAAGGGAACACACCAACGATGGCAAAGATCTTCTGCGTTGCGAACCAGAAGGGGGGCGTCGGCAAGACGACGACATCGGTCAATCTCGCCGCAAGCCTTGCAGCGCAGGAGCAACGCGTCCTGCTGATCGATCTCGACCCGCAGGGCAACGCGACGATGGGCAGCGGGATCGACAAGGCCGCCTGCGAAGCGACCGTGTACGAAGTGCTGGTCGACGGCGTGTCGGTGACCGACGCGCGCGTGCGTCCGGAAGGCGTCACCTATGACGTGCTCCCCGCAAACCGCGAGCTGTCCGGCGCCGAGATCGAACTGATCAGCATCGACAACCGCGAGCGCCGCCTGAAGGCCGCGCTCGAGCGCGTCGCCGACGACTACGATTTCGTCCTGATCGATTGCCCGCCGACGCTGTCGCTGTTGACGCTGAACGGCCTGTGCGCGGCGCATGGCGTCGTGATCCCGATGCAGTGCGAGTACTTCGCACTGGAAGGGTTGTCGGACCTCGTCAACACGATCAAGCAGGTTCACGCGAACATGAACCGCGACCTGAAGATCATCGGCTTGCTGCGCGTGATGTTCGATCCGCGCATCACGCTGCAGCAGCAAGTCTCCGATCAACTGAAAGCGCACTTCGGCGACAAGGTGTTCGACGTGGTGATTCCGCGCAACGTGCGCCTGGCGGAAGCGCCGAGTTACGGGTTGCCGGGCGTCGTATTCGACCGCAGCTCGCGCGGTGCGCAGGCGTATCTCCAATTCGGTGCCGAGATGATCGAGCGCGTGCGCGCGTTCGAGGTGTCGTGATCCGGACATGAGCGAAGCGAGGAAGAAAGACATGAACGCGGTACCAAAGAAGAAGGGCTTGGGACGTGGCCTCGAAGCGCTGCTCGGCGGCAGTCCCGATATCACCGAAGCGGTGAAGATCGAAGGGGCACCGAACACGCTCGCGCTCGGCAAGCTGCAAGCCGGCAAGTACCAGCCGCGCACGCGGATGGACGAGGGCAGCCTGCAGGAGCTGGCGGCAAGCATTCGCGCCCAGGGCGTCATGCAGCCGATCCTGGTACGGCCCATTTCATCAGACAAATACGAGATCATCGCGGGCGAGCGGCGTTTCCGCGCGGCGCGCCTGGCCGGCCTCGACGAAGTGCCGGTGCTCGTGAAGGACGTATCCGATCAGGCTGCCGCGGCGATGGCGCTGATCGAGAACATCCAGCGCGAGGACCTGAATCCGCTCGAAGAAGCGCACGGCATCCAGCGTCTGCTCGACGAGTTCGGTTTCACGCACGAACAGGCGGCCGAATCGGTCGGCCGTTCGCGCAGCGCGGTATCGAACCTGCTGCGCCTGCTGAACCTCGCGTCGCCGGTGCAGACGATGCTGCTGGCCGGCGATCTCGACATGGGGCACGCACGCGCGCTGCTGGCCGTCGACGCGGCCACGCAGATCACGCTCGCGCATCAGGTGGTCAACAAGCGCATGTCGGTGCGCGAGACCGAGAAGCTCGTCGCGCACACGACGAAGGAAGCCCCGGCCGTGAAGGCGCGTGCGAAGGACGATGGCGGCCGCGATACGCGTCGCCTCGAAGAGGAGTTGTCCGACCTGCTCGCGTCGACGGTGAAGATCAAGCTCGGCCGCCGCGGGCGAGGGCAGGTGCTGATCGACTTCGGCAACCTCGACGCGCTCGAGGGCATTCTCGCGCGTCTGCGCGGCAACGTCGCGACCGAAGAGTAACGGGCAACCCATGACGCAAAAGGGTGCACCGGCGCCGCGCCGGTGGCTCGGCTGGCTTGCGCAGGAACCGGTACTGTCGGTGCTTGCGCTTGGCCTGATCGTGCTGCAATGGGTGCGTCCGCAACCATTTTCGGTGCTCGCGGATCGTGTCGACTGGCAGACGGTCGCGACACTCGCGGGCCTGCTGATGCTGACCAAGGCGCTCGAGCTGTCCGGCTGCCTGATGTGGCTCGCGCATCGCATCGTGCATCACGTGCATTCCGAACGCGGGCTCGCGATGCTGCTCGTCGGCTTCGCTGCGGTGCTGTCGATGTGGCTCACCAACGACGTCGCGCTGTTCGTCGTCGTGCCGTTGATGGTATCGCTGCGCGCGCTGACGCCGCTGCCGTTCCGGCGGCTCGTGATCGTCGTCGCGCTGGCCGTCAACGCGGGGTCCGTCGCGACACCGCTCGGCAATCCGCAGAATCTTTTCCTGTGGCAATTGAGCGGCGTGTCGTTCGGCCGTTTCGTGGTCACGCTCGGCCCGCTCGCCCTCGCGCTGATGGCGCTGCTGCTCGCGCTGACCGCATTGATGTTCCGCGCGAAGCCGCTCGACCTGTCCGGCGACGCCGTTGCGCTTCCCGTCCAGCGCATGCAAGCGCTGATCGCGGCCGTGCTGTTCGCCGCGTTCGTGCTGCTCGCTGATGCGCATCATCCGCTGCCGGGCCTCGTCGGCGTCGCCGTCGTGCTGCTTGCCGTCAAACGCGACGCAGTCCTGAAGATCGACTGGCTTCTGCTGCTGATCTTCGTGCTGATGTTCGTCGTGTTGCGCAGCGCGGCCGCGCTGCCCGTCGTGCACGACGCGATCGCGCACGCGCAACTCGATTCGCCGCTGCGCGTCTATGCGGCCGGCGCCGTGCTGTCACAGGTGATCAGCAACGTACCGGCCGCGATCCTGCTGTCGGAGTTCACGCACGACTGGCGCGCGCTTGCATTCGGCGTATCGGTCGGCGGCTTCGGGTTCGCGATCGGTTCGCTCGCGAACCTGATCGCGGTGCGTCTCGCGAAGGAGCCGCGCATGTGGCTGCCGTTCCACCTCGTGTCGATTCCGTTCGCGCTGGTGAGCGCGGCGCTCGGCGCGTGGCTGCTCGTGCACGGTTGAACGCGGCGGCGCGGGGAAGCCGTTCGAGCGACGGGTTGGGCGCACGGCATTCACGCTGATCGATGGTTGTTGATAAGTGCCGCCATCCACAGTCGAACATCTGTGGCGGCGCGACAACTGACCGGATGAATCGCTGCGTGAACATCCGGTCGAATTTCGCGCGCGGCGCGAGGGTTGGGCCGTGGCGTTTCGCTTGTTCCCGGGCATCGGGGCGAATCGTTTCCGCCGGCTGCGTTGCAGCGAATTCCCGACGGCAATCGCGCCGCTTCGTCCTGGCCCGTATCGGGTATCGTTTCCCGCCGTTTGCCCCGGCACCTGACTTTTTCGCGCAAGAAATACCGGTGCGGAAAACCGACCTTACAACTGTCATCGTACGTCGCCGAATCGCATGGTTTTTCACATCATGAGGCGTCGTTTTATGCAGGTTTTTGTCGCGTCTAAAGCCTTGAATCACTTGCAACTATCGCTTACAATCGCCCGGATTTGTTAGCTAGGCACCCCTGAAAGCTTTCAGAAAGCTTGGGGTCGGGTTCAGGGATTTCAGCGGAAGATTGCGATGGCGGGTCAGGCGCCGGACGACAGGCACGATGATCAGCGCACGCAACGCACCGCTTCGGCGGCCGGCGAGCGGCGTGAACCCGGCGATGACTGGGATGTCGAGCAGCAAGATAACAACATCGTTCCGCTGACGCGGGCAGAGGCCGAAAGGCTGTTCGGCCCGAACGTGAGCAAGCCCTCGCGCGTGACCCCCTACAAGGTGGTATTCGCGCAAGTGGTCCTGTCCCTGGTTGCAACGCTGGCGTGGTGGCTGTTTTCGAAGTCGCCGGGCGCCGCTGCGCAATCCGCGTTTCTGGGCGGAGCGATCGGCTGGGTACCCAGTGCGGTATTCGTGGCACGACTGAAGGCAGGTGGCTCGGCCACCGTGATGAGCTGGGTGATGGGCGAAGCCCTGAAACTCGCTCTGACGATCGGGATGTTCACCGCGGTGGCGTTCGGCTGGGCCGGCGTGCACTGGGTGCCGTTCCTCGTCACGTACCTCGTCGTGCTGAAGACGTACTGGATCGCGCTGGCCTGGCGGTAAGGAACAAGCAGCGTGCGGTTTCGACAACGAACCGCACCGGCCCGTTCCCGCAATAGCGTGTTGCGGAACGGGGCAAAACGATTTTCGACAATTTGGGTGGCATTAACGATATGGCAGCTAGCGAAGGCACGCGCGGTCCGGATCCGTCCGAGTACATTGCGCACCACTTGCAGAATTTCTCCACCTCGCATCAGACGTCGATTTTCGATATCCACGTCTGGAATCTCGACACGCTGTTCTGGTCGATCGTATGCGGCATCGTGACGATCGTCCTGCTGCGTCTGGCCGCCCGCAAGGCGACCTCGGGCGTGCCGGGCCGCTTCCAGTGCGCGATCGAGATGCTCGTCGAAATGGTCGAGGATCAATCGAAGGCCATCGTCCACGGCAATCGCACCTTCATCGCGCCGCTCGCCCTCACGGTGTTCGTGTGGGTCGCGCTGATGAACTCCCTCGACTTCCTCCCGGTCGACCTGCCGGGCCGCGTGATCGGCCTGCTCGGTCTGTCGGACGTGATTTCCCACCATCGCATCGTCCCGACGGCCGACCTGAACGGCACGCTCGGCATCGCGCTCGGCGTGTTCGTCCTGATGATCTACTACAGCATCAAGATCAAGGGCGCGGGCGGCTTTGTGCATGAGCTGCTGTCGGCCCCGTTCGGCGCCCACCCGCTGCTGTGGATCCCTAACCTCGCGCTCAACATCGTCGAATATCTCGCAAAGACCGTCTCCCTCGGTATGCGGCTGTTCGGCAACATGTACGCGGGTGAGCTGTTGTTCCTGTTGATCGCCCTGCTCGGCAGCATGTGGAGCTTCGGTGGCGACGCAACGTTCCTCGGCTTCGTTGGTCACGTGATCGCGGGTAGCGTCTGGGCAATCTTCCACATCCTGATTGTTCTGTTGCAGGCATTCATTTTCATGATGCTGACGCTGGTGTATCTCGGCCAGGCGCACGACAAGCACTAAGCGCGGCGTGCAACAAAGAGTCTTCGTTTTAGTTTTTTAAATCTCAGTTCCAAGTCTTTTCACAAAGGAGTGATCATGCAAGCTTACATCGCCAACATCCAGGGTCTGACCGCCATCGGTATCGGCATCATCATCGGCCTGGGTGCAATCGGCGCCTGTATCGGTATCGCGCTGATGGGTGGCAAGTACATCGAAGCCTGCGCACGTCAGCCGGAACTCATCAACCCGCTGCAAACGAAGATGTTCCTGCTGGCTGGTCTGATCGACGCTGCATTCCTGATCGGCGTGGGTGTCGCAATGCTGTTCGCGTTCGCGAACCCGCTCCTGTCGAAGCTCGCAGGCTAAGGTTCCTCGGAAATATGCGTCCGGCGTGAGCCGGCGCAGGGCGGAACGGAGACTTGGGGCGCTGATCGAATGCAACTCGATGAGCGCCTTACCGTTTCATTTTTCCGGAATAGCAGATAAGGAAACACCGTGAATCTCAACGCAACTCTGTTTGCGCAAATGGTCGTGTTCCTGGTCCTCGCGTGGTTCACGATGAAATTCGTGTGGCCGCCGTTGATCAACGCCCTCGACGAACGTTCGAAGAAGATCGCCGACGGCCTCGCCGCCGCGGAGAAGGGCAAGGCGGAACTCGACGCAGCGCACAAGCGCGTGGACCAGGAACTCGCGCAGGCCCGCAACGACGGCCAGCAGCGCATCGCCGACGCTGAGAAGCGTGCGCAGGCGGTCGCCGAGGAAATCAAGGCCAACGCCCAGGCTGAAGCCGCCCGCATCGTCGCCCAGGCGAAGGCGGAAGCAGAACAGCAAATCGTGAAGGCGCGCGAAGCGCTGCGTGGCGAAGTCGCCGCGCTGGCCGTGAAGGGCGCCGAGCAGATCCTGAAGCGCGAAGTCGATCAAACGGCCCACGCCCAACTGCTGAATCAACTGAAAGCCGAGCTCTGATCATGGCCGAACTTGCAACCATCGCCCGCCCTTACGCAGAAGCGCTGTTCCGCGTGGCCGAGGGCGGTGACATCGCCGCCTGGTCCACGCTCGTGCAAGAGCTGGCCCAGGTTGCGCGTCTGCCGGAAGTGCTGTCGGTCGCGTCGAGCCCGAAGGTGACGCGCACGCAAGTAGCCGAGCTGCTGCTTGCTGCGGTGAAGTCGCCGCTCGCGGCCGGCGCCGAAGCGAAGAACTTCGTGCAGATGCTGGTCGACAATCATCGCATCGCGCTGCTGCCGGAAATCGCCGAGCAGTTCGAGGCGCTCAAGAACGAACGTGAAGGCGCAGCCGACGCCGAGATCGTGAGCGCGTTCCCGCTGAACGGCGCGGATCTCGACAGTCTCGTCTCGGGCCTCGAACGCAAGTTCAAGCGCAAGCTGAAACCGACGGTCGAAGTCGATTCGTCGCTGATCGGCGGCGTGCGCGTGACGGTCGGCGACGAAGTGCTCGACACCTCGGTTCGCGCGCGCCTCGCATCGATGCAGGCTGCCTTGACCGCCTGAGCGCCACGCCGGCACGCAACAGAATTGACTATCAGGAGCGAATAATGCAACTCAATCCCTCTGAGATCAGCGAGCTGATCAAGAGCCGGATCCAGGGCCTTGAAGCGAGCGCAGACGTTCGCAACCAGGGCACCGTGATCTCCGTGACCGACGGTATCGTGCGTATCCACGGCCTGTCGGACGTGATGCAGGGCGAAATGCTCGAGTTTCCGGGCAACACGTTCGGTCTCGCGCTGAACCTCGAGCGCGACTCGGTCGGCGCGGTGATTCTCGGCGAATACGAACACATCTCGGAAGGCGACATCGTCAAGACGACGGGCCGCATTCTCGAAGTCCCGGTCGGCCCGGAACTCGTCGGCCGCGTGGTCGACGCGCTCGGCAACCCGATCGACGGCAAGGGCCCGGTCAACGCGAAGCTGACCGACGCGATCGAAAAGATCGCCCCGGGCGTGATCTGGCGCAAGTCGGTGTCGCAGCCGGTGCAGACGGGCATCAAGTCGATCGACGCGATGGTGCCGATCGGCCGTGGCCAGCGTGAGCTGATCATCGGCGACCGTCAGTGCGGCAAGACCGCGGTGGCGCTCGACGCGATCATCAACCAGAAGGGCAAGGACCTGATCTGTATCTACGTCGCGATCGGCCAGAAGGCTTCGTCGATCATGAACGTGGTGCGCAAGCTCGAGGAAACGGGCGCGCTGGAATACACGATCGTCGTCGCCGCTTCGGCGTCGGATTCGGCCGCGATGCAGTACCTGGCACCGTACGCCGGCTGCACGATGGGCGAATACTTCCGCGACCGCGGCCAGGATGCGCTGATCATCTATGACGACTTGACCAAGCAGGCCTGGGCATACCGTCAGATCTCGCTGCTGCTGCGCCGCCCGCCGGGCCGTGAAGCGTACCCGGGCGACGTGTTCTATCTGCACTCGCGTCTGCTCGAGCGTGCGGCTCGCGTGTCGGAAGAGTACGTCGAGAAGTTCACGAACGGCGAAGTGAAGGGCAAGAGCGGCTCGCTGACGGCACTGCCGGTCATCGAAACGCAGGCAGGCGACGTGACCGCGTTCGTTCCGACGAACGTGATCTCGATTACCGACGGCCAGATCTTCCTGGAAACCGACCTGTTCAACGCAGGCATCCGCCCGGCAATCAACGCCGGCGTGTCGGTGTCGCGCGTCGGCGGCGCCGCTCAGACGAAGGTCGTGAAGAAGCTGTCGGGCGGTATCCGTACCGACCTCGCGCAGTACCGTGAACTGGCTGCATTCGCGCAGTTCGCATCGGACCTCGACGAAGCGACCCGCAAGCAGCTCGAGCGCGGCCGCCGCGTGACGGAACTGCTGAAGCAGCCGCAGTACCAGCCGCTGCAGGTCTGGGAACTGGCCGTGTCGCTGTACGCCGCGAACAACGGCTACCTCGACGATCTCGACGTCAAGCAAGTGCTGTCGTTCGAGAAGGGCCTGCGCGACAACCTGAAGACCAGCCACGCTGACCTCATCAAGCGTATCGAAGACACCAAGGATCTCTCGAAGGACGACGAAGGCGCGCTGCGCGCGGCGATCGAATCCTTCAAGAAGTCCGGTGCCTATTGATCCGCGAGTGACACACGGAGGCCGCGCGGGTGCTGATGCGCCCGCGCCGCTTCGGTGAGCGATGCATGAGCCCCGAGTAAAGCGCTAAAGCGCTAATTCGGGGCGCAAAGGAGCAAGCTATGGCTGGAATGAAGGAAATTCGCGGCAAGATCAAGAGCGTGCAGAACACGCGCAAGATCACGAAGGCGATGGAGATGGTGGCTGCATCGAAGATGCGTCGCGCGCAGGAACGCATGCGCGCCGCTCGTCCGTATGCGGACAAGGTCCGTGCCATCGCCGCGCACATGAGCCGTGCGAACCCGGAGTACCGCCACCCGTTCATGGTGGCGAACGACGGCGCGCAGACGGCCGGCATCATCCTCGTCACGACGGACAAGGGTCTGTGCGGTGGTCTGAACACCAACGTGCTGCGTGCGACGGTGCAGAAGTTCAAGGAGCTGGAAGAGAAGGGCCAGAAGGTCGAAGCCACCGCGATCGGCGGCAAGGGCCTCGGGTTCCTGAACCGCTTCGGCGCGAAGGTGATGTCGCAGGTCGTGCACCTCGGCGACACCCCGCACCTGGACAAGCTGATCGGCGCCGTGAAGACGCAGCTCGATCTGTACTCGGAAGGCAAGCTGTCGGCGGTTTATATCGCTTACACGCGCTTCGTCAACACGATGAAGCAGGAAGCCGTGATCGAGCAGCTGCTGCCGCTGTCGTCGGAACACTTCGAAGCCGATGACGGTACGCCGGCGACGTCGTGGGACTACATCTACGAGCCGGACGCGCAGGCAGTCGTCGACGAACTGCTCGTGCGTTACGTCGAGGCGCTGGTGTACCAGGCCGTCGCGGAAAACATGGCGTCCGAGCAATCGGCGCGCATGGTCGCGATGAAGGCCGCGTCCGACAACGCGAAGACGGTGATCAGCGAACTGCAGCTCGTATACAACAAGAGCCGTCAGGCCGCGATCACGAAAGAACTGTCGGAGATCGTCGGCGGCGCAGCCGCTGTTTAAGCGCGCGCCCGGGACGACAACTGCGCCTTTGCGCGAGTAAAGAATCAGGTATTTAAAGGAAAAGCGATGAGTACTGCTGCTTTGGTAGAAGGCAAGATCGTACAGTGCATCGGCGCCGTTATCGACGTGGAATTCCCGCGCGACAGCATGCCGAAGATCTACGACGCGCTCATTCTCGATGGCTCGGAACTGACGCTCGAAGTCCAGCAGCAGCTGGGTGACGGCGTGGTCCGTACCATTTGTCTGGGTGCATCCGACGGCCTGCGCCGCGGCCTGACCGTGAAGAACACGGCGAAGCCGATCTCGGTACCGGTCGGCAAGCCGACCCTCGGCCGTATCATGGACGTGCTCGGCCGTCCGATCGACGAAGCCGGCCCGATTGAAAGCGAAACGACGCGTTCGATCCACCAGAAGGCACCGGCGTTCGACGAACTGTCGCCGTCGACCGAACTGCTCGAAACGGGTATCAAGGTCATCGACCTGATCTGCCCGTTCGCGAAGGGCGGCAAGGTTGGCCTGTTCGGCGGTGCTGGCGTGGGCAAGACCGTCAACATGATGGAGCTCATCAACAACATCGCGAAGGAACACGGCGGTTACTCCGTGTTCGCGGGCGTGGGCGAGCGTACCCGTGAAGGGAACGACTTCTACCACGAAATGAAGGACTCGAACGTTCTCGACAAGGTCGCGCTGGTGTACGGCCAGATGAACGAGCCGCCGGGCAACCGTCTGCGCGTCGCGCTGACCGGCCTGACGATGGCCGAGCACTTCCGTGACGAAGGCCTCGACGTGCTGTTCTTCGTCGACAACATCTACCGTTTCACGCTGGCCGGTACCGAAGTGTCGGCACTGCTCGGCCGTATGCCGTCGGCAGTGGGCTATCAGCCGACGCTGGCTGAAGAAATGGGCAAGCTGCAAGAGCGCATCACGTCGACCAAGAAGGGCTCGATTACGTCGGTTCAGGCCGTGTACGTCCCTGCGGACGACTTGACCGACCCGTCGCCGGCCACGACCTTCGGCCACCTGGACGCAACCGTCGTTCTGTCGCGTGACATCGCTTCGCTGGGTATCTACCCGGCGGTCGACCCGCTCGACTCGACGTCGCGCCAGATCGACCCGAACGTGATCGGTGAAGAGCACTACTCGATCACCCGTCGCGTTCAGCAGACGCTGCAGCGCTACAAGGAACTGCGCGACATCATCGCGATTCTGGGCATGGACGAACTGTCGCCGGAAGACAAGCTGTCGGTCGCACGTGCGCGTAAGATCCAGCGTTTCCTGTCGCAGCCGTTCCACGTCGCTGAAGTGTTCACGGGCTCGCCGGGCAAGTACGTGCCGCTGAAGGAAACGATCCGCGGCTTCAAGATGATCGTCGACGGCGAGTGCGACCACCTGCCGGAACAGGCGTTCTACATGGTCGGCACGATCGACGAAGCCTTCGAAAAGGCCAAGAAGATCTCGTAAGGGTTCGAGTGAGTCGCACGGCGCGTGCTAGTCGGGATTAACAGTCGGACTGATAATCCCGGCCGGTCGCGCCGACCGCAATACGCTCAATCCGCCGTGCATGGGATCGGCGCAGGCGCGCAAGTGCCCGCTCCGATCGACAGGAGTCGATATGGCAACCATCAAAGTAGACGTCGTCAGCGCGGAAGAGCAGATCTTCTCGGGCGAGGCGAAATTCGTCGCGCTGCCGGGCGAAACGGGTGAGCTGGGTATTCTGCCGGGCCACACGCCGCTGATCACCCGGATTCGTCCGGGTGCGGTGCGCATCGAAGTCGAGGGCGGCAACGACGAATTCGTGTTCGTCGCGGGCGGCATTCTCGAAGTGCAGCCGGGCGCCGTGACGGTGCTCGCCGATACCGCAATCCGCGGCAAGGACCTCGACGCGGCGAAAGCCGAGGAAGCGCGCAAGCGTGCCGAGGAAACGCTGCAGAACGCGAAGTCGGATCTCGACCTCGCGAAAGCGCAATCCGAGCTCGCGACCGCGATGGCGCAGCTCGAGGCGATCCAGCGTCTGGCGAAGATCCGCAGCCGGCACTGAGCCGCGCCGCATATCCCGCGAAAGAAGGCAGCCTTCGGGCTGCTTTTTTTTCGCCCGCGGTTCCGTCCGCGCCTCGTCCGCATTTCGTCGGAGTTTTGCGGGTCGGATCATTCCGTCCGGTCGTGCTATTTCACCCGCCCGTCGCGATTCGATGTCAGAGTATCGTCAGCGGAGCGCGGCATCATCCGCAGTGAGGCCCGCCGTCGCGATCGTTGCGGCGAAGGCGCGCGCAGCAGGCGCGCGCGGGCCGATCAGACAAGAACGGACGGAGACATCGATGGCAGCAGACCTTGGCAAGGGGGCGCTGATCGCGCCCGAGAACGGCTTGTCGTACGTGCGCGGCGCGACCGACGTGCCGCTATCCGACGCGACGATCGGCCGGTTTCTGCTCGACACGGCTGGCCGCTTTCCCGACCGTCCGGCCGTCGTGTTCCGCGAGCAGCAGGTGCGCTGGACCTGGCGCGCGTTCGCGAACGAGGTCGACGTGCTGGCAGCGGGCCTCGCCGCGCTCGGGATCGTGAAGGGTGACTGCGTCGGCATCTGGTCGCCGAACCGCAGCGAATGGCTGCTCACGCAGTTCGCGACCGCGCGGATCGGCGCGGTGCTCGTCAACATCAACCCGGCCTACCGGCTGTCGGAACTCGAATACGCGCTGAACAAGGTCGGCTGCAAGGCCGTGATCGCGGCCGAGCGCTTCAAGCGCTCCGCGTACGTCGAGATGCTGCAGACCCTCGCGCCGGAGCTCGCGACCGCGACGCCGGGCGACCTGCACGCGGCGCGCGTGCCGAACCTGCGCACGATCGTGTCGATGGGCGACGTGGCGCCGGCCGGCATGTTCCGCTTCGCGGACGTGATGGCGCGCGGCCGCCAGGCCGTCGATCCCGCGCTGCTCGACGCGCTCGGCGCAACGCTCTCGGCCAGCGATCCGATCAACATCCAGTTCACGAGCGGCACGACCGGCAGCCCGAAGGGCGCGACGCTCACGCACCGCAACGTCGTCAACAATGCGCGCTCGATCGCGATGGCGATGCGCTTCACCGAACAGGATTCGCTCTGCATCCCCGTGCCGCTCTATCACTGCTTCGGGATGGTGCTGGCCGTGCTCGCCTGCGTGTCGACGGGCGCCGCGATGGTATTCCCCGGCGAGGCGTTCGACCCGGTCGCGACGCTCGCGGCGGTGGCCGAGGAACGCTGCACCGCGCTGCACGGCGTGCCAACGATGTTCATCGCGGAGCTCGACCATCCGGAGTTCGCCAAATTCGACCTGTCGACACTGCGCACCGGGATCATGGCCGGCTCGCCGTGCCCGATCGAGACGATGAAGCGCGTCGTGTCGCAGATGCATCTGTCGGAGATCACGATCGCGTACGGAATGACGGAGACGAGCCCGGTGTCGTTCCAGAGCTCGACCGACGATCCGCTCGAGAAGCGCACGACGACGGTCGGCCGCATCCAGCCGCACCTCGAAGTGAAGATCGTCGATGCGGCCGGCGACATCGTGCCGGTCGGCGCGACGGGCGAGCTGTGCACGAAGGGCTATTCGGTGATGCTCGGCTATTGGGACGACGACGCGAAGACGCGCGAGGTGCTGGTCGACGGCTGGATGCACACGGGCGACCTCGCGACGCTCGACGAGGACGGCTATTGCAACATCGTCGGCCGCCTGAAGGACATGGTGATTCGCGGTGGCGAGAACGTCTATCCACGCGAGATCGAGGAATTCCTGTTTCGACATCCGAAGATTCAGAGCGCGCAGGTATTCGGCGTGCCCGACGCGAAGTACGGCGAGGAGCTGTGCGCGTGGATCGTGCTGCGCGCCGACGAGCAGATGACCGAGGACGACTTGCGTGCGTTCTGCCAAGGCCAGATCGCGCACTACAAGATTCCGCGCTATATCCGCTTCGTCGACGAACTGCCGATGACGGTGACGGGCAAGGTGCAGAAATTCGTGATGCGCGAGCGGATGATCGAGGAGCTGAAGCTCGACGTGCAGAAGACTGCTTGAGGGGGGACGGTGCGCGAAAAACGTGGCGGCCTGCAGGTCGCTACGTTTTCGATGGACGAAAAAAAGCGGGCTTATTAGCCCGCTAAAAACCACACGCTACGGGGTTAGCGCGAGGAGACCAAAGATGAAACCGGATCCGGCGGGGGCCGGAAACGACTCCAACAGGGATGCCCCTCGGAAGGGCTTCGGTACGTGACCGACTGGCTCGCAGCGCTTCGCGTCCGCTCACACTTGGCACACGAGACCGCATCCGTGTTGAAACCGTTGAGGCCCATTGTGGGCGAATTAACGACCCCTCGCGGTAACAAAGTGTTTCAGGTTGTAACGCCCGCCAGATAAGGCTTTCCGGGAGTTTTTGCTGTTTTCGGGCTCCTGAAAAAGGTCATTTTTACCCATATTTTCCGCCGCGTTTTCGAGGTATGCGCGCGATGCGTTTTTCACGCGTATCGGGCGCGATGAATTGCCGATTTTCACGCGAGAAAGTGCACGGCACGATCGATACCGCGCATGACGATTCATTCGTCAGAAAGATTTTGAAACGTGATCGAGACGCGTGGAAGTCGGCCATTCGGCCAATTTGGCGGGTCGCGCGCCGTTCATGGGCGCCGCGGCGCGACGCGAAGGTGTAACGGCAACGCATGCCGGCGGCCGACGCAGGCGGGATTTTCGCACTTGGCGGCCGCAGCGGGCGGTGCCCGTCATCGGCCGCCGCTTGCACGCGCGCTTACTTCAGCCACTTGTCCGACAGCGCCTGATATTCACCGGTGGACAGCGCGAGATGCAGCCACTGGTCGACGTATTGCTGGAACACGACGTCGCCGCGCGGCACCATGTACGCCTTCTCGCCGAACTGGAACGGCTTGTCCGGATGCACCGAGCAGAGGCCCGGATTCAGCTTTTGCTGCAGCAGCGTCTCCGACGCATCCGTCACCATCACGTCGGCCTTGCCCGCGAGGATCTGCTTGAAGATCGTCACGTTGTCGGGATAGACGGTCAGGTTCGCGTGCGTGAAGAACTGCTTCGCGAAGCGCTCGTTGGTGCCGCCCGGATTCACGATTACGCGCGTCTCGGGTCGGTCGATCTGCGCGACGCTCTGGTACTTGTCGGCATCCGCGCAGCGCACGATCGGCGTCTTGCCGTCGACCACGTACGGCTGCGTGAAGAACACGCGCTTCTGGCGCTCGAGCGTGGTCGACACGCCGCCCACCGCGATGTCGCACTTCGCGACGAAGTCTTGGGTGAGATTCGGCCAGCTCGTCTTCACGTAATCCGCCTTCACGCCGAGCGATTTCGCGAGCGATTCGGCCATGTCGATGTCGATGCCCTCGAAGCGGCCGTCCGCGCGGTAGTACGAATACGGCTTGTAGTCGCCCGTCGTGCACACGCGCAGCGTGCCGCGCGCCAGCACCTCGTCGAGCCGCGAGCCGGCGCCCGGCGCGCTCGTGGCGGCGCCGGCGGCAGTTTGCGCGTGTGCGGCGGTGCAGCACAGCAACGCGGCCGCGGCCAGCGTGGCGAATGTCTTCATCGGTCTCCTCCTTCGTTCGGTTCGATATGAGCGTCCGATCATAACGGAGCCATCGCGCGCGTCATATGGCCGCCATTGCATCGGCCTGCGCGGTCCGACCGCGGCTGTCCGGTAAAATGCCGCTTTGCCTTCGCATCGTCGCTCCTACCGTGGCCCATAACCTGCTCAACGACACCTTCCTGCGTGCGCTTCTGCGCGAGCCGACCGACTACACGCCGATCTGGCTGATGCGCCAGGCCGGCCGCTACCTGCCTGAATACAACGCGACGCGCGCGCGTGCCGGCAGCTTTCTCGGGCTGGCCAAAAACCCCGACTACGCGACCGAGGTGACGCTGCAGCCGCTCGAGCGCTTCCCGCTCGACGCCGCGATCCTGTTCTCGGACATCCTGACGATTCCCGACGCGATGGGCCTCGGCCTCGACTTCCAGGCCGGCGAAGGACCGAAGTTCGCGCATCCGGTGCGCACCGAGGCCGACGTCGCGAAGCTCGCGGTGCCGGACATCGACGAGACGCTCGGCTACGTGACGGGCGCCGTGCGCGAGATCCGCCGCGCGCTCACCGACGGCCAGGGCCTCCAGCGCGTGCCGCTGATCGGCTTCTCGGGCAGCCCGTGGACGCTCGCGTGCTACATGGTCGAAGGCGGCGGCTCGGACGATTTCCGCACGGTGAAGTCGATGGCGTATTCGCGCCCCGACCTGATGCACCGAATCCTCGACGTGAACGCGCAGGCGGTGGCCGCGTACCTGAACGCGCAGATCGAAGCGGGCGCGCAGGCCGTGATGATCTTCGATACGTGGGGCGGCGCGCTGGCCGACGGCGCGTACCAGCGCTTCTCGCTCGACTATATCCGCCGCGTGGTGTCGCAGCTCAAGCGCGAGCACGATGGCGAGCGCGTGCCGGTGATCACGTTCACGAAGGGCGGCGGGTTGTGGCTCGAGGAGATCGCGGCGACCGGCGTCGACGCGGTCGGGCTCGACTGGACGGTCAACCTCGGTGCCGCGCGCGAGCGCGTCGCGGGACGCGTGGCGCTGCAGGGCAACCTCGACCCGACGATCCTGTTTGCGCCGCCGGCCGCGGTGCGCGAACAGGCGCGCGCGGTGCTCGACAGCTACGGCAACCATCCGGGCCACGTGTTCAACCTGGGGCACGGCATCTCGCAATTCACGTCGCCCGATCACGTCGCCGAACTCGTCGACGAAGTGCATACCCACAGCCGCGCGATCCGTAGCCGAGCGGCGGGCTGAACGCAAGCGCCGCCATGCTGCGTTGCGGGATGGCGGTGTTTCGTTTTTGAAACTAAACAGGACGCAACCCCGCTCCCGTTGCCGATTCGATGCTTGTCAAGACTTGACTTATACACATTTTCCACGTTGCAGCGCGGTAGAGCCCCGTATCGGTCAATTTGTCTCGCTATGGTTGGGTAATTTGAATAGCAGCCTTATGGAATAAGGCTTCGCGGGACACGGCCGGAAGCGGCGGAAAACAGCGAAAAGCACGGCCCTGCGCGCGTTGCGGCTGTTGAGCGGCGAGTTCTCAACAAAGTTATCCACAGGCTGGGCAGGGTATACGGCGATTCCTAATGCGAATCCAAAACTTAGCGCCGAATCTGAAGTTTTACTTTAAGTTCGCCGTCGCGATGCGGGCGCGGGTGCACGTCGTCCGTCCCCTGCGTGTCGCCGCTGCGGGAGCGTGTCGATGAGCGGCACCTACCTGCGTGTGGCGCTCGACCATCCGCTCGCCACCCTGTTCGACTACCGCTGCGACGTGCAGCCCGCGCCCGTGCCCGGCACGCTGGTGCAGGTGCCGTTCGGCAAGCGGCAGGCCGTCGGGCTCGTCTGCGAAGTCACCACTCACACCGATGTGCCGCCATCGCGGCTGCGCGCGGTCGATGCGATCTGTGCCGACCTGCCGCCGCTGTCGGCGGACTGGCTCGCGCTCGTGTCGTTCGCCGCCGACTACTATCAGCGCGGGCGTGGCGAGGTCGCGTTGCCGGCGCTGCCGCAGGCGCTGCGCGACGCCGGGCGCTGGGGGCGGCTGCTCGCGCCGGAAGTGCGCTACCGGCCGACCGAAGCCGGCCGCGCGGCGCTGCCCGACGCGTTGCCCGCGCGCGGCGCCGCGCTGCGCCGGCTCGCGCAGGCGCTCGTCGACGCCGGCTCGCTGACGCTGCCCGACGCGCGCGCGCTGCATCCGAAGGCGGCCGCGACGCTCGACGACTGGGCGGCGCGCGGCTGGGTCGACGTCGAGGAGATCGGCTGGGCCGATGCGCCTGTGGTCAACCCTGTGGATAACCTGTCGACAAGCAGTGGACGGGCTGTGCCGCCGGCGTTGACGGACCAGCAGGCCGAGGCGCTCGCCGCGATCCGCGCGGCGCAGGGCTTCGCGCCGTTCCTGCTGCACGGCGTGACGGGCAGCGGCAAGACCGAGGTGTACCTGCACGCGCTCGCGTCGCTGCTCGACGCGCGGCCGGATGCGCAGGCGCTCGTGCTCGTGCCTGAAATCAACCTGACGCCGCAATTCGAGGCCGCGTTTCGCGCGCGCTTCGCGGGCGCGCTCGCCGACGACGCGATCGTCACGCTGCACAGCGGGCTCGCCGAAGGCGAGCGGGCGCGCAACTGGCTCGCCGCGCACACGGGCCGCGCGCGGATCGTGCTCGGCACGCGCCTCGCGGTGCTCGCGTCGATGCCGGCGCTCGCGCTGATCGTCGTCGACGAGGAACACGAGCCCGCGTACAAGCAGCAGGAAGGGCTGCGCTATTCGGCGCGCGACCTGGCCGTGTGGCGCGCGAAGCACCTCGGCATCACCGTCGTGCTCGGCTCGGCCACGCCATCGCTCGAAAGCTGGTGGCAGGCCGAGCAGGGGCGCTACACGCGGCTCACGCTGTCGCGCCGCGCGGTGGCCGACGCGACGCTGCCGACCGTGCGGCTGATCGATCTCGAAGAGGAGCGGCGGCGCGGGCGCGCGTCGATGGGCGGGCTGTCGGGGCCGCTCGTCGCGGCGCTGAAGGCGCGGCTCGAACGCGGCGAACAGAGCCTCGTGTTCCTGAACCGGCGCGGTTACGCGCCGCAGCTCGCGTGCGATGCATGCGGCTGGGTGGCCGGCTGCCCGCGCTGCAGCGCGTACGTCGTGCTGCACAAGCCCGAGCACGCGCTGCGCTGCCATCACTGCGGCTGGGAAGCGCGCATTCCGCGGTCGTGCCCCGAGTGCGGGAACGTCGACATCGCGCCGCTCGGGCGCGGCACGCAGCGCATCGAGGAGACGCTCGCCGAAGCCGTGCCGGGCGCGCGGATCCTGCGGATCGACGCGGACAGCACGCGCCGCAAGGGCAGCGCGCAGGCGCTTTTTTCCGACGTGCACGCGGGCGAGGTCGACATCCTGGTCGGCACGCAGATGATCGCGAAGGGGCACGACTTCCAGCGCGTGTCGCTCGTCGGCGTGCTCAACGCCGATACCGCGCTGTTCTCGCACGACTTCCGCGCGAGCGAGCGGCTGTTCGCGCAACTGATGCAGGTGAGCGGCCGCGCGGGGCGCGCCGGGCTGCCGGGCGAGGTGATGGTGCAGACGCGCTACCCGCGTCACGCGCTGTACCACGCGCTCGGGCGGCAGGACTACGTGGGCTTCGCGAATTCGACGCTCGGCGAGCGCCGCGACGCGCACCTGCCGCCGTTCGTCTACCAGGCGCTGCTGCGCGCCGAAGGGCGCACGCTCGATGCGGCGCTCGCGTTCCTGCTGCAGGCCGCGGCTGCGTTGCCGGGGCTGCCGGGCGCGGATCGCGTGACCGTGTACGACGCGGTGCCGATGACGATCGTGAAGGTCGCGAACGTCCATCGCGCGCAACTGCTGCTCGAAAGCGCGTCGCGGGCGGCGCTGCAGCATGCGCTGCGCGCCTGGCAGCCGGAGCTGCGCGCGCTGAAGGGTGTGCTGCGGTGGAGCGTCGAGGTCGATCCGCTGGATATCTGAGCGACGCGCCGCGCGACCGTCGCGCGACGCGGTGTCCGATATCCCAAGCGTGGGCCGCGCGGCGCCGCCCCGAACGTCTCCAGCGCGTGCCCAACGCGGGCCCAACGCCGGCCCAACGCGGGCGCCGCGGCACGTCACCTCATCCAGTGCAACCTGCTTTCGGCCGCTTTCGCGCATGCCGAAGGTTGCACACGCGTGCCGGACCGGCCCGATCAGGGAAAACACCGATCCCCGGACCACGGGCAACCCCTAGGTTGCAACCGCATAAGTGGCTGATTATATTGACTAACTTATGGGTGCAACCCATCTCTTTATTTGGTTGCACCTTTTTATTGCGTGCCGTAGGATTTCGCGCATCCTCTTACACCACACTGCCGGGCTCGCACCGGCGCACGAACCCACCATGGCAAGCACGACTCTCGGCGTCAAGGTCGACGACCTTCTTCGCTCGCGCCTCAAGGACGCCGCCGCGCGTCTCGAGCGCACTCCCCACTGGCTGATCAAGCAGGCGATCTTCGCGTATCTGGAGCGGATCGAGCACGGCCAGTTGCCGCCCGAGCTGTCGGGCCACAGCGGCGTGACGGAGCTCGCCGACGGTCAGTCCGCGGACGGCGACGACGACAACTCGCCGCATCCGTTCCTCGAGTTCGCGCAGAACGTGCAGCCGCAATCGGTGCTGCGCGCGGCGATCACGGCCGCGTACCGCCGCCCGGAACCGGAGTGCGTGCCGTTCCTGCTCGGCCAGGCGCGCTTGCCCGCGAACCTGCAGGCGGACGTGCAGACGCTCGCGACGAAGCTGGTCGAGGCGCTGCGCGAGAAAAGCTCGGGCGGCGGCGTCGAAGGGCTGATCCACGAGTTCTCGCTGTCGAGCCAGGAAGGCGTCGCGCTGATGTGCCTCGCCGAAGCGCTGCTGCGCATTCCCGATCGCGCGACGCGCGACGCGCTGATCCGCGACAAGATCAGCAAGGGCGACTGGCGCTCGCACGTCGGCCACGCGCCGTCGCTGTTCGTGAACGCGGCCACCTGGGGGCTGATGATCACCGGCAAGCTCGTGACGACCAACAGCGAAGCGGGGCTGTCGTCGGCGCTCACGCGCCTGATCGGCCGCGGCGGCGAGCCGCTGATCCGCAAGGGCGTCGACATGGCGATGCGCCTGATGGGCGAGCAGTTCGTCACCGGCGAGACGATTTCCGAAGCGCTCGCGAACAGCCGCAAGTACGAAGCGCGCGGCTTCCGCTACTCGTACGACATGCTCGGCGAAGCGGCGACGACCGAAGAGGACGCGCAGCGCTACTACGCGTCGTACGAACAGGCGATCCACGCGATCGGCAAGGCGGCCGGCGGCCGCGGCATCTACGAAGGCCCGGGCATCTCGATCAAGCTGTCGGCGCTGCACGCGCGCTACTCGCGCTCGCAGCAGGACCGCACGATGAGCGAGCTGCTGCCGCGCGTGCGCGCGCTCGCGCTGCTCGCGCGCCGCTACGACATCGGCCTGAACATCGACGCGGAAGAAGCCGACCGGCTCGAACTGTCGCTCGACCTGCTCGAGGCGCTGTGCTTCGATCCGGAGCTCGCGGGCTGGAACGGCATCGGCTTCGTCGTGCAGGGCTACCAGAAGCGCTGCCCGTTCGTGATCGACTACCTGATCGATCTCGCGCGCCGCAGCCGCCACCGCCTGATGATCCGCCTCGTGAAGGGCGCGTACTGGGATACCGAAATCAAGCGCGCGCAGGTCGACGGCCTCGAAGGCTATCCGGTCTATACGCGCAAGATTTACACCGACGTGTCGTACCTCGCGTGCGCGAAGAAGCTGCTCGCGGCGCCCGACGCGGTCTACCCGCAGTTCGCGACGCACAACGCGTACACGCTGGCCGCGATCTATCACCTGGCCGGCCAGAACTACTACCCGGGCCAGTACGAATTCCAGTGCCTGCACGGGATGGGCGAGCCGCTGTACGAGGAAGTCACGGGCCGCGACAAGCTGAACCGCCCGTGCCGCGTGTACGCGCCGGTCGGCACACACGAGACGCTGCTCGCGTACCTGGTGCGCCGCCTGCTGGAAAACGGCGCGAACACGTCGTTCGTGAACCGCATCGCCGATAAAACGGTGTCGGTGAAGGAACTGGTCGCCGACCCGGTCGATGAAGCGTCGAAGGTCGTGCCGCTCGGCGCGCCGCACGCGAAGATCCCGCTGCCGCGCAACCTGTACGGCGACGAACGTCCCAATTCGATGGGCCTCGACCTGTCGAACGAACACCGTCTCGCGTCGCTGTCGTCCGCGCTGCTCGCGAGCGCGCATCACCCGTGGCGCGCGGCGCCGATGCTCGCCGACGACGCGCTCGCCGACGCACCGGCGCGCGACGTGCGCAACCCGGCCGACCAGCGCGACGTGGTCGGTACGGTCAGCGAAGCGACGGCCGAGCACGTGAGCGCGGCGCTCGCGCACGCGGTGGCCGCCGCGCCGATCTGGCAGGCGACGCCGGTCGATGCGCGCGCCGATTGCTTGGTGCGCGCGGCCGACCTGCTCGAAGCGCAGATGCACACGCTGATGGGCCTGATCGTGCGCGAAGCCGGCAAGTCGTTGCCGAACGCGATCGCCGAGATCCGCGAAGCGGTCGACTTCCTGCGCTACTACGCGGCGCAGATCCGCGGCGAATTCTCGAACGACACGCACCGTCCGCTCGGCCCCGTGGTCTGTATCAGCCCGTGGAACTTCCCGCTCGCGATCTTCATGGGCCAGGTGGCCGCGGCGCTCGCCGCCGGCAACACGGTGCTCGCGAAGCCGGCCGAACAGACGCCGCTGATCGCCGCGCAGGCCGTGCGGCTGCTGCGCGAGGCCGGCGTGCCGGCCGGCGCGGTGCAACTGCTGCCGGGCACCGGCGAGACCGTCGGCGCGGCGCTGGTCGCCGATCCGCGCACGCGGGCGGTGATGTTCACGGGCTCGACCGAAGTCGCGCGCCTGATCAACAAGACGCTCGCCGCGCGCCTCGACCCGGACGGCAAGCCGATTCCGCTGATCGCGGAGACGGGCGGCCAGAACGCGATGATCGTCGACTCGTCGGCGCTCGCGGAGCAGGTCGTCGCGGACGTGATGCAGTCGTCGTTCGACTCGGCCGGTCAACGGTGTTCGGCGCTGCGCGTTCTGTGTCTGCAGGACGACGTCGCGGACCGCACGCTGACGATGCTCAAGGGCGCGATGCACGAGCTGTCGCTCGGCAACCCCGACCGCCTGTCGACCGACGTCGGCCCGGTGATCGACGCCGAAGCGAAGCAGACGATCGACGCGCACGTCGCGGCGATGAAGGACAAGGGCCATGCGGTCACGCAACTGCCGATGCCCGACGCGTGCGCGCACGGCACCTTCGTGCCGCCGACGCTGATCGAGATCGGCAGCATCGACGAGCTCAAGCGTGAAGTGTTCGGCCCCGTGCTGCACGTGGTGCGCTACCGCCGCAGCCAGCTCGACAAGTTGCTCGAGCAGATCCGCGCGACGGGCTACGGGCTGACGCTCGGCATCCACACGCGGATCGACGAGACGATCGCGCACGTGATCTCGAATGCGCACGTGGGCAACATCTACGTGAACCGCAACGTGATCGGCGCGGTGGTCGGCGTGCAGCCGTTCGGCGGCGAAGGGCTGTCGGGCACGGGCCCGAAGGCCGGCGGCGCGCTGTACCTGCAGCGCCTGCTCGCGACGCGTCCGTCGGGCCTGCCGCGCTCGCTCGCGCAGTCGCTGGTGGCGGACGGCGCGACCGAAAGCGATGCGCGCGGCAACCCGGCGGCGGCGCTCGCGACGCTGCGCGACTGGCTGATCGAGCAGCGCGAGCCGGCGCTGGCCGCACGCTGCGACGGCTATCTCGCGCAGGTGCCGGCCGGCGCGACCGCCGTGCTGAGCGGGCCGACGGGTGAGCGAAACACGTATACACTCGGCCCGCGCGGCACGGTGCTGTGTGTCGCGGCGACGCCGGGCGGCGCGCGTGCGCAGTTCGCGGCGGTGCTGGCGACGGGCAACCGCGCGCTGTTCGCCGGCGCGGCGGGCGAGGCGCTGGCGGCCGCGCTGCCGGCGTCGCTGAAGGCGCACGCGGCCGTGCGCAAGCAGGCCGACGCGCCGTTCGACGCGGTGCTGTTCGAGGGCGACAGCGACGAGCTGCAGACGCTCGTGAAGGACGTCGCGCAGCGGCCGGGCCCGATCGTGTCGGTGCAGGGCGTGTCGGCGGGCGCGTTCGAGAACGGCGATGCGGAAGACTACGCGCTCGAACGGCTCCTGACGGAGCGCTCGGTGAGCGTGAATACGGCCGCGGCGGGCGGCAATGCGAATTTGATGACGATCGGCTGATCATCCTTGCCGTTCGGATCAAACAAAGGAAGCGGCAAGGCGATCCCGAAGCTGCTTCATTTACCCTGGTACCAAGGAGATGCTATGCAACACACGATGAAAAAGGTGGCAGGCGCGACGTTCGTCGCGGTCATGTCGCTGGCGGGGACGGCCCATGCGGATGACGTGAAGATCGGTTACGCAGGGCCGATGACGGGCGCGCAGGCGCACTACGGCAAGGATATGCAGAACGGGATCGTGCTCGCGCTGGAAGACTTCAACGCGACGAACCCGAAGATCGGCGGCAAGCCGGTGAAGTTCGTGCTGAGCACGCAGGACGACCAGGCTGACCCGCGCACGGGCACGACGGTCGCGCAGAAGCTCGTCGACGACGGCATCAAGGGCATGCTCGGCCACTTCAACTCGGGCACGACGATTCCCGCCTCGCGCATCTACGCGAACGCGGGCATTCCGGAAATCGCGATGGCGACGGCGCCGGAATACACGCAGCAAGGCTACAAGACGACCTTCCGCATGATGACGTCCGACACGCAGCAGGGCTCGGTGGCCGGCGCGTTCGCATCGAAGGATCTCGGCATGAAGAAGATCGCGATCGTCGACGACCGCACGGCCTACGGCCAGGGGCTCGCCGACCAGTTCGAGAAGGCCGCGAAGGCCGGCGGCGCGACGATCGTCGACCGTGAATTCACGAACGACAAGGCTGTCGACTTCAAGGCGATTCTGACGAAGCTGAAGGCGGCGAAGCCGGACCTCGTCTACTACGGCGGCGCGGATTCGCAGGCAGCGCCGATGGTCAAGCAGATGAAGGCGCTCGGCATCACCGCCCCGCTGATGAGCGGCGAAATGGTGAAGACGCCGACGTTCCTGAAGATCGCGGGCAACGCGGCCGAAGGCACGATCGCCTCGCTGGCCGGGCTGCCGCTGGAAGAAATGCCGGGCGGCAAGGCTTACGCCGACAAGTACAAGAAGCGTTTCGGGGAAGACGTGCAGACGTACTCGCCGTACGCGTACGACGGCGCGATGGCGATGCTGAACGCGATGAAGAAGGCCGATTCGACCGATCCGGCGAAGTACCTGCCGGTGCTCGCGAAGACCGACATGGCCGGCGTCACGTCGACGCACGTCGCGTACGACGCGAAGGGCGACCTGAAGAACGGCGGCATCACGATGTACAAGGTCGAGAAGGGCGACTGGAAGCCGCTGAAGAGCATCGGCGGGAAGTAAGCAGCTCGATGTGATGTGATGTGACGCGCGGGCGGCGGCGCGATGCGTCGTTCCGCGATTCATGCGAAAAAGCCACCGGGCCGTTGGGTCCGGTGGCTTTTTCTTTGGTGGCCCACGGCCGGCAGGGCATAGGGATCTTGCAGGCCGCGGTGCAGCAGGATCGCCGCATGCGTACGTCCATACCGCGTCGCCGTGATCGGCGGCATTGTGACGCTACTTGCCGTCGCAGCACTTGTTAGGGCAATCGGGCAGGAAGGAAATTTCCACACGCCGCCCATTGTCCACGTCGCGCTGCGAATAGACGCTGGTACTCTTGTTGATGGTCCCGCGTAAAAAACCGAGTTGCTCCAACAGCGCATACGCGGTTTGCAATCTCGATTGCGCAAGGGCCAGTGCTTCCGGTTCACTTTCCTCGGCATGGCCGCTGATCAGTGTCGTTTCCTTGGTTAGGTGATTTGCATAATTGAGTTTTTGATCGACTACCCATTTTGCAATGCGAACGATCTCCGAATTCGATATGTACGAGCTGTCTCTCGAAAAATAGATGTCGAAGTTCTCGCTGGCGATGCATGCGAATGCCGGATTGGAGGTGAGAAGGCTTAGACAGACAATAAACTTAAGCATTGTAAATGACGTACCCTGCAATACTGTCGGCATTGTTGATTGCTCGATTCGGATTTTCGGCTCCAAACGTCAAACACTCCTCCATGAAATATCTGTGATCCTTGGTTCCCATTGTGTCGTCGAAATGACTAACCTCATGAATCAGAGTGGAAACTACGGAATCTTTTTCCCATGAGAAATCTCGCATTGTACAAAAGTCGGGATGTATTGCAATCGTATGAGTTGCGGTATCCGGCGAACACACTGAGGCCGCGACTCCTGATTTGTTCGGATTTGGAACGCACCCGATATGTTTGAATCGCTCGCTATCCCATCGCGTGAAATTGTATCCTGTGAGTGTCTTTAGTACGCGGACGATTGCGTTCAGGCCTATTAATAGTGTTGCGCGGGTACCTTCGTCAGTTCTACCGAACCACTGTAATGCGCGTGCCTTGTCAGCGTTGGACCAACGTTGCAAATCCTTGATTCTTTTTTCGACGAGAGAAACGGCTCGATCGCGTTTACTCAATACCATTTCCCGAAATTCCTTGTTTGTCATGTTGTGACATATTTTTTCGGTATTTATCGTTACTTCCACCATCGACCCAGGATTGGTATTGGTGACTGCACCTGAGTGCACGAGGAACCATTCTCCGCCGTCATTCATATCAAAATTCTTCATTGCCTCAATGTTCCGTCGTATAGATTTTCAGAGTTGCCGAGGCATCGGTGGCGATTCGATGCGTTTGCCCGGCCGCGTCCGTGGTGCCCGTGAAAATCTGCCCGGTGTCGGTAACGATTCGGTAGCGGATGCTCGCGAGCGGGCGGCGGTAGCCATCGAGCAAGGTGAATTGCTCGTCGTGTACGACAGCCGACCGAGCAAATGACCGCTTGGCTGCATCCGGTTGGCGCCCAGTCAGCGTCGCTGCCTCTCCCGCAGTAAAAGTCATCCGCATGCCGCGCTCAGCGTAGAAGACCGGCGGTGGGTTGCATCCGCAGACATTGATATCGCCGCTCAATGCCCACTGTTTGCCGTTTGGGCCGGTACCGGGCCGACGCGGCCCTTGCGGTGCGATGTACCCTTCACGCTTGCAGGCCGAACAGTAGGTCTTCATATCGAGCGTGGCGATATGAACCCTCGGCGGCGGATTGGAACAAGTCACGGTGTCGAGGCCTTCGACAATCACCGCCTCCCCGGCGCGGTCGCCTTTAGCAAGAAAGTAGCGGATCATCGGCGCTACCTCAGCGGGGCATAGATGAGCAGGTGACGACGCTGAATACAACGGACGACGCTACGCCTTGTCGCTCGGGACTATCGGTGATCGTGTCGCCGTTATCGAGTTCGCTGCCAACGAATGCGAGCGGCGCGAAGCCGGGCCCGTCGGCCAGACCCAGACCGGTCGTGACGCGCGCGGTTGAACCGTCCGGATAGTGGATCAGGTCGCCCACCGTGGCAGCTTTGCCCAAGTGCGGCGCTACTTCCCATGTGCTGGACGGCTCGCGCAATGCACCGCCGCGCGCTGTTGTCGCGCCACGTACCGCCAGTCTGTAGGTGGGCGGCGCGGGTGGAGGCACATAGGTCGGATCGAACAGGCCCGCAACGCTTTGCCCATCCCGCACGTGAATGCCCCATGAGGTGCGCAGCGTTTCGGTAATGCGGTCGCCGTTGCTCAACCGGCTGCCGACCAGCGCGAACGGCTTGCCTCCGCTATGGTTGTTTCCCGCGCCGTCGATAATCGAGGCTTCGCTGCCGTCGTCATAGGCCACTACGTCGCCGACGCAGGCGACTTCCAATCCAGCCAGGGTCAGGCCACTGGTTGCGGTGGTGATGCGTCCACCGCGTTCCGTGAGTGCGCCAACGGTGGCGAAAAGATGGGTCGGTGCTTTGGATTCGTTTTTCATCCGGCTTCCCTGTCTCAGTAAATGGAATGGCTGCCTATAGACGCTATTCCAGATAAGAAACGTCGATCAATCGGACGAATATGATTCAGAGCTGTTAACTTCTATTACTTGTTCCGTTCGGCCTGTTGCATTGACCGCGCGCGCGAATGCGCTAGCTCAATCGCGGATGCTCAGTCCCTGCGCCCGCGCAGCAAGAACTTCTGCAACTTGCCCGTCGGCGTGCGCGGCAGCGCCTGCACGAACGTGAATTCGCGCGGGATCTTGTACGCCGCGAGCCGTTCGCCGCAGAACGTGCGCAGCGCATCCGCATCGGGCGCCGCGTTCGCCCGCATCACGACATGCGCGACGACCGTCTCGCCCCAGTCCGGATGCGGAACGCCGACGACGGCCGCTTCAACGATGTCCGGGTGCGCGCCGAGCACGTCCTCCACTTCCTTCGAATAGACGTTCTCGCCGCCGGTGACGATCATGTCCTTCAGCCGGTCGACGATGAACAGATAGCCATCCTGATCGATCCGCGCGATGTCGCCGGTGCGATACCAGCCGCCCGGCGCGAATGCGGCGTGCGTGGCGGCCGCGTCGTCGAGATAGCCGAGCATCATGCTGTCGGCCTTCAACCAGATCTCGCCGGTCTCGCCCGGCCGCGCATCGACGCCGTCCATCCGCACCACCCTCAGGTCGACGCCCGGGCCGCCGTGGCGGCCTATCGAGCCGGCCTTCGCGATCTGCTCGTCCGGATACAGCGTCGTGCCGGCGGGCCCCGCTTCCGTCATTCCGTACACCTGAAAGAACGCGTGACTGCGATACGCACGGGCAAGCCGTTCGGCCTGCGCGGCGCCGATCGGACCGCCGCCGTACAGCCACGCGCGCACGCTCGACAGGTCGAACGCCGCGAAGCCGTCGATCGTGTCGAGCGGCAGCGTGTACGACACCGGCGCGCCGAAATACAGCGTCACGCGCTCGCGCTCGACGGTCTGCAGGAAGCGCAGCGGATGGTATTCGCGCAGCAGCACGACGGTGCCGCCCGCATACAGCGTGCCGCCGAACCAGTTGTTCAGCGGCGACGAATGCCAGATCGGCATCGCCATCAACGTGCGTTCGTCACGGCCGATGCCGGTCGCGAGCGCCGCCTGCATCGCCGCGAGCGTCACCGTGCGATGACTGTGCACGCAACCCTTCGGGCGGCCAGTCGTGCCGGACGTGTAGAGGATCTGCGCGATGTCGCCGTCGGCCGGCTCGATGCCCGCGAGGCCGTCCATCGTCGCGCACATCGTGTCGAAGTTCGGCACGCCGTCGAGCTCGCCCTCGGTCACGAGCCGCCGCGCCGGATGCACGACGCGCTCGACCACCGGCGCGAGCGCCACGTCGAACAGCAGCGCGGTGCTGCGGCTGTGTTCGAGCACGTAGTCGACTTCCGGCGCCTGCAGCTTGTGGTTGATCGGCACGAACGCCGCGCCGAGCCGCCATGCGCCGAACATCAGGTCGACGAAGGCCGGCGTGTTGAAGCACATCGCGGCGACGCGGTCGCCGGCCGCGACGCCGAGCGCGCTCAGCACGGCCGCCGCGCGGTGCGAACGCTCGCGCGCGGCCGCATACGTGATCGTCGCGGATTCGCTGACGAGGAACGGTTTGTCGGGCGTCGCACGGGCGGCGCGGTCGAGGGCGGCGACGAGATTCATCGAGGCTCCGGGCGGGCGAACGGCCGCGAATTCGGGTGAAGGGGCCGGCGTCAGGCCGGGTACGCGCGCTGCAGCAGCGCGGCGACGTCGATCGCATGCGGATCGAAGCCGCCCGCGATGCGTCCCCAGTCGGGCGCCGCGAGCCGCGTCGCGACGAACGCGTCGGCGACCGCCGCCGGCGCATCGCGACGCAGCAGGCACGCCTGCGCGACGAGCGCGAGCCGTTGCGCGAACACGCGGCCCGACGCTTCGAGCGTGTCGGCCGGGGCGGCGAGCATCGCGCGCAGCGCGTCGAGCGCCGCGCGAATGCGCGGTTCGCCCGCACCGAGGTCGGCCAGTTCGTCGAACAGCGCGGCGGCCGCGTCGGGCTCGCGCGACACCGCGCGCAGCACGTCGAGGCACATCACGTTGCCCGAGCCTTCCCAGATCGAGTTGACGGGCGCCTCGCGGAAGAGGCGCGCGATCGGGCCGTCGTCGACGTAGCCGTTGCCGCCGAATACTTCCATCACCTCGCCGGTCAGCTCGACCGCGCGCTTGCAGACCCAGAATTTCGCGGCGGGCGTGACGATCCGTTTCCATGCGCGTTCGCGCGGCGAGTCGTCGCGTTCGAACGCATCGGCGAGCCGCATCGCGAGCGACAACGCCGCTTCGCTCTCGAGCGCGAGATCGGCGAGCACGGTGCGCATCAGCGGCTGCTCGGCGAGCGCGCGGCCGAACGCATGGCGCTGGCGCGTGTACGCGATCGCCTGCACGACGCCCTGGCGCAGCATCGCCGCGCTGCCGAGCACGCAGTTCAGCCGCGTGTACGTCGCCATCTCGATGATGGTCGGAATGCCGCGGCCTTCGTCGCCGAGCATGATTCCCCACGCGTCGTTCAGCTCGATCTCGCTGCTCGAGTTGCTGCGGTTGCCGACCTTGTTCTTCAGCCGCTGGATCTCGACCGCGTTCTTCGTGCCGTCCGGCCGCCAGCGCGGCACGTAGAAGCACGACGGGCCGCCGGCTTCGGTGCGCGCGACGACGAGGTGCGCGTCGCACATCGGCGCGGAGAAGAACCACTTGTGGCCGCGCAGCCGGTATTCGCCGCCGCGCCCGCCCGCGCCGACCGGCGTGGCGAGCGTCGTGTTCGCGCGCACGTCGGAGCCGCCCTGCTTCTCGGTCATGCCCATGCCGAACCAGATCGCGCGCTTGGCGGCGATCGGCACGTCGCGCGGATCGTAGTCGTCGCTGTAGAGCTTGTCGCGCAGCAGGTCCCACAGCGCGGGTTCCTTTTGCAGCACGGGGATCGCGGCCTGCGTCATCGTCGCCGGGCACAGCGTGCCGGCCTCGATCTGGCCGTGCAGGTAGAAGCCGGCGGCCGTCGCGGCCCAGCGGCCGCGGCGCGACTCGCGGAACGCGAGCGACACGAAGCCTTCGTGGCGGTACTGGCCGAGCAGCGCGTGCCAGGCGGGGTGGAAGTCGACGCGATCGATGCGCCGGCCGCGCCGGTCGAACGCGTTCAACTCCGGTGTGTGCCGGTTCGCTTCGTCGGCGAGTTGCGCGGTGTCGGCGCTGCCGAGCCGCGCGCCGTACGCGTCGAGCTGCGGCACGGCCCAGTCGGCGCCGGCCCGGACGAGCGCGTCGCGCAGCGCGAGATCCGTCGCGAAGAGGTTATAGTCGACGAGTTCGTCGAACTGGTTCGTGACGGCGTGAGTCGGGTCGGTCATCGCGGTTGTCTCCGGTCTCGTGCTTCGCGGTCAGCCGGCGTCGCGCCGCGCGCAAGGCGCTTCGGCGCGGGTTCGGGCTGCCGGTAAAACGTGTTCCCTGCTGAATTCAGAGTAGCAAATATGCCGCCGCGACATGTTCAGGTTCCGGCGCCGCCCGGCTCGCCGGCGGCGCAACCCGCGCCCGCGTTGCGCCGCAGGCCGCGCCAGTCGCGCGCGCAGGCGAGCTCCGACGCGCTGCAACAGGCGTTCGTTCAGCTTTTGCTCGAACGCGGCTACGCGAAGGCGACAATCCGCGAGATCGCGGCCGTCGCGGGCGTCAGCATCGGCACCTTCTACGAGTATTTCGGCGACAAGCAGAGCCTCGCGGCGCTCTGTATCCACCGCCGCGTGCTGGCGCTGGCCGACCGGCTGCGCGACACGGCGCAGCGGCTGCGCGGTGCGCCGCGGGCGGCGCTCGCCGCCGCGCTGGTCGACCTCCAGGTCGATGCGATCGCCGCCGACGCGGCGCTCTGGGGTGCGCTGTTCGCGCTGGAGCGGCAGGTGTCGCCGCTGGCCGCGTATCGCCGGCATTACGACGCCTATGTCGCGCTGTGGCGCGATGCGCTCGCGCACGCGGCCGATCCGCCGCCGGCCGAACGGCTCGACGGGATCGCGCGGATGGCCCAGACGATCTGCTACGGCGGGCTGTCGCAGGCGCTGCTGACGCTCGGGCCCGCGCTCGATTTCGCCGCGCAACGCCGCGAACTGCGGGCCGTGCTGCTCGCGTATTTCGCGACGGCCGACGCCTAGCCTTTCGTAGGGGAAATGCCGGATTTGCATGTCGGCCCGTCGAGCCGGCCGTGCCGTTGCGTGCTTCTCCCGCCGAGCCATGAGAAAAATGCATGGCCGCCATGACGAACTTTCGATTGTCCGCCGATATTGGCTCGGGCTAAATCATGCGGCAGATGCGGTGCCGCGCATGGCGCCGCCCGCCCGAAGGACATCAGGAGGAGGAGTCATGCGAAGCGCCACCGCGCCCCGTTCGAAACTGCCCGACGTCGGGACGACGATCTTCACGGTGATCGGCCAACTGGCTGCTCAACACGACGCGTTGAACCTGTCGCAGGGCGCGCCGAATTTCGCGCCCGATCCGGCGCTCGTCGAAGGCGTCGCGCGCGCGATGCGCGACGGTCACAACCAGTACGCGCCGATGGCGGGCGTGATCGCGCTGCGCGAGCGGCTCGCCGAGAAGACCGAGGCGCTGTACGGCGCGCGCTACGACCCGGCGACCGAGATCACGGTGATCGCGAGCGCGAGCGAAGGGCTCTATGCGGCGATCAGCGCGCTCGTGCACCCGGGCGACGAGGTGATCTATTTCGAGCCGTCGTTCGACAGCTATGCGCCGATCGTGCGGCTGCAGGGCGCGACGCCGGTCGCGATCAAGCTGTCGCCCGAGCATTTCCGCGTGAACTGGGACGAGGTGGCCGCGGCCATCACGCCGCGCACGCGGATGATCATCGTCAACACGCCGCACAACCCGACCGCGACCGTGTTCTCCGCCGACGATCTGGAGCGGCTCGCGCAGCTCACGCGCGACACGGGCATCGTGGTGCTGTCCGACGAAGTCTACGAACACGTCGTGTTCGACGGCGCGCGGCACCAGAGCGTCGCGCGCCACCGCGAGCTGGCCGAGCGCAGCGTGATCGTGTCGTCGTTCGGCAAGTCGTTCCACGTGACCGGCTGGCGGGTCGGCCATTGCCTCGCGCCGGCCGAGCTGATGGACGAGATCCGCAAGGTGCACCAGTTCATGGTGTTCTCGGCCGACACGCCGATGCAGATCGCGTTCGCGGAAATCCTCGCGCGGCCGGACAGCTATCTGGGCCTGTCGGCGTTCTACCAGGCCAAGCGCGACCTGCTCGCGCGCGAGCTGGCCGAGTCGCGTTTCGAGCTGCTGCCGAGCGAAGGCTCGTTCTTCATGCTCGCGCGCTTTCGCCACTTCTCGGACGAAAGCGACAGCGACTTCGTGCTGCGCCTGATCCGCGACGCGCGGGTCGCGACGATTCCGCTGTCGGCGTTCTATACCGACGGCACCGACGCCGGCGTGATCCGGCTCAGTTTTTCGAAGGACGACGCGACGCTGGTCGAAGGCGCGCGGCGGCTGCGTTCGCTGTAGGACAACCGGCGGCGGAGACGTCGCATCGACCCGACCCAGGAGATCACAATGAAACACACGGCTATCCTCAAACTCGCGTTCGCACTCGCATGCGCAAGCGGCGCCGGCGCGGCGCTCGCCGATGCGCCGACGCTGCGCTTCGGCCTCGAAGCGCAATACCCGCCGTTCGAATCCAAAGCGCCGAACGGCGACCTGCAGGGCTTCGACATCGACGTCGGCAATGCCGTCTGCCAGACGGCGAAGCTGTCGTGCAAATGGGTCGAGACTTCGTTCGACGGGCTGATTCCGGCGCTCAAGGGCCGCAAGTTCGACGCGATCAACTCGGCGATGAACGCGACCGAGCAGCGGCGCCAGGCGATCGACTTCACGACGATCATCTATCGCGTGCCGACCCAGTTGATCGCGCGCACCGGCAGCGGCCTGCTGCCGACGCCGGAATCGCTGAAGGGCAAGCGCGTGGGCGTGCTGCAGGCGTCGATCCAGGAAACCTTCGCGAAGGCGCACTGGGAGCCGGCCGGCGTCGCGGTCGTCGCGTACCAGGACCAGAACCAGGCGTATGCGGACCTAGTCGCGGGCCGCCTCGACGCGACGCTCGTGCTCGCGCCGTCCGGCCAGCGCGGTTTTCTGTCGCGCCCGGACGGCAAGGGCTTCTCGTTCGTCGGCCAGCCGGTGCACGACGACAAGATTCTCGGCAGCGGCATCGCGTTCGGCCTGCGCAAGGGCGACGACGCGCTGAAGGCGAAGCTCGACGCGGCGATCGACAAACTGAAGGCGGACGGCACGGTGAAGTCGCTCGGCCTGAAGTATTTCGGCGATATCGACATCTCGACGAAGTGAGCGGGCCGCGCACGATGCCGACCCCGAACCCGGGCGCCACGGGCAGCGAACCGGGCGGCAGGCCGCCGCTGGACGAGGCCGTCGATGCCGTGCTCGCCGCCGAACTGGGCGACGCGCTCGTCACGCGCGCGGCCGATATCGATCCGCGCTACTTCACCGCGTACAACGAGCCGGCCGGCGTGCGGCCGCGTGCGCTGGTGCGCCCGCGCAGCGTCGACGACGTGTCGCGCACGCTCGCGCTGTGCACGCGGCTCGGCCAGCCGGTCGTGCCGCAAGGCGGACTGACGGGGCTCGCGCGCGGCGCGGTCGCGCTGGGCGGCGAGGTCGTGCTGTCGATGGAGCGCTTCGCGGGCGTCGACGCGCTCGACGCGGCGGCCGGCACGATCACCGTGCGCGCGGGCACGCCGCTGCAGACGGTGCAGGAAGCCGCGCAAGCGGCGGGCTTCACGTTCGGCGTCGATCTCGGCGCGCGCGGCTCGTGCCAGATCGGCGGCATGCTCGCGACCAATGCGGGCGGCACGCGCGCGATCCGCTACGGGATGATGCGCGAGCAGGTGCTCGGGCTCGAGGCCGTGCTCGCGGACGGCACGGTCGTGTCGTCGATGAACCGGATGCTGAAGAACAACGCGGGCTACGACCTGAAGCAGCTCTTCATAGGCAGCGAAGGGACGCTCGGCGTCGTCACGCGCGCGGTGCTGCGGCTGCATCCGTTGCTGGCGGCGCCGGCCACGGCGCTCTGCCGCGTGCGCGACTACGAGACGGTGGTCGCGCTGTGGAATCGTGTCCGCACGCTGCCGGAAGTCGTCAGCTTCGAGGCGATGTGGCCGGCGTTCTACGACTACGTCGCGCGCCATACACCCGGGGTGTCGGCGCCGTTCGTCGGCGCTGGCGGTTTCGTGGTGTTGATCGAATGCGCGACGAGCGCGCCGGGCGGCGATGCGCACCAGGCGCTCGAAACGGAGCTGGGTGCGGGGTTCGATGCGGGGCTCGTCGACGATGCGGTGCTCGCGACTTCCGAGCGGCAAGCGCGGGACTTGTGGACGCTGCGCGAAGGCCTCGCGATCGATGCGCTGCCCAATCTCGTCAACTTCGACGTGAGCTTGCCGACGGGCGAACTCGGCGCGTTCGCCGAACGCTGCGAGGCGGCGTTGCGGGCGCGCTGGCCGGCGCTCACGTGCCTGTTCTTCGGCCATGTCGGCGACGGCAACGTGCATATCGGCGTGTCGCTGACCGACATGACCGACGCGGACGCCGACGCGCTCGATCACTGCGTGTATGCGGTGGTGCGCGACATGGGCGGCTCCGTGTCGGCCGAGCACGGGATCGGCGCGCTCAAGCGTCCTTATCTCGCGCACACGCGCAGCGACGCGGAAATCGGGCTGATGCGGCGCCTGAAGGCCGCGCTCGACCCGCGCGGCATCCTGAATCCCGGCAAGGTGCTGTGACGCGGCCGGCGCCCGTCGCCCGCCGCCGGCAGAAAACGGCCGGCGCGACGCGTCAACCGTCCACCCAGCGCAGCGCGCCGATCTTCAGGTGTTCGACGACGCTGCGTGCCCAGTCGAGCTCCGCATTGAGGAGCACGAGCGCATGTTCGTTCTGCAGCAGGAACAGGCGCGGCACCTGGTCGGCCTGCGCGGTGGCGCGCAGCGCTTCCAGCCGCTCGCGCTCGGCGTCGAGACGCGCGATACGCAATTCGAGCTGGTGGCGCGCATCCTCGGCATCGAGCAGCGGCAGGAATGCGAGACCGGCGCCGAATGCCGGAAATTCACGGGCGGGCTCCGCGAGCAGCGCATGCAGCCACGCCTGCCCCGCCGTGTGCCCGGCTTCGGTCAGCGCATACACGGTGCGCTCCGGAAACGCGCCGTCGCGCTCGGTGTCGTGCACGGCGATCAGCCCGTCGCGCAGCAGGCGGTCGATCGTCTGGTAGAGGCTCGTGCGCTGCCGCACGTTGACGACTTCGTCGTAGCCGCGGGCCTTCAGTTGCTGCAGCATCCCGTACGGATGCATCGGCGCTTCGGTGAGCGTCGCAAGGACGGCCAGCGCGAGTGGGGACGGGCGGCTCGTGGACATGAATAGTTAAAGTATGTCTAGTAATAATATAACTATTCTCGAATACACTATCAGGTTTGACAAGGGTTTCAGCCGAGGTGCGAGCGCTTTGCGGCTGGCGCGACGGTTTCCATCGTCGCGAGACCGTGCACGATGCCGCAATCCTCGACCGAATGCTCGCCCACGCACTGGCGGCGCAATTCGGTGAGCTGGTTGCGCAGATGCGTGAGTTCGGCGAGGCGCGCATCGACGTGTCCGATGTGATCGTCGAGCAGCGAATTGATCGAATCGCAGCGGTCGGCCGGCGTATCGGTGAGCCGCAGCAGCGCGCGGATTTCGTCGTGCGCCATGTCGAGCGCGCGGCAGTTGCGGATGAAGCGCAGCCGCTCGACGTGCACGTCGGTGTAGTTGCGGTAGTTCGAATCGGTGCGCTCCGCGTCCGGCATCAGACCCTCTTTCTCGTAGAAACGGATCGTCTCGGGCGTGCAGCGGGCCGCTTTGGCCAGTTCGCCAATCTTCATGCCTTTCTCCCGTGCAAGGGTTGACCTTGTAGTGGCTTCAGGGTGTTAACTCTACACCGTCAAGCCACAAAGGAGGTTGTCATGACCGACGCCAAGCGCACCCCCGACCCACGACACCGTCATGCCGGCGGCGCCGATGCGTGCTGCGCCGATGCGCGCGACACGCAGACGGCGGCCGTGGCCGATGCGGTGCCGGCGGCCGGCGCGCGCGCGCACGGCCATGACCGCGATCACGATCATGGCCACGACCACGGGCACGATCACGCCGCACACGGCGACGCGGGTCATGACCACGATCACGACGAGGCGCGTGACGATACGCACGAGCATGGCGCCACGTGTTCGCACGACCACGCCGCGCATGACCATGTCGGCCACGGCCACGGCCACGGCCACGGCCACGGCCACGGCCACGGCCACGGCCACGGCCACGGCCACGACCGCGGCCGCGGCCACGACCACGCTGCCGGCGACTGCTGCGCGCCGGCCGCGCTGACGCTCGCGCCGCTGCCGGTCGCGCAGGCGACCGCGTCGGGCCACGTGCGCTCTGCGTTCCGGATCATGCAGATGGACTGCCCGACCGAGGAAACGCTGATCCGCAAGAAGCTCGGCGGGATGAGTGAAGTGTCGGCGCTCGAATTCAACCTGATGCAGCGGATGCTGACCGTCGAGCACGTGCCCGGCGCGCAGCCGGCGATCGAAGGCGCGATCCGCACGCTCGGGATGACGCCGGAGGCCGCGACGGCCGATGCGCCGTCGGCGCCCACCGCGCCGCCGCCGGCGAAGCCGTGGTGGCCGCTGGCGCTCGCCGGCGTCGCCGCGATCGCGTCCGAAGGCGCGACCTGGGCCGGGCTGCCGGTGCGGCTGTCGGCGGCGCTCGCGCTCGCCGCGGTGCTCGCGTGCGGGCTCACCACGTACAAGAAGGGCTGGATCGCGATCCGCAACGGCAACCTGAACATCAACGCGCTGATGAGCATCGCGGTGACGGGCGCGATGGCGATCGGCCAGTGGCCGGAAGCCGCGATGGTGATGGTGCTGTTCACGATCGCCGAGCTGATCGAGGCGAAGTCGCTCGACCGCGCGCGCAATGCGATCCAGGGGTTGATGCAGCTCGCGCCGGACACCGCGACCGTGCAGCAGGCCGACGGCTCGTGGCGCACGATCGAGGCCGCGCAGGTCGCGCTTGGCGCCGTCGTGCGCGTGAAGCCGGGCGAGCGGATCGGGCTGGACGGCGAAGTCGTCGCGGGCCGCTCGACGGTCAACCAGGCGCCGATCACCGGCGAGAGCCTGCCCGTCGAAAAGGCGAGCGGCGATGCCGTGTACGCGGGCACGATCAACGAATCCGGTTCGTTCGAATACCGCGTGACGGCCGTCGCGGCCCACTCGACGCTCGCGCGGATCATCCACGCGGTCGAGGAAGCGCAGGGCGCGAAGGCGCCGACGCAGCGCTTCGTCGACCAGTTCGCGCGCGTCTACACGCCGATCGTGTTCGCGGTCGCGCTGCTGGTCGCGGTGGCGCCGCCGCTCGTGATGGGCGGCGCGTGGCACGACTGGATCTACCGCGCGCTGGTGCTGCTCGTGATCGCGTGCCCGTGCGCGCTGGTGATCTCGACGCCGGTGACGATCGTGTCGGGGCTCGCGGCCGCGGCGCGGCGCGGAATTCTCGTGAAGGGCGGCGTCTATCTGGAGGAAGGGCGCAAGCTCGCGTGGCTCGCGCTCGACAAGACCGGCACGATCACGCACGGCAAGCCGGTGCAGACCGACTTCGACGTGCATGCGGACGATGCCGATGCGGCGCGCGTGCGGCACCTCGGCGCGAGCCTCGCCGCGCGCTCCGATCACCCGGTGTCGCAGGCGATTGCCGCCGCGGCGCGCGACGCCGGCACGACGGCATTCGCCGACGTGCAGGACTTCGAAGCGATTGTCGGGCGCGGCGTGCGCGGCACGATCGACGGCGCGCGCTATTGGCTCGGCAATCACCGGCTCGTCGAGGAGCTCGAGCGCTGCTCGGCGGCACTCGAGACGAAGCTCGACGCGCTGGAGCGGCAGGGCAAGAGTGTCGTCGTGCTGGTCGACGAAACGCGCGTGCTCGGTATCTTCGCGGTGGCCGACACGATCAAGGACACGAGCCGCGCCGCGATCGCCGATCTGCATGCGCTCGGCATCCGTACCGCGATGCTGACGGGCGACAACCCGCATACCGCGCAGGCGATCGCGCAGCAGGCCGGCATCGACGACGCGCGCGGCAACCAGTTGCCGGAAGACAAGCTCGCGGCGGTCGAGGAACTGTCCGCGGGCGGCGCGGGCGCGGTCGGGATGGTCGGCGACGGGATCAACGATGCGCCGGCGCTCGCGCGCGCCGACATCGGCTTCGCGATGGGCGCGATGGGCACCGACACGGCGATCGAGACGGCCGACGTCGCGCTGATGGACGACGACCTGCGCAAGATTCCCGCCTTCGTGCGGCTGTCGCGCGCGACGCACCGCGTGCTGGTGCAGAACATCGGCTTCGCGCTCGGCGTGAAGGTCGTGTTTCTCGGGCTCACCGTCGCGGGGCTCGGCACGATGTGGATGGCGGTCTTCGCGGACGCGGGCGCAAGCCTGATCGTCGTGGCCAACGGCTTGCGGCTGCTGTCGTCCTCCGGGGCGTTCGGCGGCGCACCGGCCAAGCGTTGAGGAGCGGGCGATGAGTTTTCTGAAACGGATCTTCGGCGGCCATGGCAGCGGGCACGGCAATAGCGGCCACGGCGGTCACGGCGGCGGGCATCATGGCGGGCCGCGCCAGGGCGGAAACGGCGGCCACGATGCGCGCGGCCGCGATCGCCACGGCTGGGGCTGGCAGGCGCCGGCCGATGTGGGCAACGGTGGCCAGGGCGGCAATCTGGCGCTGAGCCAGCTCGCGTGCGCGGGCTGCGGCGCACTCAACGCGGCCGATGCACGCTTTTGCGCGCAGTGCGGCGCGGCGCAACGCGGCAAGGCCTGCAGCCGCTGTCACGCGGCGCTGGCGGCCGACGCGCGGTTCTGTCCCGGCTGCGGAACGCAGGCGGCTTGAAGATATCCGCGTGTTCGTGCCGGCTGTGCATGAGCACAGGCCGGCACGCTTCGTTCGACGGCCGGCGCACCGGCATGCCCGATGTCGTCCCGGGCATGCTCGCGCCGGCAATATCGTCGCGGTCCGTCAGGATACGGCTCGACGACGCACCGTTTAGTCAGCGCAACGGCAGACGAATCTCGGTGCGCAGGTCGGCCGGCGCCGTGTCCATCGGCGTATTGAGGTACAGCTCGAACGGCGGCGCGTCGGCGGCTTCGCGGCCCGAGTGACGCAGCCAGTCGCCGTAGAGCCACTGGTAGGCCGTCTTCAGGTCCGCATACGGCCCGGTATGCAGCAGCACCGCGTATTCGCCGCCTGCGATCGTCGCACGCTCGACCGGCGGCACGGGCGCGACGTCCGGCACGCCGTCGGCCGGCATGATGCACGCTTTCGCGCGCAACTGTGCTTCGGGCGTCGTGTCCGGATCGTCGTAGAAAATCCCGATCATCTTCGCGCCCGGGCCGATCAGCCCGTGCTGCCCGGCCCACGCGCCGATCCGGCCGAACGCGTCGCCCACCTTCAGGTACGCGCCGGTGTGCGCCACCGCGTAGCCGCGCAGTTCCGGCAGACGCCGGATCTCGACTTCATGCTTGAACATGTCTTCCTCTCCTCGCTGTAGTGGATAAATCGGCCGGTGTGTGCCCGTGCGGCGATGCTCCGCCGGCAACACGCCGTACGCGTCGCGAAACGCCCGCGCGAACGCGTGCGTCGACCCGTAGCCCGCGCGCCGCGCGATCTCGTCGAGCGGCCGCGCGGTGCAGACCAGATCCTCGGACGCCCGCACGATCCGCATCCGCCGCACCGTCAGCACGATCGATTCGCCGTACAGCGCGCGGTAGACGCGCTGCCAGTGATACGGCGACAGGCACGCGACTTCGGCGAGCCGGTTCAGGTCGAGCGGGCCGTCGAGATGCGCGCCGATGTATGCGTGAACACGCGCCACGCTGGCCGCGTAGCGAGCCCACGCGGGCGGATCGGTTTTCGTGTCGGCTGGGGGCATCGGCGTGTCCGGGCTGGAACCGACGCCACGGTAGCACGGGCCGAATGGACAAATCTTGCGGAAATGCGTAGTCGTCCGAATTCCGTCCCCTTTTTATTTCAACGAAATGGGGTCTTGTCCCTCCGCGATCTATGACTAAAGTTAAAGACGGTGAAATCGGATGAACGCGTCATTTTTCTCGGGTAAGTTGCTCGGACGGGGCAGCACGCATTTCGAAGTACGCAGGTAGTTCGTCGATGTTCAATCGCAACGCCACGTTTTTCGGGAGAAGAAGAAATGGATGCTTCCAGCTTCATCACGTCGCTGCAGACCACGCTAGGCGGATACCTGCCGAAGATCGCCGGCGCGATCGGCATCCTGGTGATCGGCTGGCTGATCGCCGTCGCGGTGCGGGCCGGCGCGCTCCGGCTGCTCAACGCGCTGAAGGTCGATCAGCGGATCACCGACAGCACCGGCCAGGGCGCGTGCGTCGAACGCATCATCGCCGGCGGCCTGTTCTGGCTCGTGCTGCTCGTCACCGCGGTGGGCATCTTCAACGTGCTCAACCTGTACGCGGTATCCAATCCGTTCTCGCTGCTCGTCACGCACATCGTCAACTACCTGCCGAACCTGATCGGCGGCGCGGCGCTGACGCTGATCGCGTGGCTGATCGCGTCGCTGCTGCGCAGCCTCGCGAACCGCGCGCTGAAGGCGAGCAAGGTCGACGCCACGCTGTCCGAAAGCGCCGGCATGCAGCCGATGAGCGGCTATCTCGGCGACGTGCTGTTCTGGCTCGTGATCCTGATGTTCCTGCCGGCGATCCTCGCGTCGTTCGCGCTGTCGGGCCTGCTGTCGCCGGTGCAGGGCATGGTCGACAAGCTGCTCGCGATCGTGCCGAACCTTTTCGCGGCCGCGGTGATCGGCTTCGTCGGCTGGGTCGTCGCGCGCGTGCTGCGCGGCCTCGTGACGAACCTGCTGGTCGCCGCCGGCGGCGACCGCCTCACGCAAGGAATCGACAGCCCGACGCCCGTGCGCGTGTCGAGCCTGGTCGGCACGATCGTCTACGTGTTCGTGTTCGTGCCGACGCTGATCTCCGCGCTCGACGCGCTGAAGATCGACGCGATCTCGATCCCCGCCACCAACATGCTGAACCAGTTCCTCGGCGCGGTGCCGGACATCGTCGCGGCGATCGTGATCGTGCTGGTCACGTTCTACTTCGCGCGCTTCGTCGCGTCGCTCGCGCAGAAGCTGCTGGAAGCCGCCGGCGTCGACGGGCTGCCGGCCGTGCTCGGCGTCGAGCGCGTGTTCTCGGGCATCCTGCAGCCGTCGGTGCTGGTCGCGCGGCTGATCGTGTTCTTCGCGATGCTGTTCGCGTCGGTCGAAGCCGCGAACCGGCTCGGCTTCACGCAGGTGCGCGACGTCGTCACGCTGTTCATCGAATTCGGCGGCCACGTGCTGATGGGCGGCGTGATCCTCGTGATCGGCGTATGGCTCGCCGGCCTCGCGCGCCGCGTGATCGAGCAGGCCGACCGCGAGCACAGCGTGCTGTTCGCGCGCATCGCGCAGTTCGCGATCCTCGGCCTCGTGTTCGCGATGGGGCTGCGCGCGATGGGCATCGCGAACGAAATCGTCCAGCTCGCGTTCGGCCTCGTGCTCGGCGCGATCGCGGTGGCCGTTGCGCTGTCGTTCGGCCTCGGCGGCCGGGAAGCGGCCGGCAAGCTGCTCGATCGGTGGTTCAACCAGCGCGGCGGCGGCCAGTAAGCACGCGCGATCCGGCCCGCATCGGACGGGCCGGACCGGCGTTCCAGCCCGCGCGGCCGGCGTTTCCGCAAGCCTTCGGCAACCCGTGCGGCTGGCGTTTCACCGAGCATTTCCGCAAGCGAAATGTCAGCCGCGATCTTTGCCGAATTTCGATAACACGTCGTTTAATGACTCTCTAGCATCGATTCTCAGTCGCGCGGGCCCGCAGGCCCGGCGCCCTTGAGGAGAGAGTCCGATGAAAGCAGAGTCGAATGGCCGGCCCGCCGCCGGCGCCAAGTCCGCCGGCCAGCCCGCGCTGCAGCAGACGCTCGGGACCTGGCAACTGTGGGGCATCGCGGTCGGCCTCGTGATTTCCGGCGAATACTTCGGCTGGAGCTACGGCTGGGCGAGCGCGGGCACGCTGGGTTTCGTGATCACCGCGCTGTTCGTCGCGGCGATGTACACCACCTTCATCTTCAGTTTCACCGAGCTGACGACGTCGATCCCGCACGCGGGCGGCCCGTTCGCGTATGCGCGCCGCGCGTTCGGCCCGACCGGCGGCTATCTGGCCGGCGCGGCGACGCTCGTCGAGTTCGTGTTCGCGCCGCCCGCGATCGCGCTCGCGATCGGCGCGTACCTGCACGTGCAGTTTCCGGGGCTCGAACCGAAACACGCGGCGATGGGCGCGTATCTCGTATTCATGGCGCTGAACATCGTCGGCGTGCAGATCGCGGCGACCTTCGAGCTCGTCGTCACGCTGCTCGCGATCTTCGAGCTGCTGGTGTTCATGGGCGTCGTGTCGCCGGGCTTCGCGTGGAGCAATTTCACGAAGGGCGGCTGGTCGGGCGCAGACCATTTCAGCCTGGGCGCGTTCCACGGGATGTTCGCGGCGATTCCGTTCGCGATCTGGTTCTTCCTCGCGATCGAGGGCGTCGCGATGGCCGCCGAGGAAGCGAAGAACCCGAAGCGCTCGATTCCGATCGCGTACGTGGCCGGGATTCTGACCCTCGTGGCGCTCGCGATCGGCGTGATGGTGTTCGCCGGCGGCGCGGGCGACTGGACCAAGCTCGCGAACATCAACGACCCGCTGCCGCAGGCGATGAAGTACATCGTCGGCGCGAACAGCGGCTGGATGCACATGCTGGTGTGGCTCGGGCTGTTCGGGCTCGTCGCGTCGTTCCACGGGATCATCCTCGGCTATTCGCGCCAGATCTTCGCGCTGGCCCGCGAAGGCTATCTGCCCGAATGGCTCGGGAAGGTGCATCCGCGCTTCAAGACGCCGCATCGCGCGATCCTCGCCGGCGGCGTGGTCGGGATCGCCGCGATCTACAGCGACGAGCTGATCCAGTTCGGCGGGCAGACGCTCACCGCGAACATCGTGACGATGTCGGTGTTCGGCGCGATCGTGATGTATATCGTCAGCATGGCGGCGCTGTTCAAGCTGCGCCGCTCGCAGCCGAACATGGCGCGGCCGTTCCGCGCGCCGCTGTACCCGATCTTCCCGGCGTTCGCGATCCTGGCGGCGCTCATCTGCCTCGGTACGATGGTGTATTTCAACGGGCTGGTCGCGCTGGTGTTCGTCGGCTTCCTCGCGGTCGGCTACGCGTACTTCCTCGCGACCCGTTCGCAGCGCGCGAGCGCCCCCGGCGACGCGTTGCTGGAGGAGTGAGCAGGATGACGACGGTGAACGTGAAAGGCCGTTCCTGACGGCATCCGGCGCGCCCCGTCGAACGGGCGCGCCGTCGGCTTTTGGCAAGGAGATTCGAACGATGTCCTATACGGAGACGATCGGTCCGCGCACGTACCGCTTCGCGGACCTGAAGACGCTGCTCGCGAAGGCGAGCCCGCTGCGTTCCGGCGATCAGCTCGCCGGCGTCGCGGCGGTGAGCGAGGAGGAGCGCGTCGCCGCGAAGATCGCGCTCGCGGGCGTGCCGCTGAAGGCGTTCCTGAACGAAGCGGTGATCCCGTATGAAGACGACGAGGTCACGCGCCTGATCGTCGACGATCACGACGCGCAGGCGTTCGCGGAGATCTCGCACCTCACCGTCGGCGATTTCCGCAACTGGCTGCTGTCGCCCGCGGCCGACGGCGCGGCGCTCGAGCGGATCGCGCCGGGCCTCACGCCGGAGATGGTCGCGGCCGTGTCGAAGCTGATGCGCAACCAGGACCTGATCGCGGCCGCGAGGAAGCGCCGCGTGGTCACGCGCTTTCGCAACACGGTCGGGCTCGCCGGCCGGATGTCGGTGCGGCTGCAGCCGAACCACCCGACCGACGACGTGAAGGGCATCGCCGCGTCGATGCTCGACGGGCTGATGTACGGCTGCGGCGATGCGATGATCGGCATCAACCCGGCCACCGACAGCCTCGCGGCGATCGTGAAGCTGCTCGCGATGATCGACGGTTTTCGCGAACGCTACGGCGTGCCGACGCAGTCGTGCGTGCTCACGCACGTGACCAACACGATCGCGGCGATCGAGAAGGGCGCGCCGGTCGATCTCGTGTTCCAGTCGATCGCGGGCACCGAGAAGGCGAACGCGAGCTTCGGGATCTCGCTCGCGCTGCTCGGCGAGGCGCGTGAGGCCGCGCTGGCGCTGAAGCGCGGCACGGTCGGCAACAATCTGATGTACTTCGAGACGGGACAGGGCAGCGCGCTGTCGGCGAACGCGCATTTCGGCGTCGACCAGCAGACCTGCGAAGTGCGCGCGTATGCGGTCGCGCGCAAGTTCGAGCCGTTCCTCGTGAACACGGTGGTCGGCTTCATCGGGCCCGAATACCTGTACGACGGCAAGCAGATCATTCGCGCGGGACTCGAGGATCACTTCTGCGGCAAGCTGCTCGGCGTGCCGATGGGCTGCGACATCTGCTATACGAACCACGCGGAAGCCGACCAGGACGACATGGACACGCTGCTGACGCTGCTGGGCGCGGCCGGCATCAACTTCATCATGGGGATTCCGGGCGCGGACGACGTGATGCTGAACTACCAGAGCACGTCGTTCCACGACCAGCTCTACGTGCGCGAGGTGCTCGGCCTGCGCCGCGCGCCCGAATTCGAGGAATGGCTGGAGACGATGGAGATCGCCGACGCGCACGGCGCGCTGCGCGCGGCGTCGGCACGCGTGCCGCTGCTCGCGGGCGCGAACGACTGGATGGGGATTTCCGCATGAGCGACGCCGTCGAGAAGAATCCGTGGGCGCAACTGAAGTCGTTCACGAACGCGCGGATCGCGCTCGGCCGTGCGGGCAACAGCCTGCCGACCGCGCCGCTGCTGGCCTTCAACCTGTCGCATGCGCAGGCGCGCGACGCGGTGCACCAGCCGCTCGACGCGGATGCGCTGCGGCGCGAGATCGAGGCGGCCGGCCTGCTGCCGACGCTGCGCGTGCAGAGCGCCGCGCCCGATCGCGACCACTACCTGCGCCGGCCCGATCTCGGCCGCAAGCTGTCGGACGACAGCCGCGGGCTGCTGGCCGGCTACGGCGCGGCGCTCGACGAGGCGCCCGACGTCGTGTTCGTGGTCGGCGACGGGCTGTCGGCGTTCGCGGCCGCGAAGCAGGCGCTGCCGCTGTTGCAGGCCGTGCGGCCGCGGCTCGACGCGGACGGCTGGCGGATCGGCCCGGTGGTGGTCGCGACGCAGGCGCGCGTCGCGCTCGGCGACGAGATCGGCGAGCTGCTGCGCGCGAAGGTGGTCGCGGTGCTGATCGGCGAACGGCCGGGGCTCAGCTCGCCGGACAGCCTCGGCGTGTATCTGACGTGGGCGCCGAAGGTCGGCTGTCACGACGCGCTGCGCAACTGCATCTCGAACGTGCGGCCCGAAGGGCTGCCGCACGCGGCCGCCGCGCACAAGCTGCATTACCTGATGACGCATGCGCGCAGGCTCGGGCTGACGGGCGTCGGGCTGAAGGACGACAGCGACGCGCTGCTGCCGTCAGCGCAGGCGGAGCGGATCGGGGCGACTACCTGAACAGCCGCTCGCACAGGAAATCGACGAACACGCGCAGCTTCGGCGACAACTGCCGGCTCGACGGCCACACGATCGAGAACTGCCCCGGCGCGATCCGGTAGTCGTCGAGCACGGTGACGAGCGCGCCCTGTTCGAGCGCGTCGCGCGCGAGGAAGTCGGGCATGTAGCCGATGCCAAGCCCCGCGAGCACGGCGCCGCGCAGCGCCTCCATGTTGTTGCAGGTCATCGCGGTGCGCAGTGCGAGCGGCGTGCCGTCGTCGGCCGCGAGCGCCCAGTCCTGCAGCTTGCCGGTGGTCGGGAAACAGTAGCGCACGCAGTCGTGCGCTTCGAGCTCGCGCGGCGTGCGCGGCGTGCCGGCCTGTGCGAGATACGCGGGCGTCGCGCACAGCACGAACGCGAACGGGCCGAGCCGCCGCGACATCAGGCTCGAATCGGACAGCGGGCCGCTGCGGATCACCGCGTCGAAGCCGCCTTCGACCACGTCGACCATTCGGTCGTTGAAATCGAGATCGAGCTCGACGTCCGGATAACGCCGCCGGAATTCGGGCAGCACCGGCAGCAGGAAGCGGTAGCCGATCACCGGCAGGCTCACGCGCAGCTTGCCGCGCGGGCGCTGCGCGGACGCCGTCACGGTCGCCTCCGCGTCGCGGAAATCCTCGAGGATCCGCTGGCAGCGCTCGTAGAAATGCCGTCCCTCGTCGGTGAGCGTCACGCGTCGCGTCGTGCGGTTGAACAGGCGCACGCCGAGCGACTGCTCGAGCTTCGCGATCGTCTTGCCGACCGCGGATGCCGAGATGCCGAGCGTGCGGCCGGCCGCGACGAAGCTCAGCGCTTCGGCGGTGCGGACGAACGCGACGATGCCGGTGAGGTTTTCCATCGAATCGAAGGGCGTGCGGCGACGCACGCCAGCGGGTCAATTGCGGAATTTTAGTCCGTTATATACGGAGCTTCGCGTGGTTTTTCGCGGATTGAATCCGATTTATCTTCTGTCGCTCTGATGGCGCATCCGCGCCGGCTTTTCGAGGAGCGATGATGGATCACCCTGTTTCCACTGCTGCAGCCCTGGCCGCGCGCCGGCGCGCATGGGTGCTGGCCGCCGTCTGCATGGCCGCCGTCGCGCTGCCGCTGTCGTTTTCCGGCGGCGCGGTCGCGACGCCGGCGATCGGCCGCGACCTGCACGGCAGCCCGGTCGCGATGAACTGGATCACCAACGCGTTCATGCTCGCGTTCGGCAGCTTCCTGATGGCGTCGGGCGCGCTGGCCGACCAGTTCGGCCGCAAGCGCCTGTTCGCGATCGGCGTCGGCGGCTTCACGCTGATGTCGGTCGCGCTCGCGTTCGCGCCGTCGATGCTCGCCGTTGATTTGCTGCGCGCTGCGCAAGGGCTCGCGGCGGCGGCGGCGCTGGCCGGCGGCACGGCCGCGCTCGCGCAGGAATTCGACGGCGCGGCGCGCACGCGTGCGTTCAGCCTGCTCGGCACGACCTTCGGGATCGGGCTCGCGTTCGGGCCCGTGCTCGCCGGCGGGCTGATCGGGCATTACGGCTGGCGCGCGATCTTCGTGACGAGCGCGGTGGCCGGCGTGCTGTCGCTCGCGTTCGGGCTGCCGCGCATGCACGAGTCGCGCGACCCGCACGCGACGGGGCTCGACTGGCCCGGCACGGCCGCATTCACGGCCGCGCTGACGCTGTTCACGTTCGGCGTGATCGAAGCGCCCGCGCGCGGCTGGTCGAGCCCGCTCGTGATCGCGTTGCTGGCCGGCGCGGCGCTCGGCGCGTGCGCGTTCGTGACGATCGAGACGCGCGTCGCGCGGCCGATGCTCGACCTGTCGCTGTTTCGCATCGCGCGCTTCGTCGGCGTGCAGGTTCTGCCGGTGTCGACCTGCTGCTGCTACATCGTGCTGCTCGTCGTGCTGCCGCTGCGCTTCATCGGCATCGACGGCTTCAGCGAGATCGACGCCGGCTGGCTGATGCTCGCGATCTCCGCGCCGATGCTGTTCGTGCCGCTCGTCGCGGCGACGCTCACGCGCTGGCTGTCGGCCGGCGTGATTTCGGGGCTCGGGCTGCTGGTCGCGGCGGGCGGGCTCGTGTGGCTCGGCATCGCGCTGCGCGGCGGCGCGGGGCCGGCGGCGATCGCGCCGATGCTCGCGATCGGCGTCGGCGCCGGCATGCCGTGGGGGCTGATGGACGGGCTGTCGGTGAGCGTCGTGCCGAAGGAGCGCGCGGGGATGGCGACGGGCATTTTCAGCACGACGCGCGTGGCCGGCGAGGGAATCGCGCTGGCGATCGTCGGCGCGGTGCTGGCCGCGCTCGCCGAAACGGGCCTCGCGCAGGCGGCAGGAGCTGTCGGCGCGCCGGACGCGACGCTGCGCGCCGCCGCGCGGCTTGCGACCGGCGATCTCGCGGGCGCGGCTGCCGCGTTGCCGGGTGTCGGCCGTGCGGCGTTGATCGCGAGCTACGCGCACGCGTTCGACCGGCTGCTGACCGGGCTGGCCGTCGTCACGGTGCTGTGCGCGGTGGTGGTGTTCGGGTTCCTCGGCGGGCGGCCGGTTGCCGACGAAGCGGGCGACGATGCGGACGCCCGCGCGCATGCCGAGGCGTCGGCGCGCGGCCGCGTCGCGCCGGCCGGTGCGGAGACGCATGGGCGTTGAGCGTTGCAGCGCGGTGATTCGGCGGGTCGGCCCATCGGCCCATCGGCGCATCAGCACATCAGCACACCGGTCGACGCAGCCGCCGTACCCGCATGGTCCTCCGTCGGCGGGCGTGTCACCCGCCGCGCATCACGCCAGCACGAGCGGCGGCAAGTCCGCATCCGTTCGTGCCTGCGCGCATTCCACTTCGATCACCAGACAGCGCAGCGCATCCGGCCACAGGTCCGCGTGGCGTCGCGGATCCTCGTCGAGCGTCGCGCGGCCCTGCACGAGCCAAGTCGTCTGGCGCACGAAATCGACGAACAGCAACGCGATGGCCGGATTCACCAGCAGGTTGCCGATCGTGTTGAGCAGGTTGTTGCCCGCGAAGTCGGGCAGCACCAGCGTGCGGCGGTCCGGGATATCGACGAGCGGCGTGAACGAACCGTCGGCGCGCGGCTGGCGGCCGCGATACGAACAGTCGCCGTTGCCGGCCGCGTCGGCGGTCGCGACGATCAGGAAAGCCTGCTCGCGGATGAACGCGATGGCGTCGTCGGTCAGGGGGCCGCGATCGTTCATGGTGTCGGTCGGCGCGAGCGCCGTGGCGTGTGGATCCGTCACGCGCACGCAAGCGACATGCCACGCGACGCGGCGTTCTCCGCGTGCAGCGCCCGGCCGCGCACTGTGGAAATTCCGAACACCGGCCGCAGCGCTGCGCAACCGCGGTGTTCAGAATCGGTACACCCGTCGTGTTGCTTGCGTGAACACCGCACGGTGCGCACGCGCGCCGGCCGCGATCGACATGCTCCCGTTCCGTTTGGCACGCATGTTGCGTAAACGGGATCAGCGCATTCCAACCGGCGCTGTACTCACACAAGCACGATGAACAGGAGACATGTATGAACCCGTTTGACCTGAAACAACTGGGCCTCGACGTCGAATACCCGTACCGCCAGCAATACGACAACTACATCGGCGGCAAGTGGGTGGCGCCCGTGAAGGGCGAGTATTTCGAGAACGTGTCGCCGATCAACGGCCAGCCGTTCTGCCGCGTGCCGCGCTCCGGCGCCGACGACATTGAGCTGGCGCTCGACGCCGCGCATGCCGCGCGCCGCAAGTGGGGCAAGACGTCGGTTGCCGAGCGCGCGAACCTGCTGCTCGCCGCCGCCGACCGGATGGAAAAGAACCTGAAGCTGCTGGCCGTGGCCGAGACGATCGACAACGGCAAGCCGCTGCGCGAGACGATGGCGGCCGACCTGCCGCTCGCGATCGACCACTTCCGCTACTTCGCGGGCTGCATCCGCGCGCAGGAAGGCGGCATCTCCGAAATCGACGACAACACCGTCGCGTACCACTTCCACGAGCCGCTCGGCGTGGTCGGCCAGATCATCCCGTGGAATTTCCCGCTGCTGATGGCCGCGTGGAAGCTCGCGCCTGCGCTCGCGGCCGGCTGCTGCGTGGTGATGAAGCCGGCCGAGCAGACGCCCGCATCGGTGCTCGTGCTGATGGAACTGATCGGCGACCTGTTCCCGGCCGGCGCGATCAACATCGTGAACGGCTTCGGCAAGGAAGCGGGCGAAGCGCTCGCGACCAGCAAGCGGATCGCGAAGATCGCGTTCACGGGCTCGACGCCGGTCGGCAAGCACGTGCTGCGCGCGGCGGCCGAAAGCCTGATCCCGTCGACGGTCGAACTGGGCGGCAAGAGCCCGAACATCTTCTTCGCCGACGTGCTCGACCAGGACGACGCGTTCCTCGACAAGGCGCTCGAAGGGCTCGCGATGTTCGCGCTGAACCAGGGCGAAGTGTGCACGTGCCCGTCGCGGATCCTGATCCAGGAATCGATCTACGACCGCTTCATCGAGAAGGCCGTCGCGCGCGTCGAGCGCATCAAGGCCGGCCATCCGCTCGACATGCAGACGATGATCGGCGCGCAGGCGTCGCAGCAGCAGCTCGACAAGATCCTGTCGTACATCGACATCGGCCGCGGCGAAGGCGCGCAATGCCTGACGGGCGGCGAGCGCACGGCGCCGGCCGCCGAACTCGGCACGGGCTACTACGTGAAGCCGACGATGCTGCTCGGTAACAACAAGATGCGCGTGTTCCAGGAAGAGATCTTCGGGCCGGTCGCGTCGGTGATGACGTTCAAGGACGAGCAGGAAGCGATCGAACTCGCGAACGACACGTTCTACGGGCTCGGCGCGGGCGTGTGGACCCGCAACGGCACGCGTGCGTACCGCATGGGCCGCGAGATCGAGGCCGGCCGCGTGTGGACCAACTGCTATCACCTGTATCCCGCGCATGCGGCGTTCGGCGGCTACAAGCAGTCGGGCATCGGCCGCGAGACGCACAAGATGGCGCTGTCGAACTATCAGCAGACGAAGTGCCTGCTGGTCAGCTATCAGGCCGAGGCGCTCGGGTTCTTCTGATCGCCGAAGCCGTGGCGACGTGTCGTGGCCGGTCGGGCCCGGCACGTCGCCCGGTTCGATTTCCCTGTTCGACAGTCGGCGCCGGTTGCGTTTCCCTGCACGGCCGGCGCCGGCAACGCCGCCGGCTGCCGCCTGTTCGCGGCGGCACGGTGCGCCGATGCATGCAACCGCTCCCAGCATGGCAGAACCGCCCCGATCCTTTCCGCGCCACCCGGTATTCCATCCGGGCGAACTCGACGCGCAGCACCGCTTCGGCGTCGCCGACGAAGCCGAGCGGATGAGCGACGCCGTGACCACGCGGCTGAGCGTCGGCGTGCGGCAGTTCGTCGAATCGCAGCCGTTCATGTTCGTCGGCATGGCATCGGGCGCCGGTGCGTCGATGACCTGCGACATCGTGCAGAGCCGGCGTGACGCGAACGGCGATCTGCTGCCGGTGGTGCGCGTGATCGACACGAAGACGCTGCGCTTCGCGCTGCCGACCGCGCTTGACGGCGACGGCGGCCGGATCGACGCGGCCGCCTGCGACGGCCGCGGCGTCGGATTGCTGTTCGTCGATTTCGTGCGCGGCCTGCGCTACCGGATCAACGGTCGCGCCACGCTGCGCGCGGGTCTGCCGGAAGCGGACGCGGCGCCGTGGGCGGCCGGCAGCGCGATCGTCGAACTGGCGATCGCGCAGGCATACGGCAATTGCGGCACGCGGGTCGTGCGGCTGAGGCCGGCCCCGTAGCCGGCCCCGTAGCCGGCCCGGTACCCGGGCTGCATATGCGCGCGGCGGCGCGCATGCGCGGTGGCCGCGCGGAGCGCACCGGCGGCGTGCGCGGCATGCCGCGTTCGGGTGCGCCCGCATGGCGCCCATCGGCCGGACAGCGTGCAATGGCGGATGGTTCGCCGGGCCGTGCGGTTCGGCACGGGACTTGCGTGATGCGCAGGGTTCCGCGCAGGTGAGGGAGGACACGATGAATCGACATGTGGCGTGTACGGAGGAGCCGACCGCCGAAGACACGCGGCGCAGCGCGCAGGGCGACGACGCGTTCGCCGGGCAGGCCGTCGTCAGCGTCGCGCACGATGCGGACGAGCAGGCGCGCAACCTGATCGGCTGGCGGCAGACCTACGACCAGCTCGCGGCCGGCCGCTTCGTCGGCACGCTGACCGAGCTGCCGCTCGACACGATGAAGCTGTTCCGCGAATCGACCAGCCACCTGCTGCGCCAGGCCTGCGAAGTGCGCGGCGATGCGTACTGGTTCGGCATCCCGCTCGTGTGCGACGGCTCGGCGCGCGTCGATGCGTGCCGCATCGGCCCCGGCGCGCTCGCGTTCCGGCCCGGCAACGTCGAATTCGAACTGGTGACGCCCGCGCAGTTCTCGATCTACGGCGTCGTCGTGCGCGGCGACGTGCTGCGCCGCTACGCGGAGGAAGTCGAGCACCGTGCGCTCGACGAGCGGCTGTTCACGCAGCGCGTGATGCAGGTCGGCGACGCGCGGCTCGCGCATCTGTGCGCGCTGCTCGGCCGCCGGCTCGACGGCGCGGTGGCGATGGCCGGCCCGCTGCCCGATGCGCAGCGCGACGATCTGCAGGCCGAAGTGCTGGCCGCGCTGTTCGATGCGTGCGCGCAACCGGCCGACGACGGCAGCGGCGCCGCGCCGTCGACGCGCCGCTGGATCGTCGACCAGGCGCGCGACTACGTGCTCGCGCACCGCACGCGCCCGGTGGGCGTGCCCGAGCTGTGCGAACAGTTGCACGTGAGCCGGCGCACGCTGCAATACTGCTTCCAGGACGTGCTCGGGATGGCGCCCGCGACCTACCTGCGCACGCTGCGGCTGAACGGCGCGCGGCGCGACCTGTGCGGGCGCGCGGCCGGCTCGGTGCAGGACGTCGCGGAGGCGTGGGGCTTCTGGCATCTGAGCCAGTTCGCGACCGATTACCGGCGCCTGTTCGGCAAACGGCCATCCGAGACGCTGCGCGATCGCGCGTGACGCGTTCGGCGCGGTGAGCCGGGCGGCCGGCGCGGCGCTCGCGGCGGTGGTGGTGCCGTGCGCGCGCTGTTGCCGGTTCGATCGTTCCGCTCGCCGCCGCGCCGGCTTCGCTCAGGCGGCCGGTGCGAGCCTGGCGGGATCAGCCGGGCAGCCGAAGCGGCGCCCGTGCCGGCGCAGTGCGTGTGCCGCTGCCGATTCGATCGCCACGCTCGCCGACGCGCCGACTTGCTCAGGTGGCCGCTGCCGCCGCGTCGCGCGGCGCGGGCCACGCCAGCGCGTCCCAGTCGATTGCACGGTAAGCGGCGTCGACCGCCGCCAGATCGTCCGGCTGTTCGCTGCGATGCAGCCCGTGCAATTCGGCCGGCACGTCGAGCGCAACCGGCACGCAATGCGGATAGTCGCGCACGCGCAGCGCCGGCCCGATCGTCGTGAAGCACGCGAGCGTCGGCACGTCGAAACCGTCGGCGAGATGCAGCGCCGCCGTGTCCGGCGCGAACAGCAGGCTCGCGCCCTTGATCCACGCGATGAAGCGCGCGGTGTCGGTCGCGTGGCGGCTCACGTCCACGTAAGCCGGATGCGCGATCGGGCCGAAGCCGACCACCGGCAACCCGTAACGTTGCGCGAGCCGTTCCACGAACGCGACGCGCAACGCACGCGGCACGCTGCGCACCGCGGTGCTCGCATTCGGGCAGAACAGCACGTAAGGCCGCCGCCACTCGGCCGGCAGCGCAGGCAGCGGCAGCCGCGCGAGCCAGCGGTTGCGTTTCGCGGCGGCCGGCACGGCGGCCGGATCGACGCCGAGCGCGTCGAGGAAGAAGTCGATCATCGGCAGCCGCGCGAATGCGGGCCAGTACAGGTGATTGCCAACGTCGATGCAATGCGCGTCGGCGGGCAGCGCTTCCGCGGGGCACGGCAGCGCGCGCGACGGCGCGACGACGTCGGCCGCGAGTGCATACAGCGCCTCGACATAGCGCGGCGCGCGCGCGGGCCGGTACAGCGTGAAGCGCAGGCCCGGATGGGCCGCACGCAGCGCGGCGACGGCCGTCAGCCCGATCACCGAATCGCCGAGCGCGACGCCCATCCCGTTGATCACGTGCACGTGCCGCGCGTCGCCGTAATCGAGCCGGAACGGCCGGTGCGCGGCGTGCAGCAGGCCGAGTGAGGATGCGGCAGGCACGTAGCCGTCGGCGCGCTCGTCGCCATGCTCGAGATCGTACGGCGCGACGAGCGTGCCGTCGGGCGAGAGCAGCGTGCCGGGGCAGGCCAGTGCGTCGTCGTGCGACAGCACGGCGGCGGGCGGTGCGGCGTGCATGTCCATCGCCGTCATGCGCCGCGCGCGCGGCGGCCTTGCTCGCGGATCTGCTCGAGCGTCGCGGCCGGCGTGCTCGCGTCCTGCGGGATGCGGATCTCGATCACCGCGGGCAGCCCGCACGTCAATGCGCGTTCGAGCGCGGGCGCGAAATCGGCGGTGCGCTCGACCGTCTCGCCATGCGCGCCGAACGCACGCGCATAGGCCGCGAAATCCGGGTTCGTGAGCCCGGTGCCGTGCACGCGGCCCGGGTAGTTGCGCTCCTGATGCATGCGGATCGTGCCGAAATGGCCGTTGTTGACGACGATCGCGACGATGTTCAGCCCGTATTGCATCGCGGTCGCGAGCTCGTTGCCGGCCATCATGAAGCAGCCGTCGCCGGCGAGCGCGACGACGGCGCGCTGCGGATACAGCGACTTCGCGGCGAGCGCGGCCGGCAGCCCGTAGCCCATCGCGCCGCTCGTCGGCGCGAGCTGCGAACGGAAGTGCCGGTACGCGAAGTGGCGATGCAGCCAGATCGCATAGTTGCCCGCGCCGTTGGTCAGGATCGCGTCGTGCGGCAGGCGCTCGCGCAACTGCACCATCACGTCGCCGAGCTGCACGTCGCCGGGCATCGGCAGCGGCGCATGCCATTCGCGGTATGCGCGGTGCGCGTCGGCGGCCGTACCGGCCCACGCGGGCCGCTCGGGCGGTTCGAGCGCGGCCAGCGGCGCGGCGATCTCCGGCATGCCCGACACGATCGGCAGGTCGGCGGCGTACACGCGGCCGAGTTCGTCCGCGCCCTGGTGCACGTGAACCAGCGTCTGGCGTGTCTTCGGGATGTCGAGCAGCGTGTAGCCGCCGGTCGTCGCTTCGCCGAGGCGCGGCCCGATCACGAGCAGCAGGTCGGCGTCGCGGATGCGTTTCGCGAGCGCCGGGTTGATTCCGAGCCCGACGTCGCCCGCGTAGTTCGGGTGCGCGTTGTCGATCGTGTCCTGGAAGCGAAATGCGCACGCGACCGGCAATTGCCAGCGTTCGGCGAAGGTGCGCAGGTTCGCGCAGGCGTCCGGCGTCCAGCCGCTGCCGCCGACGATCGCGAACGGCCGTTCCGCGCGCGCGAGCCGCTCGCGCAACTCGTCGATCTGCGCGGCCGACGGCGCGGCCGCGATGCGTTTCGCGGCCGGCACGACGCGCTGCGGCGCGCACGCGTCGGACAGCACGTCCTCCGGCAGCGCGAGCACGACCGGGCCGGGCCGCCCGGACGTCGCGACGTGGAACGCGTGGCTCAGGTATTCGGGAATGCGGCGCGGATCGTCGATCTGCGCGACCCATTTCGCCATCTGGCCGAACATCCGGCGGTAGTCGATTTCCTGGAAGGCTTCGCGGTCGAGGTGCTCGCGCGCGCACTGGCCGACGAACAGGATCATCGGCGTCGAATCCTGGAACGCGGTATGCACGCCGATCGACGCATGGGTCGCGCCGGGCCCGCGCGTGACGAACGCGACGCCGGGGCGGCCGGTCAGCTTGCCGACCGCCTCGGCCATGTTCGCGGCGGCCGCCTCGTGGCGGCAGACGACCGTCTGGATGCGGGCGGTGTCGTCCGCCAGCGCATCGAGCACGGCGAGGAAGCTCTCGCCCGGCACGCAGAACACGCGTTCGACGTGATTGGCGAGCAACGCATCGACGAGCAGTCGCGCACCGGTGGTGGCGCGCGGCTCGAGATCCTTGGAATGCGACATGGGCTGCCGTCTCCCTGGGTAGCGGGACGTACAGCTTACGCCGGTTGGCGGCGCGCCGGTACGCCGGGCGGTGAAAAGTGTCGGAACGCTGGGCGGTTCGGCGAGGGCGCACCGCCTTCGGTTGGCCGACCGGCCAGCTTGTGCGGACTGGCGCGAGGGCGGAAAGTGAGTGCTATGGATGGTGGGCTGACGCTTGTCTCGATCCGGAGCGGGCATCCCAAATAACAATAAATTGGGATGCCACTCAATAGTAAAATTTCAGCGAATGCGTGGAGAAAGGGGGCGAGAATCGCCGTGACGACCGAAACGATTGATCAAAAGACGCTGACGGAGCTGGTCGCAGCCGGCGCGGTGCGTGCGGCCCGCGTGGTCGGTTGCGGCAACGGTTGGGCGTTCTCGGCCCGGTGCGGCGCACACGAACGTTTCTGTCGGCCAAGCGCGGCGACGTGCGGGTGTTTCGCCGTTTTGAAACGCTGGTCGGCTTTCTGCGCGATATCGGTATCAGCCGATTCGATGTGGACGCGTCGGCATTCGACCCGGATGCGGCCGGCCGGGCGACCCGGCCCGATCGCGCGGCGGCGCTGAAGGCGGCACACGAGGCGGCGGCCCACGATCGCTGGTTTCGCGAGCAGGTGCAGCAGGCGCTGGACGACCCGCGTGCGTCGATTCCGGATGCCGAAGTCAGCGCCGACTTCGCGTCGCGACGTGCGGCGCTGCGTGACCGGCTTGCCGGCAAGCGCGGGGATGCTTCTTGACCCTTGCGTTGCACTGGAATCCGAAGGCGCACGAGGATCGCGCCGCGATCATGGACACCATCGCCGAGGACGACCCGCTGGCCGCCCTCGAACTCGACGAACTGCTGGAAGAAAGGGCGGCGGCGTTACCGGCCCATGCCGAGTTGTATCGGCGAGGGCGGGTGGCCGGCACGCGTGAGCTGGTGGTCGCGCCGAACGATGTGCTCGTGTATCGCATCCGGCCGGCCGAGGGCATCGTGGAGATCCTCCGCGTGCTGCATGCGCGACGGCAATGGCCGTGACGCGCGTATTCACGGCCGGCTCGTCAGCCGAAGAAACACCTGTTATGTACACACATGGATTTACATCTCGGCCCGCATCGGATAATGTACATACAATGTACATCCGGACGGAGATCGACATGCATACCACGAGGGTATTCAGAAACGGCAACTCGCAGGCCGTGCGTATTCCTGCGGACCTTGCCTATGAACGCAGCGATATCGAGCTGGAAATCGAGCGGGTCGGTGACGAAATCCGCATTCGGCCGATGCGGCGGCCTCTGACCAACGTACTCGAGAAATTCGCGAAATTCGGGCCGGACTTCATGACCGAAGGGCGTGGCGACCATGAACAGGCCGAACGTGAGGGCTTGTGATGCCGCGCTTCATGCTCGACACCAACATGTGCATCTATCTGATGAAAAATCAGCCGGAGCAGGTCGCGAGACGATTTGCGCAGTGCTACACGGGCGACGTCGTCATGTCCGCGGTCACTTATGCGGAGCTCGAGTACGGCGTGACCGCATGCACGAGCCCTGCTCGCGAACGCCGCAACCTCGCGGCGTTGATCGAAGATATTCCCGTCGCGCCTTTCGACGTGCCGGCCGCGCAAGCGTATGGTCCGATCCGCGAGGCCACCCGCGAACGGAAGAAGGATCACCTCGACAAATTGATCTCCGCGCATGCGGTGTCGCTCGATGTCGTCCTGGTGACCAACAACGAGCGGGATTTCGTCAGCTATCCGGGATTGCGCGTGGAGAACTGGCTGAACGATTAGTGCCGGGTGTCGAGCCCGGCGGCAATACGTCGGCCGACGGGCCTCGCATTGCCGCCGGGTCCCGCATCAGCACTCGACGATATTCACCGCCAGCCCGCCGCGCGACGTTTCCTTGTACTTGGTCTTCATGTCGGCGCCCGTCTCGCGCATCGTCTTGATCACCGAGTCGAGCGACACGTAGTGCGAGCCGTCGCCGCGCAGCGCCATGCGCGCCGCGTTGACGGCCTTCACCGACGCCATTGCGTTGCGCTCGATGCACGGGATCTGCACCATCCCGCCGACCGGGTCGCAGGTCAGGCCGAGGTTGTGCTCCATCCCGATCTCGGCCGCGTTCTCGACCTGCTGGGGCGTGCCGCCGAGCACGGCCGCGAGCGCGCCGGCCGCCATCGAGCACGCAACGCCCACTTCGCCCTGGCAGCCGACTTCCGCGCCCGAGATCGATGCGTTGAGCTTGTACAGGATGCCGATCGCGGCGGCCGTCAGCAGGAAGTCGATCACGCCCTGTTCGTTCGCGCCGGGCGTGAAGCGCGTGTAGTAATGGAGCACGGCCGGGATGATGCCGGCCGCGCCGTTGGTCGGCGCGGTGACGACGCGGCCGCCGGCCGCGTTTTCCTCGTTGACCGCGATCGCGTACAGGTTGATCCAGTCGATCATCGACAGCGGATCCTGCAGCGCTCGCTCGGGGCTGCCCGTCAGCGTGCGGTACAACTGCGGCGCGCGGCGCTTGACCTGGAACGGGCCGGGCAGGTTGCCGTCGGCGTCCGGGTTGCCGATCCCGCACCCGCGCGACACGCACGACTGCATCACGGCCCAGATCTTCAGCAGCCCGTCGCGCGTTTCTTCCTCGGTGTGCCACGCGCGCTCGTTTTCCCACATCAGTTGCGCGATCGACTTGCCGGTCGACGCGGTCAGCGCGAGCAGCTCCGCGCCGGTGCGGAACGGGTGCGTCATCTGCTCGGCCGCGCTCAGCACCTTCGTGTTCGGCGCGCCGGCCGTCACGACGAAGCCGCCGCCGACCGACAGGTACGTGCGCTCGACCAGTACCGCGCCGTTCGCATCGCTCGCGCGCAGCTTCATCCCGTTCGGATGTTCGGGCAGCGCCTGGCGGTAGAACGCGATGTTCTCCTTCAGCACGAACGGCACCGGGTGCGTGCCGAGCAGCGCGAGTTGCTTCGTCTTGCGGACGTCTTCGAGCCGCGCGTCGATCGTGTCGGGATCGACGGTGTCGGGCGCGTCGCCGAGCAGGCCGAGCATCACGCCGCGGTCGGTGCCGTGGCCCTTGCCGGTGGCGCCGAGCGAGCCGTACAGCTCGACCTTCACGTGAGCCGTCGCGTCGAGCAGCCCGTCGCGCTCGAGGCCCTGGACGAACATCAGCGCGGCGCGCATCGGCCCGACCGTATGCGAACTGGACGGACCGATGCCGATCTTGAAGAGGTCAAACACGCTGACTGCCATTTCGATACCTGCCTTGCTGTAAGAATGGTGCTAGCGCGCCTGCAATGGCAGGCACGCGGCGAGCCATGCGGGCGGCGTTGGGGAAAGCTGCTGCGCGACGCGGGCATAGCGCCCGTCGAGCCGCACGGCCAGATGAAAGAGTTCGGTGGCGTTTTTCGGGTCCCACTGCCCCGTATAACCCGGCAAGCCGGCCTCGCGGCGCTTCGCGTCGAACGGCACCGGCGAATTCACGAATTCCTCGTGCGTCTTTTCGCCGAGCGCGTACGGCACGAGCCAGTCGAGCGCGGCCGCGAGCGTCGCGCCGTTCGCGCCGCGCTCGCGCAGCCAGTTGCGGTTGAAGCGGCGCGCGGCGAGCGCGGCCGTCACCAGCGGCTGGAGATCGTAGACCGCGTAATGCAGCGCATCGCGTTCCTCGAAATCCCAGGTCTTGCCGTCCGGGCCGATGTTGTCGGCGAGATGCTCGACGAACAGCCGCTGCGCGGCGTTCATCATCTTGCGGTCGCCGAGCGTGAACGCGGACAACGCGATCAGCTTGATCCGGTGGCTCTGCCAGTTGTTGCGCCAGGTGCCGGTGAGCGGGCGTTTCTGCGCGTCGACCTGCGCGACGTAGCCGGCGCCGAGCTTCGCGATGAACGCGGCCGTCGCGTTGCGCGTTTTCACCGGCAGCGCGCTCGCGGTCATGTCGTACGCGACGATCAGGCTGTCGAAGCGCGTCTCGTCGATCGGGTTGAAGCTCGGCTGGTAGGTCGAGACCCACGCGGACAGGAAGCGGTCGACGAGCTGCAGATAGCGCGGCGCGTTCGTCACGCGCCACGCGAGCGCCGCGTCGCGCATCAGGTCCATGTCCTTGAGCGCGGCTTCACTCTGGTCGTGGATGCCTTCATGCGGCAGCGTGCCCTCGGTATGCACGCGCGCCATCGCCTTCGGCTGCTCGCCGATGCGTGCGTCGACGCTGCGGATCAGCGCCTGCACGCCCGGCTCGGCCTGCGTCGTCTCGCTTGCCTGCAGTGCGGGCGCCGCGCAGAAATTCATTGCCGCGCGCGCACTGCCGCACACGCCGAGGCCGGCGGCGGCCAGCGACAGCGATGCGACGAGCATCGGCACGTAGCGGCCTGCGCGCACGCGCGGCCGCCGCGCGGTTGCGCCATGGCCCGGAAACATCGGACGCACCATGCGGAACTCCTTCATTGGCTGGATCGCGTGTGATGTTAGCCGGATTGGCGCGCAAGCGTGAAACGGTTGGCCGGGCGGCGAACGTAAAAACCGCACGCAACCGGTGGCTGCGTGCGGGGTGGTCACGGTCGGACGCTCCGGTGCGAGACGTGCGTTATGCGTAGTCCGACATCGGCACGCACGAGCAGAACAGGTTGCGGTCGCCATAGGCGTTGTCCGCGCGGCCGACCGGCGGCCAGTACTTGTTCGTGCCGAGCGACGCGACTGGGTACGCGGCCTGCTCGCGCGAGTACGCGTGCGGCCATTCGTTCGCGGTGACGACGGCCGCCGTGTGCGGCGCGTGACGCAGCGGGTTGTCCTCGCGATCGGCGCGGCCTTCCTCGACCGCGCGGATTTCCTCGCGGATCGCGATCATCGCGGCGATGAAGCGGTCGAGTTCTTCCTGCGATTCCGATTCGGTCGGCTCGACCATCAGCGTGCCCGGCACCGGGAAGCTCATCGTCGGCGCGTGGAAGCCGTAGTCCATCAGGCGCTTCGCGACGTCGTCGACGGTGATGCCGCTCGTTTCCTTGATCGGACGCAGGTCGAGAATGCACTCGTGCGCGACCAGCCCGCCCGGGCCCGAATACAGCACCGGGTAATGCGGCGCGAGGCGCTTCGCGATGTAGTTCGCGTTGAGGATCGCGGTTTCGGTCGCGGCGGTCAGGTTCTTCGCGCCCATCATCGCGATGTACATCCACGAGATCGGCAGGATCGACGCCGAGCCGTACGGCGCGGCCGACACCGCGCCGATGCCGTCTTCCGCGCGGGCGTAGCCGGTCGAGCGCTGGTTCGGCAGGAACTTCGCGAGGTGCGCGCCGACCGCCACCGGGCCGACGCCCGGGCCGCCGCCGCCGTGCGGGATGCAGAAGGTCTTGTGCAGGTTCAGGTGCGACACGTCGCCGCCGAACTGGCCGGGCGCGGTCAGGCCGACCATCGCGTTCATGTTCGCGCCGTCGACGTACACCTGGCCGCCGTGCGCGTGGACGATCTCGCAGATCTCGCGCACGTTCTGCTCGAACACGCCGTGCGTCGACGGATACGTGATCATGATCGCCGCGAGGTTCGCCGAATGCTGCTCGGCCTTCGCCTTCAGGTCGGCGATGTCGACGTTGCCCTGCGCGTCGCACGCGACGACCACGACCTTCATGCCGGCCATGTGCGCGGACGCCGGGTTCGTGCCGTGCGCGGACGCCGGGATCAGGCACACGTCGCGATGGCCTTCGCCGCGCGACGCGTGGTACGCGTGGATGATCAGCAGGCCCGCGTACTCGCCCTGCGAGCCCGCGTTCGGTTGCAGCGACACGGCCGCGTAGCCGGTGGCCGCGACGAGCATCTGTTCGAGCTGGTCGATCATCTCGCGGTAGCCGACGGTCTGCTCGGCCGGCGCGAACGGATGGATGCCGCCGAACTCGGGCCACGTGACGGGCAGCATTTCCGACGTCGCGTTCAGCTTCATCGTGCACGAGCCGAGCGGGATCATCGAGCGGTCGAGCGCGAGATCCTTGTCCGACAGGCTGCGCAGGTAGCGCAGCATTTCGGTTTCGGAATGGTGGCGGTTGAACACCGGGTGCGTCAGGTACGCGCTCGTGCGCTCGAGGCCGGCCGGCAGCGCGGCGACGCCGGCGAGACCCGCGTCCAGCGCGTCGACGGCCGGTGCCGTGCCACCCGCGGCCTGCGCGAACACGTCGAGCAGATCGGCGAGGTCGTCGCGCGTCGTCGTTTCGTCGACCGACACGCCGACTTGCGTGTCGCTCACGCGGCGCAGGTTGATGCGCTTGGCTTTCGCGAATGCGTGGATCTGCGCGGTGCGCGTGCCGGTGTCGATCGTCAGCGTGTCGAAGAACGTGTCGTTGACGGTCGCGAAGCCGAGCTGCTTCACGCCGGCGGCGAGCAGCGCCGCGATGCGGTTCACGCGCAGCGCGATCGTCTTCAGGCCGTGCGGGCCGTGGTAGACCGCGTACATGCTCGCCATGATCGCGAGCAGCGCCTGCGCGGTACACACGTTCGACGTCGCCTTCTCGCGGCGGATGTGCTGTTCGCGCGTCTGCAGCGCGAGACGCAGCGCGGGCTTGCCCTGCGCGTCGACCGTCACGCCGACGAGGCGGCCCGGCATCTGGCGCTTGAATTCGTCGCGCACGGCCATGTAGGCGGCGTGCGGGCCGCCGAAGCCCATCGGCACGCCGAAGCGCTGCGTGTTGCCGATTGCGACGTCGGCGCCCCATTCGCCGGGCGGCGTCAGCACGGTCAGCGCGAGCAGGTCGGCCGCGACGACCACGTGGCCGCCGGCCGCGTGGATCGCTTCGGTGAGCGCGCGGTAGTCGCGCACGTCGCCGTTCACGCCCGGGTACTGCAGCAGCACGCCGAACGCGTTCGCCTGCGCGGCGTCGGCAGCCGGGCCCGTCTTGACCTCGATGCCGATCGGCAGCGCGCGCGTGCGGATCACTTCGAGCGTTTGCGGCAGCACGTCGTCGGCGACGTAGAACACGTTCGACTTCGGCTTGCCGGTGCGCTGCAGCAGCGTCATCGCTTCGGCCGCGGCGGTGGCTTCGTCGAGCAGCGATGCGTTCGAGATCGCGAGGCCCGTGAGATCGGCCACCATCTGCTGGAAGTTCAGGAGCGCCTCGAGGCGGCCCTGGGAAATTTCGGGCTGGTACGGCGTGTAGGCCGTGTACCACGCCGGGTTTTCGAGCACGTTGCGCAGGATCACGGCCGGCGTGTGCGTGTCGTGATAACCCTGGCCGATATACGAGCGGAACACCTGGTTCTTGTCCGCGAGCGCACGCAGCGCGGCGAGGGCTTCGGCCTCGCTCTTCGGCTGCGCGAACGGGCCGAGCGGCAGCGTGTCGGCGCGGCGGATCGACGCCGGGATCACGGCGTCGATCAGCGCGGCGCGCGACGCGAAGCCGAGCGTGTCGAGCATGGCCTGCTGGCTGGCGGCATCGGGGCCGATGTGGCGTTCGGCGAACGCGTCGTGCGTTTCGAGCGCGGCGAGCGAGAGGGGCGTGCGGTTCATCAGACGGTCCGGGTGTTCGAGCTTCATGGCGTGACTCTGGTCCCGCGCGCGCCGAGGCCGGCGTCGCGCGGTTCGGGTAGGGAAATTAGTCGATCAGCTTGCTGTAGGCGTCGGCGTCGATCAGCTTGTCGGTCGAGGCGCCGGCCGCGAGCTTGATCTTGAAGAGCCACACGCCGTACGCGTCGCCGTTCACTTCTTCGGGCGCATCGGTGGCGGCTTCGTTGACGGCGACGATCTCGCCGGACACCGGCGAGTAGATGTCGGATGCCGCCTTCACCGATTCGACGACGCCGACGGCGTCGCCCGCGCTCACCGACTTGCCGACTTCGGGCAGCTCGAGGAAGACGATGTCGCCGAGCGTGCTCTGCGCGTGATCGGTGATGCCGACCGTCAGCGTGCCGTCCGCCTCGGTGCGGATCCACTCGTGTTCGTCGGTGTACTTCAGATCGGCCGGGACGTTGCTCATCGGATGCTCCTGGATAAAAGGGTTTGTTCGTTCTGCTGGCGCGCCGCCATGGTGCGCCGGATGGGGTTGCGCCGGGCGCCATCTCCCGGCTTGCCGGGAGGCGGCCTGCCGCGCCGCTTCTCGGTCGTTACGCAGCGAGGACCTTGCCGTTGCGCACGAACGGCAGTTTTACCACGCGTGCGGGAAGATGCTTGTCTCGAATTTGCACCTGGACGGTGTCGCCGATCTGGACGGCTGCCGGCACGCGCGCGAACGCGATCGATTCCTGCATCGACGGCGAGAACGTGCCGCTCGTGATCTCGCCGTCGCCGTGCGGCGTGACGACTTTCTGATGCGCGCGCAGCACGCCGCCCGCCTTGCCGTTTTCCTTCTGCAGGATCAGGCCGACGAACGCGGCGCGCGTGCCGTTGGCTTCCAGGGCGGCGCGGCCGACGAAGTCGCGCGGCGCGGTGAGGTCGACCGTCCACGCGAGGCCCGCGTCGAGCGGGGACACGGTGTCGTCCATGTCCTGGCCGTACAGGTTCATGCCGGCCTCGAGGCGCAGCGTGTCGCGCGCGCCGAGCCCGCACGGGCGCACGCCGTTTTGCTGCAGCGCATGCCACAGCGCTTCGACGTGCACGGCCGGGACGATCACCTCGAAGCCGTCCTCGCCGGTGTAGCCGGTGCGGGCGACGGTGAGATCGCCGAACGGCGTGCCGGCGACCTGCGCGGCGTTGAACGGCTTGAGCTCGCTGGTGGCGGCGCGGGCGGCGGGCACCGTCGCCCAGACCTTTTCACGGGCGTTCGGACCCTGGACGGCGATGATCGCGAAATCGCGGCGCGGCGCGATCGTCAGGCCGTAGCCGCCTTGCTCGTTCAGCTGGTTGAACCACGCGATGTCCTTCTCGGCGGTGCCGGCGTTGACGACCACGCGGAAGAATTCTTCGGTGAAGTAATAGACGATCAGATCGTCGATGACGCCGCCCTGCGGGTTGAGCAGGCAGGAGTAGAGCGCCTTGCCGGGCGTCTTGAGCTTGCCGACGTTGTTCGCGATCGCATGCTCGAAGAACGCGCGCACGCGGCTGCCGGTGAAATCGACGACGCACATGTGCGACACGTCGAACATGCCGGCGTCGGTGCGCACGGCCGCGTGTTCTTCGATCTGCGAGCCGTAGTTGACGGGCATGTCCCAGCCGCCGAAGTCGACCATGCGGGCGTTGAGCGCGCGGTGCGCGGCGTTGAGCGGGGTGTGATTCAGTGCAGTCATCGAGGCCTCAGGCAAGGCGCTTGCGCGCGGATCAGAACGGCCATGTGCCGACCGCCGCGGCCGATGGCCTCGAGCGATCCGGTACATGCCCCTCTGTCCTCGATACCTGAGAGATTGCGCTGCGGGCCAGGCCCGGCGAACGCGCGCCCCTTCGGTGGGCAGCTTGCCCGCGCAGCCGATGCGCTGCGGGCTACTGCCGCTCTCCAGAGTGCGGGGAGCGTATGGCCCGCGCAGTGCGCGGACGCGATTCCCCGACGCGGTCGGTCCTTTTGCCTGAGAGTTTGCGGGTGTGCCCCTTCGGCGGCGCAACCGGTGTCGGAACACCCGGTCACACGCTCTCCCGACGCGTGCGGGCGACTGTACGCGAGCGGGTGGGCGTTGTCAATTTGAGCAAAAGAATGTCGCTTCGCGACAAGCGGCGGCAACGGGCGCCGCCGCTTTTCTTCGCTCCGGCAGGCGCCGGCGCGTTATTCGCCGATCGCGCGCGCGGCCGTGTCGAGTTCCTGGTTCAGCACGCGCTGCTCGTCGCCGGACAGGCCGCCGTTGTGCTGGGCCGACATGTCGTTCGCTTCCTGGCGGATCACGTCGAGGCGGTGGTGAAGCTGCGCGCCGTAAGGCGGCGGATAGTAGCCGCCGTTCACGCGCGCGTCGATGCGCCGATGCAGGTTGTCGATCCGGCCCTGGACCTCCTGCATGCGGTCGTTCGCGACGACCTGCGGATTCGGTCGCGGCGGCGGAGGCGCCTGCCGGGCCGGCCGCTGCGGCTGAACAATACATGCCGCGAGCGAGGAAACCAGGACGCAGCATGCCGCTGCGCGAATCAACCGTTGCATCACATTCTCCTGACGGATAGGTGTCGAATCGACTTTTTGAGAAACGCGTCAGACCGGACGACCGCTGACTTTCGTTCCCGCACCATTTGTAACGGAATGTTCCGGCCGTGCCGGTGGGGGCGCACGGCGGCAGACGGCAGCGCCGCCGCCGGCGCGTGGCGGCGTGGCGGCGTGGCGCGATGGGCGGCCGGGCCGGTGCCGCCCCGGCCGGCGCCCGTCAGACGATGCGGCGCACGAACGGCAGCCGGCGGCCGTCGTGTTCGCTCTGCGCGGCGAGCTCGATGATCGTCATCACGTCGACCGCGTCCTGCGCGGTGACGGGGAAGGGTGCGCCGTCGCGGATCGACGCGGCGAGCGCGCGGTAGAACTCCGCGTACTGGCCGTCGAGCGTCGGCACCGGACGCTCGACCTCGACCTCGCCGTCGAGCACGCGCAGCAGGCCGGGCGGATTGCCGCCGCCGAATTCGACGTCGTCCGCGGTGAGGCCGGCCTTGAGCTGGTCTTCCTGCGTGTCGAGCCCGAATTTCTGATAGCTGCCGCGCGTGCCGTGCAGCGTGAAGCGCGCGGGCTCGATCGCCGACAGCGCGCTCGCATGCAGCGCGACGTCCTTGTCCGGATAGCCGAGCAGCAGGTGCACGAAATCGGGCGCCGTGCCGTTGTCGCGGCGCGTCTTGACGGTGGCGCTCACCGTTTCCGGCGTGCCGAACAGCGCGAGCGCCTGGTCGATCAGGTGCGGGCCGAGGTCGAGCAGCAGGCCGCCGCCGCGGGCCGGTTCCTCGCGCCAGCGCGTGCGTGGCGTCGGCCGGAAGCGGTCGAAGTGCGATGCAAAGTAGGTGAGGCGGCCGAGTTCGCCCGATTCGACGATGCGGCGCACGGTGAGGAAATCGCCGTCCCAGCGGCGGTTGTGGAACGGCGCGAACAGCCGGCTGCGCGCGTTAGCGAGCCGCGCGAGCGCGAGCGCCTCGTCGGCGGTGAGCGTCACGGGCTTGTCGACGACCACGTGGCGGCCGGCTTCGAGCACCTGGCGCGCGAGCGTGAAGTGGGTGTCGTTCGGCGTGGCGATCACCACGCATTCGATGTCGTCGAGGCCGAGCAGCGCGTCGAGGTCGGGGACGATGCGCGCGCCCGGATACGCGGCGTGCGCGCGATCGGGCTGACCCGTCGCGATCGCGGCGACTTCAGTGCGGCCGCTCGTGGCGATCACGGGCGCGTGGAACGTCGCGCCGGCGAAACCGAAACCCATCAAACCAATCCTGAGCAATGACGACATGGCAATTCCTGGCTGCGAAGGAAACTAAAGGATGGCGCGCCGGAGCGGCGCGAAGACGACCGGCTATTTTGGCATGGCGGCGCCGCTTGCACAGACGTGTCGGGCGAAACGCGCGAGGCGGAGCGGCGCTTGCGCAAGGAATGCCGGCATTTTGCGCGGGACGGGGCGCAGTGCGGTACGGTTGACCGGGTCGTGGCTGCCCGCTTCCAGCTCCCAGCTCCCAGCTTCCAGCTCCCAGCTCCCAGCTCCCAGCTCCCAGCTCCCAGCTCCCAGCTCCCAGCTCCCAGCTCCCAGCTCCCAGCTCCCAGCTCCCAGCTCCGGGCCCCGGGCTCCGGGCTCCGGGCTCCAGGCTCCAGGCTCCAGGCTCCAGGGCTCCAGGGCTCCAGGGCTCCAGGGCTCCAGGCGCTGCTCGGCGCTCCGAGCCGCCAGCGGCCCCAGCGCGTGCCACATCATCCGCCCACCCGTTGGCGCACGGCGGCCGCGACCTGCGCGGCCCACACCGCGCACGCGGATGCGCCGGGATGGAAGCCGTCGGCGGCCATCAGATGGCGTTCGAGCGGCAGGTCGACCCGCAGGAACGTGCAGTGCGGCTGCGCGCCGGCCCAAGCCGCGAGCGCCGCGTTGAGCCGCTTCGCGCGCCGCCCGAGATACCACGCGAGCGGCTGCGGCAGCGCCGGGAAGCGCTCCATCGGCGGCACTGCCGACAAGATCGCGTGCTCCACCTGGAAGCGCGTGCCGAGCAGCCGGACCAGCTCGGCCTGCTGCGCGACCCAGCGTGCGGGCGGCACGCCGCCCGTCACGTCGTTGACGCCGAGCGACGTGACCGCCACGTGGAACGGCTCGGCCGGCTCGGTGGCGAGCCAGTCGACCAGCTCCCGCGTGGTCAGGCCGGTGCGCGCGAGCAGTTTCCAGCTCACGCGGTGCGTGGCCGCCAGCGCGTTCGCCAGTTGCCCGGCGAGCGCATCGTGCTGCGTCGCGACGCCGACGCCCGCAGCGGCCGAATCGCCGACCACCAGCACGCGCAGCGGCGGGCCGTCGCCCGCCACGCCGCTGCGCGGGCCGGCCGCCTCGGGCAGCCGCGGCGTGACGCGGCGCACGTAGCGCCCCTGTGCGAACAGTAGCGGGCCGAGGGCGGCGGTGGCGAACGGGTATCCCATGAGGTCGATCCGGTGAGGGTTCAAGTGAGTCGAAGCGGCGCGGCGCGAGGTGGCGCCGGAGGAGGGCCTATTGTGTCCGATCACGGCGCCGACAGGGCCCGATTGGCCGAGCGGCCAGCCACGACCACGCCGAACGGGCAGGGGGCGCCCGCCCGGCAAGCCCGCGCGCCCCCCGTCCGGCGGTGCGCCCGAAATACACGCCGCCGACGTGTTAACATGCGCGTCCTGCCTGCGTGTCCGCCTGCTTCGCCAGCCTGCCGCGCACGGCATCCTCCCGGCGTTCCGCCGTCAACCAGCAACACCATCCGCCACCATGTCAGCAGGCCTCAATCCCGCTCAGAACGAAGCGGTGCGCTATCTCGACGGTCCCTGTCTCGTGCTCGCCGGCGCGGGCAGCGGCAAGACCCGCGTGATCACGCAGAAGATCGCGCACCTGATCGAAGCCAAAGGCTTCGAGCCGCGCCATATCGCCGCCGTCACGTTCACGAACAAGGCGGCCGCCGAAATGCGCGAGCGCGTGTCGAAGCTGCTGGAAGGCAAGACGCTCACCACGCCGGGCAAGGAAGGCCGCAAGGTGCCCGTCAACCAGCTCACCGTCTGCACGTTCCACTCGCTCGGCGTGCAGATCCTGCGCCAGGAGGCCGAGCACGTCGGCCTGAAGCCGCAGTTCTCGATCATGGATTCGGACGACTGCTTCGGGATGATCCAGGAGCAGCTCGGCACGACCGACAAGGGGCTGATCCGCAAGATCCAGAGCATCATCTCGCTGTGGAAGAACGGCCTGATCATGCCCGACGAGGCGATGGCGATCGCGGCCAACGAGGACGAGCATCAGGCCGCGCTGGTCTACCGCAACTACGTGGCGACGCTGCACGCGTACCAGGCGGTCGACTTCGACGACCTGATCCGCCTGCCGGCCGAATTGTTCGCGAAGAACGAGCAGGTGCGCGACCGCTGGCAGAACAAGCTGCGCTACCTGCTGATCGACGAATACCAGGACACCAACGCGTGCCAGTACGAGCTGCTGAAGCTGCTCGCGGGCCCGCGCGCCGCGTTCACGGCGGTCGGCGACGACGATCAGGCGATCTACGGCTGGCGCGGCGCGACGCTGGAGAACCTCGCGCAGCTCGGCAAGGATTTCCCGAAGCTGCACGTGATCAAGCTCGAGCAGAACTACCGGTCGACGGTGCGGATCCTGACCGCCGCGAACAACGTGATCGCGAACAACCCGAAGCTGTTCGAGAAGAAGCTGTGGTCCGAGCATGGAATGGGCGATTCGATCACCGTCACGGCGTGCAACGACGAGGAACACGAGGCCGAATCGGTCGTGTTCCGGCTGTCCGCGCACAAGTTCGAGCGGCGCGCGCAGTTCCGCGACTACGCGATCCTGTACCGCGGCAACTTCCAGGCGCGCATCTTCGAACAGGTGCTGCGGCGCGAGCGGATCCCGTACGTGCTGTCGGGCGGCCAGTCGTTCTTCGACAAGGCCGAGATCAAGGATCTGTGCGCGTACCTGCGCCTGATCGCGAACGCCGACGACGATCCCGCGTTCATCCGTGCCGTCACGACGCCGCGCCGCGGCATCGGCAACACCACGCTCGAGGCGCTCGGCTCGTTCGCGGGGCAGGCGAAGGTGTCGCTGTTCGAGGCCGTGTACATGGGCGGGATCGAGGCGCGGCTGTCGGCGCGCCAGGTCGAGCCGCTGCGGATGTTCTGCGACTTCATCCAGCGCCTGACCGAACGCGCGGACAAGGAGCCCGCGACCGTCGTGCTCGACGACATGATGGAGGCGATCCACTACGAGGCGTACCTGTACGACGCGTTCGACGAGCGGCAGGCGCAGTCGAAGTGGCAGAACGTGCTCGAATTCCTCGAATGGCTGAAGCGCAAGGGCACCAAGCCGGAGACGGAGGCCGTCGACGGCGAGGCCGAAGGCTTCCACAACGCGGACGGGCTCGCCGATACGGGCAAGAACCTGCTCGGCCTGATCCAGACCGTCGCGCTGATGTCGATGCTCGAGGGCAAGGACGAGGACCCGGACGCCGTGCGGCTGTCGACCGTCCATGCGTCGAAGGGCCTCGAGTATCCGCACGTGTTCTTGGTCGGCGTCGAGGAAGGCATCATGCCGCACCGCGGCGGCAGCGAGGACGACGGCCCGATCGACAACGAGCGGATCGAGGAGGAGCGCCGGCTGATGTACGTCGCGATCACGCGCGCGCAGCGCAGCCTGCACCTGAACTGGTGCAAGAAGCGCAAGCGGGCGCGCGAGACGGTCGTGTGCGAACCGTCTCGCTTCATTCCCGAGATGGGGCTCGACGAAGCGCTGCCGCCGACGCCGGAAGAGGCGCCGATGTCGCCGAAGGATCGGCTCGCGAGCCTGAAGGCGTTGCTGCAGAAGTGATGCGGCGGCGCTGCCGCGCGCACGATGGCGCGGCGAACCGGCAACGCGAAAACGAAACCCCCGCGATGCGCAGGCGCCGCGGGGGTTTTTTACGGATGGCCGGGTGAGGCGTTACTTCGACGCGTTGACCATGTAGTCGACGGCCGCCTTCACGTCGGCATCCGACGCGTTCGACCCGCCCTTCGGCGGCATCGCGCCCTTGCCGTGCAGCGCGTAGTTGTAGACCGTATCCATCGATTCCTTCAGGCGCGGCGCCCAGTCTTCCTTGCTACCGAACTTCGGCGCGCCGAGCACGCCGGCCGCGTGGCAAGCCTGGCACACCTGCGTATACAGCGCCTTGCCGGCCGATGCGGCGTCGGCGCTGGTCGGCGCGGCCGCGGGCTTGTCGCCGGCCTTCGGGATCGCGGCGATCGCGGCCATGGCCGCGGCGGCCTGCGCGTTCGATGCGTCGGCGCCCGACGCGGGTGCGCCGCTGGCGGGTTGCGCCGCGTTGGCGGCCGGCGCGGCCGGTTCGGGGAAGTTCGCGCCGTCGTTGTTCGCCATGTAGACGATCGCGCGGGCGATTTCATAGTCGCTGACGTCGTCGGGGCTCGTGCCGCCGCGCGGCGGCATCGCGCCCTTGCCCGCGAGGGCCGTCTTCAGCAGCGTGTCGAAGCCTTGCGAGATGCGCGGCGCCCAGTCGTCCTTGTTGCCGAATTTCGGCGCGCCGGCGGCGCCGGTGCCGTGACAGGTCACGCAGACGGCCTTGTAGACTTCCTCGCCGGTCTTGTACGTGCGGGGTGCGTTGGCGTCCTTCACGTCGACCTTCGCGATCGGCGCGATACGGGCGGCGACCTGCTCGTCGGACAGCGCGTCCGTGCCGGCGCCGGAACGGAATGCATGGTTCGCGTAATTGGCGAACAGGACGATCAGGACGATCGGAATCGCGAACGACGCGATGATGACGGCAATCAACTGCCCGGGGGTTTTGACGGGAGATTCGTGGGGTGCTTCGCTCATGCTTGCCTCGTCTCCGTGAATAGGAATTGTGAGCGCGGTGCAACGGCAAAATGGCAGTCCAATGAAGCACGGACGATTATAGACGGAACGTTTACATCACGGCGAGCGGCGCGATGGCGCGTGTTTACCCGCACGGATCGCGCTCTGACGCCGATTCGTCGGGCAAGGTGGACGCGTCATGGGAAACCGGGTATCCTTGCCGTCTTGCCAATCGTGGACGGCCTGTATATGGGGTCGTTTCACTGTCTCACGCGCCCGTAGCTCAATGGATAGAGTACTGCCCTCCGAAGGCAGGGGTTGCTGGTTCGATCCCAGCCGGGCGCGCCAAGTCTAGTCAGGCTCTCAGCGGTTTCCTTCCTTCGTCGTGCATTACCGTTGCAGCGAGATTGCAGCCGGAATCGGCGCGGGCTCGGCCGTGGGCGGCGCGACGCTGTGCGCCAGATGATCGACTGATAGGTGGGCGTACCGCTGTACCATTTCCATCGTCTCCCATTCGCACGGTCCCTTCAGCACTCGCAGCGGCGTGTCACGTCGCACGTGGTCGGCATCGAATATTCAATCGATCTCGATTTTCGTCCATGTGTAATCAAGTGTAATTGAGCTCGAGAGGCCATTTGTCTATTTTATATCCAGGTGAGAACCGATAAGGGTGGCTTGCCGATACCTTTGGATTGCGGGGCGCTCTGGCCTTGCAATTCAAGGGGGTTTTAAGAAAGACGAGGCCGATTATTTTCTCAATTATCTTAAGGAAAATATCATGAGTGACGTGATCATTGAATTCGCCGCGGATCGGAGCCGCTGCATCGGCGTTGTGCCCGATTCTGGCCAGAGCGGCTTTGTAGGTCCCAACTCGCCGTTGGCACTACGCTATCTGACCGAACAGGATGTACTAAACGTGTGGCATTTTCGTGCCAGCCCAGGGTTCTTCATTCTCGATTTCACCAGTCCTGACTCTCCAGCGGACCAGTTGGCGATCGATTTTAAGGACGGAAAGGTTGCTGCCGAGACACCGCTCGTCGTGCGTAAATTTACCGGTGCGGTATCTCAGCGGTGGAGCCTGACTATGCGCCCGGGATATATCACGTCGGTGGCAAATCCGAATCTCGTGATCGACGACCACTTCGACAGTTTGCAAGGCAACAACGTCATTTGGGCGTTTGCCTATAACGGGACTCAGGCGCAGCACTGGAGAGTCACCAAGGTGCTGGATGCGTTAGCCGCCAAAGCGCCCCAATACGCGTAATTGATTTTTCGGGCCACGGTCGTCGCCGTTCCGGCCGAAATTGCTATCGCATCACATCGAAGGGGCTCTTGGGCCCCTTCGATGTGATGCGAGTGAATTAATCGGCGAGCCTCCATTTGGGCGAGGCTTTGCGCTTTCATCGACACGTTGCAAGGAGTGGTGCGTCGAACTCGGTCAGGCGCGAGCTGCGCGGGCCTCTCCGTCATCTGACGCTTCGGATGGCCTTGACCTTGGCCTGGGTTTAACTGAGCACAGGGCGCACTGCCGGGGCAGCGCGCCGGGCCGCCAGCATCGCGCAAGCGGCACGGCGCGCGCCGAACTACGCGATCTCGGCATCCGCAGGCGTCCGTGCCTGCGCAGCACGTCCGTCGCCCGCCTCGACGATCAGCGCCCAGTCGAACGCCGGCAGTGCGCAGAGGTGCTCGACGGTGGCCGTGTACTCGTGTGCGGGCGCGTGCAGATAGCGCACCTTGTCGGTCCATTCGGGAAGCCGCGCCTGCGACGTCGTCAGCACGACCGCCAGCAGATCCTGTTCCGGCCGCCTTGCGATTTCCTGCAGGCTCAGCCGGACCTTGTCGAGGTCGCCTTCGGCATCCAGGATCAGCGCACCGGCGATCGGCGCATCCGGCCGGCCGGGCGGGTGGCCGACCGCGCCTTTGTCGATGCACTGCTGATACACATGGCGATAGCGCGGCAGCGCCTGCTGCAGCGCGTGATGCTTGCGGACCTTCGCCTGCGCCGTGCGCGCGAGCCCGCGGCGTAGCGCCGGATTCGCGATCAGCCGGTCGAGCGCGTCGACCCACGCCTGCGGCGCATCCGGGACCAGCAGGCCGTCGCAGCCGTCGTGCAGCGCGAAGCGATAGGCTGGCCGGTCGCTGACGATCGACGCGATGCCGGCCGCCGCGTATTCCTGCCACTGGATCGTGCTCGTGCAGGCGTTGTAGTCATGGTCGGCGAGCGGCAGCAGCGCGATGTCCCAGCGCCGTTCCGGCAGGCGTCGTGCGTGCGCGTCGTAGTCGTGAAGCTCGGGCTCGCACCCGGCGGCCGGGTGGCCAGCCCAGCCCGGCGGGACGTCCGCGCCGACGAAACTCACCTTGACCTTGCCGGGATGGCGTGCGCAGATCGCGTGCAGCGCCGCGTCGACGAGCGCGAAGTTGTCGGCGCGCAGCGACGCACCGGCGATGCCGATCGTCACGCAGTCGTCGTCGCGCACCGTCACGGGGCGGTAGAACCGGTCGAAGTCCACGCTGTCGGGCAGCACGTGAACGCGCGGGTGCGACAGCCGGTAGCGGCTGGCGATGAACGGCGTGGATACGATCACGGCGTCTGCGTTGCGCAGCATGAGCTCGATCCCCGCGCGGGCCATCCCGCCTTGCGCGGCGAGCGGATGCGCGGGCGGCAGGTCGGTCAGCAGGTCGTCGGTCTCGTAGATCACCGGCTTTTCATGCTTGAAGATCGTGTACAGGTCGTTGCCCGTCAGCAGGCCGGGCGTCAGCCGGTGCAGCAGGATGGCGTCGGCCGTGGCCAGCACGCTGCTGTCGATCTGGCCGTCCCGGATGCCCGGGACGAGTTCCCATTCGTCGCTCAGCAGACCGAACGGCAGCGTGAGGCGAATTCGCGACGACGCGCATGCGTCCGGATCGATCGAATACACGATCAGGCGCTTGCGGCGCGGTGCGGCGTCCGCGGTCGCGGCGACGGGCGCCAGCGTGCGGTTCTCCGCCAGCAGCCGCGCGTACAGCGCACCGTGGCGGGCGGCGTTGCGGCCGATGTCGTGCTGCGCGCGGATTGCATCCTGCGCGGCCGCGGCGAGTTGCGCGCGGGTGTGCGGATGCTCGATCAGGTGCGCGATCGCGTCGACCCACGCGTCGGCGGTGTCGGCGACGAGCCAGCCCGTGCGGCCGTGGACGACCGGGCAGCCTTCGGCCGGCGTGGCGACGAGCACCGTGGCCGCGCCGGCCGCCGAACATTCGAGCCATGCGCGCGGCGGCGCATCGTCGCGCAACGTGACCGGCGCCGCGACCAGCGCGATGTCGAGGTCCGCGCGCTTCAGCGCGTCGGCGTAGCTGTCGTAAGGGGCAGGCTCCGCGATCAGCGTGACGTCCGGTTCACCGTCCCAGCCGGCCGGCAGCGCCGCGCCGACGAACGACACCCGGAGCTTCCCCGGAAATCGGCGGCGCAGCTCGGCCAGCGCCAGGCGGACCTGCTCGAGACGCACGCCGTCGAGACCGGTGCCGGAAACCGCGAGGTTCACGTGGTCGCGCACGCCGGGCGCCGCGCGGTGCAGACGCTCGAGATCGACGCCGGTCGGCAGCACGTGGACCGATGCGTTGACGTGACGGTATTCCCGCACCAGCGTTTCCGACGGCACGACGAGCGCATGCGCGCGCTGCACGGCGCTGCGGATGCCCGCCTTGCGGCGCGCGTTGTCGGCCGCGCCGGGGATGTCGGCGAGCAGCGTGTCGAGCGGCGCGTCGATCTCGAGGACGACCGGCTTGCCGAGCGAGAACAGGTGTTCCAGCGTGGCGGCGGACAGCAGGCCCGGCGTGTCGCCCTGCAGCACGATCAGGTCCGCGCGCTGCAGCGCGTCGGGATCGATGCCGGCCGGCGTGACAGGGAACGTCAGTGCCCATTCGCGGTCCAGCCGCGCGAACGGCTGCGCGAAACGCAGGCTGGCGCGCGCGTGGTCGGCCGGTTCGGCGGTGACGACCGCGATGCACGAGCGCGGCGCGGACGCGGCCTGTTCCCGGGCGGCGGCGCCCGGCGCGACGGCTTGCGCATCGAGCTTGTCCGCGTGGGCCTGGGTTCGCTCGACGAAGTTCTGCAACTGCTGCCAGAACGTCTCCTCTTCCTTCAGGTAGACGCTGCGCGCTTCGTGAACGGTGGCCTTCGCGTGGGCGATCTCGTGTTCGTCGAGGCCCCACGCGATACCCTTGCCGTCCATCACCCACCGGGTCGGCTCCGACAGCGATGCGTCATTCATGATGCACACGACCGGGCAGCCGCACAGCAGTGCCTCGAACACGGCGGTGGACCATTCGTACGTGTACAAGCACTCGACCTGCCGGAACAGCGCCGCGAGTTCGTGCGCCGAACGTTCCGGCACGCGGGTCGAGATTTCGATCGACTCGGCGGTGACCGGATGCAGCGTGCCGCCGCGCCGCAGGTGGCGATTGATGAAGACGGCCGTGCCGTTGCGGCGGGCGTCGTCGACACCGTCGCTGTTGAAGATGCGCGTGTCGACCAGCGGCATGCGCAGCAGGTCCGCGTTCCATTCTTCGGGCACCAGCGACGGCCCGAACGTGAAGATGAGGTCGTCCGGCTGCAGGGCGATCGGTTCGCCGTTGATGCGGCCGGGCTCGGCCAGCAGGTAGCGCACGACGCAGCGCGCATTGAACGGATTGCCGGTGACGACGTCCGGGTAGACGACGATCGGGCTGCGATTCGCGCGGGCGTGCGCCTGCACGATGTCGTTGGTCAGCGGCGGCGTGCGCAGGTCGGGATGCACGACCGGCGTGCAGACGTACGCTTCGTGGCCGAGCAGGTTCAGCACGTGGCACAGGTAGTGCATCGCGCGGATCCCGCCGGAGGTTTGCCGGAAATTCGGCGCGAGTATGTAGTACGGGTGGTCGAGTCGCGTAAAGATGCGCGAACCGCCGTGCGCCAGGCCAGATTGGGGAATCGTCATCGTTATCGGGTGCGGTAGAAATCGAAGACCACGTCGAGGATGCGATCCTGTTCGGCTTCGGTCATGTCGTGGTACAGCGGCAGCCGGACGAGCCGGTCGGCGACGAGGTCCGTCACCGCCATGCCGGATCCGCAGCGCCCGTAGCGCTGGCCGGCCGGCGAACTGTGCAGCGGCACGTAGTGGAACACCGCGTTCACACCCACCGCGCGGATCTGCTGCAGCAGCGCGGTGCGTTCGGCGAGGTCGCGTGCGAGGAAATAGAACATGTGGCCGTTGCCGCGCTCGGCGAGCGAAATCGCGGGCAGCTCGATCAGCCCGTCCGCGTGCAGCGGCTGCAGCGCGTCCTGGTAGCGCTGCACGGTCGCGCGCCGCTGCGCGGTGATCACGTCCGCGTGCTCGAACTGCGCGTACAGGAACGCCGCGATCAGCTCGCCCGGCAGGAACGACGAGCCGACGTCGACCCAGGTGTACTTGTCCACCTGCCCGCGGAAGAACTGACTACGGTTGGTGCCCTTCTCGCGGATGATCTCCGCGCGCTCGACGAGGCGCGGGTCGTTGACCAGCAGCGCGCCGCCTTCGCCCGAGATCACGTTCTTGGTCTCGTGGAAGCTGAGGCACGCGAGGTGGCCGAGGCCGCCGAGCGGCTTGCCGTTCCACGTGGACTGCAGCGCCTGGGCGGCGTCCTCGATCACCCACAGGTCATGGTCCGCCGCGAGCTGCCCGATCACGTCCATGTCGCATGCGACGCCCGCGTAGTGCACCGGCACGATCGCGCGCGTGCGCTCGGTGATCGCGGCGGCGATCTGCGTCTCGTCAAGGTTCAGCGTGTCGCGGCGAATGTCGACGAACACCGGCGTCGCGCCGCGCAGCACGAACGCGTTGGCGGTCGACACGAACGTGTAGGACGGCATGATCACTTCGTCGCCGGGCTGCACGTCGGCGAGGATCGCGGCCATCTCGAGCGCGGCCGTGCACGAGTGCGTGAGCAGCGCGCGCCGGCAGCCGATGCGCGCTTCCAGCCAGCGGTGGCAGAGCTTCGTGAACGCCTGGTCGCCGGCGAGGCCGCCCTGCTCGACCGCTTTCGCGATGTAGTAGAGCTCCTTGCCGACCACGAACGGGCGGCCGAACGGAATGCTGTCGAGATTGGGTGGGCCGAACATGGTCAGGCTCCGCGGTAAGGGTGGGACGTTCGGCCGCGCGCTCGCGCGCGGCGCCGCTCAGATGTCCTTGCGGACGAGAATCGTGAATTCGTACAGGCCGTAGTCGTGCAGCAGCGCGACGTGGCGCGAAAAGCGGCGCTTGCAGCGATCGAACAGCGCGCACGGGTCCGCGTAGTACAGGAGGTCCGGGCGCATGAACGGCGGATCGGAATACGACGTCAGGCAGTTGAACGCGAAGCCCAGCCGGCTCGTCGCGTGCAGCGTGTCGAGCGTCGCGTGGATGTAGTCGAGCCACGCGTCGTCGTCGTGACCGCGCCTGACGTTGAAGATGCCGGATGCGATCCCGTAGTCCGACGGGGCCTGCGGCTGCGCGCCGACATGAAACGCGACGTTCGCGTCGTCGCGGTAGCGCTGCCGCGCGGCGTCGACCATGTCGGACGAGATGTCGTAGCCCGCATACGCGAAGCCGTCCGGCAGCGCGCGCGCCTTCAGGAAATCGACCAGCGCGCCGTAGCCGCAGCCGATATCGTTCACCGAGTGTCCGCCGGACGCGGGCAGGATTCTGGTCAGTTGTTCGAAGCGCAGGAACTGGCCGGATTCGCCGTTCCAGTCGACGCCGCGCGCGGTCGCGCCGTGCTCCGCCAGCCGCGCGCTGTAGTACGCGGCCACTTCTTCCAGCAGGCTCGCATGCCGGGATTCGCTCATGGACATCACCTCAGTCTTTCGAGGTCAGCGCGTACCGGCGCGCTTCGGGACCGCAGTTGAACAGCACGTCGAGCACCGTCACGCCGTGGACGAAATCGCCCCACTGCTGCGGATACTCGGGATAGGCCGGATAGTCGAACCAGCGCACCGCGATGCCGGCATCGGCGAACAGGTTCTCGTCGAGGTAGCTGCGCGCGGCCGGGCCGGACAGGTACTCGGTCGCGCCCGCCTGCACGCACAGGTTCAGCAGCTTCTCGGTGCGGTCGCCGTGCAGCGCATAGTCCGACGTCGACGACACGCGCGTGCCGATCTCCAGTTGCCGGAGGACCCACGTCAGCATCGCGACATTCAGCTCGCTCAGCATCCCGTAGGTGCGGCCGGTGTAGAGTGCCTCGAGCTCGTCCGCATAGCGCGCGAAGTGCGGCGCGCGCGCGTAGTTCTGCTGCAGGGCCTTCCAGTGCAGCGGCGCCCAGTCGGCGCCGTCGATCTCGGTTTCGCGGATCGACTGGTGATACTTGCCCTTCACCTTCACCGGCACGCTCAGCCATTGCACGCCCTGCGGCGTCTTGATCTGGTTGCGGTTGCGCCAGTCGCGGCGCGTGTACTGCGCGTCGTCGTAGAGGATGAACTCGTCGCTGGCGGCGATCAGGTCGAAGTAGCCCTTCCACGGAATGTAGTTGGACTGGACGATCGCCACCCGCTTCGCGTCGCGGTTCATGGTCGCACCGCTCATGCCGGAATGTGGCCGTACCGGTACATGTCGACGAGCTCGGGCGGAATGCCCCAGTCCGTTGCGCCCAGCTTGTCGTGCAGCGCCTCCAGGTCCGCGCGCATCGCGTTCCGGAGCTGGTCGACCATGCGGTTGCGCGCCGGCACGAAGTCGTGCTGGTACGCGGCATTGATCTGATGGCGCACCGTCTTCGCGATCGCGGCCTCGCGTGTCATGTTGCGGATCAGCGGGCGTTCGGGCGCCAGTTCCGCGTAGCGCGGATCGATCGGCTCGCCGCGCATCGCCGCGACGAGATCGCGGCACAGTACCGGCGACAGGTGGAAGCCGTCGCGCTTGGTGCCGCCGAGAATCCAGAGGTCGCGCACGCTGGTTTCGCCGAACAGCGGATACAGGTCGGACGTCGTCGGCCGCCAGCCGACGTTGACGTTGACCAGGTTCGCGCGCGAGAAGCGGGTGTTGATCTGGTCCATCGCCGACTTGAGCAGCGTGTACGCGCTGCCGGCGTGGCCGTGCTCGTGCGGCACCGGGCTGATGTAGTTGCTGGCGCCGACGAGGGTCCGGTCAGGCCCGTACGGCGCCGAATACACGCCGCACGCGAGGCCGCGGTTGGTCGTGCGCACGCAGTGCGTGTGCACGTTCTCCGCGCTCTGCAGTTCGATCGACATGCCGATGCCATAGAACATCCGCTGCACCGGCAACTCGGGCAGGCTCGCCTGCAGCACGCGCGTCACGTTGGCGCCGTTGCAGAGGATGAAGCGGTCCGCGCCGAGCACGCCGCCATCGGACAGGCGCGCCGCGGTGACGCGTCCGGCCGCGGTGTCGAGCCGCTCGACCTCGGCGTCGATGAAGCGCACGTTGCCGGCTCGTGCGACCGACTCGGTCAGCGCGTCGAGAAACTGTTTCGGATTGACCCAGCCTTCGCGCTTCAGGAAGACCGCCTTCAGCGCGCGATAGCGCGGGTCCGGATGATAGTTCGGGATGCCTGACGGATCGACCGCCTCGCAGGGCTCCTCGAATTCGCGGCAGAACCGCTGCATGGCCGCGAAGTTCTCGTCGTCGAGCGCGTCGGTCGCCGCGTTGTTCAGCACGAAAGTGCCGAAGCCGTACGCGATCGCGCGCTCCGGCGTGCAGATTTCGGCGAATACGGCGGGCCAGGCCGCCGTCGCACCGCGGCTCAGCTCGAACTTGAAGCGGTCGATCGGCGTGCCGAGCGAATCGCCTTCCAGTTCGGTGAACGAATTGAGCATCGCCGCCGCGGCGCGCGTGGCCGAGCCGGGCCGATGCGCGTGGCCGACGATCACGAGCTCGACGCCCGGGTCGGCGTGCTGCCATGCGCGGGCCGTCATCAGGCCAAGAATGCCGTTGCCGAGGATCGCGATCTTCATTTGCGTGTGCCCCCGCCTTCGGGGAATGACAGGTAGCAGAGCGACGGATAGGCCGCTGCCTTGTGGATCTGGTGCGGACGGTTGCCGAGCAGGTCGCGCAGGTAATGGATACCTTCCGCGGGCAGCTGGCCGCCGCGGGTGAGCTGCCAGAACGCGACGACGCCGCCGGGCACCAGCCGCTTCATCACCGCGTCGAACGCGTGCCGGGTCGGCTCGATCACGTTCAGGTCGAACCACGCGAGCGCGACCATCTCGCCGGGATGCGCTTCGTCGAACGCCGCCAGCGTGTCGCGGCAATCGCCTTCCCACACGTGGTGCTTGTCATGCACGTGCCCCATCGCGTTGCTGCGCTCGTGCAGGTTCAGCAGCTTGCGCAGCAGGTCGGCGTACTCGCCGGACAGCGAATACGTGCCGTCGGAGAACAGCTTGCGGTCGCGCGTGTCGTGCTCGGCGAAGCCCGTGTAGCCCGTGAACGTATCGAATGCGTGGATGCGGCGCTGGAAGTTCAGCGGTTCGAGAATCGCGCGGAAGTTCTCGCACAGCACGGCGGTCTGCCCGCGCCACGTGCCGAGATCGAGGATCGCGCCCGGCAGCGGCACGATTTTTTGATAGATCTCGAAGGTCGCGAGAATGCGTGCGAGGAGCGAGCCGCGCACGAACAGGCCGAGCGACCGTTCCAGTTCCTCGCGCGTCGCGGGGTAGGTCTGCATCAGGTCGAACAGTTCGCGGCGCGCCGCGAGCTGATCGCCATCTGCGTTGGTGATGATCGCTGATTCGTGCATACACAGGGCTCCAGGCACAAAGGGTGTGACCGGACGAGCGCGCGTCGGCGCGGCGGCATCGGAATGCGCAGCCGTCCGGGCGTCGCAGGTCGGACATCTTTCTGCGATCAAGTCTAGCGAGCGCCGCCAGGATCGAATGTCGGATTAGCGGGTGGTTTCACCCCGCATTTCGATGGATTCGCGGCTGTCCGGCGCGAATTCGGGGCACCCGCGGGTGCGGCTCGCAGTAGCGGGAATAGCGACCAATTCCAGCACTTGCTCGCCAGATTGGAACGCGGCGTGCGCGAGGAGAATTCGGACACGTCGGAGACCGTCGGTGCGTGCGTCCGCGGGCGAAGGCGTGCGCCGACGCAGCGGAGCCGGCCGCGATTCGAATCCGTATTGGCTACCAGGACGACATAGCTCATGATGCCCACCTCCCCCGCCGCCGCCACGATCGAACAGGCGCTGGCACACCATCAGGCCGACCGGCTGGAAGAGGCCGAGACGCTGTACCGGCAGATCCTCGACACCGATCCCCGGCACGCGGACGCGCTTCACCTGCTCGGCCTGATCGGCCATCGGTACGGGCGCTATCAGGAGGCATCCGACCTGATCATGGCGGCGATCGAGATCAGGCCGGACGCGATGTACTACTACAACCTCGGCAACGTCATGCAGGCGGACAATCGTCACGCCGCCGCCGCCGAGTGCTTCCGTCTCGCAATCGAGCTGCGGCCCGACTACGTCGATGCGTACAACAACCTCGGCAACGCGCTGCGGCTCGCCGGCGACGCCCGCGCGGCCGTCGATGCGTTCTGCCACGCGATCTCGCTGAAGCCGGACAACGGCCAGGCCTACAACAATCTTGCGAATGCACTGTTCGACCTGAACGAGATTCCGGCCGCGCTCGAGGCTTACCGGCACGCGGTGGCGCTGCGCCCCGAGCTGCCGGAGCCGCGCAGCAACCTGCTGTTCGCGAGCCACTGCAGCGAAGCGTTCGACCACGACGCCTATCTCGCCGAGGCCGCGCGCTACGACGAAGTCGTCACGCGGTGCGCGACGCCGTGGACGGACTGGCTCGTCGACCTGACCCCGCGCGCCGGGCGGCCGCTCAAGGTCGGCATCGTGTCGGGCGACCTGAAGGCGCATCCGGTCGGCTATTTCATCGAGAGCATGCTCAAGCATCTCGACGCGAACCGGATCGAGATGCATGCGTACCCGACGCGCGACGTCGAGGACGACGTGACCGCCCGCATCAAGCCGGCCTTCGCGACGTGGACCTGCATTGCCGGCCTGAGCGACGAAGCGGCGGCCGCGCGCATCCGTGCGGACCGCATCGACGTGCTGCTCGACGCGGCGGGTCACACGGTCTACAACCGCCTGCCGCTGTTCGCGTGGAAGCCGGCGCCGCTGCAGGCGAGCTGGCCCGGTTATTTCGCGAGCACCGGCGTGCGCGCGATCGACTACGTGATCGGCGACCGTCACGTGCTGCCGCCCGCCGAGGCCGCGCATTTCACCGAGCGGCCGTGGCATCTGCCGGACAGCTATCTGTGCTTCACGCCGCCGGCCGAGCCTGTCGACGTCGGCGCGCTGCCGATGCTCGCGAACGGCCATCCGACCTTCGGTTATTTCGGCAAGCTCGCGAAGATCACCGCTCACGTCGTCGCGGTCTGGTCGCGCGTGCTGCAATCGGTCGCGGGCGCGAAGCTGTTCGTGAAGGCGGAGCATCTCGACGATCCGCGCGAGCAGCAGGCGCTTGCCGCGCGCTTCGCGGCGCACGGCATCGATGCGCGGCGCCTGATCCTCGAAGGCCGCTCGCCGCGCGCCGAATACCTGGCCGCCTACCGGCGCGTCGACCTGATGCTGAGCCCGTTCCCGTATCCGGGCGGCACGACGACCGCCGAAGCGCTGTGGATGGGCGTGCCTGTTCTTTGCCGGCGCGGCGAGCGCTTCCTGTCGCACATCGCCGAGAGCCTGCTGCATTCGGCGCGGCTGCCCGAGTGGATCGCGGACGACGACGACGCGTATGTCGCGAAGGCCGTCGTGCAGGTCGGCCAGCCCGCCGGGCTGGCGGCGCTGCGCACGACGCTGCGCGCGCAGGTGCTCGCGTCTCCGCTGTGCGACGCGCCCCGCTTCGCGCGCCACTTCGAGGACGCACTGCACGGCATGTGGGCGCAGCACGTCGAAGCCGCGGCGGGCGCATCCGTGTGAGGCCGCGCACGACGTGACGTGCGGGGTCATTTCCACGCCGGCGGCAAGCGGAACATGGTACCCGTCGCGCTGAACGCCGCGCCGGCCGGCGTGATCGTCGTTCCGACCGGCGGCGCGTGCGCGACGCCGTCGTCGGGATGGCGCGCGACGGGATGGCGGCGCCGGCCGTGACGATCGGGCACGGCGGCAGGCTGATCGACTTCGGACGCGCACCGCATCCCTATTGAGCAGAGCAGACGAGATGGACGGAACAGGACAGGCATTGCAGGCGGCGCTCACGCATCATCAGGCGGGGCGTCTCGCGGAAGCGAAGACGCTGTACGACGCGATCCTCACCGCGCAGCCGGGCCAGCCGGACGCGCTGCATTTCCTCGGGCTGCTGGCGTGCCAGTTGAAGCAGTACGACGCGGGGCTCGCACTGATGGAGCAATCGCTCGTCGAGCGGCCGGACGCGTCGTACTTCAACAATCTGGGCAACATGCTGCGCGAAAGCGGGCGGCTCGACGACGCCATCGCGCACTATCGGCGCGCGGTGGCGCTGCGGCCGGACTATCCGGAAGCGCACAACAACCTCGGCAACGCGTTGCGCGACGCACGGGAACCGACGGCCGCGATGCAGAGCTGCGCGCGCGCGATCGAGCTGCGCCCCGGCTACGCGCAGGCGTACAACAACCTCGGCAACGCGCTGCAGGATCTGGGCGACCTCGACGGCGCCGCCACGCAATACGGCCGCGCGATCGAGCTGGACGCGTCGATGGCGATGGCCCATGCGAACCTGAGCGCCGTGCGTCACAAGCAATTGCGCTGCGCGGAGGCGCTCGCGCATGCGCTGGACGCGATCCGGCTCGCGCCGAACCTCGGCGACGCACACAACCACGCGGGCAACGCGTACCACGGACTGAACCGGCTCGACGACGCGCAAGCGTGCCATCGCACGGCGGTCGCGCTGAATCCGGCGGACGCCGGCGCGTGCCACAACCTGTCCGTCGTGCTGCTGAAGCTGCAGCGGCTCGACGAGGCGCTCGTGTATTGCCGGCAGGCGTTGCAGGCCGGCCCGCCGGCCGTGTTGATGCACGTCAATCTCGGCGACATCCTGCGCGCGCAGGGCAACGTCGATGCCGCGGTCCACGCGTATCGCGATGCGCTTGCGCTGGTGCGCGACGACGCCGACGACGTCGCGGCGACCGTGCTGAACCGGCTGCTGTTCAGCGCGGCGGCGTCCGCTTGCGTGAACCCCGCCGACTATCTGGCCGACGCGCGGCGCTACGGCCGGCACGTGGCCGCGCGTTCGACGCGCCATGTGCACGATCCGCGCGAGCGGGCCGCGCGCGCGCAAGGGCGGCCGCTGCGCGTCGGCTTCGTGTCCGGCGACCTGCGCCTGCACCCGGTCGGGATCTTCCTGGAAAGCGTGCTTGCGCACCTCGAGCGCACGCGCATCGACCTGCGCGTGTACGTGACCACGGACGACGAGGACGCGATCACCGCGAAACTGAAGCCGCACGCGAACGGCTGGCGCTCGATCGCCGCGCTGGGTCCGGAGGCGGCCGCGCGGATGATTCACGACGACGAGATCGACGTCCTCGTCGACCTCGCGGGCCATACGCAGTCGAGCGGGCTTCCCGTGTTCGGCTGGAAACCCGCGCCGGTGCAGGCGAGCTGGCTCGGCTTCTTCGCGTCGACCGGCTGCGACGCGATCGACTACTTCATCGGCGACCGCTACACGCTGCCGGATGCCGAAGCGCATCACTTCGTCGAGAAGCCGTGGCGGCTGCCGGACAGCTTCCTGTGCTTCACGCCGCCGGCCTGCGACGTCGAGGTCGGCCCGCTGCCGATGGCGGCGAGCGGCCATCCGACGTTCGGCTGCTTCGGCCAGCTCGTGAAGATCGGCGACGACGTCGTGCGCGCGTGGTCGCGCATCCTGCACACGCTGCCGGACGCGCGGCTGCTGCTCAAGGCGCACGAGCTCGGCCGCGACGGCGTGCGCGATGCGACCGTCGCGCGCTTCGCGCGGCATGGCGTCGACGCGGACCGGCTGATCCTCGAGGGCGGTTCGCCGCGCGCGCAATACTTCGGCGCATACAACCGCATCGACGTCGCGCTGAGCCCGTTCCCGTATCCGGGCGGCACGACCACGGCCGAAGCGCTGTGGATGGGCGTGCCGGTGCTCGGGATGAAGGGCAGCCGGTTCGTCACGCACATTTGCGAAAGCGTGCTGCACGCGGCGGGCATGGGCGAATGGGTCGCTGACGGCGAGGACGCCTATGTCGCGAAGGCGATCGCGGCGATGCGCGATCGCGAGCAGCTCGCGGCGCTGCGCGCCGGGCTGCGCGCGCAGTTGCTCGCATCGCCGTTGTGCGACGCGCGCCGGTTCGCCGCGCATCTCGAAGCGGCATTCGTCGCCATGTGGCAACGCTATACGAACTCGGAGCAGGAAGCATGAACGATATCCACGACACGCTGCAGTCCGCGCTGGCGCATCATCAGGCGGGGCGTCTCGCGGAAGCGAAGACGCTGTACGACGCGATCCTCACCGCGCAGCCGGGCCAGCCGGACGCGCTGCATTTCCTCGGGCTGCTGGCGTGCCAGTTGAAGCAGTACGACGCGGGGCTCGCGCTGATGGAGCAATCGCTCGTCGAGCGGCCGGACGCGTCGTACTTCAACAATCTGGGCAACATGCTGCGCGAAAGCGGGCGGCTCGACGACGCCATCGCGCACTATCGGCGCGCGGTGGCGCTGCGGCCGGACTATCCGGAAGCGCACAACAACCTCGGCAACGCGTTGCGCGACGCGCGCGAACCGACGGCCGCGATGGAAAGCTGCGCGCGCGCGATCGAGTTGCGCCCCGGTTACGCGCAGGCGTACAACAACCTCGGCAACGCGCTGCAGGATCTGGGCGAGCACGAGGCGGCGGCGGCGAGCTACGCCAAGGCGGTCGCGCACCAGCCGCAATACGCGGAGGCGTACTGCAATCTCGGCAACGCGCTGCATGCGCAGGAGAAATTCGACGAGGCCGCGGACGCCTATCGTCGCGCCATCGCGCTGCAACCGGGCTTGCGCGTCGCGCACCAGGGGTTGAGCGCGACGCTGCGCGCGGCAGGCGATCTGCGGGGGGCGGTCGACCATGCGCGCGAGGGACTCGATCCGGGCGACGCGGACGCGCACTGCGTACTGGCAAGGCTGCTGCAGCGCATCGGCGATTTCGACAAGGCGCTCGAACTGCTCGAGCAGGCGATCGCGATCGACCCCGCGCATGCACGGGCATGGGCATGGCTCGGCGATTTGCGCAACCAGCAGGGCGAATACGGGCAGGCGGTGCAGGTGTGCCGGCACGCGATCGAGCTTGATCCCGAACTGGCCGACGCATACAACTTCCTTGGCTTCGCGTATCACAACCTCAACTTGCTGGCCGCCGCGGAGTTGAGCCACCGGCATGCGATCGACCTGAACCCGGACGATGCCGACGCACATCACAACCTCGCCGCCGCGCTGTTTCGGCTCGAGAAGCTCGACGAGGCGATGAAGCATACCGAGATCGCGCGGAAGCTCGGCATCGATCCGCTGAAGGTGCAGATGACGCTCGGCGACATCCTGTGGGCGAAAGGGGATCTCGCCGGCGCGCTGGATGCGTTCCGCTCGGCGATCCGGCACGACCTGCATCGCGCGTACTCGCGGATGCTGTTCAACATGTCGAGTTCGCCCGCGTTCGAGCCGCAGGAGTGGGTCGCCGAAGCGCGCCGCTACGGCGAGCATCTCGAGCGCGACGCGCGTCCGTTCGAGCACGACCGCGCGCAGCGCGTCGCGCAGGCGCAGGGGCGCCCGCTGCGCGTCGGCTTCGTGTCGGGCGACCTGCGGCAGCACCCGGTCGGCATCTTCCTTGAAAGCGTGCTCGCGCGGATCGACCGGTCGCGCATCGAGCCGCATGCCTATGTGACGTTCGTCGGCGAGGACGATGTGACGGCGCGGCTCAGGCCGAACTTCGCGAGCTGGAAGAAGGTGGTCAGTCTGGGCCGCGAGGAGGCCGCGCAACTGATTCGCGACGACGGCATCGACATCCTGATCGACATGGCGGGCCATACCAACTGGAGCGGCCTGCCGATCTTCGGGCACAAGCCCGCGCCGGTGCAGGCGAGCTGGCTCGGTTTCTTCGCGACGACCGGGTGCCGCGCGATCGACTATTTCATCGGCGATGCGTATACGCTGCCGGCCGACGAGGCGCATCACTTCACCGAACGGCCGTGGCGACTGCCGGACAGCTACCTGTGCTTCACGCCGCCGCCGTACGACGTCGCGGTCGGCCCGCTGCCGATGGCGGCTCATGGCGGCATCACGTTCGGCTGCTTCGGCAAGCTGATCAAGATCAGCGACCAGGTCGTCGCGCTGTGGTCGCGCATCCTGCACGCGCTGCCGGACGCGCGCCTGCTGCTGAAGGCGCATGAGCTCGGCGCCGGCGACGTGAACCAGGCGACGCTCGACCGCTTCGCGCGGCACGGCATCGGCGCGGACCGGCTGATCCTCGAAGGCGGCTCGCCGCGTGCGGAATACTTCGCCGCATACAACCGCATCGACATCGCGCTGAGCCCGTTCCCGTACCCGGGCGGCACGACCACCGCCGAAGCGCTGTGGATGGGCGTGCCGGTGCTCGGGATGAAGGGCAGCCGGTTCGTCACGCACATTTGCGAGAGCCTGCTGCACGCGGCGGGCATGGGCGAATGGATCGCGGAAGACGAGGCGGCGTACCTCGCGAAGGCCGTCGCGTTCGCGCGCGACCGCGACGGGCTGGCGACGCTGCGTGCAACGCTGCGCGAGCGCGCGCTGGCGTCGCCGCTGTGCGATGCGTCGCGCTTCGCACGCAACCTCGAGGACGCGCTGCACGGCATGTGGGCCCGCTACGCCAGCGGCGACACGGCGCCCCGGGACGCGTGACGAGCGGGATCGCGCCGCGGCGGGAAGCCGCGCGCGCATCGTCGGGCCGCCCGCCCGGGATGATCGAGGCGGCCGTCGGGCGGGCGACGCGGGCGTGGCCGGCGCGATCCGGCTCGCACGCCCGCGTGCAGGCGAAAAAAAAGCCGCATTGAAGCGGCTCGACGGTACGGCGACGACGGACCGCTCGACTGGCGGCGTCTTTTAATTCGAAATGCGCGGCGGGCGAGACGCCCGGCCGGTCACAGCATGCCGGCTTTCTGGTACTGGCTCGCGGCCTTGATCCGCTCCTGGGACTGCGCAAATTCCGCGGCCAGGCGGTCACGGTCGGTCTGCGCATGCTCCGTGATCGACGCGTCGATGGCCATGATCTGCCGCACGCGGTCCAGCGCGTCTGGCGTCTGCTCGCCGGACAGGTTCATCAGCAGCGGCGAGCGTTCGTCGGCGAGGGCCGCGACGCGCACCCAGTCGCGTGCGTCGGCCGCCGACTGCATGGCACGGGTCAGGTCGAAGGCGCGGGACAGGGTGTCGTTCGTCATGGTTCGGCTCCGAAGGGGCGGTGCAGCCAAGGCTTACTTGTTGTTGGCCAGCGCGCCGGCGCTGTTCTGGCCGCCGAACAGCTGGGTCAGGTACCGGGTGTTGTTCGCCATCGTCGCCATCAGCGTGTTCAGCGCGGTGAACTGCGCATTGTATTGCGTGGTCAACTGGTCCGAGTAGCTCTGCAGCTGCGTCGCCTGGGCCTGCACGCTCTTCAGGTCGGCGTTGATCGCGTTGGTGCGCTGATCGATCAGGCCGGACGTCTGCGTGTACGAGTTGATGTTCGCATTGAGCGCCTGGGCGACGCCATTCGTCTGGTTGAAGATCGCCGCCACCGCGGAGCCGTTCGACTTGAGCGCGGTGGTCAGCGCGGCGGTGTCGACCGACATCGCGCCGGTCGAGTCCACGTTGATGCCGATGCTGCCGAGCGCATAGGTCGTGCCGCCCGTCGTGACGCCGCTGCTGAGCGTCGTCGCGAGCGTGTTCCTGATCGTGTTCAACATCGCGTCGCCGAGCAGCGGGCCGGCGGTCTTCGCCGTCGGGTCGTAGCTCGACAGCGATTTCGCGGTAGTCACGAAGTTGGTATACGCGGTCGCGAAATTGTTGATCGCGGTCGTCGCCGCGGCCGTGTCCTGCGACAGCGTGATGGTTTGCGTCGTGCCGACAGCGGCCTGCGACAGCGCCAGCGTGACGCCCGTCAGCGCGCCCGACACGTTGTTCGACGCGCTCGACACCGGCGTGCCGTCGATCGTCAACTGCGCGTCGGCGGCCGGCGTGACCGTCGTGTACCCCGACGTCAGTTTCGAATTGACGCCCGTGCCCGTGATCGAGATCGTGTTGGCTGCACCGGTGAGGTTCGACTGCATCACGAGATGCTGGCCGTCCGAACCGGTGATGACCGATGCGGTGACGCCGGCATTGCCGGACGCGGAGTTGATCGACGACGCGATGTCGGACAGCGACGCGCCGGCCGCCACGTTGACGTTGAACGCGGGGTTGCTGCCGAACGTGATGCTCAGCGAGCCGGCCGAGATCGTGTCCGCCGCCGTCACGCCGGCCGACGACAGCTTGTTGGCGGTCGCGAGCTGCGTGACATTCACCGAATACGAACCGGCCACCGCGCCGCTGCCGCTCTTGATCGACGTCGTGATGCCCGTGCCGCTCGCCGTCGCGGCGAGGCTGCTGAGCGTGGTGCCGTTCGAGAGGCCGGTGAGCGCGGTCTGCAGCGCGGACAGCGCACCCTTCAGTTGGCCGATGGCGGACAGCTGCGTATTGTCGTTCGTCTGCCGGGTCTGCAGGGTCTGCAATTGCCCGGCCGTCTTCGCGTTCACCAGTGTCGTGACGAGCGTGTTGACGTCGAGCGACGAATTGGTCGCGCCGCTGATGATCGATTGACCTGCATTCGCCAGGATGGTGCTGATGTCCGTGCTGCTGACGGGGGTCGTGGTGGCCATGCCGTTGCTCCGGTCGTCCGCGCAGTCGACGTGCGCGATGCGGCGGGGCGCCGCGGTTCAATGCAAAGAGGGAGGCGCGCCTCCCTGGAGAATTCTGATCAGGGCGGTTGCGGCGGAGTCGCATCGAGTGCCGATGGCGACGCCGCCGTGCCCGGAGGCGGACGGGCACGTGGCCCGCCGCGGGTGCTGCTCGATTAGCCGAGGAGCTTCAGGACTTGCTGCGGCAGCGAGTTCGCTTGCGCCAGAACCGAGATACCGGCTTGTTGCAGCACTTGCGCCTTGCTCAGGTTCGCCGTTTCCGTCGCGAAGTCCGCGTCGGTGATCTGCGAGCGAGCCGCGGTCATGTTGGTTGCCTGGGTTTGCGTCGTCGAGATCGCAGCCTGGAACGTGTTCTGTGCTGCGCCGAGCGTTGCCTGGAACGTGTTGACTTGCTTCAGTGCCGCGTCGATCGCGGTGATCGCCGATTGCGCGCCCGACTGGGTGGCGACGCTCAGGGTGTTCACGCTCATGCCCGTGCTGTTCCAGTTCGCCGTGCCGAAGTCGACGGTCACGACCTGGTTCGCTGCTGCGCCGATCTGGAACGTGACGCTGCCGGCGCCGCCCAGGATGGTCTGGCTGTTGAACGTCGTTTGCGATGCGACACGGTCGATTTCGCTGAGACGCGTCGACACTTCAGCTTGCAGGTTCGCGCGAGCGCCCGAATCCAGCGAGCCGTCGCCCGCTTGTTGCGCCAGCGTACGGATACGCTGCAGGTTGTCGACCGTCGATTGCAGCGCGCCGTTGGCGGTCTGGATCATCGAGATGCCGTTGTTCGCGTTTGCAACACCTTGCGTCAGCGCATTGATTGCCGCCGTTTGCGACGTCGAGATCGCCAGGCCTGCTGCATCGTCGGCAGCGGTGTTGATGCGCTTGCCCGACGACAGGCGGTTGATTGCTTGCGACAGTGCGCTTTGCGAGCCCGACAGATTCGTCTGCGTCGTCAGCGAAAGGATGTTGGTGTTGATGTTCAGCATTTGCTTCCTCGTTTTGGAAAATGCCTGGGATACAGACAGGTTCTGATTTCGGCGTTGCGCTTTATCGCGACTGGCGCTGCCCGCCTTTCCTGGTTGACGGCGGCACCCGGCGAAAACTTTAGAGGGATGCGCAAGGAAATTCGGGACCGAAGGGGCGGTTCGCCGCGACGTCCTCGCCCGGCATGGCCCGCAGCGATTCCCGGCCGACCGTGCGCCGGCCTCGCGGGGCGGCGTGCGCGGCCGCGTCGCACGGCGCGACGAGCCGGGATCAACAAAAGGATGGTTTTGTCTGTGATTTCCTGCTATGATGGCGGGCTGAATTGAGATTTCTGTCACGCCTTTGCCGTTTTCGGCATGTCTGCTGGCAGTCAAACGCGGCGCTGCACGCGGTTGTGAAGCGTACTCGCGGTGCTTTCCGCCTCTCTTTTCCGGCCTCCGAGGCCGTATTTCCGCTCGTTTCGCCTGTTGTGGGAACGCTCGGATGGCCGGTGCGTGGCGCTTGGCCGCTACGTTTTTGACCGTTTAAGCAATTTAGGAACGACATGACGACGATTCTTCTGAAAGAAAACGAGCCGTTCGAAGTGGCGATTCGCCGCTTTCGTCGCGCTATCGAAAAAAATGGCCTGATCGCTGAACTGCGTGAGCGCCAGTCTTACGAAAAGCCGACCGCAGTCCGCAAGCGCAAGAAGGCAGCAGCCGTCAAGCGTCTGCACAAGCGCCTGCGCAGCCAGATGCTGCCGAAGAAGCTCCACTAAGCGCTTCTGACGGTTCGCCGCGAAACGGCGGAGTGTGCCTCGAAAGAGGCCGCTCCGCCGTTTTGCTTTTGCCGGTCGGGAAAATCCCGAGGCCGGGGCGGTGAGGTTCCGCCCCGGCCGCTGCCGACGCGCGGCGGCGGGCGGGCCGTGCGGCTGCCCGCCGCGGCGTTCAGAAGTCGATCTTCGCGCTCAGGCTGACCGTGCGCGGGTCGCCCGGCTTCACGTAGTCCGCGTACTGGTACTCCCAGTAACGACGGTTCAGCACGTTGTCGATCGATGCGCGCAACGTCACGTCGTGGCGGCCGACCCGCGTCAGGTAGCGCGCGCCCGCGTTGACGACGAGAAAGCCCGGCGCGTCGAGGCCGCCGGCCGCCCGCAGCGGCGTCGCGCCGGTGAATTTCGCGTCGACGCCGAGTGTCAGCCCCGGCACACCAGGCACCGCATAGCCGACTTCACCGGCGAGCACGAAGCGCGGCGCGCCGGCAACCCGGTTGCCGTTGTTGCCGATCCCGTTCGCGTACCACGCGTCGAGCAGCATCGCGTCGAAGCCTGCATTCCAGTGCGCGCCGAATCTCGCGCGCGCGCCGACCTCGATCCCTTGAATGATCGATTCGCCATCCTGCACGTAGACGTTCGCGGCATTCGCGTATTCGGCGCTGCGCTCGATCCGGAACAGCGCGGCCGTCGCGCTCCAGCGCGCGTGCTCGCTCTTGATCCCGAGCTCGTACTGCTTGCTGCGCAGCGGCTTGAGCACCTGGCCCGCGTTCGCATAGACGTCGTTGACGCGGCTGCCGGGCTCGAGCGATTCGGCGTAGCTCGCGTACGCGGTGGTGGTCGGCGCGAGCTTGAACATCACCGCGAAGGTCGGCGTCACCACGCCGTTCTGGCGATAGCCGGGATCCTCGGCGCCGTTCGCCTGAAACGAGCGCTGCTCGTAGTTCATGTAACGCACGCCGGCGAGCACCGACCAGCGCTCGGTCAACTGCACGGTATCGCTCGCGAACAGCGATTTCTGCACGATCTCGCTCGTGCGGTACTGGACGAAGCCGTGCGGGCTCTCGTAGCGGTACGGGTTCGGCGCGTAGAGATTGCCGGCGCCGAGCGGCACGAACACGCTGTTCGCCGAATAGTCGTTCGCCTGCTTCTGCCACGACGCGCCGAGCACGATCTGGTGGCTGAACGGGCCCGTGCGCACCTTGCCCTCGACCATCGCGCGCCACTGGCTGAAGCGGTGATCCTCCATGCCGACGTAGCGGCTGTCGGTGTAGTTGCCGGCCGCGTCCTGCAGGTACAGCGTGCTTTCGTTGCGTCGGCGCGTCGCCTTGCTGTAGCTGTACGCGACGTCGAGCTGCCAGTCGGGCGCGAGCTGGTATTGCAGCCCGGCCGTGTAGAGCTGCAGGTTCGTGTTCAGGTACTGGTCCTTGCCGCCCAGGTTCGTCGACCCGCCGCTGATCGTGGCGGGCAGTGCGCCGCCCGGATAGCTGCCGGTGAAGATCGACGGCGTCTGGCCGGTCGTGCGGCGGTCCTGGTACAGCGCGCCGAACGACACGGAGAGGTCGCGCGTCAGGTTCGCCTGCAGCGCGAGCGACACGCTGTCGCGGCGGATGTTGCCGTCGTTGTACGTCTTGCCTTCCTCGTGCGTCGCATTCAGCCGCGCGCCGAACATGTTGCCGGGCCCGAAGCGCTGGCCGAGATCGACATGTTCGGTCCACACGTTGGTGCTGCGGTAGCCGATGTCGACGCTGCGCACCGGTTCGGCGCCCGGCTGCTTCGTCACGTAGTTGACGACGCCGCCCGGCGTCACGAAGCCGTACAGGAAGCCGCCGAGCCCCTTCAGCAGCTCGACGCGCTCGAGCTGCTCGTAAGGCATCGTGATGCCGTACGTGACGAACGGCAGCCCGTCGATCTTGTAGCCGTTCTGCCAGTCGAGCTGCATGCCGCGCACGGTCAGGTAGCTGGCCCACGCGCTGTACGCGCCGCTGTTGTCGGACACCGACGCGTCGTTCGCGAACACGTCGCCGAGCTTGTACGGCTGACGCGCCTCGAGCTCTTCCGACGTGACGATCGTGGTCGAGAACGGCGTGTCGAGCTGCCGGCGTGTGCCGAGCGCACCGGTCGAGATCGTGTCGGTCAAGTGTTGCGGCGAATCGTGCGCGGCCGTGATGTTGAGGGCTGGCAGCAGCGCGGCGTCGCCCGGCGAATCGTCCGCATGCGCGAGCGAGGCGGCAAGGCAGGCGAGGGCGGCGGCGACGCGGCGTGGACGGACGGGAGGGCGGGCAAGGCTGACGGTCATGGCGAGCGAGCAAAAATGCGAGTAAGAATCATTCGCATTGCGTTAAAATGTTGCGCATCGTATCAAAACTCGTCGAACGCGCAACAATTCCATGCCGCGCACAAGGGCATCCGGCCTCTTCCGACTGGGCCGGATGGCTGTTGCGCGGCGCCCGACCTGAAATGAACCGCATCCCGTCGACTCGGGGCCGCCGCTCGTGCCGGCCCGCTTTCCTTTCGCTGCGCACGCGATGAATGCGCTCCTGCGACCGTTGCTCGTGCGCCTGCACCGCTGGTTCGGGCTTGCCATCGCGCTGTTCCTGTTCGTCGCGGGGCTTACCGGCGCGCTGATCGCGTGGGACCACGAGCTCGACGCGGCGCTGAACCCGGATTTCTATACCGCGCGCAGCGGCGCGACGCCGCTTGCGCCGCTCGAACTCGCGGCGCGCATCGAGGCGGCCGATCCGCGCGTGCAGGTGACCTATCTGCCGCTCGCGGTCGAACCGGGGCACACGCTGCAGGCGGGCGTGACGCCGCGTACCGATCCGGCGACCGGCCAGCCGTACGCACTCGGTTTCAGCCAGATCGCCGTCGATCCCGCGACCGGCGCGGTGCAGGGCCGCCGCGAATGGGGCGCGCCGTCGCTCGCGCGGCTCGACCTGATGCCGTTCATCTACCGGCTGCACTATTCGCTGTTCCTGCCCGTGTACGGCGGGATCAACTTCGGGTTCTGGGTGATGGGCGTCGTCGGCATCGTGTGGGCGATCGACAGCCTGATCGCGCTGGTGCTCGCATTTCCGAACCCGAAAAGCTGGCGCAAGTCGTTCGCGTTCCGCCTGCGGCGCGGCGGCTATCCGCTCGTGTTCGACCTGCATCGCTCGGGTGGCGTGTGGGTGTGGGGGCTGCTGCTGGTCGTCGCGGTCACGTCGATCTCGATGAACCTTGCCGTTCCGGTCGTGCGCCCGCTGGTCTCGCTCGTTTCGCCGCTCGCGGAAACGCCGTATACGAATCCCGAGCATTTCCCGCCGGCCGCGCCGGGCAGCCAGGTGCTGCCGCGCGAGCGGATCGTCGAGATCGCGCGCTCGGCCGGACGCGACGCGGGCCTCGCCGCGCCGCCGGGCGCGCTGCTGTTCGCGCCGGCGATGAACGCCTATGCGGTCGGTTTCTTCACGCCGGGCAACGACCATGGCGACGTCGGGCTCGGCAATGCGTGGCTGTACTGGAATGCGGTGACCGGCAAGCCCGTGGCGGCTCAGGTGCCGGGCCGCGGTTCAGCCGGCGACCTGTTCATGCAGGCGCAGTTTCCGCTGCACTCGGGGCGGATCGCCGGTGTCGCCGGACGGGTCGCCGTGAGCGTGCTCGGCATCGTGATCGCGATGCTGAGCGTGACGGGCGTCTGCATCTGGGTGAAGAAGCGCAGCGCGCGCGTGCGGGCTGCGCGGAGTGCGCGGCCGGGCGTGCCGGCGTCGTCGCGGGCGGCGCGGTAAGGGCCGAGTGGTAAGGGCCGAGCGGTAAGGACCGAGCGGTAAGGACCGAGCGGTAAGGGCCGAGCGGTAAGGGCCGAGCGGCAAGGACCGAGCGGCAAGGACCGAGCGGCAAGGGCCAAGCGTCAAGCAGTACGCGCACGGTGCAACCAACGCGGGCCAGCGGCGCGGCGCCTGCGCCCAGCGTGTGCCTGCGCCGTCAGCCCGCCTTGCGCCGGCGTGCCGGCTGCTTGCCGCCGAGCGCCGCACATTGCGCATGGCACGGGCAGCCGGCTTCGTGATCGTTGACCATGCCGGTCGCCTGCATCAGCGCATAGCAGATCGTCGAGCCGACGAACTTGCAGCCGTACGCCTTCAGCGCCTTGCTGAGCGCGTCGGACTGCTCGGTCGAGGCGGGCGCGTCGCGGTACGACTGCCACGCATTCTGGATCGGCGTGTCGCCGACGAACGACCACAGGAACGCGGCGAGCGACCCGTGCTCTTCGCGGATGCGCTGCACCGCGCGCGCGTTGGTCACCGCCGATTCGACCTTCGCGCGGTTGCGCACGATGCCCGGGTTCTCCAGCAATTTCTCGATGTGCCGGGGCGTGAAGCGCGCGACGGCGTCGACATCGAAATCGGCGAACGCCTCGCGATAGCCCGCGCGCTTGTTCAGGATCGTCGACCACGACAGCCCGGCCTGCGCGCCTTCCAGGATCAGCATTTCGAACAGGTGGCGATCGTCGTGCGACGGCACGCCCCACTCGGTATCGTGATAGTGAGCGTCCGCTTCCGTCTTCACCCAGTTGCACCGCTGCGACATCGTCTGCCTCGTTTTCAGTGTCGATTCGATCGCGCCAGCATAGCGGAAGCCCTTTTGGCGGGATAGCCGGCCGAACGGCAGATGGGCGCGCGGCGCCGATCCGGTTAAGCTTGGCGCCTGTTCGAATCAGCGGGATGAAGGCATGGCGGCATTACTTTTTGCGATCGGCATCGACGGCGGCGGCACGGGCACGCGCGCGGTGCTGGCCGACCGGGCGGGGCGCGAGCTCGCGCAGGGGCGCGGCGGCCCGTCGGGGCTCGGGCTCGGCATCGAGCGGGCATGGGCGTCGATCGGCGCGGCCTGCGCGGATGCGTTCACGCAGGCCGGTCTCGCGTTCGACTGGTCGCAGTGCGCGCTCGGTTGCGGGCTCGCCGGCGTCAACAACGCGGCGTGGCTCGCCGCGTTCCGCGCGCAGGCGCCGCTTGGCGCACTGGCGATCGAGAGCGACGCGTACACGACCGTCGTCGGCGCGCATGGCGGCGCGCCCGGGCTCATCGTCGCGCTCGGCACCGGCAGCATCGCGGCGGCGCTCGATGCGGCCGGCGCGTGCCGGATCGCGGGCGGCTTTGGCTTTCCGTCCGGCGACGAGGCGAGCGGCGCGTGGCTCGGCGTGCGTGCGCTCGCCTACGCGCAACAGGCGCTCGACGGCCGCGTGCCGCGCGACGCGTTCGCCGCGGCGCTCCTCGCGGAAACGGGCGCGCAGGATCGCGACGCGCTGGTCCAGTGGTCGTGCGACGCGAACCAGACGATCTACGCGCGTCTCGCGCCCGTCGTGTTCGCGCATCGCACGCATCCGGTCGCGCGCGCGCTGATCGCGCAGGCCGGCGACGAGATCGGCAAGATGATCGACGCGCTCGATCCTCAGCAGGCGCTGCCGGTCGCATTGTGCGGCGGGCTGGCTGACGCGCTCGCGCCGGCGGTGCCGGCGCGGCACGCCGCGCGGCTGCGCGCGCCGCTCGACGATTCGGCGCATGGCGCGCTGCGGCTCGCGCTCCAGGCGTTGCGGGCGGCGGAGGGCGGCTAAGGCGAGTGGCTAAGGTGAGCGGCAAGGCGAGCGGCTAAGGCGAGCGGCTAAGGTGAGCGGCTAAGGCGAGCGGCTAAGGCGAGCGGCTAAGGCGAGCGAGGCGCGCGGCGGATGCCGCGCCGCAGCAGCCCGCAGCAGCCCCGCCTCAGCCCCCCCAGGGCGGCGCGTGCCCGGCAACGACCCGGCGCGCTGCCGGGTACGACGTTAAAATGGCGCTTCCTCCGTGCCGCGCGCGCCACTCTCCCGCCCCATGTACAAAGTCATCGCCACCGATCTCGACGGCACGCTGCTGAACAGCGACCACCAGCTCGACCCGTACACGATCGACACCGTTCGCCGGCTCGACCGCGACGGCGTGCAGTTCGTGATCGCCACGGGGCGCCACTATGCGGACGTCGCCGGCATTCGCGACGTGCTCGGCATCCGGCCGTACCTGATCACGTCGAACGGTGCGCGCGTGCATGCGCCGGACGACACGACGATCCACGCGCAGGACGTCGACGCGGCGATCGTTCGCCGCCTCGTGCAGCCCGAAGTCGCCGGCGCGCACGGCCGCGTGATCGTCAACCTGTTTACCAACGACGGCTGGCTGATCGACCGCGAAGCGCCGCACCTGCTCGAATTCCATCAGGATTCGGGCTTCCGGTACGAGGTGATCGACATGGCCGCGCATGACGGCGCCGCTATCGCGAAGGTGCTGTATATCGGCGAACCGGCCGATCTGGCGGTCGTCGCCGAGCAGATGCGCGTGCAGTTCGGCGATGCGCTGTACGTCACGTACTCGCTGCCCGACTGCCTCGAGGTGATGACCGCGAACGTGTCGAAGGGGCGCGCGCTGCGCACGGTGCTCGCGCGGCTCGGCGTCGATGCCGGCCACTGCATCGCGTTCGGCGACAACATGAACGACATCGACTTGCTCGAAACCGCCGGTCATGCGTTCATGATGAACAACGCGAATCCCGACCTGATCGCGCGGTTGCCTCACATTCCGCGGATCGGCAACAACTTCGACGCGGGCGTCGCCCGCCACCTGCGCACGCTGTTCTCGCTCGAAGACGACGTCGTCGCGTCCTGAGCGCCGGCCCCGTGCGCGTTTGCCGCGTGGAAATGAAAAACGGGCGCCAGGGGCGCCCGTTGAAATTGCCTGCCTCGATGTTCTTCGACAGCGTGAGGCTCGCTGCTCTGCTCGCTTGACCCCGTAGTGTTTATTCGCTTGTGCGAGCTGATGCGGGCAGCAGGTCGACGGCGTCGTCACGCCCGGCGACCAGCGGATAGATGATTCCGGCGAGCACCGCGCCGATCAGCGGCGCGACCCAGAACAGCCAGAGCTGGCCGATCGCGTCGCCGCCCACGAACAGCGCGGGGCCGGTCGAGCGCGCCGGGTTCACCGACGTGTTGGTGACGGGAATCGAGATCAGGTGAATCAGCGTCAGGCACAATCCGATCGCGATCGGCGCGAAGCCGGCCGGCACGCCGCGCTTGTCGGTCGCGCCGAGGATCACGAACAGGAAGAAGCCCGTCATCACGACTTCGCAGATGAACGACGCGGCGAGCGAGTAGTGGCCGGGCGAGCGATCGCCGAAGCCGTTCGTCGCAAAGCCGCTGCCGACCACGTCGAAACCCGGCTTGCCGGTTGCGATCAGGTACAGCACGAACGCGCCGAGCGTGGCGCCCACCACTTGCGCGACGATGTACGGCGCGAGATCGCGTGCCGGAAAGCGGCCGGCGACCGTCAGGCCGACGCTCACCGCCGGGTTCAGGTGGCAACCGGAGATGTGGCCGATCGCGAAGGCCATCGTCAGCACGGTCAGGCCGAACGCGAGTGCGACGCCGGCAAAGCCGATACCGAGGCCCGGAAAGGCGGCGGCCAGCACGGCGCTTCCGCATCCGCCGAGCACCAGCCAGAACGTGCCGAATACCTCTGCAGCGAGACGCTGAGAAAGATTCATGTAGGGACCTCGTTCGAGTGGGTTGAAGACCCGGGGCGACGCAACGGATTTATTCGGTCGTCCGGAATTGGTCTGGATTATAGGAAATGAATCGGGCCCGGGAGGGTAAACGATTGTTAAATTTGAATGGCTGACGAATGCCTTTTATTAGAATAAGTCCGCATTCTCGATATAGGCGATTCGGTTAAAGATGGCAGCATTAATTTCGAAGGGCAGGGCGGCAGTGCGGATGACGTAACGGATGTTGGTGTCCCGGCCCGATTCGCCGGGGCCGCATCATCGAAAAGGGGAGTCGAAAAATGTCTCAATACGCGAAACTCAAGGCGCAGATCGCCGATCTGCAGGCTCAGGCGGACGACGTGCGCCGCCAGGAAGTGGCGGCGGTGATTGCCGAAGTCCAGCAGAAGATTGCGGAATATGGGCTGACCGCCCAGGATCTGGGCTTCGCGGAGCGGGCGAAGCGCGGGCGCCCGCCGAAGAAGGCGCCGCTGCCGCCGAAATACCGTGATCCGAAGTCCGGTGCAACCTGGAGCGGGCGCGGCAAGCCGCCGAATTGGATCGTCGGGAAAAACCGCGATCGTTTCCTGATCGAATGACCGTAAGCCAAATAGAAAGAGCCGCATCGTCGATGCGGCTCTTTCGTTTTACGCGCCGATTTCGGCGCGGTTTTTACCGCGCATTTCCCGGCGGATTTCCGTGTCAGGCGCCCGCAACCCGGCGCAATGCCGGCTGCTTGGCGGCCGCGCAAAGCGATTCGTAGGTTTCGACGTAACGCCGCGCCATCGCCTTCGCGCTGAAGCGCGTGTCGAACCGTTCGCGGATCGCGGTGCGCGACAGGCTGTCGATCCGGTGCAGCGCGCCGACCGCGCCCTGCACGTCCTCGACGATGAAGCCGGTCACGCCGTCCTCGATCACTTCCGGCACCGAGCCGCGGTTGAACGCGACGACCGGCGTGCCGCAGGCCATCGCCTCGATCATCACCAGGCCGAACGGCTCCGGCCAGTCGATCGGGAACAGCAGCGCCTTCGCGCCGGACAGGAACGCGGGCTTTTGCGCTTCGTTGATCTCGCCGATGAATTCGACGTGCGCCTGGTCGAGCAGCGGCTCGATCACTTCCTTGAAGTAGTCGGCGTCGGCCTTGTCGACCTTCGCGGCGATCTTCAGCGGCAGCCCGCTTTGCGCGGCGATGCGGATCGCGGTGTCCACGCGCTTTTCGGGACAGATCCGGCCGAGGAACGCGAGGTATTCGGGCTTCACGTCCGGCTGCGGCGTGAGCAGCGTGTCGGGCAGCCCGTGGTACACGGTGCCGGCCCACGCGGCCTGCGGCAGCGGCTTGCGCTGGTTGTTCGAGATCGACACGACCGGCGAATCGGGGAACGCGTCGAACACCGGCTGCAGCTCCGGCAGGTCGAGGCGGCCGTGCAGCGTCGTCACGTACGGCGTGTCGAGGCGCGACATCAGCGGGAACGGCAGGTAGTCGAGGTGGAAGTGCAGCACATCGAATTCGTGCGCGACCCGGGCGACCTGCTCGAGGAGCCGCATATGGGGCGCCATCGAGTCGCGGACCGACGGGTCGAGCCGCAGCGCGCGCGGCCACGCCGCCTCGAGACGGGCCGACGTGACGGAGTCGCCGCTGGCGAACAGCGTCACGTCATGGCCAAGTTCGACGAGCGCCTCGGTGAGATAGGACACGACCCGCTCGGTGCCGCCGTAGAGTTTCGGCGGGACGGCTTCGTAAAGCGGCGCGATCTGGGCAATTCGCATGGATGTTCTCCAGTGTCGATCCGGGGGCGCGATGGCGCCGATGGGGATCCCGTACAAGGTGGCGGAACTCGCCGACGCACGCGCTTCGCGGTACGTGGCCGGGCCCTGGGCGGGTGCGCGGGGCGCCGGACGGCAAGCTGCGGGGCGGGCCGGCACGGCTCGCGCCGCCGCCCATTGGAGTCCATTATCGATATCGCCCTGAGGGGTTCGAGTGTTTTTTCAAACACTTAAGGCTTGTTACACGATGAAATACGCGAAAACCCCGAGAAAAAGGGCACGGAATCATGAACCGAGATAGCCTCGACTATTGTTGCGCTATCGTGAAAAACCACTATAATTTTTACCGATCCGATTGCCGGCGGCCCGCTGGCGAGCCTTCCGCCACCGGCGCGGCGGGCATCGGCCTCCTCGCAACCGAATCCGCGTTGCAACCCGTTTTTCCAATAGCGCCTTTCAATCGGCCTTGTCAGAAAAATTCCTACACGGTTTACAGACAAATCCTGCATGGCATACGCCACTTCGCTGATACCGACATAAATCCCGTTTGGCCAAAATTCGCCCTGTAAGACTATAAACGAGCCGACTGAGCGCCCGGTGCGCACTGATCGAGCAAACGTTTTCATAACATGAATGGCCAAAGCAACGCTCTTTAACGGGGGAATCATGGGCACCACCAGCGAAATGCTCAGTGAGATCAAAGAGGTCAACCTGTCGTACCTCCTCCTCGCGCAACGACTGCTGCGGGAAGACAAGGCGATGGGTATGTTCCGCATGGGCATTTCTCAGGAACTCGCCGACGTGCTCGCCAACCTCACGCTCGCGCAGACCGTGAAGCTGGCCGCGTCCAACCAGATGCTGTGCCGCTTCCGCTTCGATGATCACGCGCTGCTGTCGTCGCTCGCCGACAAGGGCCGCAGCGATGTCGTCGCGCACGCCCACTCGGCCATCCTGATGGCCGGGCAGCAGGTCGAAGGCGTCCGCTGATCCATTCCGCCTTGCGTTCGTCCCGGCGCGCCGCGCCGGCCGGCAGCGTATTGGCCATTCATTCGAACAACGTCAAGCGGACGGTTATCACCATGGCAAGCAAAAGCGTCGTGATCGAGGTGAAGGAAATCACCCTCGCCATCGAACTGATCGAACTGGGCGCCCGGCTGCAACTGCTGGAGGCGGAGACGAGCCTGTCGCGGGACCGTCTGATCAAGCTGTACAAGGAACTGAAGGGCGTGTCGCCGCCGAAGGGGATGCTGCCGTTCTCGACCGACTGGTTCATGACGTGGCAGCCGAACATCCACTCGTCGCTGTTCTACAACATCTACCGGTTCATGCAGGACCACGGCCGCTGCGAGCCGATCCAGTCGATCGTGAAGGCGTACCGGCTCTACCTGGAGCACGTGAACCTGTCCGGCGACGAGGCCGCGCTGAGCCTCACGCGGGCATGGACGCTGGTGCGCTTCTTCGATTCGGGGATGCTGCAGATGACCCCGTGCACGCGCTGCGGCGGCCATTTCGTCGCGCATGCGCATGATCCGCATCAAGGTTTCGTGTGCGGCCTGTGCCAGCCGCCGTCGCGCGCCGGCAAGACGCGCAAGGCCGCCGCCGCGCGCGCCGAACTGGCCGCCGCCCTGGCCTGAGCGCCGCGCCGGGCAACGCCGGGCGGGGCGCGAGCGTCGCACGGGCGGCGTCCGCGGGCCGCGCGAATCGTCCGCGCACTGCTGGTAAACACCGTCGGGCCGCCGCCGGGCGGCCGCGAAAGTTTTCCTGCCGACTGCCGTAAACCTGTTTAACGGCGGTCTTCCCGCCGGTCTTTCGTGAGGGACAGGCAGTGCTGATTATCGTGGGAACACTCGTGACGCTGTTGTCGGTCTTCGGCGGTTATGCGCTGGCGGGCGGGCATCTGGGCGCCTTGATCCAGCCCATCGAGGTCCTGATGATCGTGGGCGCCGGCGTCGGCGCGTTCATCCTCGGCAACGGCGGCAAGACCATCAAGGCCACGCTGCGCGTGCTGCCGACGCTCTTCAAGGGCTCGAAATACACGAAGGACGTCTATATGGAGCTGATGGCGCTTCTTTACGTGCTGCTCGCGAAGGCACGCAAGGAAGGCACGCTGACGCTCGAGGCCGACATCGACGATCCGGAAAAGAGCCCGATCTTCACGCAATACCCGAAGATCCTCGCCGATCACCACATCGTCGAATTCCTGACCGACTACCTGCGCCTGATGGTGGGCGGCAACATGAACGCGTTCGAGATCGAGAGCCTGATGGACGAGGAGATCGAGACGCACCACGCGGAAGGCGAAGGCCCGGCGCATGCGCTGATGCGCGTCGGCGACGCGATGCCGGCGTTCGGGATCGTCGCGGCCGTGATGGGCGTCGTCCACACGATGGCCTCGGCCGACAAGCCGCCCGCGGTGCTCGGCGCGATGATCGCGCAGGCGCTGGTCGGCACGTTCCTCGGGATCCTGCTGTCGTACGGGCTGATCGGGCCGCTCGCGAGCCTCGCGGAGCAGCGCGTGGCCGAGTCGACCAAGATGTTCCAGTGCATCAAGGTGACGATCCTCGCGACGCTGAACGGCTATGCGCCCGCGATCGCGGTCGAGTTCGGCCGCAAGGTGCTGTTCTCGACCGAGCGCCCGTCGTTCTCGGAGCTCGAAGAGCACGTGCGACGCGTGAAGGCGAAGTGAGGCGGAGCGACCGATGAGCAAGAGCAAGGATCGCGCGATCGTCGTCAAGCGGGTGGCCCCGGCGAAGAAGGGCCATCACGGCGGCGCATGGAAGCTCGCGTACGCGGACTTCATGACCGCGATGATGGCGTTCTTTCTGCTGATGTGGCTGCTGAGCTCGGTCACGCCGGTGCAGCTGAAGGGGATCGCCGAATACTTCAACATGCCGCTGAAGGCCGCGATCCTCGGCAGCGGCGACCGCAGCTCGCAGGATTCCAGCATCATCAACGGCGGCGGCCGCGACCTGTCGAGCGCGGACGCCGGCACGCTGCGCCGCACCGACGGCACGACGCCGCTTGCCGAGCGCCTCGCGAAGGCGGGCGACGAGCATTCGCGGTCGCAGGCGCAGGGCGCGCAGGACCGGCTCGAGCAGACGCGCCTGCACGACCTGCAGATCAAGCTGATGGCCGCGATCGAGGCCAATCCGACGCTGCGCCAGTTCAAGCAGCAGATCCGCATCGATTCGACGTTGATGGGGCTGCGCATCGAGATCGTCGATTCGCAGAAGCGGCCGATGTTCGCGATGTCGAGCGACCACGTCGAGCCGTACATGCGCGACATCCTGCGCGAGATCGGCAAGACGCTGAACGACGTGCCGAACCGGATCATCGTCCAGGGCCACACCGACGCCGTGCCGTACGCGGGCGGCGAGGGCGGCTACAGCAACTGGGAGCTGTCGGCCGATCGCGCGAACGCATCGCGCCGCGAGCTGATCTCCGGCGGCATGGACGAGGCGAAAGTGCTGCGCGTGCTCGGCCTCGCGTCGACGCAGAACCTGAACAAGGCCGATCCGCTCGATCCGGAAAACCGCCGGATCAGCGTGATCGTGCTGAATCGCAAATCCGAAGAAGCGCTGATGCGCGACGACGCGACGACGACGACGCTGTCCGCCGACGCGGCCGGTTCGAAGCTGCTCGCGCAGCAGCTCGGCGGCCCGACGCCGGCGGCGCGTCCGATCGTGGCGAGCGCCGTGGCCGTGGCGCCGAAACCCTGACGTTTCCGAGACAGACATGATCCGAACCATTCTCGCCATCGACGACTCCGCGACCATGCGTGCGCTGCTGCAGGCCACGCTTGCGCAGGCCGGCTACGACGTGACGGTGGCGCCGGACGGCGAAGCCGGCTTCGACATGGCGGCGACGGCGCCGTACGACCTGGTCCTGACCGACCAGAACATGCCGCGCAAGAGCGGGCTCGAGGTGATCGCCGCGCTGCGCAAGCTGAGCGCGTACGCGGACACGCCGATCCTCATCCTGACGACCGAGGGCAGCGACGCGTTCAAGGACGCGGCACGCGACGCGGGCGCGACCGGCTGGATCGAAAAGCCGATCGACCCGGGCGTGCTGGTCGACCTGGTCGCCACGCTGTCCGAGCCGGCTGCCTCCTGACATGAACGCGACGAATTCAACCGGTGACCGGGCATGACTCTCGACATCACTCAGTTCTACCAGACCTTTTTCGACGAAGCGGACGAGTTGCTCGCGCAGATGGAGCAGCTGCTGCTGAACCTGGACGTCGATTCGCCCGATCCCGAGGATCTGGCGGCGATCTTCCGCGCCGCGCATTCGATCAAGGGCGGCGCGGCGACGTTCGGCTTTTCCGCGCTGACCGATACGACGCACATCCTCGAATCGCTGCTCGACCGCGCGCGCAACCATGAGCTGACGCTGACCAAGGAGATGGTCGACGCGTTCCTGGAAACGAAGGACGTGCTGTCCGACCAGCTCGTCGACTACCGCGCGAGCGCCGAGCCGGACGCGGCCGCCGCTGCGGCGATCTGCGCGAAGCTCGAGCGGCTGAAGGCCGAAAGCGGCTCGGGCGCGCCCGCGGCAGCCGAGCCGGCGCCGGCCGCGCCGATGCCGATCGCCGCCGCCGTGGCGCCGGCCGCCGAGCCCGTCGCAAGCGGCGATCGCGCGCCCGACCATGTGGTCGAGCAGGCCGTCGCGGCCGCGCATCCGGCGGCCGACGCCGATGCCGACGGCCCGCACCTGAAGATCACGCTGGTCGGCGTCGACGCGAAGGACCAGGCGCTGCTCACCGAGGAACTCGGCAACCTCGGCCGGATCGTCGGCCGCGAGGAAGCGGGCGCGGACCTGTCGCTGTGGGTCGAATCGGAGGTGCCGTCCGACGACATCGTCGCCGTGTGCTGCTTCGTGATCGACGAAAGCCAGATTCGCGTCGCACGCGGCACGGCGCCGGCCGCCGCCGGCGATGCGAAGGACGCCGCCGCCGTGGCCGCCGCCCCGGCCGCCGCGGCCGCACCGCCCGCACGCGTCGAGGTATTCGCCGCGCACGCGCACCACGCGCTCGCCGTTGCCGACCGTGTAGATGTCGTCGTTCGACGGCTGCAGCGACTCCATCACGAAGTTCAGCGGCAGG